>NZ_JBQFYW010000025.1:0-48499 GCF_056541825.1 Ruegeria sp. AF8 | reverse complement strand
CCGCTTCAATTCCGATCGGCAGGATGTGCCCAAACTCACGCAACAAGCTACGGATCATGTTGGCCAGTTGAGTGCGTTGCCGGACGGCCAGATCGCGAGTCCGGTGGATTGAGAGAATGGCTTGCTGCTCTTCCGTCTTGATCTCGACAAACCGCATGGTTGGCCGACGGACCGCTTCGCAGATTGCCTCAGCATCAACGGCGTCGTTCTTGCCGCGTTTCACGTAGGGTTTGACGTATCCGGCGGGCATGAGCTTCACGTCGTGCCCCAATTTGCGCAGCTGGCGACCCCAGTGATGAGACGAGCCGCAGGCTTCCATCCCGACCCTGCAGGGTGGAAGCGTCTCAAAGAAGCGGAGCAGCTTTGCGCGTTTGATGGCTTTGTTGAAAATCACGCGGCCGTTCTCTGAAATGCCGTGAACTTGAAAAACATCCTTGGCCAGATCCAGGCCTACGGTCTTTACTATCATTGGGTGGCTCCTTTCCTAGCAGTCGGTGATAACTGCACTTCGGCACATTTGATGCCGGTGGAGCAGGAGCCACCCACCTCATCCGCTTCTGGTGTGCGTGCCGCACCAGATATGAGCCCCTTGCTTGTGACTCTTGCGGTCTCCGCGCTGCCGCTCAACACTAAAACCCAAACGGAAGATTCCAGATCAAACCGGCCCTAATCGCGGGGGAAGGTCAAGTGGATTGCTTTCCCGCCGATAAGTTGACTAAGCTAAATTGCGGTATGTGAACTCGTAACCTCGACTGTCGTGACCCAACCTTCACAACATAAACAGCGCCCCAATAACTAAGAGCGCTAATCGTTTTTCGCGCAACCTGAATCTACGGTTTCAATAGGAGATCGAGCGACTTTTTGTTAAACGCTCTCGTAGCCGCTCAATGACTACGTACAACACCGGTACAAGCACGAGGCTAAGTGCTGTCGCGACAATCATCCCGCCAAAGACAGCCGTTCCAAGGGATCTTCGGGCCGCAGATCCCGCACCGCTGGCAATGACCAGCGGCACAACGCCCAGGATGAAAGCAAACGCGGTCATCAACAATGGCCTTATTCGGATACGCGCTGCCTCCATTGCCGAGTCCTCAACCGAAAGACCCTCCATGCGACGACGTCTGGCGAACTCGACGATCAGGATGGCACCTTTACTTGCGAGACCGATCAACATGACCAGTCCGATCTGACAATAGATGTTGTTGTCATAGCCGCGCAGCCATTGCGCAACCAGGGCCCCGAATATCGCGAGAGGAACCGCCAGCAAAACCATGAAGGGCATAACGAAGCTTTCATACTGGGCGGCCAGAAACAGAAAGGCGAATACGACGGCCAGCGCGAAAAGGATCGGAGCCACGTTCCCAGCCTTGATTTCTTGATACGCATTACCAGTCCACTCGAAGGTATACCCCCTTGGAAGCGTTTGTTTCGCCAAAGTGTTCATGGCCGTGATCGCCTGACTGGAACTGTGTCCTTCGCCTGCAGCACCACTGATACTGGTCGAACGGAACAGGTTGTAGTGATTGATGGTGCGCGCGCCGATCTGGGGCTGCAACTTTACCAAAGCACTCAACGGCACCATGCTGCCCTTGTCGTTGCGCACGTAGAGCCGACCAATGTCTTCTTCGGCTTGCCGGGCATCTACATCGGCTTGCAGGTAGACTTTGTACACTCTGCCGTAGACGTTGAAATCGTTGACGTAGACGCCGCCCAAAAACGTTTGCAGCGCATCAAATACATCACCAATCGAAATGCCCTCGGTCAGAGCCTTGGTGCGGTCAAGCTCGATATGCAGCTGCGGAGTGCTGGCGGAAAACGGGCTGTACAGGCCAGACAATTCAGGCCGGGCATTTCCAGCCGCAACCATTTCCCGAGTCAGCTGCTCCAAGTCCTGCAGCGAGCCGCCGGTTGTGTCCTGCAGTTCGAATTGAAAACCACCGGTTGGCGAAAGGCCGAAGATGGGGGGTGGGTTGAATGTGGTAAGTATTCCACCCGGAATTTCGTCAAATTGTGCCTGCGCCTTGGCTATGAGCGCCGCTACGCTCTCACCGGATCCCTTCCTCTTGTCCCAGGACTCGAGAACTGCGAACAGGTTACCCTGGTTGGGCGCTGAAGTGTTCGTCAAGATGCTGAAGCCAGTGAAGGTAATGACGCCTTTGACCCCCGGCAGATCATGCAGAATTTCGTAAGCCTCATCCATAACCTTTTGGGTCTGACCCAACGCGGTGCCTTCCGGAGTTTCCAAACTGATGATGAAATAACCCTGATCTTCGTTTGGGATAAAACCCACAGGCACAACGGTAAACATGTAGACAGTTCCCGCCAGTAATGCCGCAAAGCCCAGGGCCACAGGTTGCCAGACCCGGATGAACCAGCCAACCACCGCCTCATAACGCCGCGTGAACCAGGCAAACCCAGCGTCGAATTTTTGGATTATCTTTGCCTTTGGCCGTGCCCCGCCCAGCAACAAACCACACAAGGCCGGGCTGAGCGTCAGGGCGTTGATCGCCGAAATGGCAACGGCCGAGGCAATGGTCAGGGCGAACTGCTGGTATAACTTACCGGTAAGCCCGGGCATCAGGGCGACAGGTATGAAAACGGCCATCAGAACCAGCGAAGTGGCCACAATCGGGCTGGTAACTTCGTCCATCGCGCGGCGCGCGGCAACCCTGGCATCCGTCTCACCGTTTTCTATATGCCTCGATACGTTCTCGACCACGACAATTGCGTCATCGACAACCAGACCAACCGCCAGCACAAGACCGAACAACGTCAGCAGGTTGATTGAAAAGCCCAGAGCGTACATCAAAGCGAAAGTGCCGATCAGACAAACCGGAATTGTTATCACCGGGATTAGCGCCGCCCGCAGGTTGGGCAGGAAGATGACGATGACAAAAACGACAAGCAGAATGGCCTGTCCAAGTGTGAAGAGAACATCCCGAATGGCTTCTCGATCGAAGTTCGTTGTGTCGTAGATAACCGTATATTCAAGGCCTTCAGGGAAATCCTGTGACAGTTCCGCCATGGTTTCGCGAACCTGCGATGCCAGTTGCAGGGCGTTGGCCCCCGGAAGTTGCATAACACCAAGGCCCACCGTCGGGCCGCTATCCAAGGTCGAGTTGAACGAATAGTCCTCGGCGCCCAGTTCCACCCGCGCCACGTCCTTAAGCCTGATGACAGCACTGTCACCGCCGATGCCCAGAACGATATCCTCAAATTCTTCCTTGCTTTGCAGCCTTCCCTTTGCAGTCAGCGTCAGTTGAAACTTCTGGCTGTTGCGGTTCGGTGGCGCGCCCAACGAACCGGCGGCGACCTGCTGGTTTTGCTCGGTGATCGCGTCATACACGTCTGAGGTTGTCAAGCCGAGGCTTGCCATCTTTTCGGGATCAAGCCAAATCCGCATTGCATAGACCCGCTCACCCCAAACCATAACCGTGCCAACACCCGGAATACGTTTGAGGCGATCCGTGATGTGAATGTCCGCGTAGTTTGAGATGAAGAGTTCGTCGAATTGGCCGTTCGGCGAAATCAGGTTAACCCCCATGATCAGGTCAACCGACTCCTTTGTGACGGTCACGCCAGACGCGACCACCTCGTCCGGGAGTTGCGCCATCGCCGTGGATACTCTGTTCTGAGTGTCCACGGCTGCGATACTGAGATCGTAATCTTCCTCGAATGTGACCGTTATGTTCGAGGTACCGTCGTTGGAGCTGGTGGACGCCATGTAAACCATGCCCTCGACACCGTTGATCTGCTCTTCGAGGGGAATGGTCACCGCCTCTTCCACGACTTCGGCGCTGCCGCCGGTATAGGTGGCGCTGACGACAACCGTTGGAGGCACGACTTCCGGGAACTCACCAACGGGAAGCAGCGGGATCGAGATCAACCCGGCAATCACAATAACCAACGCGATAACTGAAGCGAAGACGGGCCTGAAGATGAAGAACCGGCTCAGCATTCAGCCATCAGCCTTGTCAGCACCCGAGTCCGCAGATGGCTTTTTTACATCAACAGCCTGTCCTGAACGGACACGTTGTTGCCCCTGCACGAGGACCACTTCACCGTCCTTGAGCCCCGTCTCTATGATACGGCGACCTTCGTAGTCACGGCCAACAGTAACCCGGCGCATTTCGGCCTTGTCAGTTTTGTCGACAACAAAAACAAAGAAACCGGCTTGATCTTGTGCAACAGCTTCAGAGGGCACTGTTATCTGGCCCGCCTGCTCGGCCAGCTGGATGTTCACTCTGGCATATTGACCGGGGCGGAGCGTTTTTTCGGGATTGGGAAACACGGCACGCACGGCAATGGTACCGGTCGTGGGATCAATGCCCGGTTCCAAAAAATCAAGAGCGCCAGGGTGCGGGTGTACGCTGCCATCAACCAGCGTTATCGCCACCTTCAGATCCGGATTTGCCGATCTGTATTTTTCCAGCTCCAGAAATTGCGTTTCGCTTGGGCTTACATAGACAAACAGCGGATCCATTTGGACCAGTTCGGTCAGGACGGTGACATTTGCCGAAACGACGTTGCCGACATCCTGATAAACGCGTCCGATACGCCCAGTGATCGGAGCAGAAACCGTAGCATAATCAAGGTTGACCTGTGCCGATTCCACCGCGCCCTGGCTGCTGTCGAGATCACCTTTGGCTTGGGCCGCGTCGGTGGTTGACCGGTCCAATTTCTCCTGCGCAATGGTTCCATCACTTGCCAACGCGGAATACCGTTCCTTTTCCCTCTGCGCAAAATCGAAGCCAGCCTGGCTTTTGTCTCGTTCGCCCTTGTGGCGCTTGAGCTCGGCTTCGTAAGGACGTTGGTCAATTACGAACAGGGTATCGCCTTTGACGATATCTGTACCCTCTTTGAAAGGACGGGCTTCAACGTGACCATCGACGCGCGACCGCACGGAAACTGTGTTGGGTGACTCTGTACGACCGGTTAACTCAAGATAAAGCGGCACCTCTTCTGTCGTTGCCTGGGCGACGACAACCTTCGGCGCAGTGGGGGTCGATTCTTCCGCTTCTTTCTCGAAGCAACCGGTAATGAGGATCAGAAGGCATAATGAAAGAAGATGACGTGCTCCTCGGATCTCACCTATTTTCTCCAGCCCAAAGTGCACTCGCCCCTCCCAAAACCCAAAACCCTGACTAACAGATAACTCATTTTGTCAAATTTTTCACCAACAACAAATTACTGCCCGTCCACGATTTCTCGCGAAAATTTCTGACGTAAAGCGTTCAGCGAATGGATCTATATTTCTGGGCCTCGAATTTGGCCGGAAGCGTGTCGACTTTGGTCAATGTCGCATTGATCGACCCCGCACGATCGTTTTCCAGGTTAAAGCAGGTGAACAATGCTGTGCCATCAGGTTCTGAAGGTGTAGACGCCCCCGCTGGCCTCGGTGTGCCATTGTGGGTTTGCAAACAACCTGAATGGAAGCGTCTATGGAAGATATTAGCATGATTGGCCTGGATTTGGCGAAGAACGTTTTCCAAATCCGCAGGATGGACAATGTAGTATTTTTCCCAAATGGCGGGACATGTGGCTTCCGTCGCTCGTGCATCCAGTTTGAGTGCTGAGGCTTGTTCACGAACCTCTCCAGCCATGATCGGCACAACAGCGAAAACGCTGCGGCCCTATTTCTATAGGACGAATGGCGGGCTTTGCCACGGTCACACTGACAGAACCTTTGCGTAGATTGCCTTGCCGTCGCCTTCCCGGTAGAAATCGTCCAATTCAGCAGCAAGGTGATAGCCCTGGCGCAGATAGAAAGCGCGTGTGCTTGCGTAGGCCGGGCTGGACGAGGTGTCGATGAAGACCTGGCGGCCTTCGGCGCGGTCAATGGCGGTCTCTATGCGATGCAATATCTCGGCGCCCAAACCCTTGCCCTGTAGTTCGGGCTGAACTGCGATCCAATAGAGATCCCAGCTCGTCTCCGAGCCGGGGATCATGCCATAGCAGGCAAATCCCTCTAAACGGTCGCCTCGGCTGGCAAAAAGGAAATGGTACCCAGATGCACGGCCCCGCGCGATGCGCTCTTCCGCCAGTTCTTTTGCAATCGCGATTTCCTCGGCCGAAAACCGATCCGTTGCGGCGACAAGAGCGCTGATTTGTGCCGGGTCGTCGGGTCTGACCACAGTGCGCCATCGTCGCGGCATATGATTGGATTTTGCTTGTGACCACTTTCCAACCGAATGCCGCTTCGAATTAAGCCCGCTCGCGAAGCTTTCGAAAAAGGCTCGTGCGTTCGGGCCGAGTGTCCGGATCCGATATCCACCTTCTTGAACCAGTACCGTCGGATATCCTTGCTGCGCAATCCGCGCGCCGATGCGGCGAAAATCCTCGGGGCGGTTGGACCAGGTTCCGGTCGGGTCGCCACGGCCCGTGTCAAATCCCAGCGATACAACAAGATAATCGGGGCAAAACTCCGCGATCCGTGCCAGCGCCTGATCCAAGGCCAGGAGATACTTCGCCGGGGATACAGTTTCAGGCAGCGGAATGTTGAGGTTATAGCCTGCACCCGCTCCGAGCCCGGTCTCGTCTCGAAACCCGGTGAAATAGGGGTAGGCAAAGCTCGGGTCGCCGTGGATGGAAACTGTCAGCACATCGGCGCGCTTGTAGAAGATGTCCTGCTGGCCATTGCCGTGGTGATAATCAATGTCGAGAATTGCGACCTTGCCATAATGCGAAAGGTAGCTGGCGGCGATAGCCCCGTTGCAGAGATAGCAGAACCCGCCAAACGTCTTGCGTTCTGCATGATGACCTGGTGGACGCACAAGCGCATAGGCCGCCGGAGCGCCACCCAGAACTGCATCAGTTGCGGTCAGCGTGCAATCGACAGCGCGCCGCGCCGCGGGCCAGGCGTTTCGGTTGATGGGTGTGAATGTGTCGATGCACCAATAGCCCGCCAGCACCGATCGCTCTTTCGGGGGGCGCGTCGCGTTGCGCACCGGGAACACATAAGGATAGATTGAGGTCTTTTCCGGCGCTTCCGCGCATGCGCTCTTGAGGTAATCGATCAACCGGGCGTCATGCACTTCGCGTATCCACCGGTCGGGGAAATGGCGGGTCTCGTAGCGGACGAACAGGCCCGTTGCGTCGAGGTCATCGAGGATTGAGTTGATCCGGACCGGGCTTTCGACATAACCCCGCTCGCGGATGTGATGGATGTCGTGCCGGTCATTGACGATCAGCGGAATGGGTCGGCGCATGTCGTTGGGCGTGGCGACAGTCCTCGTCCCCTTATAGCGGGGTGGGCGCAGCGCATACGCTCCTTTGTGGATCGACCCCACGACCTCGGCCACATAGTCCGGCGGGCAGAGCGTGCCGTATTTCCGTTCCAGTATCGCGCGCACGATGTTTTGCAGCCTAGCGGCGTCCGGCAGGTCGAACCGGCCCAGCCCGTCGAAGACGAGATGCGGCGTGTCGGCATCTTCAGGCGAAAGCGGTGTTTCATAGGCTGTGCCGACAATCGGGCGCGCGCCGAACCGTTCATAAAATTTTAGCCGCGCCGAATTCTGTACTCGGACGGTCGGATCAAGGCTGCGCTCGGGATCGTCCGGCAGACATTCAAAATACAGGCCTTCAGCGCCGAGTGCTGCCGCCTCAAGCCGCACACGCTCATAAAGCGCTCCACCCGCGCCACGACCGGGTTTCGCGCCAGGCTCTGTCGCCAGCATGTCGAGGAAGGCAAACGCCAGTTCGGGATCATAGAGCATCACGGCCGCCGCGCGGACATGGGACCGTGCGTCCTCGGCCACCAGCAATTCGGCGACAAACCGATGGGTGAACGGGTCCGCGAGGCGCGCGGGAAGTGTGTCGATGTCTTCGGGAGCCATGCCGGGAAACTGGGCCCGCAGGATGGCTTGAGCCTCGGCAACGGCGTTTCGATTATTTGGTGCTCGTGTATCCGGGACTTTTCGTATGCGGAACATCTCAGGCCGCCTTTTTGGACGACTGCAGACCGGACGACACGATCACCGATATCACGTCATAAAAGCATAGGCCGGCCTCTGCGGCGGCGGCGACAAAACCAGCGTCTGGAGCAAGACAGGGGTTGGTATTGACCTCAAGGATCCAGGGTTGTCCCGCATCATCGACACGAATGTCGATGCGGGCATATCCCGACAGGCCGAACAGGTCCCAGCAGGCGCGGGCTAGGCGTTGCAGCTCTTGCAGCAGTGCATCGTCCGTGCTTGGAAAATCAAAGCACCGCGGGGTGTTCTGATAGCCGTGGCTGTCCTCGACCCACTTGGCGTCGTAGTCGACGATGTGATGGGCATGATCCCCGTAGCCCAGAAAGAGTGTCTCGGCCGGGGGCAGGACACGCACGCCTTCGTCAGTTTCAAGCAGGGACAGGGCGAACTCGCGGCCATCGATAAAGGTTTCGGCAAAATGGGGATCGCCCGTTTGAGCCATCTTCTCGGCGATGATCTGCGCCGCGCGCCTACCCGACATAACTGAGGTCTGGTTGATGCCGATCGAAGCGTGTTCGGTGATCGACTTGACGATCACCTTGCGCGCGCGCGCAAGAGATACGCCGTTCTGGCTCCAGGCCGGTGTCGGCAATCCGGCTGATCGCATTCGTACCTTCTGCGCAATCTTAGACCGGCAGATCCACGATGGCTCCCCGCCGCAGCCGGTGAAGAGCAGGCCGCGACGCGCAAGGCCCTTGGGGATGGCAGCTGCAGGGCTGGCGATCCCGTCAATCGCCTCTACGAGGTTGAAGACAAGATCAGGTCGGTCAGCGGCAAGCGCATCCAAAGAGTCAGCGCCCTGATCCAAAATGTAAAGCCACGACTTGGCCCCGAGGGAGACCAGCGCATCGCGGACCGCAAGCGCGGTTCGCACAGTGTCTCGTTCATCCGGTGTGTTCCCGGTGGCCCCGAGTAGGACGGGGATATTCAAATCTTTCATAGTGTGACGCGCTGCGCCTCCTGGTGTTGGTCAATCCGCAAAAGCGCCGCCGTTACAATTCCAGCGATCAGATCATCGTAGGAAAGCCCGGCCTTGCCCGACAGGATCGGCAGATCTGAATGTGTTGGGTGCAAGCCCGCCAGCGTGTTGACTTCAAGAAACTGTGGTTGACCGGAGGTATTGGATCGCAGGTCTATTCGTGCCGCGTCGCGACACTGCAACGCGTGATAGGCGCCAAGCGCGACACGCCCTGCTTCGCGCGCCTCGGCATCATCGGCGAGGGCGTAGAGGACATGGGTGTCGCACTGTTCCTTGTTCAGGAAGCTGTAGATCTGATCGCCCGAACGGTCGTGCAGCATGACCTCCATCACCGCGATGACACGCGCTTGTGCGCCATTGCCAAGGATACCAACCGTGAACTCGCGCCCAGCAAGGTAGGTTTCGGCCAGAACGGGCTGTGCGAAGCGGGCGATCAGGTCCTGCGTGACACGGACAGCGTTTTGGGCTTCGACAACCTTGGAGGCGTTTTCGTAGCCCTTTCCGGTTCCCTCGGCCAGCGGCTTGAGGAACAGGGGGAACGGCAATTCCGAGTTCGCGACGTCTTCTGTGCTGTCAAACACGGCAAAGGGCGCGGTCGGAAGGCCGGCATTGTGCACGATCCGTTTCGCCATGGCCTTGTCCAGTCCAAGCGCCTGGGTCAACGGGTCAGAGAAAGTATAGGGAATGTCGTAGGCTTCCAACAGCGCCGGGACCTGAGCTTCGCGCGAGCGGCCCGAGACCCCTTCGGCGATGTTGAACACCAGATCCCAACGATCCCCGGCCACCAGCCGGGAGGCCAGCGCGCGAATATTGCCGATCCGGTCTGTGCGGTGCCCGGTGCGCGCAAGCGCGGCCTCCAGCGCCTCTACCGTCTGCGGACTGTCGAATTCGGCCAGCGCTTCCTCGGACAGGCCCATACCAGCATAATCGTCGCGTAGGTCATAAGTCAGGCCGATCAGCATGGCGCGCCCTCTCCAATTGCTGTACCGCCTTCGAGCGGGTCGGGGTAGCGATAGTGCTTGCCTTCAAAGTTGCGCAGGATCAGGTCGTCGCCGTCGCGGCCCACGACATAGTCGGGCAGCAAGGGAATCTTGCCACCGCCATCAGGCGCGTCGATCACATATTGCGGGACGGCATATCCGGTGGTGTGCCCGCGCAATCCTGCGATGATCTCCAGACCTTTCGAAACAGGCGTGCGGAAATGGGCAGAGCCGGTGATCGGATCGCACTGATAAAGGTAGTAGGGCTTCACCCGGCGTTTCAGCAGCCCGTGATTAAGCGCTTTGATCGTTTCAACACTGTCATTGATGCCTTTCAGCAGAACCGTTTGCGAGCCAAGTGGAATTCCCGCATCAGCCAACCGCGCATAGGCTTCGGTGACTTCAGGTGTCAGTTCTTTCGGGTGGGTCGCATGGATCGACAGCCAGAGCGGGTGGTGCTTCTTCAACACCCGGACCAGATCGCGGGTGATCCGCATCGGGAGCACGGTTGGAACTTTGGTGCCCATGCGAACAAACTCGACATGTGGAATGGCGTGCAGCCGGCCCAGAAGGTAGTCGAGTTTCTCGTCGGATATGGTCAATGGATCACCGCCGGACAGAAGGACGTCGCGGATTTCCGGGTGAGCCTCAATGTAACAGAGCGCCTTTTCCCACTGACGCGTCGAGAACTGGTACTCGCCGCCCGATTGCCCGACCATGCGGGAGCGGGTGCAATAGCGGCAATATGTCGAACAGGTCCCTGTTGTCAGAAAGAGGACCCGGTCGGGATACCGGTGAACGAGTCCTGGCACGGATGTGTCGTGGTCCTCGCCCAAGGGGTCATCCGCCTCGCCTGGAGCGCGCAGGTATTCCTGACCCACCGGGATATGGGTGCGGCGGAGGGGTTCCATCGGATCGCTGAGGCCCATGAGGCTGGTGTAATAGGGCGTGATCCCCACGGGCAGTCCGCCCGCGTGACGTCCGACCGCCTGGCGTTCCTCGGCACTGAGATCGAAGACACGTTCGAGCTCGGAAACCGAGCGAATCCGGGCGCGCATCTGCCAGCGCCAGTCGTTCCAGTCAGCTGCCGTCGCATCGGGAAAAAAACGCCGTCGAAACGCGTCGGTCTCTTTTCCAATGGGAAACCGTGCCGCACGTGTTGTCGACCGTCGAGGTTCAGGTTTGGATTGGTTTAGAAAAGAAGGTATTGCGGCTGTCCCGGCGACAAACCTGAGACATGGAGGCTCCGCGCTGGGAGCGTTTTCTTGATCCATTTCGAAATGGTTCCAGCGCTGAATGCGCCGTCGCGCGCCAATCGTCGTTTCTGTCGCGGCATTCAGACGGAGTGAAGATGCGCTCACATTTTTTCCAAATCAAGAAGCTTTCAAAAAATTTCTCGATCCGCTTAGTGTGACGTGGTCATTGCCTGCAAAGCCGCCAGATAGGCCGTTAGCAGCACTGCTCCCTCACCACGTTGGGATCTGTTGCGAAGTTTCTGATTGAACGAAGAGTTGACACCGAATCCGCGGCTTTTGTCACCCAATGGTTCAGCGTCGTTTGATCTACCGCAACGCCACGCTCGGACATGATTTCTTCAAGATCACGGTAGAGGGCTGAGACCTATTCAGCAGGCTGAAGCGGTGAATTAGACGTGAAAGGCGTTGATGGCAGCTTGGACTAGGCCGACCACAAATCAAGGTATTCTCGTGGTAGGGTGGTGACAGAGATGAATACATCACATGGATGTCGGCAAAATGGTCAAGATTAGAAAACGTGAGCAGGACCACCAGAGCGCACTCGTTTTCGCGAGGCGCGACTTTCTCGCTGCATCAGGCTTTGGCGCACTGACAGTCGGATTGAGTAGCTCCGTCGTGGGCCAGACTTCAACGAGTTCGGACGCCGCGATACCTCAACCAAGTGATCCCAGCGACGCCACATTCATGGAGCGCGCTTTCGAGATGCGTCAGTACGCAATTGCACTTGGAGATCAGGGGTTTGGTGCAGTTATTGTGCGCGATAATGTCATTATTGGCCAATCATGGAGCAGGGTCATCATGGATCAAGACCCCACGGGCCACGCTGAAATGGCCGCGATCAGGGACGCGGCGCGCCGTCTCAATGACCGAGATTTGAATAGAGCGGTCATGTACTCATCTTCCAGGCCGTGCCCCATGTGTGAAGCCGCAGCTTTCTGGGCCGGGGTCCGCCACATGTTCTATGGCCGAGGAATCAGGAGCGCGGGATCACCGAAGCTTTGCAGTTAGAATGGTTTTCAGCCATCAGCAAAGTATCCTGTCGCGTTCGCTTTCCACGGTGGAAACTCTTCGGCCCAGAGCGGACACTCAATGGACCGAGCCTTGCCGTGTTGCAGCTTCACCGAACCAGTCGTTCGCTGCGCATGCGAGCTCTGAACTCAGTATGTGCCCGCCAGGAGAAAGACACTGCTGTTCGCTGCCCAGTGCTCGAATATCGGTTACTCGCGCAATCCGGCCTCACGCAGACAATCTTTAATCCGTTCCATCTCGGCGGCGTCTTTCAGTGGCATACGATCAAAATCGGAAACCGATGCGTTGGGCAAGGCAGAGTAACAGCTTTCGACAGCAGCCTTTGCGTCCTCTTGCCGCCCTGCTCTCATGTAGCTGGCAATAAGAAGGAATTGGCCGAAATACCATTGAGGCATGAGGTGAACAGCTTTTGAAGCCCACTCGATTGCCGTATCGAAGCGCTCCGCCAAATAGTGGGCCAAAGCCATACCGCTAAAACGAAAGAATATGCTGGGATCGCGCGGATTGGACCTAATGGCGATTTCTTGACTGACAATAGCCTCGTCCACGCGACTCAACAGCCCCAGTGCGGTTCCCAGTGACCCTTGGGCAACCGAACAATTTGGATTGAGCTCTACCGCTCTTTCCAAGGCGGTTACTGCTTCCTCATGGCGGCGTAGGGCAAAACAGCTGAGACCGAGAGCCCATTGCGCATATTCGTTTCGATCACCCAAACGCGTTGCGCGTCTGCCTAACTCGTAAGCTTTTGTCGCAGCTGCCGAAGAGTCCTCGGCAAACCCCAGAATGACACTGTGATAAAGGATCACAGAGTAAACCAGGTGGGCTTCAGCGCTGTTGGGGTCGCGTTCCAGCGCCCGTTCGAGCAATGCTTCGGCTTTGACATAGCTCTCCGGCGCGAAATCATAGAGCAGATGCCAGGCGCGCATGGTCAGTTCCCAAACTGTCAGGTCCGGGCGCAGGCGCTTTTCCATAGGTTGGCCCGCAGTCAGGTGTACCCGAGTCAGAATTGACGCAACAACATTTCCTGTAATCTCGTCCTGAAGATCGAATACATCGGCAAGCAAGCCATCATATCGCTCTGACCAGACATGCCCACCGGACAGTCCATCAATCAGTTGCGCCGTCACCCGGATCCGGTCGCCCGATCGACGCACGCTGCCCTCGAGTACATACCTTACGCCCAGATCATCAGCGACGCGTTTCACATCAACCTTTTCGCCCTTGTAAGTAAATGTTGTATTCCGGGCGATAATGAACAGCCACGGTGAGCGGGACAAAGCCGTAATGATGTCGTCGGTAATTCCGTCCGAGAAATACTCCTGATCCGGGTCTCCCGACATATTGTCGAAGGCCAGTACTGCTATTGAAGGTTTGTCAGGCAGTGGTGTGCCACGACTGATCGCGTCCTCCGAGCACAGAGATATTTCCTCAAGAAACTTGTGCAACTCCAGCTTTGAGGAAACCCCAAGTTTTCGATAAATGGTTGTCAAATGTGTCCGGACAGTTGAAGGCGCAATGAATAACCGATCCGCAATCTGATTGTAGCTTTCCCCGTTGGAGTATGCTTTTGCAATCTCCTCTTCCCGAGGGCTCAGCTTTTCAACCTGCGCAGAGGGTTTTTCCAAAACTCACCTCAATGACCGTCCAGTGAGAGCGGTTGCAGTCGGGTGTTCATCTAAATGCAGTACACCATTTACTGCAGCCGCAGTAGCCAAAATAGAGCACTCGGCTGATACCACCCTGTTCACCCGCTCCCTAATGTTGCGAGACTACAGTAACAAACGGAGATTTAAAATGCTGGTTACAAAGCCATCAAGTGATGCAGAAATCGTTGAAAGCGGGTGGGGCGCGGTTGCCCGTGGTGATTGGGATACACTGATTGCGGACTACACCGAAGACATGATTTTTGCGATGCCGGGCCAGAATGACGTGCTGACCGGTAAAGGCGCGTTTCGCAATTCATTAAACAATCTTGGGTCAGCTTTGCCACCGGGGTTTGCAATAACTGCGATCCGACAGATCGGCGAATCCGGCGAGGTTATCTCGATTGTTGAGTGGAAGAGCGACAGCGTTCCTGAGGGTAGCCAATTGGCCGTGTTGTTCAAATTCACCGACGCAAAGATTTATGAGGAGCGTTGGTTTGTGGACACTGAACAATGGAAAGCTGCGTTCTGAAACTCCCCCGAATCCTGCTGGTCCTGCGGTTCTGGTTCTAAAACCAACCCCGGGCAAGTGTTCAATGGCAGCCTTGCTGACCTAACGTCGATTAATTTGACCTTTGCCTTCTGCCGTAGACTGCCCAAAGGAGATCTTTATCCAAACGAGTAATGCCGCAGTGCAGCTTTCGTATTACCGCCATTCGTGCGGCCCGCAGCATTTGCCGCTTCCGTTTATGGTGATACGAAACTTTGCATGAATTCACCGTGCTTAATCCAACACCGGATTTCAGGTGTTCCAACATTTCCAGGAGAAGCGCAAGGTGCCACCGTTGGTTGAATGGGTTTGAAAAATCAGCCGACAGGCCTGTCGGCTGAATCCCATGCAAAAAGTGGATGATCCCAGCTATGCAGCGGTGAAATGATGTCAGCCCAAAACAGTCTGAACTGCTCGCGCTGTTGCGGCGACCACTTGATCCGCTTCCGCGCGGCTCAAGCAGAACGGCGGCGCAAAGCCCAGAATATCTCCCTGCGGCATTGCACGGGCGATAACCTTGTCCTGCTCCAACAGCTTAGCCGATATCCGCGGACCGATCTTGTCCGCAGCATCAAAGAAGATGCGGCTGTCCTTGTCCTTCACGAATTCCACCGCACACAACATACCTTCGCCGCGGACTTCACCAACATGAGCATGACACGACAGCGCCTCCGCCATGGCGGCGTTCAGATAGGCTCCGACCTCACCAGCGTTTTGGACCAGATTCAACTCATCGATCAGCTTGAGATTTGCAATACCGGCGGCGGCGCCGATCGGATGCGCCGAGTAGGTCCAGCCGTGTCCGATCGGGCCATTTTCGTCAGTGCCCTGTTCCAGCACTTTCCAGACCTTGTCGGAGACAATGGAACCCGAAAGCGGCGCATAGGCTGATGTAAGACCCTTGGCGATGGTGATGATGTCCGCTTCGATCCCGTAGTGATCTGAGCCGAACATGGCACCGAGCCGACCGAATCCGGTGACAACTTCATCGGCGACCAGCAGGATGTCGTATTTTTTCAGTACGGCCTGGATCGCCTCCCAGTAACCCGCAGGCGGCGGAACGATACCGCCAGTACCCAGAACCGGCTCACCGATGAATGCCGCGATGGTGTCCGCATCTTCGCGCTCGATTAGCGCTTCCAGTTCAGCCGCGCAATGAGCCACAAACTGCTCCTCGCTCTGACCCAGATCTTCGCGGCGGTAATAATAGGGTGCTTCGGTATGGATGACCTGCTCTATCGGCAGGTCAAATTTCTTGTGGAACAGCTCCAGCCCGGTCAACGAACCGGTGACCAGCCCCGAACCGTGATAGCCGCGCCAGCGGGAGATGATTTTCTTTTTCTCCGGGCGGCCAAGGATGTTGTTGTAATACCAGATCAGCTTGACGTTGGTCTCATTCGCGTCCGAGCCGCCGAGGCCAAAATACACCTTGGACATGTTCGCAGGCGCGCGGTCGAGGATCATTTTCGACAAGGTGATCGACGCCTCGGTGCCGTGGCCCACATACGAGTGGTAATAGGCAAGCTCCTTGGCTTGTTCGCCAATTGCCTCTGCGATCTCTTGCCGGCCATAGCCAGCGTTCACACAGTAAAGGCCGGCAAAGGCATCCAACAGCTTGTTCCCGTCACGGTCTTCGATGAAGACGCCGGATGCGGTCTGGATCACCCTGTTCGGGCTTTCACCGCGGGCGTGCTGGGCCAGATGGGTCGATGGGTGGAAAAAATTCTCGCGGTCCCACCGGTCGAGTTGATCATTCTTCAGCATTTAGCTTCCTTTCTCGTCCGCGCGGGGCTCAGGCCCAGTCGCGGCAAACGTATTTAATCTCGGTGAATTCTTCCATTCCCAGCCGAGCGCCTTCGCGGCCAAGGCCGGATTGTTTGGTGCCGCCAAAGGGGATTGGTGCACCCGTGACCTTGGTGCGGTTCACGGCCACCATGCCGTATTGCAGTGCGCGGCTCAGCCGGTAGATGCGGCGCGGATCGTGGCTGTGGACATAGGCAACCAACCCGTATTCGCTGTCATTGGCGCGACAGACCGCCTCCTCTTCGGTATCAAAAGCAGTGATTGGGGCGACGGGGCCGAATGTCTCCTCGGACATGATCAACGCATCCGCGGGGACATCAATAAGAACAGTGGGTTCATAGAAAAGCGGCCCCAATGGGTGCCGCTGGCCGCCGCAGGTCAGTCTGGCGCCTTTGGCCAGTGCATCGGCGACATGCTCTTCCTGCTTCTGCACCGCCTTTTCGTTTATCAAGGGGCCGAGATCACAGTCATCCATGCCCTTGCCGATTGTCAGGGCCTTTGCAGCTTCGGTGAACCTCGCGCAGAACTCAGCATAAACCGGGCGCTCCACGAAAATCCGGTTCGCGCCAAGGCAGTCCTGCCCGGAGGTTGCAAATTTCGCCTTGATGGCCTCATCCACGGCCTTGTCCAGATCGCAGCCCTTGAAAACGATCACCGGCGCGTGCCCGCCCAGTTCCATCACCAACCGTTTCACGGAGTCTGCGGACTGCCGGTAAAGCAGCTTGCCGATATTGGTCGAGCCGGTGAAGGACAGCGCTCGCACCCGGGTGTCGCGGGTCCAGGGCTCCACCACGGTCGCGGCCTTGCCGGTCACGACATTGAACACACCCGGCGGAAAGCCTGCGCGTTCCGCGAGTTCTGCCAATGCCAGGGCGCTGAACGGGGTTTCGCCTGAGGGATGGGCCACTATCGTGCAGCCTGCCGCCAGGGCCGCCGCTGCCTTGCGGGTCAGCATGGCAGAGGGAAAGTTCCATGGCGTGATCAGCGCTGCCACCCCCACCGGTTCGCGCCACAGCTCCACCTCGGCATCTGGCAGATGGCTGGTGACGCCTTCGATATTGGGACGCTTGGCCTCTTCCGCGTAGAATTCCACAAAGGCCGCGCCGTATTCGATTTCACCGCGTGCTTCGGACAAGGGTTTGCCCTGTTCCAGCACCATGATGCGGGCGAGGTCGTCCTTATGTTCCAGCAGCAGTTCAAACCACTGGCGCAGAATGGCGGCCCGCTTTTGCGGCAACAAACCTGCCCATGTGGGAAATGCACCCTGCGCCGCATCAACTGCGGCAGAGGATTCTTCTGCTGATAGGCTCGCCACATGCCCCAGTTCTGCGCCATCCGCCGGATCGCTGACCGGGAAGGTTTCGCCGTTGCCAGCTGCGCACCACCTGCCGTTTATATAGGAAAATGAGCGCACCAAGGCCTTGTCGGCAATGTCCGCACGGGCAGAGAGAGCGGTCTCCGTCATGTTTGTCCTCCTCACGTCTTGCAGAGGAAACTGACGGTTTAGAACAGAGGAAGTGACTGAAGTTGAATGGCCGCGCAGAATAAATAGCTGCCGCTCAGGTGCTTTCGCGCTTAATCAGTCGTTGCCAAGCAGAATATCCAGCGGCGGCACGCCCGCTCCTTTCACGGGCTTGGTCACCACATAGGTGAAGTAGCGGCTAAGGCCGATGCGGGCGTCCAGCATCTCATCGATCAGCCGCTGATAAGCGTCGATATCTCGGGTAACGATCTGCAAAAGGTAGTCAAATCCACCCCCCAGCGCCCAGCAGGCAGTCACTTCGCTGTATCGCCGCATGGCCGCTTCAAAAGCACGGAAACTGGCGGCGGTGTGAGCGGCAATCTCTGCTGCGACGAAAACGGTCACGTGGGGCGCCAGTTTCTTGAGGTTGATTCGGGCGCCGTAGCCTTCGATAAGCCCAGCCTGTTCCAGCTTTTTCAGCCGGTCCCAGCAGGGGGTTGGCGACAGGCCAATCCGCTCAGCCAGCGCGGCCTTGGTGATGCGGCCCTCGGTCGAGAGCACACGCAGAATGTCGAGGTCGCGCTGATCCAGTTGCATGCACTGGCCCTATCAGGCACTGGTGACGCCGACAACCGCCACGCAGTCACCGGACTTGATCAGGCCGGGGAAATGGCGGCTGATCATCAGGCCGTCTCGGCGGGCCCGGTATTCCCGCGGCGGCCGCCCGGTCCGGTCCAGTGGCCAGACGCGGGCGACCAGATCGCCCTTGGAGACCGGTGCGCCCAGATCCACCATCGCCTCGTACAGCCCGTCGTTCTCGCTGAACAAAAAGCAGTCGTCATCCGGCATCGTCAGGTTCACCGTCTCATCAATCTGCATCTCGCCCTGCAGAATTCCGAAATGTATCAGCACGTTGCGCAGACCCTTCTTGGCAATGGCATTGCTGCGCGCCGTGGACGAACCGCCGCCGCCGAGCTCGGTGGTAACCAGCACCTTGCTCATCTCCTCGACCGCGGTGTCATACATGCCCGCACTGTCGATCTCCAATAGCTCAACGGAAAAGGGTGCGTTGAACGCTTTCATCGCGGCAAAGCAGGCCTCCTGCGTGGCCTTGTCTTCCAAGATATGCGCGGCCGCAAAGGGGACGAAGTCCAGCGTTTTTCCACCCGAGTGGAAATCCACAGCAACATCCGCCAGCGGCAGAAGCTTGCGCTGAAAGTAGTCTGCGATCTTTTCGGTCACTGTGCCGTCCGGGCGGCCGGGAAAGGACCGGTTCATGTTGCCCTTGTCGATAGGGGAGGTGCGGGTGCCGGCGCGGAATGCCGGATAGTTGAACGCCGGCACGATGATCAGCCGCCCGGTCACATCTTCGGCGCGGGTGGTTGCGGCCAGCTCATGCAGGGCAATCGGGCCTTCATATTCATCGCCGTGATTGGCACCCGTCAAAAGCGCAGTCGGCCCCTCTCCGTTTTTGATCACCGTCAGCGGGATCATCACCGACCCCCAGGCGCTGTCATCGCGGCTGTAGGGCAGTTTCAGGAAACCGTGGTGCACCCCATCCTGATCCAGGGGGATGGTGGGGGAAATCGGGTTTGGCTTCATGGATTAGTCCTTCACCAACAGTTTGCGCGGCACATCGGACAAACACTCCGGCCCATTCGCCCCGATGCGGATGCTTTCGGTGATCTCGAATCCCCAGTCTTCCATCCAGAGGCCGGTCATGAAGTGGAAGGTCATGTTCTCTTCCATCACCGTCGTATCACCGGGGCGCAGGGACATTGTGCGCTCACCCCAATCCGGCGGGTAGGAAACGCCAATCGGGTAACCGGTGCGGCTGTCCTTCTCGATGCCGTACTTCTTAAGCACCTTGAAGAACGCGTTGGCGATGTCCTCGCAGGTGTTGCCCGCCTTGGCCATTTCCAACCCTGCGTCCATGCCTTCGAGAACTGCCTTTTCCGCATCCAGAAAGGTCTGCGTCGGCCTGCCGAGGAAGACGGTGCGCGACAACGGGCAATGGTAGCGATGCACGACGCCTGCGATTTCAAAGAAAGTGCCTTCGCCAGACTTCATCGGCAAATCGTCCCAGGTCAGATGCGGCGCGGCGGCATCCGGCCCCGAAGGCAGCAGTGGCACGATCGCCGGGTAGTCGCCGCCAAAGCCAAGCTCCGCGTCAAAGCGCAGGGCCGCGTCATAGATGTCAGCCACCAGATCGCATTTGCGCATGCCCGGCTCGACCTTGTCAAAAATCCGCTGATGCATCCGCTCTACGATCTTGCCAGCCTGGCGCATATAGGTGAGTTCGGCTTCGGATTTCACCGCGCGCTGCCAGTTGACCAAGGCGTTGGTATCGCCAAAGCGGGCATTGGGCAGATGTTTCTGTAGTGAGGCATAGGCGGCGGCGGTGAACCAGTAATTGTCCATCTCGACGCCGATATTGCCGCCGTCCAGACCTCGGTCCTTCAGTTGCGCCGACAGGTAATCCATTGGGTGGCGCTCGGTCGATTGCACGTAGTGGTCCGGGTACCCGATGATATTGGCAGGATCCATGAAACAGGTGCGCAGGGCACCGTTGGCATCCTGACCGCGACCGTACCAGATCGGCTCACCTTCCATGCTCAGCACCACACATTGATGCACATAGAAGGACCAGCCATCATATCCGGTTAGCCAATTCATATTGGACGGGTCGGTGACGATCAGAAGATCAAGACCGCGGCGGGCCATCTCGGCCCGGGTTTTTTCCAGGCGCCCCTGGTATTCAGCGCGGGAGAAATACAGCTTGGGATTTGCCATATGTGTGGTTCCTGATTGATTAACTGGTGAAAGTGGCGCCGACACCCGCCGCATCCGCGCGGTTGCCTGCAAGAGTTGCAATGGCAGTGTCCTGAACGCCGGTACCGGTCAAGTCGACAATGATCAGATCACTGTCCGACTGGCGCCCGGCGGCTTTGCCCGCAGTGACATCACCCAACTCGGTAAAGCTGCGGCCCTCGGAGATCAGCCCGGCTTCGATGGCGCTGCGCAGCTCGCCCTTGACGGTGCACTGCGCCTGGCTGTCGGGAACATACAGGTCTGCCTTTGCTAGGCAGGTAGGCTCCAGTTCACACTTGTGTTCCTGATCCGAACCCATCGCGATAACCAATTGCCCCGACAGCAGCCACTCTGCCTTGATTACAGGCGCGACTGCGGGCGTTGTCGTCACGACAATGTCCGCCGAAGCGATCGCCTGGGCCACGTCCGTGCTGACGGAGACTTCGATCGCAAGTTCCTTGCGCAGGCTGGTAGCGGCGACCTCGGCCTTGGCTGGGTCCCGAGCCCAGATCACAGCGCTTTTGATCCCGCGCACCAAGGTCATGGCCTTGAGCTGCATTTTCGACTGCACCCCGGCACCAATAATGCATACATGCGTCGAGTCTTCGCGCGCAAGGTGGCGTGCTGCTACAGCCCCCGCTGCAGCGGTGCGCACGTCCGTGAGGTATCCATTGTCCAGAAGCAACGACTGAAGAATTCCTGTCCGGCTGGAAAACACCACCATCAGCCCGGTTGTGCTTGGCAGTCCGAGCTTTGGGTTGTCGAAGAATCCCGGGCTCATTTTCATGGCAAAACTGTCGATCCCTGGCACATAGGCGGTTTTCACGCAAACCTCGCCGTTGTGGTCCTGCACCGGCAGGGTCAAGATCGGGGGCATTACAACCTTACCGCCGGCAAGTGTTGTGAAACCCTGTTCGACGCAATCTACCGCGTCACCGTCCAGTGGCACCAGATCGCGGAGTTCCGCTTCGGTCAGAATCTTGATTTCAGCCATCTGCGCCTCCCTTGGCTTCGGCTTCCACATCGACGTTTTCCCCATCAACGATGCGCTTGTGCAAGCCCATGTCGATGTTTTGACCGCTGACCAGCGCAGCACAATGGCCGGGGTTCTTGATCTTACCTGCGAGCAGAGCGGCGATGCCGACACTTCCAGAGCCTTCGATGATCTGACGTTCCTCGAGATAGGCGTGGCGAATGGCAGCCGCGATTTCTACTTCCGAGACCAACACCACCTCATCGACAAAAGCCTTGGTCATTTCAAAGGTATAGGTGTTGTCGAGCCCGATGCCACCCCCCAGGGAATCTGCAAGCGTTGCTTTTTCCTCAACCAGAACCGGCTTACCCGCCTTAAGGCATTCATACATCGCAGCGCCGCGTTCCATGGTGATGCCGATCACTCGGATTTTCGGGTTTGCCGACTTCAGCACCAAGCCCACGCCTGAAATCAACCCGCCGCCGGACAGCGGCACCAGCACGGTGTCCAGATCCGGCGCCTGTTCCAGTATTTCCAGCGCAACCGTGCCCTGTCCCGCGATGACGTCGCGGTGATCAAAGGGCGGCAGCATGGTCATGCCCTCGGCCACCAGCCGGTCGACCTCGACCTGCGCATCGTCTTGCGATCGGCCCACAATATGTACCTCGGCGCCGTGGGATTTGATGCCTTCGACCTTGTTCTGCGGCACTAATTCAGACATGCAGATGATGCAGCGCACTCCGGCCTGAGCGGCGGCATAGGCAAGCCCGCGCCCGTGGTTGCCAGTGGAGACGCCCACGACTCCCTCTGCGCGCTGTGCTTCCGTCAGAGACAAGACTGCATTGGTGGCACCGCGAAGCTTGAAACTGCCGGTGATCTGGGTGCTTTCCAGCTTGAGGGAAATCTGTCCGCCGCTCAGTTTGCTGAGCGAAGGAGACTCCACCAGAGCTGTTCGCCGGATGCGCCCGGCAATCCGCTCCTGTGCCCGATAGCAGTCCTGAAGGGTAATATTGCTCGTCATTGGACCTGTCTTGCCTGATTAGAGTTCGAAAAGCCGGCCATAGCCCGGTACTGAATCCGTGATCCCGGCCAGCCGCAGGCAGCGCCAGACCATCGCTTGGTTTGAACTGACGACCGGCTTGCCCAACCGGTCCTCAATCCGCTGCACGCAGGTGGCGGCGCGCAACGCGGTACAGGATAGGAATAGCGCATCTGCCCCGTCATCGCAGGCCGTAATCCCGGCCTCGATGATACAGTTCTCGGAAATCCGCGCCATTTGACGGTCGTCGGTCAGTCCAAAACAGGTAGCGCTGACTACCTCAGGTCCATGTGCTGCGAAATAGTGCGCCAGCTCATCCGTCACTTCGGGGCTGTAGGGCGTCAACACCGAGACCCGCTTGACTTCCAGCGCCTCAAACGCATCGAAGGCGGCAGAACTGGGGGTGACGCAGGGTGTATCCGGCTTGGCCGCATTCAGGTACCGGGTGACGGCATCATTTCCCAAGACAATAGAGGCCGCGGTGCAGCCGTAGGCAACGACATCCACCTCTTCATCAGGCAGGATTTGCGCTGTGGCCTCACTCAGCCGCGGGCCGGTCCGCAACAGCGTTTCCTTGGTGGTCGGGTTCTCAAACGCTATCCGGTTTGTATAAACGCCTACCTGATCCGGGTCGCAGATCCGGGCAAAGTCGCGCTCTGATGTGTGGTCTGTCGCCAGTGCCACCAGGGCGATTCTTTTTTTGACCGGGCGATCGTCCAGCACAGCGGGAACGCGCGAGGGCGTGGAGCGAATATCCAAGGCCATTTTCTCTCCTAAATAACAAGAACCGGAGTTTCAGACAGGCTCGTCAACTTGTGTGAGACACTGCCCAGAAGAACCCCTTCCAGCGAGCCAAGACCGCGGCTGCCGATTACGATCAGATCATGTCCGCGCTCTATTGCAAACACGGTGATAGTGCGGGCCACCGGCCCGGCTTTGACAAACGCGCGCGGTACTGAAATGCCGCTTTCCACCGCCAGTGATTTGCCGCGCTCGGCAACCTCTTTGGCGTGGCTGCGCATGATATCGTCCAGATCAGCGGGCTCGTCAGGGCGCACCATATGCATGGAGGCTTCCAGCAGCGAATGATGGCGGTAGACCGTCAGCAGCGTCAGCTCTGCCCCGCAGAGCTGCGCCAGTTCCGCCGCCTTGACCAACGCGGCCTCGGCGCCTTGCGAGCCATCAAAGGGAACCAGAATGGATTTGAACATCGCCTGGGCTCCTTACTTCGCAAAGGCCAGGTCGCGCAGGAACAGCGCAATCTGGGGGAAGAAGATCAGTGCCACCGACACCCCCAGCAGCATCAGGATGAACGGGGGGGTACCGCGCACCACCTCGGCATAGGGGCGCTTGAATACGGCGATGGCGGTAAAGATATCGCAACCGAACGGCGGGGTGGCTGAGCCGATAGCCACCTGCAGGGTGATGATGGTTCCGACAAGCACAGGATCGATACCCACCGATTGTACCACCGGGGCAAAGACTGGCACCAGCACCAGGATCACCACGATTGGGTCGACAAACATGCAGCCGATGAAAAAGGCTATGGAAATCACAAAGAGCACACCGATCGCCCCCATCTCGGCAATACCGATAGCGCCCAGTATCTGCTGCGGCACCTGCGCAAAGGAAATCACCCAGGAAAACGCCGCACCCGCGCCCACCAATATGAACACGATGGCTGTGATTAAGCCGGTGGATTTGGCGGTGTCATAAACATCCCTCAGCGACATGGAACGGAACACGCCCACCTCAAGGATCAGCGCATATAGCACGCAGGCCGCCGCCGCCTCAGTGGGGCTGAACACGCCGCCGTAGATGCCACCGATGATGATCACCGGAAACCCCATCGTCCACAGCGCCTGCCGCATTGTCTGCAGCCGCTGGCTCCAGGTTGCTTTGGGTTCGGTCGGGACGTTGTTACGCACTGCATAGATGTAGGCGTAGATGGAAAACAGCAGCAGGATCAGCAAACCGGGGCCGATACCCGCAATGAACAGCTCGGCGATTGAGGTGCTGGAAACCACGCCGTAGATTATCATGCCGATGGAAGGCGGGATCAGGAAAGCAATGTCGCTGGCATTCACAATTAGCGCCAGCACAAAACTGTCTTTATACCCTGCCTTCAGCATTCGGGGACGCAGCGGGGAACCGATGGCCACAACAGTGGCTTGAGTAGAGCCTGATACAGCACCAAACATGGTGCAGGCGGCGGCTGTGGAAATTGCCAACCCACCGCGGATGTGGCCCATATAGGCCATCACCACATTGATTAGCCGCCCGGCCGACTGTCCGCGGGTCATGATGTCGGCGGCAAAGATGAACATCGGTACTGCAATCAGCGAAGCGGGGCGGATGCCCGCCATCATCTGCTGCACCATGGTTTCGGTCCGGGCCAGATCGCCGAACATCATCAGAAAGCCGATGAACGCGCCAGCAATCAGCGGGATCATCATTGGAAAGCCCAGAAGCAACAGGGCAATCATGGTCAGAAAAATTGTAGCGGCCATGGATTTACCCTCAGATCTCGATTTCTTCCGCGCTCTCGTACCCCTCTTGCAAGTGGGTCGAGAGATAGATGCCGGAGGAGGTGAAGTTGCGCACGGCAGTAAGCAGGTACTGCATGCCCGTCATGAAAAAGCCTGCGGGCACCCAGACCAGTATGATCCAGACCGGGACTTGCAAGGCAGGCAGCACCCGGCCGCGCGACGCCTGCGCTGCAATGTATTTCACCGAATAGTAGCAAAGCAGGAACATAAACCCGGCGGTGATCAGGGCGATAACCACCATCAAAACCTTGCGGACCCGTGGTGGCAGCGCGTCATAGATCGCCGACATTCGGATATGACGGGCATGGCGGGCGGCGTAACTGATGCCAGCAAAAGTGATTAAAATGATCAGGATGCGGTTCAACTCTTCTGAGAAGAAGATAGAGTGGCCAAGCAGGAAACGTCCGACCACATTGGCCACAGTATTGGCGGCCATCAGAAGCACGCCAGCCGCCAGTAGAAAGGATTCGGTCCGGCTGATTGCCGCGTCCAGAACGCCCAGAAATCCAGGCAGAGCGGCCTCGTGTGTCGTCATTGTTCCCCTCAAATACTTTCAGGCGGCAGGCAAGGCTGATCCAGCCTGCCGCGGTTGCATTTTCTGGGCGTCAGTTGGCGGTGGCCGCCAGGTCTTCCTTCATCTGCGCAAGGATTGCAGCGCCGCTGTCGCCAGTCATCTCGATGAACTTGGCCTCAACCTCAGTAGCCGCTTCCTTGAAGCAGTTGCGCTGATCGTCACTGAGGACAGTCACTTTCATCTCCGGCTTGGCTTCCATGATCTTGGCCAGCTCGGTTTCCGCCGCCTGCTGCTGGTAGATCACGGTGTGGTCATAGGCTGCCTGTGCCGCGTTCTGAACCACCTGCTGATCTTCCGCGCTGAGGCCGTCATAGAATTCCTTATTGGCCATCACTGCTGTGGTGAAATTGTTGTGACCTGAGTAGGTGATGTAGTCCGTAACCTCGTAAATCTTGGTCGAATAGAGGAAAAACGTCGGGTTCTCTTGCCCCTGGATCACGTTGGTCTGCAGCCCGCCATAGACCTCGCCCCATGGCAGCGGCGTCGGGGTGGCGCCAAAGGCTTTGTAGCTTTCCACCAATAGCGGGTTGGTCATCACCCGGAATTTTACTTCATTGAGGTCGGAGCAAGTGGTGACCGGAGTCTTGGTGGTCATCGCCACTTCGCCCTCGGGGAACATGTTCAAAAGCTCCAGCCCCTGATCGGCATAGAGCGGCTTGAACATACCGTTGATTGCCTTGCTCTCCTTGTAAAAACGCGCCAGATGCTCCTGATCGGTGGGCAGCAGATAGGGAACGAAGAACACCTGCGCTTCGGGAATCAGCGAACCGGTGAAGCCAGGTGACTGATCGACAAACTGCAGGATACCGTCCTGAGCCTGCTCCATGATGTCAGCGGATTCACCCAGCGTGCCATAAGGGAACAGCTGGACCTAGTGATCCGAGTTCGCCTCGATTTCTTCCTTGAATTTCTGGGCATAGATGCCCTGCACATCGGTCATTGCCTCCTCGAAGGCATAGCGCCAGGTATCGGCCTGCGCAGCCGAACCGGCAGTCAGTACAATTCCTGCGGCGGCAACCGCGCCAAAGGTGAATTTGATGGATTTAGACATGATTTCCTCCCAAGTCTCATTGGTGCCTGCGCACCGCTGCGACAGACTTGTTAGGAATTGTACTGCATGTCAATTATTTTATTGTCGCATGACAATGTTAGTAGGCGAGCGGCGCTACTCCATCTGGCGGGCGGCTCAACATTCCGCCGATCAGCTCCATGGCTTGCTTAAACCGTGTCAGGTCCTGAACACTGCCCAGCGAGATGCGTACCGCGTTTTGAGGCGGAGTCTTGGGGGCCAGGAAGGGACCGTCCGGTGCCACTGCGACCTTCAACTGACGGGCGTAGGAAACAAAGCTACCTGTAGTCCACCCTGAATTCAGGGGCAGCCAGAGGTGCAGTGCAGATGGGTGGCCGCGAAATTGCTGCCCCCGCAGCGCTTTTGTGGCAATTTCATAACGTTCCGCCAGAGCGCGCCGCTGCCACCGCGCCAGTTCCAGTGCCGTGCCGTCCTGCACCCAACGGGTGGCGATTTCACACATCAGCGGTGTCGCCATCCAGCCGAAAACGACAATTCTCCCTGTAAGGGCGGGCAACAGATGTTCAGGAGCTGCCATATAGCCCGCTCGCAATCCGGAAACGGTGCACTTTGTGAAGGTGGTCAGATAAATCGTGCGCTCCGGCGCCAAGGCCGCAACTGGTACAGGCCGGTCTTCCGCGACGGGCCCGAAGGCATCGTTTTCGATGATGTGCAGGTCATGTTTGCGGGCAATTTGGATCAAATCCAGACGGCGTTCCTCCGGCATCATCTCCACTGTTGAATTGGCCAGTGATGGAAGCAAGAACAGTACCTTGGCGCTGTTTTCCGAACAATACCTGTCCAGGGCGTCCGGCAGGATGCCGTCTTCGTCAGCGTCAATTCCGGCAAGATTCAGCCCCAAATAAGAGCAGCCCGAAACCAGAAGATGATGCGTGATCCGGCTGGATACGACCGTGTCGCCTGGTCGGGTAAGGGCGGACAGGGCTGCTGACATGCCGTGACTGACACCATTGGTCATGATGATCTGCTCGGGTGGCGCATCCAGCCCACAGTTATGCAGCCACTTCACCCCTGCCTCCCTATGAGCGTCATGCCCAACATTCGGACGGCAACCCAGATAATAGCTGGGATCCAACCCCTGCGGCAATTCCGCCAGTGCCTGTTGAAACAACTCGGCATGATGCTGGGAGAAGGAGGGCCTCGAGATCGAAAGGTCGAAACCGTGGCCCCGCTCGGAACTGAGCTGAAACGGCTGGTCATTCGGGGTGTCCGGGTCCAGGACATAACTGCCACGCCCAACTTGACCATCGATCAGCCGTTGCCTGCGCAAACTTTCATAAGCTTTGCTTACTGTATGGACGCTAAGCCCCAGCTCTTCAGCCATTTTGCGGTGTGTCGGCAGTTGGGCCCCCTTCGGTAATTTTCCGTCCGAAATTGCCTTTGCAATGGCAAGGGCAAGGCTGGAATGCAGCGGGGAACTCAGGGTGGAGGGATCGGGTAACCATATTGTCATGCAATACATGTACAATTGAATACCGCACTTTCGCAATGCGTTTACCACACTGTGGCTATTTCCAAATGCGAAAGTCGTCTATCTGCGGAATGTGTCGACGCTTATCTGTCAAACCGATCGGATCGATGCCCCATCTGAACGGGCTCCTAACATAGAAACGACTGAAAAGGAGTCAGAGAACGCGCCGAATTTTGTAGTGGCACTTTTTGTCATGCAGATGAAGACTGGCGAATTGGGACGAGGTCGTTCGCTGAATGTCCACTTTTGCCCTTGGCAGGTTGGGCTTTCGCGCTCGCGGGCAGGGGCTGCTTCTCGCCGATTCCGTTGAAAAACAACGTTTTCCTGGTGCAGAAAGTGGGCGTGTGAATGCGGCGCATGGGCCGCGTAGTCGGAGCCGTCCCAGCCCTAGAATGCGTTTGAGGAGGGCGAAGAGCATCTCGACCTACTTTCGGAGTTTCATCGAAACGTCGTATTGCTTTGTCTTCGCAATGTCGCGGGGCGACCTGGCGGGTAATGGCTCCCGGAACAAGCCTCCATCGCAATGGTACACGCCGGCAGTTCAGCGACGAACGATAGAAGTTTGTTGCGTCTGAGTTGTTTGCGAAAAACAACGTCTCCTGCGGAGCTGCAACCATGAAGTTGGAACACATTCTTTGCCAGATCTATGCCGACAAGGTCCAAATCCGCCATTTTTGCTATGCTCCTGATGGCTTCCATCTCCAAGACCTAGCAGAGGAGAGATCAGGAGATGTCCATTTCAACACACCCATCTAAGAAGTTTGCAGGGCTGCTGATTGGCCTACTTCCCAACTTTTGCCTGGAATGCTTCCGCATGGCTGGGGAATAGCGTTTGAAGGAAATTTAGTGTTTGTGTCAGCGCCCCTTCACGTGAGTATATGTGTGGGAACAGATGCAGTTTCTGCCAGTAACCGTCAGTCAGCGTATCAATCCAGCCGCCAGCTACACTGGCCTTGTCAGGGTCTTCCGGCACCAGCTGATGGCAGATCTCGCTTAGCATCTTGGATCTTTTGTCCTCAAATTCGCGGTTGATTTCGGCATATTGTGGTACAAAATTCTGCTCCCCGAAGAAGGCAAACCAGATAGCGAGCGCACTGGAGTTGCAGATTTTGGGGCTAAAATCCGCCTCGATGATTGTGCGCAACCGGGTCGCGGGGTCTTCGGGTGCTTTGCCCAACGCCGCCACCCAGTGGGCCTCGTAGGTTTGGTACTGATCCCGCAGTGCTTCGGTAAGGATCCCGGTCTTGGACTTGAAATAGAAGACTGCCACGCCTTGGGACAGCCCGGCCTCGTTGGCTACTGTCGCCAGCGTTGTCTTTGCAAGCCCGTTAGTCACAATCGACTTAAGGGTAGCATCGAGAATCTGACGCCGTCGCATGTCGGCGTTTTCCTTGCGTTCCTTGCGCGGCTTCCTGCCGCTGCCCTGCGATGCCACCATGAGAAATCCAAACTTCAACTTTTTTCCCTTGTTCCACAATTCGCTGCTCCTGTCAGCCCACTTAATTTTATTTAAGCGCTCAAAAAAACTTTACGAAAAATATCTTCTCTACTACGCTCCGTCCGACAACGGCCGAGCCAGGAGAGATTCATGGGGCAGCACGACATATACGACGCCATCGTTGCAGGGGCAGGGCACAATGGCTTGACCGCAGCCTGCTATCTGGCCAAGGCAGGGCTGAAGGTTCTGGTCGTGGAAAAGAATGATTGGATCGGCGGTGCAGCTGTGAGCCGGTCGCTGCATGAGGGTTGGACCTATTCCAACTGCTCATATGTCTGTTCGCTGCTCCGCCGCGAAATTGTACGCGACCTGGAACTGCCAAAATATGGGCTTCAGGTGATTCCTTACGAGGGTGGTGCCAGCTTCAGCCGGGACGGCGATTACTTTGCCTATATGTCCGACCATGACGCGCTACGCCGGGAAATCAGCCGCCACAGCGCGCATGACGCGGATGCCTATGACCGGTTCAGCCAGACAGTGATCCGGCAATGCCGCTTCATCCGGCCTTTCCTGCTGCGCAACGCACCGGATCCCACCTCAATAAAGCCGCGCGACCTCGGCGAGCTGCTGTTTCTGATCAAACAGGCGCATGGGCTGGGTAAAAGGGAGCTGAGCGAGACCCTGCGCTTCTGGTCGATGTCGATCGGCGACTTTCTGGATGAACATTTCGAGAATGACCTGATAAAGGCACACATAGCCGGGGCAGGGATCATCGGTACAGGCCTGGGCGTCTATTCACCCGGCACAGCGTATGTTCTGCTACACCACTATATGGGCGACGTGGACGGCGCGATCGGAGCTTGGGGTTTTGCCCGCGGCGGAATGGGTGCCATCTCCAATGCGCTTGGAGCCTGTTTTGAGGAAGCAGGCGGCACTATCGTAACCGGCTCTGGTGTCGACCGCTTTCTGGTCTCCAGTGGCCGGGTCACAGGGGTCGCGTTGGATAACGGCGATGAATATCGCGCGTGCATAGTAGCCTCCAACTTGGATGTGAAGCGCACTTTCCTGGAACATACCGACCAGCAGCACCTGCCTTCCGATTTCCTGAAGGCGGTCAAAAGGTTCAAGATTCGCGGCTCCTCGGGCAAGCTAAACATCGCACTGGATGCCTTGCCCGAGTTTCCTGCCGCGCCCAAAGGTGCGCCTTTCTTGCGCGGGGATCTGCATTGCGCCGAAAGCCTGATTGAACTGGAACGCGCCTATGACGACTGGAAAGAGGGGCGTTGGTCGCAAAACCCTTATTTCGACATGCTGATCCCGAGCCAGATCGACCCGACTATGGCCCCGTCGGGCAAACACATGATGACTGTCTTCGTACAATACGCACCCTATGATCTGGAAGTGGGCGGCGTGCGCGCCGGAACCAACTGGAATGGCCAGACCCGCGGCGCCTTTGCGGATTGTGTCTTCGACAAACTGGAACAGGCCTGCCCCGACATTCGCAGCAAGACTGTACATGCTGAAATCCGCACGCCCTGGGACATCGAGCAAGAAGTCGGCCTTACTGAGGGCAACATCTTTCAGGGCGAGCTCACCTTTGATCAGCTGCTCTTTAACCGTCCGGTTCCCGGTTACGCACAATATGATACGCCGATTGGCGGCATGTATATCGTCGGATCCTCAGCCCACCCAGGTGGCGGTGTGATGGCAGCTCCGGGTGCCAACGCCGCCAAAGAAATCCTGCGCAACATCGGCAAAAGCAATGCCATGACCGGCTACGCAGCCTGAGGAGTAAATGATGACGACACTAACCTATGATGCGATTGTCATCGGCGCGGGCCATAACGGGCTGACCGCGGCTGCGACGTTGGCCCGCAGGGGCAAATCAGTCTGCGTTATTGAAAAGAACGAGACCGCAGGCGGTATGGCGCGCAACACCACGCTTGCAGGCGGGATTCAGGTGCCGGAGATCGCGCATCTGCTGTACAACCTTCACCCTAAGGTGACTAAAGAGTTGGGCCTTGGGACAGCACGTGCTCCCTTGGAGTTGCGCGAGCTGGCTTCAGTGTCGCTATCAGAAGACGGTAACCATGCGATCATCCGAGATGGTAAGGCTGAACTGGTAGACGGCCAACCTCATCCCGAAGCTGCACCTTTTGCCGAATTGATGCGTCGTTTGACCCTGTTTGCGGGTTTGCTGGGCCAGCTATCTACGAAATCCCCTCCGTCGTTTGAAGGCGGCTTAACCAGCCTGGACGCGCTCACCGAACTTGGCGGGTTGGCCAAGCTGGGGCTGGATCTGAAGCGGATGGGCAAGAAGGACATGCGCGAGTTTCTCCGCGTGCTCCTGTCCAACGCTTATGACTTGATTTTGGACGATCTTGAAGACAGCCCGCTCGCCGGGGCGCTGGCAGCGGATGCGGTGCGCGGCGCCTATGCTGGTCCACGCTCGCCCGGGACCGTTTTTACTTTGATGTACCGATTGGGGCAGGGTGGCGGCGCGCAGCTGCCAGTGGGCGGCATGGGCGCTGTTTCTGCTGCGTTTGAGACTGCGGCCCGCGCAGCCGGGGCTGAAATTCGCACCGGCACAGGTGTATCACGGGTGTTGGTTGAAAACGACCGTGCCGCGGGTGTGGTGCTGGAGGACGGCACTCAAGTTTCTGCTCGGGCGGTTTTGAGCAACACCGGCCCAATGCCCGCGATGATGCTGGCAGGTGCCAAGCATTACGACGTGGAAGCCGTTCGGCGAATGCGTAACCAGCGTTGCAAGGGTGCTGCCGCCAAGGTCAATCTGGTGCTCAGCGGCACACCGGAGTTCACAGGTCTCAATCCCGACCTAACTGCGAGCCGGTTGCTGATCGCTCCGAGCGCAACCTATGTGGAGCGCGCCTTTAACCCAGCCAAATACGGGGAGATGCCGGAAAACCCTGTGATTGAGGCAATCATTCCCAGCCTGGCAGACCCGACGCTGACCAAAGACGGGCGACATGTGATCTCCGCCGTGGTCAGTTCTGTACCCTACGGGCTGGAGGGCGGCTGGAATGATGCCGCGCGTGAGAGGCTAGCGGCGGTCACAATCGCTACGCTGGAGAAATACGCCCCCGGTATCGGAAATTTAGTCACAGAGACGCAAGCGCTCAGCCCTGCCTGTATCGAGGCGCGAACAGGCGCGCCGGGCGGGCATTGGCATCATGCTGAGATGGGCATTGACCAGATTCTCACGGTACGGCCCGCTAACGGTATGGCGCATTACCGGTTTGGTCCCGAAGGCTACTACCTTTGTGGCGCGGGCGCCCATCCGGGCGGTGACGTGACCGGGCTGGCCGGTCGCAACAGCGCTATGCAGCTATTGAAGGACGGGGTTTTCTGATGACCAAACATGTTCCCATCGGCCTGATCGAAACTCCATTCCAGTCACGGCTGGAAGCGCTCAGTACAGCCAAGAGCTGGACCAATTGGGCGGGCTATGTCTCGCCCGCCACGCTGGACACGGTGGAGTTCGAGTATTTTGCCATCCGCAACCAGACAACCCTGTTTGATATTTCACCGATGCACAAATATCGCATTACCGGGCCGGATGCGTTGGAGGTCGTGAACCGGCTGATGACCCGCGACGCCGCCAAGCTGCGCGACGGACGGGTCGGCTATGTTTTATGGTGCGACGAAGAGGGCATGGTGATCGACGATGGCACCCTGTTCCGATACTCGGAAACTGATTTCAGACTTTGCTGTCAGGAGCCGATGTACACGTGGCTTCTCGACACAGCCTGGGGCTTCGACGCTAAAATTACCGACGAGAGCCAAGACATCGCGGCGCTGTCTCTACAGGGGCCGACCTCGTTCTCTCTGCTGCAGGACGCTGGCCTCGGAGCCGTAGGAGACATGAAGCCCTTCGACTGGCGCGAAATCGAACCGGATCTCTGGGTCTCGCGCACCGGGTTCACCGGCGATCTCGGCTACGAGCTCTGGGTGCCAAGCAGTAAAGCGCTGGAACTGTGGGACAGGCTTTGGTCAGCAGGAGGCGATTGGGGTTTGCGGGCGATTGGTTTCGAAGCGCTCAACATTTGCCGGATCGAAGCCGGGTTCATCGCCGCGGGCTTTGAATTCCGGCCCGTTCATACAGCTATGCGTCTGGGTCGCGGCCGCAGCCCGTTGGAACTGGGCTTCGACAAAATGGTGGACTTCACCAAGGGCCATTTCAACGGGCGCCGCGCGTTGCTGAAACAGCGCCAAACCGGCCTGCGGTATCACCTGCGCAAGATCGATATTGGCGGATTCAAACCTGCGGATGGCGCTCTGATCTATCACAAGAAAAAGAAAGAGGTGGGGCACGTGACCTCTGGCGTATGGTCCCCCACGACCAAGCGAAACATCGCGCTGGCCGAGTTCAAAGCGCCTTTCGGCGAAGGCGTCACTGATGACCTCTGGGCCGAAATTTACGTCAACGAGGAAGGTCAATGGGACAAAAGGCTGGTGCCGGTCACCATCGAGGACAAGCCCTTCTTCATCAACAGCCGGGCGCGAGCGACTCCGCCACGTCCGTTTTAAATCGGATCAGGTACTCTCTATGATCAAGATGAAACCGAATACGTTTTCAAACGTACCGAGTCCAGACACCCTGCACGAGTGGGATCGCACGCATCAGCTGCACCCCTGGATGGCAATGGATGACTGGCGCGGCTACGACAACATGCTGATGGAGGCCGCCGACGGTATCCATCTGTGGGATGCGTCCGGAAAGCAGTACATCGACGGTCCGGGCGGCATGTGGTGCACCCAGATTGGCTATGGCCGTCAGGAGATGGCCGATGCCATTGCCGCGCAGGTAATGAAACTACCCTATACATCCCCCTTCACCAACACCACTGAACCATCGGCAGTGCTGGCCAAGAAGATTGCCGATATGGCACCGGGCGATCTGAATAACGTCTTTTTCACCACTGGTGGCTCGACGGCGGTAGATACGGCGCTGCGTACCATGCAGTACATGAACAACCGCCGCGGCAAACCGCAAAAGAAAATGATCATCGCCCGCGAAAAGGGCTATCACGGCTCGACCTATCTGGCCCATTCGGTGACCGGCAAAGAGCGTGACAAAAGCCATTTCGATTTTGAGACGCGGCTGGTGCATTTTCTATCCGACGTGAACCCCTATCGCCGTCCTGCGGGCATGAGCGTCGAGGAGTGGTGCGATGCCAAGGTCGCGGACTTAGAAGGTGCCATTGAAAAGATAGGCGCGGACAACATCGGCGCTTTCATCGCCGAACCGATCCTCTCTTCGGGAGGCGTCATTGTGCCTGCGCCCGGTTACCACAAACGGACCTGGGAGCTCTGCCGCGCCAATGACATCCTGTATATTTCCGACGAGGTGGTGACCGGTTTTGGCCGGCTGGGTCATTGGTTTGCCTCCGAGGCGGTATACGGCATCCAGCCCGACATGATCACCTGCGCCAAAGGGCTAACCTCTGGCTATCTGCCACTGGGCGCTTGTATCATATCCGACCGGGTGATTGAGCAGATGAGCCATTTGGGCATAGCTTCGTCATACACCAACGGGTACACCTATTCGGGTCATCCGGTCTGCTGTGTCGCAGCATTGAAAAACATCGAGATCATCGAGCGTGAAGGCATCCTGGAGCATGTCCGCACAGTAACCCCGCATTTCCAAGCACGCCTGCGCGAACTGATGAAGTTTGATATCGTCGGCGATGCCCGCGGCGAAGGACTTCTGGGCTGCATCGAATGCCGGGCAGAGGATCTTGAAGCCGAGCGCAAGCTTGGCGCGATGATTGATGCAGCTTGCGAGGAAATGGGTCTGATCGTGCGCCCGTTAATCAACATGGCTGTGTTCTCGCCACCGCTGATCATCACTTTGGAACAGATCGACGAAATGTTCGACATCCTGGAGCGTGCCATCCAGCAGGTGGAGACTCAGTTGAAAGAGTAAGGCAAGAGAGGGTGCCACAAACTCCAGTCACTCTTCCCGAACTGGCGGGTGCAACGGTGGTTCCGGCACCCGCCTTTTTTAGATTGCTGGTTCCAACGGGAACTCGCGGTCTAAAGACAACCAACATAGTCAGCAGGCCCGGTGCCTCTCGGCCCTCGGATCAGCAGAAAGAAGCCTTTGCGCAGCTTTCACAGCGGAAATCCAGTAGCGTGTATAGTCTTATACGGTGTGTTCGCGCCGTCCATATTTCTTGGCAATATCAACTTCCTGCCCTAGGTCCATCGCCGCGCGATACCCACTTTGCACGGCGGCGGCAATGATATGAGGGGCCTCTGCGTCACCGATGCGGATCACCGATTTGATGCCGGAATCGTGCAATCCATCCCCCATACCCTTTAGACCATCATAGAGATCCAGCACCGGTAGACGGCGGGTGAGCGGGATTATGACGTCGCAGGCATGGGTACTACGGTCCTCTGAGAACATGCAGGACAGTACTGCCTCTCCCATAAGGGCAGCCACCAGCATCCGGTTGGGCACCACCGCAACGCCCGCCTCAATCAAGGCGGCATTTGATTGGTAGACCTCCGTTGTCCATTGACCCCAATCGCAGGGGCGGCCAGCAGGTGTTACCAGCGTGACCCTGTACCCTTCCTTGCGTAGCTTCAAGGCTAGAACTGAGCCGAGGTAGTAGTGATCGTCATCATAGATCATCACATGGTCCGCATTGAGCGGTTCCCCATTCAGCACTGCTTCCGCCGAGACGACCATGCCGGGCGCTTCCTTCTCCAAACCGGTATCGGAATGTCGCCCGATGGTGTCCGTCGCCCAGACCGCCCCGGTGGCGGCAATGACATGGGCGGCACCAAGGTCCAGGACATCGGATGCTTTCAACGGGCTTTCCGGGTAGATTTCCACGTTGGGCAATTTTTCGATCTGCCCAACACGCCAGTCGCGTACGCGGGACCATTCAACCATCCCAGGCAGGCTGGCCTCACGGGTGACGCGGCCGCCGAGCTCACGGCGCGCTTCAGCCAACATCACCGTATGGCCGCGCTCTCCCAGAACTCGAGCCGCTTCCAACCCCGCAGGTCCGGCTCCGACAACCAGCACTTTTTCAGGCCTTTCGCTGCGCCCAGCTCTCTCGGGATGCCAGCCCTGTCTCCATTCCTCGCCCATGGTAGGGTTCTGGGTACACCGCAGCGGCACCCCAAGCGAGTCATGCGCGTAGCAGATGTTGCAACCGATGCATTCGCGGATGTCCTCGCTGCGGCCGTCCTCAATCTTCTTTGGCAGGAACGGGTCGGCGATCGATGGGCGCGCTGCGCCGATCAGATCCTGCCCACCCTGGCGGATAACCTGCGCCATGGTGTCAGGTGAAGTGTAACGCCCTACCGCCACAACGGGTTTCGAGGTCAGCGATTTCGCCTGTGCGATACTATCCGTAAAAGACGCTTCCTTGATGAAACGGCTCGCCCCCATCTCAACCCCATAGTCGGGCACCACAAGGTCCCACAAGTCTGGCAGATCTGCCAGCATGGCAAAGGCGTCATAGCTTTCGGCATCGTCCAGCCCGACGCTGAAACGGGTGGCCACGGCGCATTTGTGGCCAACGGCCTCTTTGGTTTCCTCGATGAGTTCGCGCACCAGCCGGACCCGGTTCTTCAAGCTGCCGCCGTATTCATCTGTGCGTGTGTTGTTTACCGGGTCGAGAAATTCCGACAGCAGGTAGCCGTGGGTGGCATAGACATAAACGATGTCAAAACCGGCTTCGACCGCACGTAAGGCAGCATCGCGGTGCCACTTGCGAATATTGCGGATGTCCTCCCGGTCAATTTTGCGCGCCTGTCCTGGATGCAGCACAGTGGAATCCGTCTGAGGTCGGTTGCGCATACCCAAGGGAGCAAGCCGAGTGCCGAAATTGGTCACCATACCGCCGCCGATCCACAGCTCCACCCCGGCCAACGCGCCATGTTTGTGCACGGCGTCAGTCATCAAGTGGTTGGCGCGAATATCATCCTCATCCCATAGCGCGGCATAGGGATAATAGTCGTTGTCCGAGGTCGGGTGAATCGAGCAGAATTCGGTGTTTACAACCCCCCAGCCGCCTTCTGCCTTCATCCCCCGCATCGCCGCCACGGTACGTGGGCGTCGCCAGCCCATGCCGGCGCAATGTGGTACCTGGTAAAACCGGTTCTTCGTCTCCACAGGACCAATTTTCAGCGGCTGGAACAGGATGTCATGGCGAGGATCGCGCATCAGTAATTACCCTTCGACAGGCAGGTTTCATTTCATAATTTGATTGAGCGCTCAAATAATTCTTGTGTCAAGACGGATTCCCTTTTAACCTTTTTCTTATCACGGCCAAACCTGCGCCAGAGGTGGCAAAAGGCGGGAATATAGGGCCGCGGCAACAGGGAGACTTTCATGAAATTACTGAAAACAGCCACTGCGCTTGGCATGGCCCTGTCACTTCAGGCAGGTACGGGTTTGGCTGCCGATGAGGAACTGACCGTTTTTGACTGGGCCGGTTACGAAGACCCAGAGTTCTTCTCGGCCTATATCGAGAAACATGGGGACGGACCGACCTTCGCTTTCTTCGGTGATGAAGAGGAAGCTTTCCAGAAGCTGCGTTCCGGTTTTCACGCTGACGTCGCGCACCCTTGTTCACAGTCAGTACCAAAGTGGATCGAGGCCGGGCTGCTTGCACCGCTCGACACAACACGGATCGAGCGCTGGGATGAGTTGGAGCCGAGTTTCCGTGACATCGAAGCCTACACCAAGGACGGCAAGAGCTATTTCATACCCGCAGATTGGGGTAACACAGCGGTCACTTATCATACAGAACATTTGAGCGATGCAGATGTGGCAACCCTGCAAGCCTTTGCGGACCCCAAGCATCAGGGACGGATTTCGATTGGAGACAATGTGGATGATGCCTATGCTTTGGGTTTCCTGGCCACTGGTGTTACTGATTGGACCAATGCCACCGACGAACAATTTCAGGCGGCATCCGATTTTTTGCGCACAGTGCACCAGAATGTGCGCACCTACTGGTCCGACGGCGCGTCGCTGGCGCAACTGATGCAAAGCGGCGAAGTCTATCTGGCCTGGGCCTGGAACGAAACCTATTCGACAATGACCTACGAGGGCCACCCAATCGCAATCAAGCGCGACACGGATGAGGGCGCGTCCAGCTGGGTCTGCGGTTATGCAAAACTAGCCAATGCGCCCGGCTCTGAAGACAAGTTCTATGACTTCATCAACGCCTGGTTGGAACCGAAAACCGCTAATTACCTTGTGTCCAGTTGGGGCTACGGCCACGGTAACGCAAAGGCCATGGCGGACATGAACGCAGACGACCTTGCCGCAATGGGGCTGGAAAGCAGCGAAAGCCTGCGGGCCAAGACATTGTGGCAGGCACCGGTGCCTTCGGACCTGCGCGAGAAGATGATTGCTGAATTCGAATTGATTAAAGCTGGTTTCTGAAACCGACCTGTCTGTTCGAAAGACGAAACGCCCCGCAAAATTGGCGGGGTGTTTTCTTTTTTTCTGAAACTTGACGCCTTTCCGGGCGACCCGCTGAGGCAGCCCGGGTTACTGGAATAGCACGATGGAGTCCGCACCCCAGCCCACCGGGACCTCGCTGCCGGGAGGGACGATGGAACGGCCTGCGGTGTTGCGCATAGAGATGGTCACATCCTCGGTGTGACCAGGCAGACGCACGCTGTAATAGGTCATGTCGCCATAATAGGCAGTGCCGGTCACCTGCCCCCTGGCCACCTGCTCGGTTGGTTCGCTGCCGTCAAAGAGAATGGTCAGCATCTCCGGACGGATGCCAATCGAATCCAGGTTCCGAAAATCCAGCCCTTCGGGAATTTGAGCCGATGGTAACTCGATACTGCCGAGGGCCGGGATATCGAGCGCCAGATGGCCGTTCATACGTCCCGAGGCCTTGGCGTCGAGGAAATTCATCACTCCGATAAACGATGCAACTCGTTTGTCCACCGGGCGGCGGTACAACTCCTCGGGGCTTGCAAGTTGTGCAATTCTGCCTTCGAACATCACGGCGATCCGGTCTGACATGGTCAGTGCTTCTTCCTGGTCATGAGTCACCAGGATGAAGGTAATACCGAGTTTTTGCTGGAGTTGGCGCAGTTCCACCTGCATCTGATCGCGCAGCTTTTTGTCGAGTGCCGACAAAGGCTCGTCCAGCAACACAACCTTCGGTTTCATCACCAAAGCCCGGGCCAGAGCAACCCGCTGGCGCTGACCGCCTGACAACTCGTGGGCAGCGCGATCGCCCAGCCCGCCAAGGTCCACCATTTTGAGCGCCTGCTCCACTTCGCGGGCGATTTCTGCTTTGGGCATCTTGCGTGTCTTCAAGCCGTAACCGACGTTTTCTGCCACGCTGAGATGTGGGAAGATCGCATAGGATTGAAAAACCATATTGGTGGGGCGGCGGTTGGCGGGGACGCCTGCCATGTCCTGGCCTGCTATCACGATGGTGCCGTCCGTTGGCGTCTCAAACCCGGCGATCATGCGCAGTAGGGTGGTCTTACCGCAGCCCGAGGGGCCCAGCAGTGAAAAGAACTCGCCCTCGTAGATGGTTGCATCAATGCCCTCAAGGGCCTGAAAGGTTCCAAAATTCTTGGTGACGCCGGTAAGGTCGATGATGGGCTTAGGGTATGGGGTAGCCATTTCAGGCAAATCCTCCGGTAGCTGAAGCTTCGATACCCTGTTTCCTGGCTGAGCGGCGACGGAACGACTCGGCAAGGATCAGGAGCAGGACGGACAGAGTCAGCAAGATAGTCCCGAGCGCCATCACAGACGGCAGCTTGGCAGGAAAACGCAACTGGCTCCAGATATAGACCGGCAGGGTGACTTCCGTGCCGGTCAAGAAGAAGGCGATGATGAATTCGTCCAGCGAAATGGTGAAAGTGATCAGAAGGCTAGACACAATGCCGGGTGAGACCAATGGCAGAACCACACGGCGGAAGGTGCCCCAGCGGCTTTCGCCCAGGTCATAGGAAGCCTCCTCCAAGCTCTGATCCAGCCCCTGAAAGGCAGAATTCAAAATGGCGATGGAGAAGGGCGTGCAGATCAGCACATGGCCCAGCACCACAGTTGCCAGCGACAGTGGCATGCCCAGCTGAATCAGAAGGACCAGCAAGGCCACTGCCACGATGATCTCCGGCAAAACCAGCGGTAGCATGATGAAACTCATGATGCCGTGTTTGCCCGGGAACCGGTAGCGAGCCGCCGCCCGCGCTGCGCAGGCGCCGAGGATGGTGCTCAGTACCGCCGACGTGACGCCGACAACCAGAGAATTCCGTACCGCCCCGTGCAGGGCATCGGTTTGCCACAGCACATCGAACCATTGGGTGGTGAAGCCGGTCAGCGGAAAGGAGATGATTGTGGCGTCGTTAAATGCAAACATCGGCAGCAGGATGACCGGTGCGTAAAGAAACACCATGTAGGCAACGGCGTAAAACGCCAGCCATTTGGCGGAAAGCCCTTTCCGTACGGAGTTCATTTCACCTTTCCTCCAAAGCGTTTGCCAGCAAGGAAAATCAACGCGCTGATGCTAGCCACTATCAGCATCGAGGAGATCGCTAAAGCCGCACCCAGCGGTGCGTTGTTTGCCTTGCCGAATTGAATCTGGATCATGTTTGCGATCATCAACCCGTCGGTGCCGCCCACTAGTTTCGGGGTGATGAAATCGCCGATAGTCGGGATGAGTACGATCAGGGTGGAGGCTACGACCCCGGGCATGGCCAACGGCAGTGTGATCCGAAAGAACCGACGCACCGGTCCGTCGCCCAAGTCTTCGGCGGCTTCCAGAAGCGAGCGGTCGATCTTCTCCAGCGCCACGAATATCGGCAAGATCGCGAAGGGTGCCCAGGCATGGGCCAGGGTCAGCACCACTGCATTGGCATTATACAACAGAAAAGTCAGCGGCTGGTCTATGATGCCCATCCCCGTGAGCGCGGTGTTTAGAACACCGTTGTATCCGAGGATCACTTTCCACAGAAACACCCGAAGCAGATAGCTGGTCCAGAACGGCACGGTGATCAGAAACAACCACAACGCCTTGCGCTGCTTGACGTGGAAGGAAAGGTAATAGGCGATCGGAAACGCCAGAGCCACGGTTACCACCGTAACAATCAGCGAAATCTTCAGTGAGCGGAGCAGCAAGGTACGGTAGATCGGTTTGCTCCAGGCTTCGCGGTAATTGTCCAGCGTTAAGGTCGTATCAAGCTCGAGATAATTCTGGGTCCAAAAACTGAACGTCACCACCATCACCAGCGGAGCGGCCAGCAACAGTAGCGAATAGAGTAAAGTCGGGCTGATCAATACGAGGCCCTGACGCCTCTCTCCGGTTAACATTCCTGGCTCCTCCCGGCCGGTACTAAAAGCGCCGCCCTGTTAATGGCGGCGCACGCCTTCATGTTTTGTCCAGCTGTGCAAGCAGCTCTGCATTGCGGGCCTTTAATTGGCCCGGATCGGGTTCATCATCTTCCAGCACCGGGAACAGCTTGCGCAGCTCATCGTGGTAGCTGCGCACACCGTGCTCCAGATCCGAAAGGATCACGCCATCATAACCGCTGGAGAAGGCTGCTTCCCAGCACCATTCGATCAACTGTTCATCCTCTTTCGAAGTGATCCGGTCGATCCGCCCGCTGAGGTAGCGTGCAGCACGCAATTGTCGGTTCTCTGCCGGTCGCTTGTAACAGGCGGCTCGCTGGATGGTGCGTCCATTTTCCTCCGGGAACTCGTGGTAGAAGATCACCGAGTCCGGGTAGATACCAAACACCAGATTGGGGAAGAGCCCCAGATAGAGCCAAGCCGCCTTATGTTCGTCATCCAAAGCCTCGGCTTTCGGCAGCAACTTCTTGTAGTTGCGCACGCTCCACATTCGCCCGTCACCGGGACGGAAGCTGCCAAAGGACCGCGCGGCGCCATTAATAAACGGTTGATCCGCATAGTTGCTGCCAAATAGATCATGTAGGCCAGGATGCGCCAGTGGCACATGGTAGCCTTCGTTGTCGACATCGCGAACGCATTTCCAGTTTGCTGCAATTTCCGTGATGCTGATCCCGCACCCGTCCGGCACAAGCTCTGCCAGGCCGTAAGGAGCCAACTCTTTTTCAAACTGAGCCATCACCTCGGATACCTTGGGCTGTGGCCCCGACTTGAAGCGGACAAAGACAAAGCCGTGCCAAATATCCATCTCGACCGGCTTCAATCCCCACTCCACCGGATCCAGATCCGGCAGCGTCTCGGGGCGTGCTGCACCGCGCAGCGTTCCGTCCAGGTTGAAGGCCCAGCCATGGAACGGGCAGATGATGGCGTTCTTGCAATGGCCCTTGTTTTCAGCCACGACGCGGCTTCCGCGGTGGCGGCAAAGATTATGGAAGGCGCGGACTTCGCCGTCCGCCCCCCGGACCACCAGAGCACGTTCACCAGTGAAATCTGCGGCCATGAAATCGCCGGGTTCGGGAACATCGTTCACATGGCAAACAAGCTGCCAGTGTCGTCGGAACAGAAGCTCCTTTTCTTCTTCCAGAAGCTCAGGATTGGTATAGCTCCAGGCAGGTAGCCCGGAACGTCCGGCTCTGGGATCAGAGTGAATCAGCACTTCGTCCTTCATAAGGATCTCCTTTCCTCTCATGGGAATCACTAGCACTCTTTATTTGAGCGCTCAAATAAAAAAATGCCATACTGCGCTTTGATGGCTGGACAAACCGAATTTCGCGCGTCAAGTTTGAGCGGTTACTCAAACTTTTAGGATGGAAGCGATGCGCCGCAGAAGAAGCCGCAGAAGATCTCCGTTGTTCACTGAGGCTCCCGATAACAAAGGTCTGCATTCACTGACCACACCAGCTTACACGCCGCTTACACAAACGCAGGTTGATGAGATCGTAAACACAGCTATCGAGCTGCTTGCCACTTCGGGCGTGGTGTTTGAGCCAGGAGGTGAAGCAGACGACCTGTTGCGTGATGCCGGTTGTAATCTGTCGGACGATGGGATCGTGACGATCCCGGAACCCGTGACCCGCATGGCGCTGGAAACCGCTGCCCGCAATACAACATTATGGGACCGCAACGGAGAAAACTCCATCTCGATTGATTGCGATCACACTTGGTTCCTGCCTGGCATGACCTGTATTGCAGTTTATGATGAGGATACCGGCGAGCCCCGGCCTTCGACGCGCGAAGACCTTGCACTTATCACACAGGTTGCAGACAAACTTCCGCATGTTGATGGGGTTTGCATCGCGGTAAAGAATGTCAAGGAATCAAACCAGTTCGGCGAAATCGATGAATTCGCTTGCTTGATGGAAAACACTACTAAACCGTTGGAATACCTGTGCGAGCATCCCTCATCTCTGGAAGCGGTGATCGACATGGCCGCAGCTCTGCGAGGATCGCATGTTGCACTTAGAGACAAACCCTATTTCTTGCATCTGATTACGCCGCTGCCAGTCAACCTTGCGCGGATCCACTCGGATCAGATCATCACCGCTGCCCGGGCAGGCATTCCGGTTGGAGTCGGTACCCTGCCGATTGGCGGCGCCTCTTCGCCTATCACATTGGCTGGCTGTATTACCCACGCTCTGATGACGGATTTCGCCGCCATCGTGCTTGGACAACTGGCTGCCGAAGGCAGTTTCTGCGTTGGGTGTTCGGACGTGAACTTCATGGAACCGGCTACAGGTGCCATCGGTAGCTTCTCTCAGACGTCGGTTGCTGATATGGCGATGTGCCAGGTGCGCCGCGCGCTGGGGTTCCCCTCGCTAACCGGCATCGGCGGCTGTTCGGTTGCCCGCCGCTTCAATCAGGACGCAGTCTGGGAGATTTCTTCGAACATGACGCAGATGTTCTACAATCGTCCTGCCACAATCGACTACATGGGGTCGCTCGATCAGGGTTTGACCTATTCGCTGCACGCGCTTTTGTTATGTGACGATCTGGCAGGGCTGCTGCGAAAGATGTGGCAAGGGTTGGAAATTTCTACCGACCAGATGGCTGTTGATCTCATTCGAGAAGTTGGTCCCACAGGTAATTTCCTCGCTCACCAGCACACGGTTGACAATTGCCGGACCCAAGTGTGGAACTCCCGCTATTTCGGTCCGAACATTCCGCTCAGCAATGCAGGGCTAGCAGATCAGGACTTGTTTGAGCGCATCGACGATGACCTCAGGGAGAAGTTGGCGGAGCTGCAGCAGCCCGAAATGTCGCCGGAAAATAAGGCGGCAGTAACCGCGATTTTGGAAAAATACCGCGATCTCGCTGTCTAGTCAGGCCGCAGCTCTGATTGCGGTATCGCCAAGTTGCCTGACAATCTTTCCCGCGCTATCCGCCTGGGATGAAGGTTCCGACCAACATGCTTCGCCTGAAAGGCTTTCGCTTTTCTCGTGAAATCATCGCCTACGCAGTTTGGGCCTATCACCGCTTTGCCCTCAGCACGGCCGATGTTGAAGATTTGCTCGCGGAACGGGGCGTGAATTTGAGCCGTGCGGCAATTCGGCTTTGGGTTAATCGCCTTGGTCGACATTTCGCGGATTGGATTCGACGGGATCGGCCGCGGCTGAACGATAAATGGCACTTGGAAGAGGTCGTGTTCACGATCTGCGGCGAAAAACACTGGCTTTGGCGCGCTATCGACGCGGATGGGAATGTGCTCGATATTCTGGTCCAGTCACGGCGGAGCGCGAAGGCCGCAAGGCGCTTTCTGCGAGGATTGATGCCCGGTTTGGCGAGCCGAGGGTTGTAATCGCGGACAAATTGAGAAGCTACACCAAGCCAACCGGGCATCTTGCTCCAGACGCTGATCATCGCGCGCATAAGGGATTGAACAATGCCAACGAAGTTTCGCACCGGCCAACTCGCAAACGCGAGAAGATCATGGGCCGTTTCAAATCACCACGACAGGCACAAAGGTTTCTTGCCGCTCACGACCAAATCAGCCTGATCTTTCGACCCTGTCGCCACAAAATGTCCGCCGCCTCCTACCGCCTCGCCAGAGCAGATGCCCTTAGCCTCTGAGCCGACTACACCGCGGAACTCGCGGCCTGACGGTCGTCAAACTGGCCCATCGCAGCCGACCTAAAACAACTTGGCGATACCCGCACCAGCTAGTCACTAGACAAACAAGCTAACTTTCTCGAACTTCGTCACATCGACAATACCAAGATCGGAGATGCGGATTTCGGGAATAACAACTAACGCTAACAATGAGTGCTGCATATAGGCGTTGTTGAGCCTGCAGCCACAGCTTTCCATTGCCGCAACCATTGCGGCTGCTTTATCTGCGACGATCTCGGCCCTTTCGTCTGACATCAGTCCAGCGATGGCCAGTTCGACGGTCGCCAATTCCTGGCCTTCAGAGAATACGGTGATACCACCACCCACTTTGCCCAGGTGGTTGGCGGCCGCGGCCATGTCTTCTTTGGAAGTGCCAACGACAATCATATGGTGGCTGTCATGCGCTACAGTCGATGCGACTGCGCAGGGTTTGTTGTAGCCAAAACCGGACACAAACCCGTTGACCACGCCACCTGTTCCGCGATGGCGTTCAACAAGGGCAATCTGGCAAATGTCATTTTCACCATCCATTTGTACCATGCCGTTCTCGACGGAAAGATTGGCTTCAAGCGCACGTGTGGGGGCCTGGTTCTCGATCACGCCAATGACGCGTGCTCGAACTTCTGCGGCACCTTTCGGTCCGTAGATGTCAAAGTCGTCTGCGGAGAGTTTCTTGCCAAGATTGACCGTGTTCTTTGAGAAATCCGGATAACTGGCTTCGGGGATGTCGGCAATAAGTGTGCCGTTTTCAGCAAGAATCTCTCCTTCGGCCATGACCAATTCAATCGGAAGTGTGGGTAAATCGGAGGTCAGAATGATATCTGCCCGGCGGCCCGGCGCGATGGAGCCTACATCCCGTTCCATCCCGAAATGCTGCGCGGTGTTGAGCGTGGCCATCTGAATCGCCGTCACAGGCTTGACTCCCTGGGCGATTGCGTGCCGCACCACTCTGTTCATATGGCCTTCGTGGACGAGAGTGCCGGAATGGCTGTCATCGGTGCAGAGGATGAAGTTGCGCGGGTCGAGACCATCCTCAGTTATCGCCTTGATCTGTTCCGCCACATCATACCAGGCCGAGCCCAATCTCAGCATGGCGCGCATGCCCTGTCTGATGCGCGCGATCGGATCTTCCTTGCGCGTCCCTTCGTGGTCGTCGGCGGGACCACCTGCCACATAGCCGTGGAACATCAACCCCAGATCTGGCGAGGCATAGTGACCGCCCACGGTTTTTCCCGCTTGTTGCGTCGCCCCTATCTCACCGATCATCTTGGGATCGTTCATGGCGACCCCCGGGAAATTCATCATCTCGCCAAGACCGCATGTTTGTGGCCAAGCCAGCGCTTCTGTCACATCCTCGACGCTGAGCTCCGCACCGGCGTTTTCAAGGCCAGGCGCTGAGGGCACGCAAGAAGGAACCTGCACCTGCACATTGATTGGCAAGCTGGCGGCGTCATCATGCATCAGCCGGACGCCCGGCAGCCCGAGAACATTGGCAATCTCGTGGGGGTCAATGAACATCGATGTGGTGCCGTGCGGAATAACCGCGCGGGCGAATTCTGTAACGGTGACCATCCCGCTTTCCACATGCATGTGCGCGTCGCAGAGGCCCGGTACCATGTAGCGGTCACTGGCCTCTATCACTTTGGTCTGGTCGCCTATCGTGTGGCCGGCATCAGGACCAACATAGGCGATCCGACCCATCGTGATTGCGATATCGGTGTCTGGAATGATTTCGCCTGAATAGACGCTCACCCATTTTCCACCGCGGATGACACTGTCCGCATGTGTGCGGCCCATGGCTACATCGATCAGGCGGGGTGCGACTTCGGTCCAGGAAGAAACAGGCATGGGAACTCCGGTCTTAATGTCTGAGATAGGGAACGCCGAGTTTGGCGGGTTGGCCCGAGCGGCTGCGGATCATCACCAGCAACATGATCGAGGCGACATAGGGCAGCATCAGGAAGAACTGATAGGGGACGTTGACGCCCACGCCCTGAGCGTGAACCGCAAGACTGTCCAATATTGCGAACACCAAAACCGCGACCATTGTGCGAACGGGCCGCCAATTTCCGGCGATCACCGCAACGATGGCCAGCCAACCGCGCCCACCCGAAATGTCGGGCCGGAACTGATCGGCGAAGGCCAGCATCAGGAACGCGCCGCCAAGGGCGGTCAGGGCTGATCCGAACAGAAGCGCGCTATATTGCCGTTTGGCGACGGACAAACCCTTGGCTTCCAGAAATTGTGGGTTTTCCCCCGCAGCGCGGGTTTCCAGCCCGTAGGTCGTGCGTCGCAAGAAAAACGCGATGAACGGTACGCTGAGAAAGGCAACATAGGTTAACAGGTGCTGATCGAACAGGATTGGTCCCAATATCGGAAAATCGTGCAGAAGCGGTATGGGGCTTTTGTCGATTGTGCTGTAGCTGGGCGGTTTGCCTCCACCAACAAAACTGCGGAACCAGAATAGCGTAAGTCCACTGGCCAATAGGTTGAAACCCAACCCCGTGACAAAATGATCGACACGTAATGTCACGGTCAGAAAGCCTATCAACAGGCCGGCAGCCAGCCCACCAGCAATCGCCGTCAGCCCGGCCAGAACGGGTGAACCGGTCGCGACCATGGCGAGATAGGCCATCAGGCAACCTGTCAGCATCGTGCCTTCGACACCCATGTTCCAGATACCGGCGCGCTCTGTCACCAACTCACCAACGGCGGCGAGCAGAATAACGGTTGCCACCCCCATGGCCGCTGAGCCTCCCCAACTGAACTGGTCCACCGTTATGTTTAGGAAACGGAGGACCAAGAATGGCAAACAAGAGACCGAAGCCGGAAGAGATTAT
>NZ_JBQFYW010000024.1:0-49945 GCF_056541825.1 Ruegeria sp. AF8 | reverse complement strand
TCGTTACAAACGGCGCAACCGGATCGAGATCATGTTCGGCAGGTTGAAGGATTGGCGGCGTGTGGCAACCCGCTACGACAGGTGCCCGAAGGTCTTCCTGTCAGCAATCGCCCTCGCAGCACTCGTTATCTATTGGCTATGAGTCCTGACCCTAGGAGCCTGACATATGAGCAGAGAAGCTCCTGATAATCTTCGACTTTGGTTGCCTGACGGCGATGCTGCCGTCTGCGACGGGGAAGAAATCAATACTGTCTTACAAAGAGTGGGCGCGTATGTTTGGCCTCTCGATACGGCCTCCGCCCCTGCTCAAATTCGCGCCCTATTGGACGTTGATAGTTTGGATCATGAGCAGAGCCAGAATGTTCAGGACCATTTTCTATGGTCACGCGAACGGCTTCTGGAGTGCATCGACACCGCAGGACGAACGCCTGGAACGGATGGGGGTGGGCTTCTTTCAACGACCGACAAAACTCACGAAGTAACATATCCCCAACTCTACCAGGTGTTGGAAGGGATCGACTATACACGTTTTGACCGTTTCCACGTCAATCGCAGCCTGACACAAACAGGTGTCGACGAAGTAATGCATGTGCTTTCCGGAAATGGCGTGGTCCTGCGTCAGAAAATTCCGGATTATGGTTCATTTCGGTTGGAAATCAATTGCCCGCCGAACCAGGGTTGGACCCTGACCTATGATGGCGACCTGCCGCACATTGGATCACTCAGCGGTGCCTCGCTTGGTACGAAAGTCCTTATGCAAATTATCGGTCCCGCCGAGTGGGAAATGAAATATGTCTGAACAGACTTACCAAGTGGATTGCGATTGAAAAGATCTCTCGGGATTTCCAATCCAGTTAATTTCACAGCTGCCACTGTGGGCTATGTGCTGGAGTGGTACGATCTTGCAATTTACGGTTTCCTGGCGGCGATCATTGGCAAACATTTCTTTCCCGCAGATGATCCGACGGCATCACTGCTGGCTTCCTTTGGAGTCTTTGCCCTTGGATTTCTGGCCCGCCCACTAGACGGTGTTCTTTTTGGCCATATCGGAGACAAAATCGGTAGAAAGACCGGCATGCTGATTTCGATCGGCTTGATGGGCGGCCGGAGTAGCCCCCTGAAAGTGGTCCACCAACTGGTTACCACCGCTAGTCGGGCATGCTCTAGCCGCGCGAATGCAAATGATCAAAACTCTGCAGCAGATCCCTGTAAGAAACAATGAGGCTGAGTGTTCACTGTGAGCTGTCAAAAACCTGGTTTCGCCTCGCGGACGAATGCTATCCAATAACGGTTTCCTTGGGATCAGCGAGAAAGCTCTCGACTCAAATGGTTCATGCCCATTTGCGCCATGGCGATGCTAAGCTCGTCGCTCAACACTTCCCAAAGCCGCGCCAAACCGGGTTCGCCCGCGGCCGCGATGGCATATTGCAGAACACGCCCGAAGAAGACAAAGTCGGCTCCGCATGTCAGAGCCTTCAGGGCATCTTCACCGGACCGCAGGCCACTGTCGAAGAACAACGGGAATTCCGACCCCAACGTGTCTCGGAAACTCGGGATGAGGCCAAACGGCGCGGGTGCGCTTTCCAGCTGTCGGGCACCATGGCTGGACACTTGGATCGCATCAACGCCCTGTGCCTTGAGCCGTGCTGCATCTTCCAGGTCAAGCACGCCTTTGACAACAAGATTGCCGGGCCAGGCATCTCGCATCTGCTTTAGCGTGTCCCAATCGGCGCGGGCACGGCTCTCGGTCCGGTTAAACTCGTACCCGGGCATGCAGAAGTTCCCCATTTGAGGCTTGCCCCTGAACAAGGCGGCAAGCGACCAACGGGGGTGAAGGGCAAAATCCGCAAACTGACGCAAACCGATGCGGAAAGGCATCTTGAACCCATGGCGGAGTTCGCGCGGGCGGCGGCCAACTTCCGGAACATCGACGGTTAGCACCAAGGTCTGATATCCAACCTGACGCGCGCGTTCCACGAGTTTGAACGTGCCGGTGCCGTCTCCGCTGAAGTAGATCTGGAACCATGCGTGGCCTTCAGCGACCTCGATGATACGTTCAAGCGGCGTGGAAGCAACGGTCGATACGCCGTGCGGCACTTTGTACCGCGCTGCCAGGCGTGCCAACATCAGGTCCGCGCCCGGGGCCGCCAGGTTGCACATGCCCATCGGCGCGATGCCAAAGGGACGTTCGGTCGTGGCGCCAAACAGGGTCGTGGCCAGCGACCGGGTACTCACATCACGCAAAATGCGCGGGGTGAGCGTCATTGCATCGATCTCTGCCCGATTGCGAAGCACACCGGTCTCGGCCCCGGCCGCGCCGTCAATATAGTCGAACACCATCCACGGAAGGCGGCGACGGGCCAGCCGCCGCGCATCTTCGGCTGAATGAATATGCGCTGCGGTGGACATGGCTCAGGCCTGTACGGCTTTCATGAAGCGATCACGGATTACGACGGGATCCATCGTGATGACCGGATGTTTTGCATTGCCGCTTTCGCATTTGACAACGATGACTGTCATCTTGCCGCCATCCAATGCCGCCCGCAGGACCTTGCCGGTGTCCTCGGCCGCACAGGTGACGACGTTCTCACATCCACAGGCCGCGGCGACGTCTTCCAGCCGGGTTTTCTTCCCCGCATAGGTCGGTTGATCGCCAGTTGACCCATACGACCCGTTGTCGATGATCAGCAGGATGTAGTTGTCGGCCACGTTGTTGGCGATGGTCGGCAGCGTGCCAAGGTTGGTCAGGACAGAGCCGTCCCCGTCAATCGCGATCACCGGCTTGGGTTGCGCAAGCGCAAGGCCCAGTCCGATGGACGAGGCCAGCCCCATGGTGCCGAGCATGTAAAAGTTGCTGGGCTGATCGTCGATGGCGTGCAACTCCTGGCTGGGGATGCCGATATTACAGACGACCAGTTGGTCACGCAGGATCGGGGCAATGTCTTTCAGGATTTCAGAACGAATCATTGGTCGCCATAGCCTCCCCAGAAGCTTGCGTCGGTCAGGATCGCGACCGGCTTGTTGCACATGAAGGTGTAATTCAGGATCATATCCAGTTCGTCCACGTCGGATTGCTTGTGGAAATGGTAGGTGGGGATGTTCATCTGCGCCAAGAGCGCCTTGGTGTGCACCGCCATTTCCACCTGGCAGGCCACAGGCTCGCGTAGTTCTCCGCGATAGGAAATCAGCATCGGAAGTGGCATGCGATAGTACTGGATCAGCGTGGCGAGTGTGTTGATCGTCACGCCGATCGCGGTGTTCTGCATGATGATCGCTGGCCGCCTGCCGCCCATGTAAGCACCGGCGCACAAGCCCATCCCCTCGTCTTCCTTGTTGGAGGGGATGTGAAATATCTCGTCGCGTGCCTCAACCTCGTCGATCACGCCGGCAAGCTGTTTGCACGGAACCGTGGTTACGAAGGAAATGTCGTTGGCAACAAGATCATCCACGATCTTCTTGTCGATATTCATTCTGGGAAGCCTTTCTGTAGGGCCAACCGGCCCGCGCTGTTGGGTAAGATCAGTTGCTGTTGTCGCGGTGAACATGCACGGCACAGGGTGCATGCCGAACAACCCGCGCCGCGGTCGAGCCGAGGAAGTAATCACTCAGGCCTGGCTTGTGAGAGCCGATGACGATGCAATCAAAGCCGTTCGATGCGGCGTAGTCGATGATGCCGCGCGCCGAGTGCCCCTTGATCATCACGGGTTTGACATGGGGAAGGCCCACGAGCTTTTCCTCCAATTCGGCGTTCGCGCGGGCATAGCTTGCCCTGACCGCGTCTTCATCAAGATAGACGCTCACCGTACCATGGGGCGCTTCATAGACGTGCAGGGCCACGATCTCTCCACCCGAACCGCATAATGCTTCCGCCACTTCCAGAGTTTGGGGCGAAATGCCGTGGTCAAGCGCCATCGGCACAAGGATTTTTGTGTACATCATGTCTCTCCATCATGGGCTTAGTTCCAGGGATCCAGAACAATCTTGGGCGCCGCCACGGCACCCGAACGCAAATCCCTGAACGCTTGCGCTCCCTCGTCCAATGACCGCATTTCGAACCAGTTCAATGCGCCCAAGCGGCCATCGAAAATGGCCTGAGCGGTCTGGCTAAAGTCCTGAGTCGTATAGGTATAGGTGCCGACAAAGGTGATTTCCTGCAGAGTCATTCGGCGCACGTCGAGACCGTCTGCATCCTCGCCCAGGCCGACATGCGCAATCACACCGCCTGGTTCCGCCAACGCAGAGGCAATTGCGCGCGTCGCGGCGTAGCCGACGGCGTCGATGATCACCGGGAATTGTTCATCCACTTTGGCCACCACGTGTTCGCCACATGTCTCGGAAAGAAAGGCGCGGCGTTTGTCGTTGGGCTCAACAATCGTCACATCTGACGCACCCATCGCACGCAGCGCCAGCGCCGCAGCCAAGCCGATCGCACCACCGCCGATGACCAGTGCATTGCAGTCCGTTTGCGGGGGCCGCGCCTCAAGTGCGAGGCGCGCAGCATGCCAGCTTACCGCCAGGGGTTCTACCAGTGCGGCCGTTGCCAAGGCGACGTTTTCCGGCACGGTGATCAGGTTCTGGCTCGGCATCGCGATATATTGGGCGAACGCGCCTTCACGTGGTTGCATCGAGATGATCTGGCGTGTCGGGCAAAGGTTTTCCCTGCCGCTTTTGCAGGCAGCACAAGCGCCGCATGTTACCAATGGATTGACAGTCACGCGGTCCCCGTCCCGCGGACCACCTTCAATCGTGCCGGCGGCTTCGTGCCCCAGTATCAGGGGCGCGGGTCGACGCGCGTCATGGCCCAGATAGGCATGCATGTCTGATCCGCAGATGCCCACAGCTTCAACCCGGATCAGGTGTTCATCCGCCGCGGGCTGGGGATCCGGCACATCACGATAGCCCAGCGTTTCACTTCCCAGGTAGACCAAAGCCTTCATTTTGCAGTGAACCCCCCGTCGACCATGAGAATCTGGCCCGTCACATAGCTGGACGCATTCGAGCACAAGAACAGCAAAGGCCCGTCCAGATCTTCCATCCGGCCGTTTCGGCCGATGCAGGTTTGCGCCGCGTTGCGTTCGGCGCGATCAGGATCAGCAAAGACCGCCTCGGTCAGTTCCGTTGGAAAGAACCCGGGGCCAATCGCGTTTGCGGTGATGCCAAAAGGCGACCAGGCTTCGGCCATGGCGCGGGTTAGCTGGCCGATCCCGGCCTTGCTGGCGCCATAGGCGATCCCGCCGGGAAAGGCACGCGTTGTCTGAAGCGAGGCGAAATTGACGATCCGGCCCCAACCTTTGGCCTTCATAGCGGGCACCATGGCCTGGCTCAGAAAAAAAGGCACTGAAAGGTTTAGGGCCAGCGTTGCATCCCATCCCTCGGGGGTGACATCATCTGCTGCCTGCCGCGTATTCATCCCGGCCGCATGGACCACAATGTCGGGTGCGCCAAACGGCTTTGACAGTTTTTCGTACAGCACCGACACAGCGTCCCGATCCGCCATGTCGGCCACAACATATGCGGCCGACAATCCGGTGTCGGATTGCCAGGCCTCCAGCGGCTCCTTGCGCCGGGCAACGCCCACCACATTTGCGCCCGCTGCGGTCAGAACCGTGGCCGCCTGCCTGCCCAGGCCCGAACTGGCCCCGGTCACACAGGCAACTCGGCCCGTGAGGTCAAACAATTTACGCGGATCAACCATTGGCCGTCAGATCGAACTTTTCATCGGGAAAATACTTGGCCAGCCGGACATCCGCCGCGCGGGCATGCCCCTCCATGCCTTCGAGCCGCGCGATCCGTGCGGTGGCCTCGGCCACGGGTTTGGATCCTTCACGGGTGGCCCGCTGCCACGTGACAATTTTCATGTACTTGTGCACGCTCAGGCCTCCGGTATAGCTGGCCGCGCCGGAGGTCGGTAGCACGTGGTTTGTACCCGCCGCCTTGTCGCCGTATGACACGGTAGTTTCCTCGCCCAAAAACAACGAGCCATAGCAGGTCAGACGTTCCAACCACCAGTCGAGGTCATCAGCCTGCACCGTCAGATGCTCGGGCGCATAAGCGTCCGACGTTGCCGCCATTTCCTCGCGGTCGGCGCACAGAATCACCTCGGCATAGTCCCGCCAAGCGGCGGTGGCGTTCTGGCGGTTCACGTCTGGCAGGTCATTGATCAGCCGGGGCACCAGCTCCATAACCTTTTCCGCCAGTGCCCGCGTGTCCGTGACCAGCCAGACCGGAGAGTTGTAACCATGCTCGGCCTGACTGACGAGGTCGGTGGCGACGATATGCGCATCAGCGCCGACATCCGCCAGGATCAGGCTGTCGGTCGGTCCGGCGATCATGTCGATGCCCACGCGGCCAAACAGGATGCGCTTGGCTTCGGCCACAAACTGGTTGCCAGGGCCTACCAGGATCTTGGCTTTTGGTAACCCAAACAGGCCAAAAGTCATGGCGGCCACGCCCTGTACGCCGCCCATCGCCATGATCTTGTCGGCGCCACAAATATTCGCGGCATAGACAATCGCCGGGGCAACGCCGACACCGGGATGCGGCGGTGAACAGGCAGTGATATGATGGCACCCGGCCACCTTGGCGGTGGTTACGGTCATGATCGCAGACGCAATATGGCTGTAGCGCCCGCCCGGCACGTAACATCCCGCCGCGTCTACCGGGATCGCCTTTTGTCCGGCGATTAGACCCGGCACCACTTCCAGTTCGACATCCGAGACTGTGGCTTTCTGCATTTGCGCAAAACGTTTCACGTTGTCATGCGCAAACTGTATGTCTTGCTTGAGTTTTTCCGGCACCAGCGCACAGGCCGCCTCGATCTCGTCAGCATTGAGGATCACGCTGCCCTCGTACTTGTCGAACTTGGCGGCGTAGTCCAGCGCGGCCTGGTCTCCTCCGGCCTCGATATCAGTCAGAATGGCCTTGACGGTTTCATGAACCTCAGACGCGTCCGACTTCGCGGTGAGGGTGGCTTTCTTCAGGTATTCACGTGTCATTTTCAACAAGACCTATTGGTAGATTTTTGGAAGGAGCGTCGTGGATACCGCAGGCACATAGGCAATGAGCAGCACCACGATGAACATGCACAGGACGTATGGTACGGCACGCGCCGCAATCTTGAGGATCGACTCACCCGTAATTCCGGACACCACGAAGAGGTTCAAACCCAACGGAGGAGTGATGAACCCGACACCGAGGGCCGTGATCATCATGATGCAGAATTGGATTTCGTTCATCCCGATATTGTCTGCTAGGGGCTTCAGGATCGGCGCCAGGATCACGATATTCGGGGTTGTCTCCATGACGCATCCCGCCGCGATCAGAATGCCGATCATCAAAAGGATCAGGACATAAGGGTCATCGGTCAAAGCAGTGACCGACGTTACAAACCCCTGCGGCACGCCCATGATCGCCAGTGCTTCTGCCAGAGGCGCGGAAAAGGCAATGATGGGAAGAATCACTCCGTTCACCTTGGCCGAGCTGACCAGCATGGCGGGAAAGTCTGATAATCTCAGGGTGTCCAGAATGAAGCCCATGATGATTGTCACCACAACGGCGGTCGCACCGGCCTCGGTCGGGGTCAATCGGCCCGAGAAGATACCGTAGAAAATGATGCCGGGCACGATAAAGGCGTACCAACCTGATTTGAGCGACCTTCCAAGGTTTGCGAACCATTCGCCTGCAGTCATCATGCCGCCACCCTCGTAGGCGTAGATACGGTTCATGATCAGGTTTGTGATCAGGATGGCCACCAGAATAGCGAGGCCGGGTATCAGGGCTGCCAAGAACAGCGTGGACGCTGATATGCCCAGGACAAGACCGATGATGATGTAGGCGATGGATGGTGGGATCAGGATGCCGGTACATGCGCCGGCCGCGACCAGTGCGCAGGCGTACGGACGTGGATAGCCGCTTTCGACCAATCGATCGATTGTCATACGTCCCACCGCCGCGGCACCCGCGGCGTCTGAACCCGAGATTGCAGCGAACATTCCGCAGACCAGCACCGTGGCCGACCCGAAGCCACCTTTGGCAAAGTAAGTCAACGCCTCGGCCACATCGAGGAATTTGCGTGATAACCCGGTGCGGACCAAGACGTCGCCGGTCAGGATGAACAACGGCACAGCAGTGAGTGCGAATGCGTCAATCCCAGCAAACAGGCTTTCACCCACCAGACTGAGCGGCAGGTCGCCCGACATGAACAACATGGTGATCGCGGCCGCGCCAATGGCGGCCCAGACCGGGACTGCCAACGCGATGAGGGTCACGAACATGATCACGGGCAGATAGAAATCCCAGCCCAACTCGACCGTCTGATTAAGAGTGTTCCAAAGCATCTTGACGCTCCTTAATCAAACAGTTTGTCGCCTTCAAAAACGGGCGTGCCGTCTCGAAGGGATCGAAAATCGCGCAGGAAGGATTGCACAAGCCGGACCATCATCATGGCAAATCCCAGGGGCACCGCCATCAGAAACCAGACCTTGGAAACCCTGAGGCCATCGGTAACCGACCCGAATTTGGCTGAGACATGAACGGCCTCGTAGGACCAGTAGAGAGCGATAATCGCGACGGCGAACATCACCAGATCACCGAAAATATACAAAAGCGCCTTGGGGCGTGGACCTAGATAGTGCATCACGACATCGATCCGGATATGCGCGCGTTCCTTGACGGCAGCAGAGGCCCCGATCCAGGCGAGATAGATGAACGAGTATCGCACGATCTCTTCGCCCCAGATCGAGGAGTAGGAAAAGACCTCACGCCGCAACACTTCGATCGACATCGTGGCGACCAACATCACGTAGAAGACCAACAACAGCCAGCGTTCGGCGTCGCGGTCAATTCGGCGCAATACGTCCACGTCTTTTCCTTTCTTCTGAGTACAGCAGGCCGACCCGCCCAGGCGGATTGGCGGATATTGCTGAGGCAGGAAAAACGGGCGCTCGATGGAGCGCCCGCTGTCTTGGGTTAGGCGTCGTGCACGTAATACTTGCCTTGCGTGCCCGCCGCTTCTTCAAGCTTGGCAAAGGCATCCATCGACCCGGCAAGTTCCGTTTTGAACTCATCCCACTCGGACCGCTGGTAACCCCCGGCGTCTTTCCACTCGGCCAGCTGATCTCCGCTCAGAGAATGGAACTCGACGCCAGCCTTTGCCAGCTCGGCCATCGCATAGGCACGCGCTGAAGGTACTTTGGACAGGTTCTGGTGGCCGGTCATCTCGGCGGCCCACATGATGCCATCCTGGACATCGCCTGGCATTGAGTTGAACCATTCCAGGTTGCACGAATAAACTTGGCTGTCCGGCACCGCCTGGGTGAAGGTAACGTGGCTCAGGATGTCCTTGAAACCAAAGACATAAAGCGCGCCGACCGACGGATCGAGAGCATCGGCCACGCCCTGTTTGATCGCCGACGGTGTCTCGCCCCAGGCCACCGGAGTCGGGTTGGCGCCGACCATCCGGTAATACTGCTGCAACATCTTGGACCCGGGCACCCGGAACTTCACACCCGACAGATCGCCCGGGCTTAGTACCGCACCGGCGCCACCTTTGCGCACCGCGACAACGCGTGGGTCGATGTTTACATAAAACAGCGCCTTGAAACCGGCCGCCTCGACCTTGGGGTGCACTTCTGCATTCCAGTAGTCGGAGGTGACAAGGTTCGTGAACCGCTGGTTCGAACCGCACAGATACGGCATGTTGATCAGGTCCACGGTCGACGCGAACGGCGCGAAGTTCGACAGAGAATGCTGTGCCGCCTGGATCGTGCCGCCTTGTACTTTCTGCACCAATGCACCGCCGGCACCCAACTGGCCGCCAGGGGCAAGCTTGACGTACACCTTGCCGTTGGTGGCGTTCTGGATGTTCTCTTTCAGGTCCAGCTGCATGATCGGATAGCTGCGCGAGGCACCCAGAACATAGGCCGTCGCCACCGTCATCACATGCTCAGCCGCTTTTTCACGCTCGCGCTCTTCGTTGGCAGTTTGTGCCACCGCCTTGGATGACCAAAGCATACCACCGGCACCGGCGACCATCGCAGCCGTGAAGGCCCCGCTTGTCGAAAGCTTCAAAAAGTTGCGGCGCTCGGCCGAAACCATCTCCTTACGATCTTTATCCATCAGTAGTCCTCCCATTGGACTTTGAGCCGTCGTTGTTGTTCTTCCGGTCGGCTTCCTTTTTCAGAATTGCAACGACGAACAGAATGGACGCCGCGAATAGAACCAGCATTTCCCCGACATCACCCAGGAAAGCGCTGCCCGCGAATGCGCCCAAAGCCACGTTTGCAAAGTAAAAGACAAACACGACGACAGATGCTGCGAGAAACATGGGTGAGGCTCCAGAAAGAATCGGTTGCTTCACCAATGTAAGCCCTTACATGCTCTTTATGCAAGCGCTTACATTGTTTAATGCTTAGTCGTTGATACAATGGTAAGAATGGCCTAACACGGGTTTGGATTTGAGTATGGCAGTCATGAAGACCACCCCAACACTGGACGACGTTGCAAAGGCGGCTGCGGTGTCGACCGCGACGGTATCGCGCTGTCTGAATTCCCCAGATCGCGTGACGGAAAGCACACGCAAACGCGTCATGCAGGCCGTGGATGATCTGGGCTATACTCCGAATTTTGGCGCACGCGTGATGGCCGCCAAGCGCACCTTCACGATCGGTGCAATCATTCCTACGATGGAAAACGCAATCTTCGCCCGCGGCCTTCAGGCCTTTCAGGAAGAGCTGCTGAGTCACGGGTACACGCTTCTTGTGTCCAGTTCAGCCTATCGGCCTGAAATCGAGGAAGTGCAAATCCGCGCCCTGGTGGCACGCGGTGCAGAAGGCTTGTTGTTGATCGGCTACGATCGCGACCCATCCATCTATCGTTTCTTGGAACGCCAAGAGATACCTTCTCTGGTCGCCTGGGCCTTTTCCGCGGAAAGTGAACAGGTCTCGATCGGGTTCGACAACCGCGCTTCTATGTTTGCCCTGGCCGGCGAAGTTCTGAAACTGGGGCACCGGCGCATCGGGGTGATTTCCGGGGTTACAAAGGGAAACGACCGCGCAACGCAAAGGTTGCAAGGTATTCAGGATGCGTTAAAAGCGACCAAGCTTGATCCGAACACCCTGAACGTCATCGAAACGACCTACGACATCGACAGCGGTGCGAAAGCGTTTAAACAGTTGATGGCTTCGAGCGCTCGGCCAACCGTTGTCATGTGCGGCAACGATGTGCTTGCTGCAGGCGCACTTTTGCAGGCGCGGAACATGGGACTGAACGTGCCACGCGACGTATCGGTCACGGGATTTGATGATATCGAGCTGGCCCGGATTGTTGTTCCACCCCTGACCACCGTTCATGTCCCGCACCATGAGATGGGCCGAAAGGCGGCAAACGAGCTTGTTGGCATGGTCGAAAAAAGAAGCTCGGGAGAATCTCAGGAACTTGAGAGTGTACTGAGTTTCAGAGAATCGCTAAGCGCCGTTGTCACTTGACGACAAAGCACTCACTGCCACCGTTTTCCTCGATGTTCGATCCAGCACATGAATTGCATGGCCAAGTACCAGTATTCGTAGGAAAAACCAAACCACGAATGAAGATCGGCTGTGGTTGGTTCAGCGCTTCACGTCTCGAAAAAGCAGAGCCGATAGCCCTGGGGCGATCACACCGCACATAGTGTCAGCTGTACAAGTAATCACTTTCATCCATGCGCGATGCAGCATTGATCACTTTGGGCTGAAGCTGTGTTAAAACTCGGCCTGGCGTTCTCTCTCGTTACGCTCAGGACCAATTGATTTCCGATCAGGGGTGTGATTCACGGCTTGAAAAACGAGCGGTGAACATGTCTGATCCTTTCTGGTTGCCCGATGCCCGGATGGCGCGTCTTGAACCTTACTTCCCAAAGTCTCATGGCAAACCTCGCGTTGATGATCGGCGTGTGTTAAGCGGAATAATCTTCATCAACCGCAACGGCTTACGTTGGTGGGATGCACCCAAGGAATACGGGCCCTACAAGACGCTCTACAATCGATAGAAGCGGTGGAGCGATAACTTTACAGTCCCAGTGTGCTATTTCACTGTTCAGCACCGGTGCCGATCGCGTCGAGTTGGGACGCGAGCTCTTGGGGCGTATCGACCGGCAGGTTGCAAAGCCGGTTACGGCACAGATAGGCTGTGGGCTTGTCCGCAAGGAGCGGCCGACGATTTAGTAGTGGCCAACGTAAGTTTTCCTCGGGCGCATCCGGTGGAAGAACCGCCACCACGGTGCCGAGTAATAGGCGCCGGTACACTTCCCTTACCAAGCTACGGGTCGCAGCGGAATTGATATCCCCAACGATCACAATCTCCCGCGCTTCTGCTGGCTGGTAGTCCAGCGCGCCAAGCAATCCTGGGGCAGAGGAACCGGATGCGGAGACGTATCGGCCAACCGTTTCCATGAGGGAGTTACGCCGGGCTTCAAAGGAAGCCTCGCCGCCATAGAGAAGCAATCGGTTCAAGGCGGTCAGCGCCGCAGCGTTGCCCGATGGCGCGCCAAACTCGTCAAGGACAGCACGGGTAGGGATGTCGGTTTCTTGATCTGCGGGCGCGAAGTGGAAAGGGGTTCCGGGCTCGATTTGAAACAGAGAGAAAAGCGTTTCCATCAACTCATGGGCCTCGTCGAGGTGACCGACACGGTAATCGGTTTCGTAGAGGTCGAGCAGGGCCTGCACGAGAAACGCGTAATCGTCCAGAAAGACCTTATTACCGTGCACCTTGCCAAGGCGGCTATGCACGAGATGGTCCTTGGTGCCCGTTTGGGAAAGCAGACGGGCCATCTCTTCTTGTGCGACCTTGTAGAACCGAGGTTCTTCCAGAACTTGCGCCGCTTTTGCGAACGCACTGACCGTGAGGGCATTCCAGGACGTAAGCACCTTCTCGTCGCGAAGCGGTGCCGAGCGCTTGGCGCGCGCCTCGCGTAATCGAGCAATGCTTGCTGCGAGCCGGGTCTGACTGTCGAGAAGCGTGCTGGGTTCCTTTCGCAATCTGAGAACACTCCGACCCTTGAGCAAACCGAAATCGGAGTCCAAATAGGCGTCCATAAAAAGCGCAGCCGCTTCGGGGCCCAGCACGGCATGAACCTCCTCGACGGTCCAAGTGTAATATCCGCCTTCGACGCCGCCAGACTCGGCATCCAGTGCCGTGGCAAAGCCGCCTTCCGGCAATCGGAACCGCGCCAGCAGATCCTCCAGCACGTCCCGCGCGACAGCTGCATAGCGAGCTTGACCCGTTGCCTTGAACGCGTCGAGATAGAGCATGGCCATCAACGCGTTCTCATCGAGCATGATCTCGAAATGCGGCAGCTGCCAATAACGGTCGACCGTGTAACGATGAAAGGCGCCTCCCAGTTGGTCGCGAACGCCGCCTGCGGCCATGTGATCAAGCGTCAGCATTACCCGGGACATGAGATCGGAGTCGTTCTTGCGAACAGCCTCGCGCAGGAGGAACGAAAGCACATTTGACAAAAGAAACTTCTGGCCTCTGCCGAAGCCACCAAAGTCCGGATCGAGACTTGCCTCCCAGGCGCGGCGGGCCGCCGCGCGCGGGTCCGCGCGGGGCTGGGCCGCATCCTTGGACGGCGCTGCAAAGAGGGCGGAAAGTTCCTTTTTGATTTCTTCGGCCTCGCTGTGCAGTGCCTCTCGGTTGCGGTCCCACTTGCTGCTCAGCATCTGAGCGACCTGCAGCAAACCGGGCGCGCCGTATTCCGGTTCTGGCGCGATGTATCCCGATGCAAATAGTGGTGTCAGGTCAGGCGTCAGGATAAAATTTGCTGGCCATCCGCTTTGCCCGGTCATGGCGGCCATGATCGGCAGAAAGTGGTGGTCCAGGTCCGGTCGTTCCTCGCGATCAACGAGGATGCTTATAAAATGCCGGTTCAGAAGCGATATCACAGCCGCGTCGGAATAAGTCGTGCGCGACTGAACGTGACACCAGTGGCAGGTGGCGTAACCGATGGAGAGAAAGATAAGCTTCTGTTCCTTTGCTGCACGCTGGAGTGCGCCGTCCGACCAGGGATGCCATTCAATCTCGTCATCGGCGTGCATTTTCAGATAAGGACTGATTGCACCATCCAGATTTCCTGCGGCTACCGGTCCGCAATATAGTGCGCAGATCAACCCCAAAGCCTTTCCACTTTTAGTCAAAGCAATGCGAGATTTGGAGAGCCGCAAGACAATAAAGCGCTTCTGGTTTGGATCGTCCTTCAACATGAACACAAAACGCCTCAATGTGGTTGCGAGTTTTGCTTTGATCCACCGATGACGGAACTTCAGCATCAGGGGCCCTCCGCCGATTCCTGGCTGCGGATACCAACGCTGATCACAATCGCTTTCGGGTCCACGATGCACACTTCGCGGCAGAGGGCACATCCGGTACACAGGTCGGCCCGGATCACCGGTCGGGTACTCATTTCCCAATCGAGTGCGCCGTCGACAGGGCAAGCATGGGCGCAGGCACCGCATTCCGGTCCGAAATAGGCAATACACGCGCCGACATTGATTTCGGCACGGGCGAGCTTGGGCAGGTCCGGTCGTTCATCCTCGTCGGCTTCGGGAGGCACTAGGGCGCCAGTCTTACAGGCAGCTACGCAAGGCCAGTCCTCGCACATGTGACAGCCCCGGTTGAGCAGGTTCAGGGCGGGAGTGCCTTCGGACCGGAGGCCGGCAGCGGGGGGAAGCGTAAATATGACATCATGGGGGCAGGCGGCGGTGCAGTCGCCGCAGCCGGTGCATGCGTTGAGAAACGCGGGTTCCGCCAGAGCAAATGGAGGGCGCACCCACCGGCGGTGGCGGTGTGCCTCATTCCCGGTCCCGGCCTTGTGCCAGGCCGCTGTCAGCAGCTCTCGGCGGTTCAGGTTTTTCTCACGCTCGCGTGCCATCATGTTACCCTATAGCCGCATCACCATCGGTTGCATCAGCAGCCAGAGGTGAAAACCCGTCATGCCGGCGGCAAAGAACACCATCGGCGCAAGCGGCAAAATTCCGCCTCGTCCCCCTTTTCCTGAGAGCTTTTGCCCCCGGCACAGTATGATGCGCATCGCGATCAGAAATCCCAAAGCTATTATGCCGGCCTGAATGGCGTGAACGGCGCCTTGCGGAAGCATCATCTCCATCGCGCGCGCATGTCTTTCAAAGTCGCCGAGTGGCAGGGTTCCGGTGCCGAATGGATTGGCGAGGACCGCTCCCAATCCGGAGCCCTCGCGGACCAGGTGGTTCAGATTGTGGGACAGATGATAAGCGAAGGCGAGGGGCAACGCGGAAAACGCAAAACGCGAGAATACAGCAGCATAGCTGGAGGTGGGACATAACAGTCGCCTTGTCAGCCACACAGCCGCTGCATAGAACACCGCTGGTACCGCAAGGGTTGCCGCAAGACCGATGGTGAAGCTTGCGAGCAACTGGCCCGAGTCGCCGATGGCCTGTGCCAACACACTGATCCAGTTGTCCCAGAATTCCATCATTGTCAGCCCGTGAAAACCCGTAAGCGCCAGCAGGCCAAGCATGAACCAGGCCTCGTCCCAATGCGGCCGCGCATCTTGTATCGCCTCGGCGCTTGGGCTGCGCAGGCGCCAGACTACGTTTTCCTTTGGACAGGATCGGGCGCAGTTGCCGCAGGATACACAATAGGTGTTCTGGCGCATGCGTCCCATGACCTGATGCGTTGGGCAGGGTTCGACCTCGTCCGTTCCGAAGTAACAATCCAGCGTCGTGCAGTCAGCGCAGGCGTGAGCTTCGCGCGGTCGCAACTCGACTGGGGCGAGTTGCGAGTAGAACCCGACCGTTCGCCCGACCGGGCAAAAGAACTGGCAGAAGGCGCGACGCTCGAAAATCGCCAGAGAAGCGGTTGCCAGCACAACGATCAGAAGCGCCAAGAGAGCGGTCGCGTAGGGGCTGATCGTTACGCCCACACCAAGTTCAAGCCACGTCAGCCCGATAAACATGATCAGGGCGGGCCAGAGGTTTCGCAGAAGTTTCGGCACTCTCAATCCAAGGCTGCTGCCTTGTTGCGCGCGTCCGGTTACGCGGCGGTTTACCAGCAGGTTGGCGAGCGTGTTCCAGGGACAGACACCACACCAAACCGATCCGGCAAAGAAAACGACGAGGATCAGCCCAGACCACCACAGGTTCCAGGTCAGAACGGTGGCGGCGTTGCGTTCCGGTATTGGCGTACCCGCGAGCCCTGCCGCGATGATCAGCAGGAAAAGCGCAAGAAAGATGAGCTTCAATGACCGGAGCAACCGGGCCGAAGACGCGCCATGGCTAAATGCGCTGCCGATACCTGGTACAGTAGCCAGCTCAAAATATCGCGTTTGGCGCTCATCGCCCGTGGAAGTGTACATTACGCCAAGGCCCACGATCAGCATAGAGGCCGTAACCGCCAGTCCCCAGTTCACCGGGAGGCCCGGATGTGTCATCACGCTGCCATCGATGGTGCAAACTTCCAAACCAGTTCCTTTCTTCCTTGGTCGGTTTTGATCTGGGCACAGACTTTCCGCATGTCACTCGGGCTGGTCATGTGCGCTGCGGATTTTGCCAGTCATTGATCGGCGACGCTGTACTACCGTGACTGACACCAAGATAGCGGTCAGAACGCCGATGGTAATTCCGATAGGGCCAATCGGCGAAGGTGGTCCAACACGCAGGGGAAAATCAATCTCATGCGGTTCGCCGTCCGCATCGAAAGCGGCACGAATGATGTAATTTCCGTTAGCATGAAAACTGAACGCCTGCCGGAAAACGCCGTCGTCCAGAGATTGCGTTCCAAGCACTTCTGCCGCATCGCCGAAGCCGAACCGTGACGCCCATGTGTCATCACGCACCGTGAACGTCACTTGGCCGCCAAACAGTTCGTGACCGCCAAGGCGCATTACATACAGGTTGATCCGCCCCGGATTGTCCGGCTTGGGGAACGCCGGAAACACCATATAGGTCACGAAGAAATCTCCGATCTGGAGCTCGGCCTGAAGACTCGAAGGCGTGTTGGAATCCTCGCCCAGGCTGTAGGACGGGCGGCCCAGCACATGATGCGCCTGCACGTGTTGCGTCGCCGCAAGCCAGCAAATCAGTATCATGACAACAGCAGCTATCAAGCGTTGAGGGCGGCGATTACTCAGGTCAGATCTAGGCATTTTTCACCCTGTGGAAAATAGTTGATTGGCCTGCTTTGCATTCTCCACGATCCAAATTGGTTTGCTTGGATGGGGGCAAATCTCGACGCACATGCCACACCCGACGCATCCGGATCGCACGACGGGCCGGTAAACATTGGCAAAATCGAAGCTGATTGCTTTTTCGCCCAGCGGGCAGACCGCGACGCAGGCTCCACAGATGCCGCGGTCCACCCATGGGAAGCAGGCCGTCTCGTCAATATCCGCAAAGCCCATGTTGATTTCCGTGCGGGAAATCTCAGTCAAGGCCTCGGTCGGACAGACCTCCATGCACTTGTTGCACAGGATGCAGGCCGTTTCGGCGGCGTCGATATATGGCGTATTCACCGCCCCGCCGCCATCGCGAGTATGGAACTTGATGCAGCGGGGCGGGCAAACCTCGCCGCAAAGACCGCAACCGATGCAGGCGGTGACAAAGGCATCATCGTCCTTGAGCGCACCGGGTGGCCGAAGGTGGTTTCCGAAGGCGCGTGCCGGCCCGGACGGGGCAAGCGATGCGGCAATGCCATAGGGCAGAAGGCCCGTCGCAAGAAACGCGGTTCCCGCCAGCAATTCCCGCAGGAGACCCCGTCGTTTCATTCCGCGGCCTCCAATTCCTGCTGCACCCTGTCACGGCGATATTGCCGTCCCAGATGACCGGGACCCTGCTTGGGATAATCCGTTGGCCTGAGCGTGAAGGTCAGGGCATCGGTGGGGCAGACCGCAATGCAAGCGGAACAGTTGTTGCATTCCAGGCCAATGTGATCGCGCATTGGATCAAGGCCAAACTCGCAAATGACATTGCATTTGGCGCAGTCGTTGCAGTTCTCGACGATCCTGCGGATGCGTACCAGCCGGTAGCGTCCGAGTAGCGAATAGAGGGCTCCTCCCGGGCAGACGTAGCGGCAGAATCCGCGCCGAGCGACCAGCAGATCGAACAGCAATGTACCAATGAAAAACACCGTACCCGCGCCAAATCCGCCTAGCGCCACCGCGTAATAGATCTCGCGCCCGATGATGGCTGGTGGATATACCGCTGCAACCAGGATCGAACCGGACAACATCGAAAGGAGCAGTCCCAGGGCAAGGACCCCGTATTTGAGGCGCTTGTCAAAAGTCCGGTTGCCGGTATGCAGCCCCGCCCAGCGAAGCCATCCGGCGAAGTTGCTGTTGAGCTCATATAGAAAGGTCGCAGGGCAGATCCAGCCGCAAAAGAACCGACCGAAAATCACGGTCAGCACCACCGGGATCAGTGCCGTCGAAAGGAACGGCCAATAAAACGAGCGCCCAGCGGCAGACTGCCCCACCGCAGCCAGCGGATCGCTGAGTTGCAGCCCCCAGAATGTGCCCGACCAGGTCGTGCCCTTGATCGCGTCCAGATCCTTCTCCGGGTCGTCGACAAAGGGCTCGGTCAGTGTTTCCACCACGTCGTAGAGCCGTTGCTCGGATGGTGCCAGCAGATCGTAGGCATGGGCCGAAACATAGGTCTGATAGAGGTGCAGGAACGGCAGGGCGACGAGCATCGCGAAGACGATGCTCAGGCTGATCCACCTAAGCTTGTTCAACTGGCGCCAGAGAAAGAAAGGTTTGCCGGTCTGCATGGTTATCCTCTGGTTCGGTGCGGTCTATCCGCGGTTGGGGACTATGCGAATGGCCTGCGGCATCTGAATACAGGACCGTTCGCACAGCCCACAGCCGACGCATTGATCCGTCACCTGCGGTTGTTCCAGCCGGCCGGCCTTGATTGCCACGTCTTGCAGCGGACAGGCGCGGTAACAGACCCCGCAGGTCTTGCCCTGGAATGAAAGACACAGCTGTTCATCCACCCTGGCCGTGCCCATGTTGACATTCTCAAGGATGGCTTCGATCTCGTATTCAATGGGCTGGATTGCGCCGGTCGGGCAAACTTCGCCGCATTTCATGCACAGAATACAGCCCTTTTCGCGCGGCACGATGTAGGGCGTGTCCACTGAGGCATAGCCATTCTCGGTGTTGAAATACTTGATTGTGCGGTTCGGGCAGACCTCGCCGCATTGCCCGCAATGTATGCAGCGGCCGAGAAAATCCTCTTCGGGCAATGCTCCCGGCGGGCGCAGAAACCGAAGCGAACCCTGGCTCTTCGCGGCGACGCCGCTGCCGGTCATGGCGGCAGCCGTAGCGGTCATGGCGGCGGCTTTTACAAAGGTTCTGCGTTTCATAGTGCGGCTTTCTTGCCATGGCACAGGCGGGACCGTCCCGCCTGTGCGGTTGTCTCGGTTGGCTCAGACCTTTTCGATCCGGCAAGCGCTCTTCTTGAAGTCCACTTGGCCGGACACCGGGTCCCAAATCCGGCTGGTTACGCCATTGGCCAGCCACTTATTCTTCTTGGGATCGGCGCTGTCGGCCACCGACAGGTTCCAAGGCCCGAACATGTAGCCTCGCGGGACATTGTTGCGCGCCGGTTTGACCAGCGAATTCGTACCAACCTGGGCCCGGGCCTGAAGCGAGCCGCGTCGCGTGATGACGCGGACCTGATCGCCGTCCTCGATGCCCAGGTCTTGCGCATCGAGTTCATGCATCTCGACATACATTTCCGGCACTAACCGCCGTGTCGTCGGACTGCGGTTGGACTTGGCTGTGTGGAAATGTTCGTAAACCACACCGAGGCCGAACCAGTAGGGAAACTTGTCGTCAGGAACATCCTGCCACTTCTTCCCGCGATGTTCTTCATCGGGCATGTCCGGCGTCAGGCCGGCATCACGGACCTTTTCAATCAGATCCAAGTTGTCGATCGTGTAGAGACCTTCTTCGGTGCCGTAGCGCATCATTTCCTTGGTCAGAGCTTCCCGGTCGGAATAATCCTGGTGCACCAGCTTTATGTGCACCTTTCCGTCTTTAGTACGGAAGTAGCCATAGGGCTTGTCGGCCCAGTCGCCTTCCTGAAGCATGAACCGTCGCTTAGCCCCACCGTTCTGGGCGATTTCGTAGGTCGGCGCCGGCCACTGGATGCCGCGAAGGTTTTCAAGCTGTTCATAGGGTGTGTCGCCGTCCAGCTTCTCGACCTCCAGAATGCCGGTCAGATCGGTATCGGTTCCTTCGGATGCCCTGATGACATCCCGGAAAACCTCTTCCGCGTTATAGAACCCGTCTTCGCGCCGCTCGTAGGGCAACGCCTTGGACATATCCAAGCCCAAAAGTTTGCCGATCCCCTTGGCCTTGTCGATCACCATGTCCAGGTCAGGCCGACAGCCCGGAGGTGGCGTACCGCCTTTCTGACACAGGTTGATCCTACGTTCGGAGCTTATGTAGACACCTTCAACCTCTCCCCATGTCGCCGCCGGGAAGATCACGTCGGCATAAAGGTTGTTGGGCGCGTGGCGATAGATTTCCTGCACCACATTGAAGGTTTTGGTGATCGCCGGCCGAACGAGGTTGTACTGATCCGGAAGATCTATATGGGTCGCGTAGACAAGGAACATCGCTTTAACTTCGTCCTTGAGCGCGCGCTCCATCATGCCGACGGCGTATCCGGGATTGCCGGAATTGTGGGCATTGTCCAGGTTCTGCTGCGGAATGCCCCAGGCCCTGGCCATCTTGGCGCGGAAGCTGTCGTCACTTAGCGGCATGTTGAACGGCAACCGCCCTGTCAGGCCGCCGGTAAAGCGTTCGCCCATCGCGTTGGGCTGGCCGGTCATCGAGAACGGGCCGCAGCCAGGTTTCGCCAGGTTGCCGGTCAGGGTCAGCAGGTTGATGATCGAGATCACGTTGTGCTGGCCGTGAATGTGCTGGTTATAGCCGATGCCCCACATAATGATGACACCGCCATAGCCCCCCTCCTGGGAGCCTTTCGAGCGGGCCAGCCGCCTACGAGTGGCGTCCGCGAACATACCGGCCACGCGGCGGATCAATTCGGGCGACACATCGTGGTTGGGCCCACCCATCCGGTCCTGCACCTGTTCGGGGCTGTAGTTATTGAGTACGCCGTCGACATATTCCTCCCAGCCGGTGGCGTGCTCCTTGACGAAATCCCAATCGATCACGTCGTCATGGTCTTTGAGCAGGACATGGGCAATAGCATTCAGGAAGCTGATATCGCCGTTCAGCACTGGTACGTGGACAGTATTTTCGGTATTGATATCCTCATATCCCATCACCGTGCCGGTGCGGCGAGGGTCAACGATCACCGTGGGAATGTCATTCTTCTTTTTGTGGTCGGCGGCGCGCCAGAAAATAATAGGGTGCGATTCACGGGCGTTGTGACCGAAGTGCATGATCATATCGCACAGCTCGATATCGTCATAAGCCAGCGGTGGGGTGTCCGAGCCCAGCGTCGCAAAGTAACCGGTAACGGCGGAAGTCATGCACATGCGGGCGTTGGCCTCGATCGTGTTCGAGCCCAGCACGCCCTTCATGAACAGGTTTTCCAGATACTGGCCTTCCATTGTCAGCTGGCCGGATCCGTAAAGCGCAATTGAGTTGCCGCCATAGGTCTGAGCAAGATGGGCGATCTTGTGATCGACCAACTCCGAGGCTTCCTCGTAAGGGACGCGGACGAAATGTTCTTCGTCGAACGAGCCCTTTGTCTTTGACACATATTCAAGATCGCCGTGGCCGGGTTTATTCCATTCTTCCCAGACGTCCTTGCGGACATAGGAATCGCCCTCCATCCGGTCGACATACATCGGCTCCGCGGCGGTCAGCCCCTTGATGCATTGCAAGCCGAAATTGGTCGGGTGATCCTTGTCGGGGCGCATGGAAACGATTTTGCCGTTCTCGGCGATGATGATCGTACCGCAGCCGACCCCGCAATAGGGGCATTGCGCGATCGCGGTCGTACGTTCGGCCGCGCCCTCGGCCGCTTCGGCGGCACCGATGAAAAGTTCGGGGTTATCGCCCGCCATCAGGCCGCCGGTCGCGGCGGCTCCCGAGACAAAGGCGCTTGTTTTCAGCATATCGCGGCGCGACAGCTCTTTCTTGATGCGTTTCATGACGTGTTTCTCCGATCAATTCGCGGGAAGGCTGCGCAGATAGACAATGATGTCGTCGATTTCCTGATCCGACAGGTTCGCTAGTCCTTCGGGTCCCTGGAATGCCAGCATCCTGGTATTGGAACGGCCTTTCTTGATGGTTTCGCGGATGAACCCGTCCGAGACCTTGGTCAGGAACCCCGGGAGTCCGATAGCGGTGCCGGCGCCGCCTGCGTCATAGCCTTCGGCATCGGCCCCGTGGCAGGTCGAGCAGATGTTGTTGTACCACTGCTCGCCGAGGCGCGGGTCGCCATGCGCTTCGGGCTGGGCGTCCACCTCGGCTGCCCGGTTCGGACGATCAGAGTGCGACCGCAGATATGCGACGATAGCCTGAGCACCGCTGCGGCCAATATGCGAGAAGGGCGGCATCCCGGTATCCTCTCGCCCGTCGCGGATCGTTCCCAGAAGGAACTCGTCCGAAGAGATGCTCAGAAACTCGGGATTGGTCAGCGAAGGCGCGATGCCCGGTTCACCGATGGCGTCGGCCTGATGGCAGGCCTCGCAATTGTCCACGAAAAGCTCTTCGCCCTCTTGCAGCATTTCCGGTGACGCCGCCTGCGCCGGTGCAGGCTGTACCGTGGCGAACAAGGCTCCGCTCATCAACCCCAGCACCTTGTGCCTTGAAACAAACATTTTCTCCTCCTCTGTCTCCGTGCGACTTGTTCTCGCTTTTACTGGTGCCTTCGTTGTTCAGAGTGGCTACCAGTCATCGCCGGGTTTCGGTCGCGCCATGCCCTCGTGGCACAGACGGCACTCCACTTCGTCGGCCTCCAGCCGGATATGCACTTCGTCCATGACCGCGTGGCGGTCGAATCCTTCCGGCAGGGAATGTGCAATTCCCTTATGGCAATCGATGCAGGTCATCTGCCATTGTGTCCCAAGGTCGTGCAGCATGCCCGCTTTGGTTCGCTGCGCCGCGGTGTCCATATAGGCAAACTCATGGCAGTTGCGGCATTCATGCGAGTCGGTTTCCTCCATGCGTTCCCACACGTTCTGCGCGAGTTCGAGCCGCCTGGCACGATAGTCCTCGGGCGCATCAATCGTCCCTCTCGCCCAGTGGTAGAGTTCGTTAGTGGCCCGTATCTTTCGAAGAACCTTGGCCCCCCATTCCCGAGGCACGTGACAGTCCGGGCACGACGCCCGAACGCCGGTTGGGTTGGAATAGTGAACCGAGGATTTGTACTCCTCGAACGGATAGGCCCGCATTGCGTGGCAAGATGTGCAGAAGGTCTCGGTGTTGGTGACTTCCAGGCTCCAGTTGAATCCGCCCCAGAACAGAACGCCTGCCAGAAAGATGCCGCTCACACTCATCAGAGAACGAGAATAGGTCGACTTGGGTATGTTGGGTCTTAGCCATCCCGGCGGCGTCATCCCAATGTAAGATCCCCAGTTTTGCCGGCCATCCGTGGATCAGGCCAACTGTCTGCCACATCCATTCAAAAGGCGTTGCTGTTACCAGCAATGGCCGGTGCTTCCGGAAATTGAAGTTGCCAGCGGCTATATCGTGCGTGACAAGTGGCCAAACGGGCCAACAGGAACACATCATGGATTTCGGCTATTGGGTTCGAGGGTACGCCATGCAGGTCCGGTCGAGTTTGATCTAGATCAAAAAGGGCCCGGATAAGCGATCCTTGCCGTGGCAATGCCTGGGACCAGGATAGAGGGATTCTGTTTCGAAATTTTCGCTGGGCTAGGCGAACTGACGAAATGGACAGTGTGCTGGTCTGAGTTGACACTTTCGGATCATATTCGCAACTTCGATGCCTTCCAACGTCGAAGTTGCAGAGGTGAACGATTTGAACCCGAGCGTCAGGCGTTTTCTTCTTTTGATGAACCGGTGATCTTGTTCCACGATGTTATTGCGATACTTGCGCCTTACCATCTCAATCAGGATCGGACAGCCGAAGCCCTTGAGCATTCTGTTGATAGCCCTGATGCTTGCGTTGTTAGCACCGCTCTTGTCGATGACAATCTTACTCGGCAATCCTTTGACCTCCAACATCCTGGCAAAGAACTTCGTGGCTGCAGGCTTGTTTCGACGCTTTGAAAACAAAAAATCAAGGGTGTTTCCTGCTTTGTCGACGGCTCGCTAGAGATACACCCACTTGCCGCGGACGAGCAGATAGGTCTCATCGATGCGCCAGGAATTCAGCGTAGGGCGCTTCTTTGATTGTGCTTTAGCCTCGACCATCGGCGAGTACTTCATAACCCACCTATTCAATGTGGCGTGATCGACGGAATTTCCCCGTTCAGCCGTGATCTCTTCCAGATCGCGATAAGAGACAGTGAAGCGCAAATTGAAAAATTTAGCGTAAAAAACCACATCCTTGAGGAGGTGGCAGCCATTCAAAGTGACCATTCTGAAACCTGCTCGCGATTGACTTGAAGGCAACAAGCACCAGGGCACGCAGTTTCGTCAAGCCTGACCCAAAGTTTGCGACACAACCGCTTCACGTGGTCAGCGGAACGAAAACACAATCTGCGGTGGATTCGGCTGGAAGCCGGTGAAGAGCATTTGAAACAAGCGTCGCCATGCGTTTTGGGTCAACGCACATCGTCGCATGAGCAATCGCGGCGTCTGAAAGCTGCTTCATTGCCAGCGTGCTTCCTCGAAGAACATGGCGCTGTCGCCGCCGAAAATCATCTGAACATACTGCTTTCAAAGGATGGCGCCCCAAGAGCTTCAATGGACGTGCTTGAAGCGTTTCTCATCAGCTCAGCATCGGACGAGTTGATCAGGTGCCTGTCCGGAAGCTGAGGTGTCTCTGCCACTGAGCTGAAAGCGCTCCGACTTCCCTGCCCCTCCTGGCTGAACAAGCTGTCCGACAGGGTTCTCGCCATGCCAAATCCCCCTCTCGCGAACAGTGTAATGGCACCGTTTTAGGGGCTAGACACAGTTTGAGGGGGCAATGCCACACCGGAGTCTAGGTTTGGACGAGCTCGAAAAAAACGCGTCCAGATGGGCGCAGGTTTTGGACTATCGTCGCCTAGATAGTCCTTTTTGCTCGCGTGCGACCTTCGATCCAGCCGAACCCCAGCGCAATCAGTCCCGCTATCGCCATATAGAAAACCGCCAACAGTAAGAGCGGCTCGTAAACTATGAACGTGTCGGCTCGCACGCGAGAGGCAACCGCGTAGATCTCGACAACAGTAATGGTTGCCACCAGAGGCGTTGCCTTCAGCTGAAGGATAGTTTCTCCGCCCAGTGTGGGCAAAACATTGCGGACAGCCTGCGGCAGCCATATCCGGCGGAACAATGTGAACCTGGGCATACCAAATGATTTGGCCGCTTCCAGCTGACCTTTGGCAACACCCGAAAAGGCCCCGCGCATGACTTCTCCCTCATAACCTGCGTAGGAGAGCGTCAGGGCCAGCACAGCATAGGGCCACGCCTGCCGAAGGTAGGGCCAGAGGTCCGACGAGCGGATCCAGGGAAACTGCGGGAAAAGCGACCCGAGCCCGTAGTAAAGCAGCCAAATTTGCAACAGTAGCGGCGTACCCCGGATCACGGTGCAGAATGCCCGCGCAGGCACCGACAGATACCAGGGGCCAACCGCTTGAGCCAGCCCAAGAGGCACTGCAAAAAGGAAGCCCAGCACGGTAGAAACCGCCAATATCCAGATTGTCGTCCAAAGCCCCTGCGCTACCAGCGGAGCGTATGTCGGAATCCAGTCCCAGCGCAAAGTCAGCGCGCACCAGAGCACCAGCGCGGCAAATGCCAGCATCATCACGATACGATGCGGCTGGAGCAGGTCTTTTATACCCGTCATTGCGCGCCTCCTTTCAGGGACGGCTGGCCGCGGCGTGCCCATTTTTCGATCCGGGCAAAAACAGATCCTGAACAAAGAGTTACCATCAGGTAGAGAAAGCCAGCGGCAAGGAAGAAGGTGAAATAGGCGCGGGTGCTGCTGGCAGCTTGCTTGGTTTCCAGCGTCAGCTCGTTGAACCCGACCACGGCCAGCAGCGCGGTGTCTTTGGTGGCAATCAGCCACAGGTTTGCCAGCCCCGGCACAGCGAAACCCATCATTGCCGGGATCGTCACCCGCCGCATGGTCATGAACGCGGGCATTCCGTAGGATCTGGCGGCCTCAATCTGGCCCGGCGGCACTGCCTGGATGGCGCCGCGCAAAACTTCGGTGGCATATGCCCCTTGCACCACACCCAGAACCCAGATGCCGGCGGCGACGCCGTTGATCTCGACCCTTCCGCCGCCCATCGCGGCGGAGATTTTGTTTATGACATCACTGCCAACGTAATAAAGGATAAGGATCAGAACCAATTCGGGAACCGCACGGATCACCGTAGTATAGATGGCGAGAAGATCGCGTGTGATCTTCCCGCCGTAAAGTTTTCCATAGGCTCCGAACAGCCCGATCAGCAGGCCAAGCCCGAATGCGCCAATGGCGATTTGCAGGGAATTGGCCAGCCCGCGCAGCAGGTTGCTTCCCCATCCTGGTGCCGAGAGCGACAGAAGTTCTGCGCTCCTGGCCAGGCCGAGCGTTTCCAGCAGTCCGGTCACCGCAGCACCCTAGTAGATGCTGGTGGTGAAGTAGTTTGCGGTGATATTCTCATGCGTACCGTCCGCGAGAATGGCCGCAATCCCCTTGTTCAGAGCTTCCAGAAGCTCCGTCTCCCCTTTGCGCACACCCGCACCGACACCGCGGCCAAGAATGGCAGGGTCATCCTTCACCGCACCCTTAATTTCGCAGCAGCTACCGCTGTCGGAACCGACGAAGTCAGCCATTGCGATACTGTCAGCCTGTGTTGCGTCGATACGGCCCGAGAACAGATCCTGATTCGCCTCGTCCTGGGTCTGGTAGACGCGCAGCTCAGCATCCTTGAAGTATTCCTGCGCATAGGCCTGGTGGATGGTGGAGGCCTGGATGCCGACGATCTTGCCCGCCAGCGATTCCGGGGTTGCTTCAATCGCCATCGCCTTGTCGGCCACGATCACCGCCGGGGTATTGTAGTAAGGATCGCTGAAGTCGATGGTTTTCAAGCGCTCTTCAGTGATCGACATGGAGGCCATGATAGCATCGATCTGCTGGCCGGTGAGCGAAGGGATGATGCCGTCCCAGGCAACTGGAGTAATGACGCAGTCCAGATCCGCCGCCGCGCAAACCGCGTTGATCACGTCGATCTCCCAGCCGACCCAATTTCCCGAACTGTCGAGCGAGGCAAACGGCGGATAGGGTTCGGCGGCGATCCCGATCTTCACCTGTTCTGCGGAAGCTGCGCCCACAAAAAGCGCCATGGTAGCGGCGCCAGCCGCAATGATTGCTTTCAGTTTCATAGTACTCTCCCTGTTGAATTTTGTTGAGAATTCCGGATCAGGCGACGGAGCTAAGGAACTGCTTCAGGCGCTCTGATTTGGGGTTTCCAAAAACCTCGGCAGGCGGCCCCTGCTCTTCGATACGGCCTTGGTAAAGATACACAACGTGGCTGGCGACCTCGCGTGCGAATTTCATTTCATGGGTGACCAGAAGCATGGTGCGGCCTTCGGCAGCAAGGTCGCGGATCACCGTAAGAACTTCGCCGACAAGCTCCGGATCCAACGCCGACGTCGGCTCGTCGAACAGCATCACGTTGGGATCGACCGCCAGTGCCCGGGCAATGGCGGCGCGCTGCTGCTGGCCGCCGGATAGATAGGCCGGAAAAGTGTCCGCCTTGTCCCCCAAGCCCACCCGTTTCAGCAAACCATGCGCCCGCTCAATGGCCTGTGCTTTCGGAACCTTCAGCACATGAACAGGTACTTCAATGACATTTTCCAGGAGCGTGCGGTGGGTCCAGAGGTTGAACTGTTGAAAAACCATCGCAAGCCGGGTGCGGATACGCTCGATCTGGCGCTTGTTTGCAGGGCTGCCATCTGCCCGCATAGCAACTTCTTCGCCATCGATCACGATTTTGCCTGAAGTGGGCGTTTCCAGAAAATTGATGCAGCGCAGCATGGTCGACTTGCCGGAACCGGAACCGCCGATAATTGCGACCACATCTCCTTTTTTCGCCGACAGTGACACGCCTTTCAGAACCTCCAGAGACCCGAACGACTTGTGCAGATCCTCAACGCGAATCGCCTCTTCAAGCGATCCTTGAGCGGCGGCAAACGATTCAGCGGCGGATGCGTCCATCTAACAAAACCCTCGATTTTCGGCTTGCAGTAAGACGCGTCTTTGCTAATTATGCAAGTGTATAATTTCTTCTCCCGGCAAAAAGGGAAGAGCTGTGAACGACGAGCGCCGCAAATTCAAACGCGAACCCGCCGAGGCGAGGCGGGAGGCGCTCATTCGCGCAACGCTGGACTTGGTTGCAGAAAAAGGTGTGCGGGGAGCAACGGTACGCAGCATCGCTGAGCGAGCCGATGTCACCCAGGGGCTGATCCGGCACTATTTCAGCTCCAAGGAGGAACTGATTTCTGCGGCCTACGAGTTCCACATGAACGAGCTGACCGATCAGACGGCAGCCTCCGCTAAAGAAGGTTCCGAACGAAACCGGCTGGCTGGATTTGTGGTCGCTTCCCTCACGCCGCCAGTCGTGGATTCGCGGGCCGTCGCGCTCTGGGCCGGCTTCCTGAACAAGGTGCAGCAGGACCCAGATATGCGGGAGATTCACCGGCGCACATACGACTATTTCCGCGACCACTTGGAAGAATTGATCGCAGCCGTACTTGAAGAAACAGGGCAACCGGCTTCTCCGGCCCGGCTGCGGCATCTAGGAACCGCGACAAACGCCGTGATCGACGGCCTCTGGCTGGAAGGCGGCGCGCTGCCGGATGCCTTCGAGGAAGGCGAACTGGCGCAGATCGGTCTCGAAGCAGTCGGGGCAATCGTTGGAATTTCATTGGAATAAAGGCTGGACGTGCCATGCGAATAACTGATGTGACAGACCGCCTGGCGGGATTGGGCGGAGCCAAGTGGGAAGTGCATCTGAAGGCGCGCGACCTGAAGAAAGCGGGAGCAGATATCATTGAGATGACCATCGGCGAACCCGACGTGCCGGCGGCCGGCACCCTGATCGAAACCGCGGTATCTTCCCTGCGTGCGGGTCGGACCGGATATTCCAACGGTCGGGGCGAGCCCGGGCTGCTGGAGGCGCTGGCTGCACGCTATACCGAAACCCGGGGGCGGCCTTTCGGGCCGGAAAACTTCCTGTGCTTTCCGGGCACTCAGACCGCGCTCTTTGCGGTCATGGCCGGGGTTGCCCAGGTCGGCGACGAGGTGCTCGTCGGGGATCCAATGTATGCGACCTACGAAGGCGTTGTGCGTGCCGCTGGCGCAGATCTGGTACCGGTACCGTTGCTTCCGGAACATGGTTTCCGGATGCAGACGGAAACCTTGGCCTCCCGGATCACGCCGCACACCCGCGCCATCCTTCTGACCACGCCGCACAACCCGACCGGTGCGATCCTGACTGCCGAAGACATTTCCGCCATCGGCGCACTGGCTGTCGAGCATGATCTCTGGATCATATCCGACGAAGTCTATGAAGAGCTGGTTTTCGAAGGCGCGGAGTTTGTCTCGCCGCTGTCCGATCCGAAGCTGGCCGATCGGGTGGTCGGTGTCTCATCGATATCAAAATCACATGCGGCACCGGGGTTTCGCAGCGGCTGGTGTGTTGGTCCGGCAGGATTCTGCGACGCTCTGCTGCCGTATTCAGAAACCATGCTGTTTGGGAATCAGCCCTTCATCGCCGACATGACGGAACAGGCTGTACGCGGCGGATCCGAGGTTGCCGCCGGAATGGTATCCCGGTTTTCCGCACGCGCAGATCTGCTTGCATCCCGACTGCACAAAGAAACCGGTCTTACCGTACACCGGCCTGATGCCGGGATGTTTGCGATGATCGATGTCTCCGCTACGGGACTGGATGGGGAAACTTATGCCTGGGACCTCTTGGAAAGCGGCGTTGCGGTCATGCCCGGGTCCGCATTCGGTGAGGTCCTGAAAAACTGGGTCCGGGTGGCACTGACCATACCGGACGCGGAATTCACCGCTGCGGTCGACCGGATTGCGGCCCACGCCAACAGCAAGAAGAGGGGTGCAGCGTGAACAGGACCACTGTCGGCGAAGCACTGGTTTCGGGCCTGAAGGACCGCGGTGTCACATGTGTGTTTGGGATTCCGGGCGTGCATACGGCCGAGCTCTACCGCGGGCTGGCAGCCTCCGGCATCCGCCACGTGACCCCGCGGCATGAGCAGGGCGCGGGCTTTATGGCCGACGGCTTTGCCCGGGTGTCCGGCAAGCCGGGTGTCGCTTTTGTCATTACCGGGCCCGGGCTGACCAACACGCTGACTGCCATGGCGCAGGCCCGGGCGGATTCGGTTCCGATGCTGGTTGTCTCCGGTGTGAATATGGCATCTTCGCTTGGAAAAGGGCTGGGACATCTGCATGAGCTGCCCGATCAACATGCCCTGGCACAGATGGTCGCAAAAGTCTCGACCCACGTGGCCGCGCCACAGGATCTGGACGGCGCTCTGAACAAGGCCTTTACGGCGCTTTCGGGAGGGCGCCCGGCGCCTGCTCATATTCAGGTGCCGCTGGACGTTGCAGGAGACGCGCAGGCGGAGCCGGTGGCGGTTTGCACTGCCGGCAAGACACCGTTCCCCGATGGCCCGCTGCAGCAGGCGGCCGCAATGCTGTCGGCAGCCAGGAAAATCGTCATACTTGCCGGAGGCGGTGCAAAAATTGCAGGTGACGGTCTGCGCTTGCTGGCGGAGCGGCTGGATGCACCGGTAGTTCAAACCGTGAACGCTCGCGGCGTGCTTTACGGGCATCCTTTGTCGGTCCCGGCCAGCCCGAGTCTAAAAGCAGTGCGGCACCTGATCGAGGACGCCGATTGCGTGATGGCGCTCGGGACCGAGCTGGGACAGACCGATTACGATATGTATGCAACCGGCACATTGGCTCATATGCCGGGGTTGATCCGGGTGGACATCTGCCCGGACCAGCTTTCCCGACACCCGGCGGAACTGAAGATCGAAGGAAGCGCTGCAGACGCGGTGGCCGAGCTGCTAAAGCACGTGCCGGCGGAGGACCGGAGTAACGGCGGTGTCGGGCGGGCGGGAAATGCACGCTCAGCCGCCTGGGAAGAAATCGGTCAGGAGTACCGCCAGCAGGTCGAGGTGCTGAACGCCATCCGCGATGCGGTACCCAACGCCCTGCTGGTGGGAGATTCAACCCAGCCGATCTACGCAGGCAACCTCTATTACGACCATGACCGCGCCGGCGGCTGGTTCAACGCGGCCACCGGCTACGGCGCACTCGGCTTTGGGATCCCGGCCGCGATCGGCGCATCAATCGCGGATCCCGGCGCGAGAGTGGTCTGCCTCACCGGCGACGGTGGCGCGCAGTTCTCCCTGCCTGAGGTTATGGCGGCGGTAGACGAAAACCTGCCCATCACTTTTATGATTTGGAACAACCACGGCTACCGAGAAATTGCCACTTCGATGGAGGATGCCGGCGTGGCTGTGGTGGGCTGTGACCCGACACCGCCTGACTTTAAAGCTGCAGCGTGGTCCTACGGCATTCCTTACCAGTGTTCGCCGTTGAACCCGGAAGCCGTCGCCGCCGCCCTGAAGGAGAGCGCCGGGCTGACCGGCCCGCAAATTATTGAAATTGAGGCACCCCGATTTGCGCCCGCAAAGGACTGATCCATGACCAACCCTTCCCATGAATTCTCCCGAGCCATCACTCGCCGCCCTGCCCCCTCGATCACAGGCGGTCTCAGGGCCGTGGACAGCGGCAATCCGGATCTCGGCAGTATGCTGAAAGCCCATGAAGCCTATGTCGCAGCCCTGAAAAGCACAGGGGCAGACGTCACCGAACTGGAGCCCCTGGACGCCTTTCCCGATGCCCAATTTGTCGAAGACACCGCACTCTGCCTGCCGCAGGGTGCAGTGCTGATGCGCCCGGGCGCCCCGTCGCGGCTTGGGGAAGTGGCGGAAATGGCCCCTGCCATCCGGGCGTGTTACGGCGACGTACGCGAAATCAGCGGCCCCGGTCACATCGAAGGTGGTGATATCCTTGTCACCGGTAAAGAAATTCTCGTTGGCCGATCCGACCGGACAGATGCCGAGGGAGTTGCCGAACTGGCGGCCATCATCCGTGAATGGGGACACAGCCTGCGTGAAGTGTTCACACCTGAGGGCGTGCTGCATTTCAAGACCGACTGCTCTCTTATGGACGCTGAAACTATCCTGTCGACCAAACGGCTGGATGCATCGGGCTGTTTCGAAGGTTACCGGGTGCTGCATGTGCCCGACGGTGAAGAGGCGGCCGCCAATGCCATCCGCTTCAATAACCTCGTGCTGATGGCAGCGGGATTCCCGCGCACCGCGGAAATGCTGGACCGCGAGGGCTTTCAGGTTGCCACAATTGACAACACTGACTGCGCGAAACTGGATGGTGGTATGTCCTGCCTTTCCCTGAGATTTTAGCCCAAACAGTCAGTCAAGTTATCCGCAATATCTAAGCCTCCAGTTGTTAGAACTCACCCTGCTGGGAACATTCGGGAGAGAGTTCATGCAGGACGGGTTGAGCGTTTCGCAGGTGTTGGATTCCGGTGTTCACCTGCGAGGCTAAGCCCCTTCCAGCGGTTCTGTCTGCCACATGGGCATTTTATCCAGCGGTTTCCAAACAATGCCGAGGCCGCGCTCTGTGAAATGACGGCCCTAACTGCGAGCGCTGCGGAAATGCTGCGCAGACCCAATTGATCAGCGGCCGGTAAGCGTGACCCCTGCTCGCCAATGGGTCAACCCGACTCGGAACGAATTGAGGTGATCGCCGATTCTACATGTGATGGTTAACCGAGTATACTAGACACTGAGGGTACAAGCGTTTGTACTCCGTGCTGCTTAATATACGATGTTGAGCATCAACAAGGATACAACCAGAAACAGAACTGTCATGACCCCGCCCGAGCGCACAAAGTCCATAACCTTATAACCCGCAGGACCCATAATCAAAGCGTTTACCTGATGGGTCGGAATGATGAAGCTGTTTGAGGTCGAAATGGCCACTGTAAGCGCAAAGACGGCGGGGTTGCCACCGGCCGCCACCGCAATCGAAACGGCAAGGGGCACGAGCAGAACGGTAGCCCCGACGTTTGACATTACAAGCGAAAAAGCAGTGGCCAAGATAGCGACGCCAGCTTGTAGCGCCCAAATTGGCCAACCGTCCAAAATGATCATGATTTGCTGCGCGATCCACGCCGCAGTTCCGGTATTTTGCACGGCCTGCCCCAGCGGTATGAGGCATGCGAGCAAGAAAACAGTATTCCATCCGACTGCGCGGTATGCTTCGTCCACGCTAAGCACACGCGTAAGCATCATTCCGGCTGCTCCAGTCAGTAGGCAAAGCGATAGCCGAACGTCTGTAAGCAATATTAGCGACAGCGAAATTGCGAAAAAGGCCAAAGCCCAACCGACCTTCTGAGGTCGCAGTTCATCTTGCGGAAAATCCGTTGTTACGACAACAAAGTCAGGATCTCGCTTGATCCGCATCAGGTTGTCCCACCTGGTATGCGCGACAAGCATGTCGCCCGCTTGAAATTTCTCGAGCCCGATTTGGGTCGACTCATGCGTTTCGCTTTCTACGTGGCTGAGCGTTTCTTCGCCTCGGTGAATCGCAAGCAACGACATGCCGTATGTCTTGCGGAACAAGAGTTCTCGCGGGCATTTCCCGATCAGTTTGCTGTCGGGTGTCACAACGACTTCGGCAATTCCGGCATTGGTAGCCGCAAAATCTTCGACGAAGATGTCCAGTTCGGGAAGAACAGTCAGACCGAATTTCTGGGCAAATTTCTCTACGGCCCAGCGATTACCTATGATTGCGAGCCTGCAGGGCGCTGCAATCTCGGCGGTCAGGACCTGAACCATCGAAGTTTTGCCGCGATAGAACGTGGAGATTATGTAGAGATGGTTTTCGTGGTTGATATCGGCCAATACCTGCCCCACAAGCGGGCTTTCCGCCGGCACAGTCACCTCGAAAACATCTGCCTGGAGTCCGTAGACCCGTTGCAGGTATTCCTGTGTGCCCTGCCCCGTTCCGGTACTTTCAGATCCGGCGTCTTTCGGCAATACCCATCGTCCAAGTAGCAGAAAGTACCCGATCCCGGTCAGGATTAAGACCGCCCCGATAGGCGTCACCGAGAAGAGACCAAATGGTTCAATTTTTTGACCGGCGGGTAGTCCCTCGTTTGCGGTCAGGACCAGATCATTAAGTAAAATCAACGGCGATGAACCGACCATTGTCATTGTGCCACCCAAAATGGCGCAAAATCCCATGGGCATCAGCAGGCGAGACAGCGGAATTTCGGATCTTGAGGATATTCGGCTGACGACTGGCAGAAACAACGCGGCTGCCCCAACATTTTGCATGAATGATGAAATTACGCCAACGGTGCCCGAAACGATCGGTAGCACCCTGCTCTCGGACGTGCCGCCGTATTTTAGAATGACCGCCGCCACCTTGTTCATTATGCCAGTTTTGTCCAGCCCCGCGCCTACGATCATGACTGCGATGATAGAAATCACGGCGTTTGACGCAAACCCATCGAACAGATGTGTAACATCTGCGAGGTTCTCAAGCCCTGGTAGGTAGCTAAGAAGGCCGACAAGGACCAGCACCAGAATTGCAGATAGGTCAATCCTTACAATTTCTGATACGAACAAGAAGACGGTGAAAGCAAGCAGTGCGCAAACTACTCCCATCTCGAACGAAAAGGTTATAGTTTCCACAGGGTTCATCGAGACGCCTACTTCTACGAGTGTGGTCTAAACATCTAAACGATCCCACCGATCGTGTCATGATGTTTCGATATTGGCCGAAAATCCGAAATAAAATTTCTTGCGCGGACACATGACTGCAACCCGCAACGATCACCGTTTCGAAGAAACCTTGCCAAACAGGAACCTTCCACACATGACAAAGCCCTGGGAACCCCTAAATCAGATCCCTGACACCGTAATACATGTATGCAAGGGGCAAACCGTGGCGGCGAAACGTCGGGATAGGGAATGTAGCAGGTTGTGCTTGCATGAAACGAGGCAAGGGTGACTTGTAGGGCTTGCCTGCCGCAATTCCTGCCAGCAGCCGCCCGGTATAAGTTGCCATCGCAACACCGCCGCCATGATAGCCGAACCCGGTCCAAGCGCGCGGCCAGTGCCCGATCTGCCCGGCATAGGGGATAAGGCCGCGGGTGAGGCAGACCAGGCCGCTCCAGTGAAATTCGGTTTCCGCGCGGGCCAGCGCCGGAAACATCGCCTCGAACTCGCGGCGGATCTGACGCTTCATCCGTTGCATGGAGCCACCCGTGATGTTGCTCATTCCACGCATTCCGAACAGCACCCGGTTGTCCGGCAGCAGACGGAAGTAGTGCAGCAGGTTGCGGGTATCGTAGGCGATACGCCGTGTAGTCCAGCCCTGGGCCTGTTTTTCCAGTTCGGTCAATGGCCGCGTCACCATAATATGCGATACAACCGGCAAATATCGCCCCCGCAGCCAATCCGGCAGATTGTCGCTGCCATAACCGTTGTTTGCGACGATCAGCCGGTCAGCTTCAATCCGGCCGGTAGGTGTTTCAATGATATAAGTCCCGCCACGTTCTTCATGCACCTTAAGCGCCGGGGTACCGCCAAATATTTCTACGCCTTCCTGCTCCGCCAGACGGGCCAGGCCCACCGCGTATTTGCCCGGGTTCAAGCCGAAGCCATAGGGTAGAAAAAGCCCGCCGTGGAAGCCGCTGCCGCACAGTCCTTCCTGGCGCATTTCCTGAGTTGAAAGAACCGGGCAGTCCACTCCGGCATAGCGGTGCAGACATTTTGCCATTTCCGGCAGTGCACGCGCCGCTGAGGTGTTGTGGGCTAGGCAATATTCGCCGTCTTCTTGGGTCTCAGCCTCCATGCCACCGCCGGAGGTGAGGTCTCGGACAAGGGAGACGGCCTCTTTCTGGGCGCTGTAGAAAGCGCGCAGATCATCCTCGCCATAGCGTCGGACAATCGCTTTGTCACCCAGTTTGGCGCCGCCGAAGCCGCAGAAGCCGGCATTGCGCCCAGATGCCCCCCAGCCGGGATGGGCAGCATCTATCACCAGAGGCGACTCACCGTGGTCACGGGCCAGATGCAATGCCGCACTGAGACCGGTGTAGCCCGCGCCAATCACCGCCAAACCCACGCGCCGATCACCATCCAGAGCCGGATAATCGGGGGTGTCTGGCTCAGTGGTGACCCAATAGTTGCCGACCGGAATTTCAGAGTCGTATGCGTAGGAATCATATATACGGCGGAGGTTTTTCATGGTGTTGGTCCGTAGTGGCAGCACCCCGTCAGGGTACCGCGATCACCTTTGTTTCGAGAAATTCAAGAATACCTTCGCGACCGCCCTCGCGACCGATTCCGGATTTCTTGATCCCGCCGAAAGGAGAGCCCGCGCCAAGGAAGGCACCGTTCACATTTACCATACCCGAGTGGAGTGCGCGGGCGACGCGGGCCGCGCGATCGTTGTCGCTGGTTTGCACATAGGCGGAAAGACCATATGGCGTGTCATTGGCGATGGCGATGGCTTCCGCCTCGGTGCCAAAGGGGCTGATTACCAGTACCGGTCCGAAGATCTCCTCCTGCGCGATGCGCATTTCGTTACTAACATCGGCGAAAATTGTGGGACGGGCGAAAAAGCCGATTTCAAAACCTTCTGGCTTGCCGGGACCACCAGCTATCAGCCGTGCGCCTTCAGCAATACCGACCTCGATCATCTCTTGAACGCGGACGTATTGCTGCGCGCTGGATAGCGGCCCCAAGTGATCGCCGGGCTCGGCCGGGTCGCCAACAGCTATTGCCGCGCATTTTGCCTTCGCTATTTCCACCGCCTGGTCATAGACGGTGTGCTCTACGAGCATCCGGGTGGCGGCATCGCAACTCTGACCTGTATTGATGAAACAGGCCTCGATACCTTCGGTGACAGCCGTTTCCAGATCGCAATCGGCGAAGATCAGGTTCGGGGACTTACCTCCGAGCTCTAGCGTCACTTTCTTGACGGTCTCCGCCGCATCCCGCGTCACCGCAACGCCGCCGCGAGTGGACCCGGTGAAGGACATCATGGCGACATCCGGGTGGCGTGACAGCGCAGCACCAACCACCGGGCCTTCTCCGTGGACGAGATTGAAAACGCCTGCAGGCACGCCGGCTTCGTGTAGCACTTCGGCATAAAGAATCGCGGAAAGCGGTGTCAACTCGGACGGTTTCAGTACCATGGTACAGCCCGCCGCCAGCGCGGGTCCTACTTTCAATACGATCTGGTTGATTGGCCAGTTCCAGGGGGTAATCAGCCCGCAGACGCCGACCGGCATCCGAACCAATGTGTCGCCATTGGTCAGCCTTTCTTCGAAATCAACTGTTTTCAGGTCACCGATAATGGCTTCCAGATGGTCGATGCCCACCTGCGCTTGCATCGCGCGCGACATGGTAATTGGGGCGCCCATTTCCAGCGATATGGCCAGAGCGAAGTCGTCTACGCGGGTGGTGTAAATCTCCAACACCCGTTCAAACAACGCAATGCGTTCCTCACGAGGCAAGGCACTAAAATCCGGTAGCGCGGCCTTGGCTGCCGCAACGGCGGCATCAACGTCAGCTTCGTTACCAAGTACGAGTGGGCCGATGGGCTGTTCGGTGGCGGGGTTGATCACGTCCACGAACTCGTTGTGGTTTGGATCAGTCCAGTTTCCGCCGATGTAGAACTGGGACATGTTGTATTGCATTTACCTATTCCAACTTTTTTGAGGGTGTCACGCAGCAGCTATCGCTGCGCGGGTTTCCTGTTTCTGGCGACGCTCCTGCCGGCGGTTGATGAGAGACGCGGCAATGACACCAGTGGCGACGACTCCGATCAGCATGGTGGAAAGCGCATTAATCTCGGGCGATACACCCAGCCGGACAGAGGAATAGAGTTTCATCGGCAGGGTGGTGGAGCCGGGCCCTGAGGTGAAGGTGGCAATCACCAGGTCATCAAGCGACAATGTGAAGGACAACAGCCAGGCCGAGATTACCGCAGGCGCGATTACTGGCAGGGTCACCTGACGGAAGGCCGAAAACGGAGTGCAACCCAGGTCGAGAGCCGCATCCTCCAGCGACCTGTCAAAACTTGACAACCGGGAGGTGACCACCACTGAGGCATAGCACATGGAAAAGGTCGCGTGAGCGATGGTGATGGTCCAAAATCCCCGGTCAAGACCGATTGCAACAAACAGCAACAGAAGCGACAGGCCGGTTACCACTTCGGGCATCACCAGTGGAGCGAAGATCATACCGGAAAACAACGTGCGTCCCGGGAAGCGACCCATTCGGACCATGACGATGGCACTGAGCGTGCCCAAAACCGTGGCAACCGTCGCCGAGACAAAGGCGATGCGGAGCGTTATCCAGGCGGCCTCCAGGTAAGCCTCATTATTCAGCACGATACCGTACCATTTGGTGCTGAATCCGCCCCATACTGTGACGAGGCGAGAGTCGTTGAAGGAGTAGACCACCACCAGCAGCAGCGGCAGGTAGAGGAACACAATGCCGAAGGTCAGCGATGTCAGGTTGAACATGTTGAAGCGGCGGATCATCCCAGCTCCTCCTGATGTTTCTGCTGGTAGCGCTGAAACAGCACGATCGGAACAATCAGGATGGTAAGCAGCACGATGGCTACCGCCGCCGCCACGCCCCAGTCGCGGTTAGAGAAGAATTCGAGCCACAGGGTTTTACCGATCATCAAGGTGCCGGAGCCGCCCAGAAGGTCGGGGATCACGAACTCGCCTATGGCCGGAATAAAGACCAGAAAGCAACCTGCAATTACCCCTGGCAACGACAGCGGCAAGGTGATCTGGCGAAAGGCTGCAAAAGCGCTGCAGCCCAGGTCTTCAGCGGCTTCCAGCAGACGGCCGTCGATCCGTTCCAGCGAAGCATATAGCGGCAGGATCATGAATGGCAGATAAGAATAGACGATGCCGATATAGACCGCGATTTCGGTATGGATGATGGCCAGCGGCTGATCAATGAGGCCGAGCTTCATCAGGGTGAGGTTCAGGAACCCCTCGTTCTTGAGAATGCCGATCCAAGCATAGATTCGGATCAGGAAACTGGTCCAGAACGGTAGGATTACTACCAACAGGAGGGTCCTGCGCCATTCCTGAGGTGCCTTGGCCATGGCGTATGCCACCGGGTAGCCGATAAGTAAGGTCAGCAGCGTTGCAACAGCAGCGACCTTGACGCTGTTGAGGTACGCCTTGAGGTAGATGCCGTCCTCGGCCAGCCAGACGAAATTCTCAAAGTCCAGAGCGGCCAGAAAAGCGCGCAATCCTGCCAACCCGTCACCAAGGCTGAAGGTGGGCGAGTACGGCGGGCTGGCGGTGATGGAATCCGACAGGGAAATCTTGATGACGATCAGGAAGGGCACCAGGAAAAACAGCACCAGCCACAAGTAGGGCACAAGGATTAGCAGACGTCGGGATGTGCTCATGACAATGCCCCTACTCGTCGACCAGCACGCAAGCACCTGCGCGCCAGCTGAGCCACACCCGATCGTTCCAGTCAATCTCGCGCCGAGAGGTCAGTAACCGATTGGCTTCCTGCGCTCGGATCAGAAGACCACCGTCAAGGCGAACCAGAAAGGTTGAGGCGCTGCCGGTATAGGAAATCTCTTCGACCGTACCTTCCACCATGTTCACATTGTGCGCTGCAGAGGGCCGATCCTTGGCGAGATGGATTTTCTCGGGGCGCAGCACCAACATCTTGCGCGCGCCGGGCGTCAGCACATCACCGGGCTGCGGGCGGATCACCAACTGGGTGCCGCCGTCCCAACGGGCCAAAGCCAGTTCGCCTTCCATGCCCGACAGTTCGACATCTATTAGGTTTACATTGCCAATGAAGTCAGCAACATAACTGGACGCGGGATGTTCATATATCCGAGCGGGCGTGTCAGTCTGCAGGAGCTTGCCTGCCTTCATTACAGCAATACGAGAGGAAACGGTCATCGCCTCTTCCTGATCGTGAGTGACGATGATGAAGGTAAGGCCCAGCCGGTCCTGAACGTCCATCAGCTGAAACTGTGTTTCCTCGCGCAGCTTTTTGTCGAGCGCGCCCAGCGGCTCGTCCAACAGCAGCACTTTGGGTTTCTTGGCCAAAGAGCGCGCCAAGGCCACCCGCTGCATCTGTCCGCCAGACAGTTGATGCGGTTTGCGATCCTCAAACCCTTCGAGCTGTACCAGCGCCAGCATCTCGTCCACACGGTCCTGAATGTCGCGCATCTTCCAGCGTTCCTGCTTGAGACCGAAGCCGATGTTCTTGGCCACCGACATATGTGGAAACAACGCGTAGGACTGAAACATCATATTGATCGGGCGCCGGTTTGCCGGGATGCCCGTGAGATCCTGTCCGTCCAGCAGAATGCGGCCCGATGTCGCTTCCTCGAAACCTGCCAGCAGACGCATCATCGTGGTCTTGCCGCAGCCGGACGGGCCAAGTAGCGAGAAGAACTCGCGTTCCTGAATGTCGAGAGTCAGGTCAGAGATTGCGGTGAAGCTGCCAAAGGACTTGGTAACGTTCTCGAACCGGATCAAAGGTGCCCGGGGTGGTTCCAGAGGGCTGGCGGGTTCGGCGCGGGCGGCGGCGCGGGCTGGATCAAAGAGGTTCATCACTGCAGGTTTCTCTGTTGCGGGTCTTTGCCGTGGACAGGCGAGTCCCGCGGCAGAGCTAAAGCTGCGCGGCCCAAGAGCCGCGCGTCAGATTATTCGCCGGTACGGACCTTCGACCAGGTACGGGTGTAAAGCCGCTCAGTCTTGCGGTCTTGCAACACCGGAGTGGTCAGGACTGCCATCGTTTCTTCGGTTGGATAAACGGCGGGGTTGCTGGTCAGTTCCGGGTTGATTTCGGCCTGAGCGGTGAGGTTGGCGCTGCCATAACGGATGAAGTTTGCGTTTTGCGCCGACACTGAAGGCTGCATCAGATAGTTCAGGAAGGCGTGGGCTTCGTCCACATTCTTGGCGTCGGCCAGAATGGCGAGGCCGTCAAAGTCCAGGATCGTTCCTTCTTCCGGAATGATGTATTCCAGAGTAACACCATTGCCGGCTTCTTTGGCTCCGTCAGCAGCCCAATAGGCATCACCGCTCCAGGTCAGGCCGAGACAGGCGTCGCCATCAGACAGCGCGCCGATCATGCCATCGGTCGAAATCTGGGCGATATTGTCACGGATCGCGCCGATATGTGCTCCGGCTGCAGCGATCTGGTCTTTGTCACTGGTGTTCGGGTTATAGCCCATGTCGATCAGCGCGGCACCGATCACGTCGATCGGGGAATCGGCGATCATTACGCTGCAATCAGTCAGCTTGGCGGAAATCTCAGGATCAAACAGAAGATCCCAGGATTTGGGATGGTCTTCGCCCAGACGCTCGGCAAGCTTGTCTGTGTTATATGCTATGCCGAAGGTCCACCAGTTGTAAGGTACCAGGTATTCGTTGCCGGGATCGAAGGTCTCGATCAGTCCGGCGATTTTGGGCCAGACATGTTCCAGGTTCGGAATCTTGGATTTGTCGATCTTCTGCAGCACACCGGCCGAGATCAGACGCGCAGTTCCGGTGGAGGAAGGCACAATGATGTCATAACCGGAACTCCCTGCCAGTACTTTGGTTTCCAGCATCGCGTTGGAATCATAGGTGTCATACGTGACGTCGATTCCGGTTTCCGCTTCAAAGGCTTCAATGATCGCGGGGTCGAGATAGTCGCTCCAGTTATAAATCACCAGTTCGCCCTCTGCTGCAGCGGTGACGCCCCAGATAGTGGCGGCCCCGGCCAACAAGTTGGTTGTGAGCTTGGTTTTCATGGTTCCCTCCCGTGTTGGGGTTGTGTCATTCTTTCCTTGCGGTGGTGACCTCAGGCCCTCTCCTGTTCCAGTTCGAGCCCTTGGCCCAGCAATTCCTGTGTGGCACGCTCGACACCTTCGGTAAGCATGTCGAACATGTCGTCGATTTGCGCTTCGGTGATCACCAGCGGTGGTGAGAAAATCGCCATGTTGCCATAGGGGCGTACCATCAGGCCAAGTTCCTGGCAGCGGGCATCGATGACTGCGCCAATGTTCGCGTCAATCTCGGCGCTGCCCAGACCATCGCGGGTCAGCGAGCATTCGATGCATCCCACCAACCCCATTCCACGCACATCCACAATCAGCGGCATTTCCAACATTTGACTCAGGCGCTTCTGGAAATGCGGGGTCACGCTGCGGACGTGCTCCAGAATGCCGTCGCGCTCAAAGATCTCGATGTTTTTGAGACCGGCGGCGGCACAAACCGGGTGTCCGGAATAAGTGTAGCCGCTGGTGAAATAGACGTCCTTGGAGATATCACCCTCGATTTCCTTGAACAGACGGTCGGAAAAGATCGCCGCCCCCATCGGTGCGTAGCCCGAAGTCAACCCCTTGGCGCAGGTGATAATATCCGGAGTAACACCAAAGAGTTCCTCGGACGCGAACCAGTGGCCGAGGCGGCCAAAGCCGGTGACGACCTCATCAGAAATGTATAGGACGTCATGTTTGCGGCAGATCTCCATGCAACGCTTATGGTACCCGGCGGGCGGTACAATCACGCCACCGGAGCCTAGCACCGGTTCGGCGACAAAAGCGGCGACGTTATCGGCGCCCAAATCAAGGATAGCATTTTCCAGATCCACCACTTTTTCGTCGAGGAAGGCTTCGATACTCATGCCATTCGGGCGGCGGAAGGCGTTCACGTCTGGCAAAAAGTGGGGAATAACCTGATCGGTGTCGAACCACTGGCGTTCGCTGGGTTTGCCGCTGAGTGACGCAGTAAGGTATGTGCCGCCGTGATAGGCATGCGCCCGGGTGATGATGCGCTTCTTGGACGGTTTGCCCAGCAGGTTGTTGCGGAAGTGGACAAAGCGGATGGCGGTATCAACTGCGGTGGAGCCACCGGTGGTGAAATAAACCCGGTTGAGGTCGCCCGGTGCCCGCTCGGCAATTGCATGGGCAAACTCGGCGCTCACCGATGTTGCTTCGCTGAAGGGGGAGCAATAGGCCATCTTGCGGGCTTGCGCCGCCATTGCTTCGGCAATTTCAGTGTTGCCGTAGCCGAGCTGCATGCACCACATGCCGCCGGGACCGTCGATCACCTTGTTGCCGTGCTCGTCGTATACATAGATGCCTTCGGCATATTCGCTGAACGTCCTGTCGGCTTTTCCGGCGCCTTGGACTTCCAGCCCTTCCCACGGATGGAAGTAATTCTCCTTGTCCCAGGTTTTGAAGTTTTCGAAGTCGTTTCCAAGTTTGGTCATCACGGCCCTCTGTCCGGAGTTGTTGCTCTCATGAATGAACGTTCATACATTATGACATAAGTGAATGATCGTTCATTGTCGATGGAAATTTGTTCCAATCACGGGCAAGGTGCTCCAAGGTCACCAACCCGGTCGAGAAAAGAAAAGGGCAGGCAAATGACAAGTATCGAAGATACAAAGAAAAAGCGGAAGGTGGACAAAGATCTGCACCGTGAAGTGCTGCTGGAGGCTGCTGCCAGCGTGATCCTGCGCCATGGGGTGAGCGGCGCGACAATCAGCCGTATCCAGGAAGAATCCGGACTCTCTCGCGGCATGATCAACCTGCATTTTCAGTCAAAGGACAATCTGATTCGCGAACTCGCTCTACACATGACGCGGGAATACAATGCGGCCTGGCAATGCTTTACCAGTCAGGCACCGGAAGAAGTAAGCACCCCGGAAGATGCCGCTGCCCGTCTGCAGGCGCTTTTCGAGACGGATTTTTCAGAAGCCGTACTGAACAAGCGCAGCGCGCGACTAACCTTCGCCTTCCGCGCTGAACCTGATCTTCAGGCAGTTGGGTCAGGTTACATCGAGACCCGAGGAACTGACCTGCATGATCATGTACGCGGCTGCTGCAAAGTGCTCTGCGAGGCTTGCGGCACTCAAGGTGATCCCGAAAAAGTGGCTATGGCAATCATGTCTTTGCTGGAAGGGTTGTGGACCGATTTTCACGCTCATCCCGAAGAGTTCAGCAGGGAAACTGCGGTGGAAATCTGTCAAACGACCGCTCACGCTTTCTTCCCAGGTTACTTCTGAGCATTAGCGCTGGAAATTACTCGTGGGCTGTGTCGAGTATTTTCGGAGAGACCGGAAACGTTCGCCCTGTTTGACACCGTTGTCCCGCGACTTCAGCATATCGGCGAAACCCAGAGTCCACGGCATGTCGAATTGCTTCTTTCGGATCAAGTTGGGTACTTCGATCCCATCCAGTGTTGCTGAAGCAGATCCGAAAGACTTGATCCCGCATGTGCTGGACAGGCAGTTTGATAGACCGGTGATCCTGTACAATCAGGTTGTTCATAGAAATTCGGGCCCGATTGTTTGTGCCTTGGACGCGCAATCGACCTGTTTCAGGGTCTTGTTTACCACTCGAATACCGCCTGACCAAATTCGATACGGGTGACCTCTCTCTAAGACCGGATATTTGTCCCAAAGCGTAGACCGAGGATTTCCCTATCCATGACCGCCAACTCCAGCGGGCTTTGTCAGGTTGTTGACTGCGTAACGTCAGGGTAGAGAATTTTCATGCTGAATTTATCCGACCTGCCCCGCATAAAAGTGTTCCGTTTTCCTCGTTCGGTGATCGGTTATGCTGTCTGGTTGTATCATCGGTTTGCCCTCAGCTTTAGAGACGTCGAGGACCTTCTTGCGTCACGCGGGATCGACGTCTCCTACGAAACCGTGCGGGACCGGGTTGCGCGTGCTGGAAACAGACAAGCTTCGTTCCTCTCCACCCATGATCAAACTGCCATTTTGTTCCGCCCAAAACGCCACCGCCTTTCTGCCAAATCCTATCGCCACACCCGTGCTGACGCATTCGAACTTTGGCGCGAGTATACACTCGAACTGATCGAATGACGGGAGTTCTGGTCAAACTCCTCCGAAAACGTTCAACAACCTGACAAAGCCGCCGAAGGTGTTGCACCGCTGGATCAGCTGAGTGCGTCTTCTACATTTAGAAGGCTCCTCTCGCGAAGCTCCATCATGCGGCGGCTGTTGTCGACCGCGAAGGCAACCAAGCACCCGGCAACCGGTCTTCAAAGTGCAAGAAAAACTTGATCCGAGCCGTGCGATTAGACAACACCTTCAATGACATTCAAAAATCCAAACCGACATCAACAGAGCGGTATGAATGGGTCAACGCTCCAGAGGATATGTAATCCACCCCGGTCGCGGCGATGGCCGCAACAGTGTCACGACTGACGTTACCAGAAGCTTCGGTCACCAGATGGCCATTGGCCATTTTTACTGCCTGCTGCAGTTCGTCGGGAGACATATTGTCCAGCAAGACGACATCCGCCCCACCGACTTCAATCACTTCGGCCAACTGACCCAATTGATCCACCTCGATTTCGATCTTCATCATGTGCGAGGCGCGCATTTTTGCGGATTCCAGAACCGCGCGCACGCCGCCGGCGGCGGCGATGTGGTTGTCCTTGATCAGGATCGCATCTGAAAGCGAAAAGCGGTGGTTGAATCCGCCGCCGTGCAGAACGGCTTGTTTCTCGACAATGCGGAGCCCGGGGGTCGTTTTGCGTGTACAGGTTATACGCGTCTTGGTTCCCTTTGTTTCGGCAACCAACGCCGCAGCTAGAGTGGCGATCCCTGCCAGTCGTCCAACAAAGTTCAAAGCCACCCGTTCCGCAGAAAGGATCGAGGCCGCGCTGCCCCGAATCTCCATCAGCGTGTCCCCTTTTGCGCAATGCTGACCATCATGAAAATGGGTGACGATATCCAGCTTGGGATCGACCAGACGAAAGGCCAGCTCTGCCACTTGCATACCCGAGACGACAGCATCTTCGCGGGCGTTCAACCTAGCGCTGTAAGTAGCCGCAGCAGGGATAACGGTCAGGGTGGTTATGTCCCCGTTGGCCCCCAGATCCTCCATCAGCGCTGACCGGACCAGCGGTTCAAGGATCAAGTCGGGCAGTGCCGGATAACTCATGTGGCTTCCTTTGCGATACAGTCCCTCAACGCCATAGCTTCGCTCAGCGTCAGAATCGAGCGTTGGCCGGGGCCGGGGTTGGATTCAGGAAAATCAGATCGGTAATGCGCACCGCGGCTTTCCTCGCGGATCAGCGCCGCTGCGGCTATCAGGGTGGCCGTTGCGGTCATGTTTAGGAAAACTTCTGAATCCGCGTGATGAGCCTCGAGCGCTGCGATATCGGAAAGGGCGCTTTTCAACCCTGCCTGCTCGCGTACAACGCCCACATATACGGTCATGGTTCGGCGCAAGGCGGACACGGCATTTTCATCTGCATTATGCATACCGCAGGCCAAACGGATATCGACCGGCGGAGCGTTTTGCGCAGGTATAACCTCTGCGATATCACAGGCGCAGGCGCGGGCAAAAACCAGAGCCTCAAGTAGTCCGTTGGAGGCCAGACGGTTGGCACCATGCAAACCGGTGCAGGCAGCCTCACCACAAACCCAAAGCCCGGCCAATGAACTACGGCCCGTCATATCCGTCGCTACTCCGCCCATATGATAGTGCGCCGATGCCGTTACCGGGATGGCTTCGGAAACCGGATCGACGCCATTGCGGGTGCAGGCGTCGGTAACAGAAGGGAACTGGGTCGCAATCTCGGCCCCGATAGCCGCGCGTGTATCGAGCGCAGGGCGTAGCCCGGATTGCGCGTGCAGATAGACGGCGCGGGCGACGATGTCGCGTGGGGCCAGTTCACCATCGGGATGAATATCGGCCATGAACCGATTGCCGGTCTCGTCGATCAGGGCAGCGCCTTCCCCGCGCAGCGCCTCGGTTGCCAGCGGCGTAGGATCTTCTCCCACGTCGATTGCTGTGGGATGAAACTGCACGAACTCCGCATCGGCAATACGCGCGCCGGCACGGGCCGCCATCCCGATCCCCTGCCCACGGATGCGCGCAGGATTGGTGGTCTGTTCATACAGGCCCGATGAGCCACCCGTAGCCAGAACATGCGCACTTCCCCGTAACAAAACCGGGTGCGCATCAGGCGCGTCGATGCTGGTCAGAAATACTCCGGTGACTTGAGCGCCGTCACTTTCCAATCCAACAGCCTGCGCACCTTCGACCACCTGAACAGAAGAAGTCCGGCGTAATTCCGCAATCAGCGCCCGCATGATTTCAGCACCGGCCTGATCGCCCTTGACCCGCACCACACGGGCAGCAGAGTGGGCGGCCTCGCGCGATTGAACAAAGCTTCCGTCAGCCCTGCGATCAAAACCGGTGCCAAGATCTGACAGGTCCAGAACGTGCTCGCGCGCCGAACGGGTTACAAATTCGGCCACTTCGCGCAAAACCGACCCGGATCCGGCCCGTATCGTATCATCCGCATGGGCCTGGGCGCTGTCGGTTGGAGCCAGCGCAGCGGCCACACCGCCCTGGGCCCAGGCAGAACTGGCCCCCGTTCCCAAAGGTTCCGGTGAGATCATGACAACCGGTCGCGGCGCCAGTTTCAACGCCGCATAAACGGCGGCTAAACCGGCACCAATGATGACCACGCGATTTGTGGTTATGTGTTGCATTGGGACGATCAGATACCCAATTGCCGCGACAGGTCTATCATGCGCTGTACGGACTGCCGCGCTTTGACTGCAACGTCGGCGTCAACCTCAACCTGACCGGTCATGGTGTCGAGCGCAAAGAGCACCTTTTCCAGAGTAATTTTCTTCATGTACGGGCACATGTTGCAGGGGCCGACGAACTCGACCTCGGGCAGTTCATCGGCAATATTCGATGCCATCGAACATTCGGTAATGAGCAACGCCTTTTCAGGTTTTTCGTCGGTGACGTATTTGATGATGCCGCTGGTTGATCCGGAAAAATCGGATTCCGCCACAACGTCCGGCGGACATTCCGGATGCGCAATCAGGCGTGTCCCGGGGTTCCATTCGCGAAAATCACGCAGATCGCTGGCGCTATACTGTTCGTGGACAATGCAGGACCCTTCCCACCAGACAACATTCTTTTGGGGCACATCGCGCGCAACGTTCTGCGCCAGATACTGGTCGGGGGTCATGATCACGGTGTGGCTGTCCTGGGCCGCAACGATCTGCGCTGCATTGGACGATGTGCAGCAGATATCCGACGCCGCTTTGACTTCTGCAGTGGTGTTTACATAAGACACAACCGGAGCCCCGGGATACCGGTTGCGCATTTCTTCGATGCCTTCGGCGGTGATCGATTCCGCCAGCGAGCACCCAGCCTCCATATCCGGCATCAGGACTGTTTTGTCCGGGCTGAGAATTTTGGACGTTTCGGCCATGAAATGCACACCACATTGCACAATTACATCGGCCTCGACCTCGGTCGCCTTGATGGCAAGCTGCAGGCTGTCCCCGCCAAAATCCGAAATGCCGTGGTAGATCTCGGGCGTCATGTAGTTGTGACCCAGAATGACCGCGTTGCGCTTGGCCTTGAGATCGCTGATCGCCTTCACATATGGCGCATAGATCGCCCAATCGACGGGAGAGACCACACGGGACATGCGGTCATAGATATCGCTCATACTGGCGGCCAGTTCGGGCGATGGAGTCAGATCATACTTTTCGGAAAGGTGCGCGCGCTGCGCGGGTAGGTCGAACACGGGTCTGATTTCTGCCTAGCTTACTTGTGACACCTTATGTATCGGACTCGTTTTAAATTGAACACCAATCAATAAAGGAAAACGTGCCAATTTTCGTCGTCATTGCAGAACCAATTGACTGGAATTGCCAACTTGCTCCTTCGATAGAAACATTGTGGGGTTGTGTTGCAATCTTTTGACCATTGACCTTCGTGGAGTTCACGCGTGCCAATGCGCCAGTCACTCCTGAAATGGCCGAGTATAGCGCAGGCCCGTGGCCGGAAATCGTACCGCCGTTGACACCTGCGAATTTGCACCTTTTGACGCGGCTCTACTTCCAGGCGTGTAGTTTCACTTTTCGATCCAATTTGTTCGTAGGATGTCACAAAAATGCCTGACACCATCAGTAATGCCGGGTCGTTGTTTGTACTTTCAGAAATTTGAGGTCGCCTGAATGATCCGCTCCCATCAATTTGTCTGTTTTACTGCCATTGCCTTGTGCGCTCCGGGCATTTCGTCTGCGGAGATTTCCGCATCTGATGTCTGGCAAATTCAGCAAGACTACTTCGAAACCATAGGCGGCCAACTAACCGGATATGGTAGACGGTCAGGCAAGACGGAAACGATCAGGGATATTTCACTCCATTTCGAATTGCCGTTTGAACTCGGGGCTATCAACGTAACGGCTCCAGGAATGACGCTGAAGGAAAATGACGATGGTTCTGTCAGCATAGGATACGTGGAGCCGGCTGTTCTGAAAATTTCGGCAGAGCTTTCCGAGCAGGACGAAATCAGCATGACAGTTGGGTTCGAACTGGAAAATTTTGAATTGCTGGCTACTGGCGAAGCGGGAGACATTACCTTCGACAGTTCTGTTGGCCGAGTGAATATGGCGCTGGAGGAGTACAGCGCTTCCGGCGCTGACTTCGATGCTGACTCCGTTACCTTCTCGGGGATCATCGAAGATTTCACTGGTCGAACCCGTATAACAATGAACGAGATGGCCAAGGTGAGTGCCTACTATGAAACAGGGGCACAGCGGGTAGACATCGAAGTTGTGGTGAGCAGCCTCATCTGACTGGTCCAAATTGATTGTTAGTGCATCGTCGGCCTGTAATCCATCGGGATGATGGTTTCGGGCGCTGGCGGG
>NZ_JBQFYW010000023.1:0-51244 GCF_056541825.1 Ruegeria sp. AF8 | reverse complement strand
TACAGGAAATGGTGAATACCTGTGAGCAAATCACCGCACGTCATGGGCTGGAAAAAATCAAGACCATAGGGGATGCATACATGGCAACTGCAGGATTGCTGCACTATGTTGAAAACCCGGCTGACGCGAGCGTACGCGCAGGGTTCGAGATGATTTCAGCAGTCAAAAACCTGGAAGCGTCCTGGGATCTGCGCGTTGGAATTCACATCGGGCCAGTTGTCGCCGGCGTTATTGGCCGCAAGCAATTTGTGTTCGATTTGTGGGGCGATACCGTGAATGTCGCATCCAGAATTGTAGCACAAGCTGAACCCTCAAACGTCGTTGTCATCGCCCCGGTTTGGCGTCTGATCTAGGGCAGTTTTCGCGGAAAGTCGATGGGACAAGTGGAATTGAAGGGAAAGGGAGCACTCGAGTTGGTCCAGTGCAAGTCGAGTTGAAACAACTTATTGACTTGAGCTGAACGATAGCTGGATTTGAATATCTTGAGTTTTTTGAATTCGGGCAGGATTATTTTCTAGCCACTTGGTGGGCTGACTTTGGACACCCTTAGCGACCTTGCAGATCCTTCTATACTTTATGGAATGTAAAAAAGTTTGTTCGTTAGAGGATTACCTCGTTACGTTTTTCATGATCCAGGACGCCGCATGCTTGTGGGCAGAAAACTCGCTGTAGGCATCCGAAAGCGACCACAGACAACAACGCATTTGGCGCTCAGGTTCCGCTTTGTTCGCGCAGCTTGCCGATTGTGGTAAAATGCCGGAAGAAATGGAGCTGGTATGAGGTCGCTCGCAACTCTTTTAGCGTTCTTCTTGATGTCGGTTGGCCCGACTGCCGGACCATCCTATGCGGCCGAAAGCGTTTTGGATGCGGTCCGCGAGCGCGGATATGTCAGGTGTTCCATCGGGAACCGGCTGGTCGGTGATACCCGCCTCGGCGAGGATGGTTATGAGGGTTTCTTCCCCGAGTTCTGCAAGGTGGTCGCACTCGCAGTATTCGGTGATCGGAACGCCGTGCAAATGTCACCAACACTGATACGCGCCGGTTTGCAAAGCATCGCGGATGGTGAGGTCGATATCTACGTCTCAAATGTGACATGGACATTTTCTCGGGATATCTCGCTTCACCTGACGCCTGCCGCAGTTCTCTACTACGACGGCCAAGGTTTCATGTCCCATCGCGGAACTTTTGACGGTCCGCTGACCGGTGTCCCAAGAGCAACTGTCTGTGTTTCGCGCGCGACGACAACCATCGGGAACCTACAGGATTTCGTCCAGCGGCACGGGTTGGATTGGGAAATCCTGCCATTTGAGTCGTCCCAAGGACGCAATGACGCCTTTTTGTCGCGCCGCTGCGATCTGCTGACGACCGATCGGTTCGCTTTGGCAACCATGCGGACCTCTGCTCTCGATGATCCCGGCAACTATGTTCTGCATGACGAGATCATCTCAAAAGAACCGCTGGTCGCTTATGTGGCAACCCGCGACATGCTATGGGCGAACATCGTTCGCTGGTCCATTTTTGCGACCATACTGGCCGAGGAAAAGGGGATTTCGCGGTCAAATGTCGAGGCGTTTCTTGACAGCCCCGATCCCGAAGTGCGTCGCCTGCTTGGCGTCGACGAGTTGGAAAGTTCTGTCGACGCAGGGCTGACAACCGACTGGGCGCGCAACGTAATTGCCGGAGCGGGCAATTATGGGGAGATATTCGACAGATATCTGGGGCAGGGCAGTCAGATGAAAATCGACCGCGGCCTCAACCGGCTCTGGAGCGATGGCGGCTTGATGATCAGCCCACCCTTCCGATAGGCTAGGTCGGTGGAGGATACCCACAGAGGCCGGATCAATGCGCGTCAGCGTATTTCCACCGTGCTGTTCAGCATCCTCGCCGGAGTTGCAGCGCTTCTAGTTGTGGGGCTTGTTCTGATCACGGTTCGGCTGTTCGAAATCCGAGGCGAACTCGATCTGCTCCGCAGCCAGTCGCTGCCACGTCTGATCAAGCTTTCTCAACTGTCTCAGGATGCGTCTGCCACAAGCTCGATCGCCCCTGCGCTCAGCCAGGCACCAACCCGGTCGGAATATGAAACGTTGCTCGCACGCATCCAAGACAAGGAAGCATCGCTGAACGCTGTTATCGGGGAATTGGCCGGGTTGTACGAAACCCCCGACCGCATTGATGTTCTGCGGCGCAACGCCGATTTGCTTATCGCCAATCTTACGCAATTGACCGGAGCCGTGGATAACCAGATCAAGGTCGACCGGCAGCTTGAGGCCTTTGCCGATGCCTTTGCACAAAACCTTGGAGTGCTGCGCAATACAGAGAAGGCGGCGGAGGCGGAAACGCAGGCACTTGCGTCCCAGGCTGTGTTTCAGATCAACAACATGTTGCTGGATATGAACAGGGCGCGTTTCCCAAAGAACAGGCAGGCCACGGAAACTAGCTTCGATGCGCTAGTGCGGCATCTCACTCATGTCGCCACTGACGTTGGACCAAACCTCCCGGAACTCGCGCCGTCGCGCAGCATCGCCGAATTTTGGGCCTCGTCCCATCAGGAGATCCTGTCGGAGAAATCGAAGCAGCTAACCAACGCGTTTCAAATCAAGGCCCTGGTCGAAGAAAACTCGTTGATCGCAAATCGGCTTCTCAGCAGCGCCAGCAATGAATTCTGGCGCGCGGGCGCTGACCTGGAGACCCAGGTCCGACTGGTGACCGAGACAACGCGGTTCACGCTGATGGCCATTCTTGGCCTGATCTTGATGGTTGTTCCGGGGGCATTCCTTGTCTTGAGAGTTCTCAACAGGCGTGTGTTCCGACGGCTCGAACAGATGCGGCAATCGCTGGCGCGCTATGCCGAAGACCGTGAACACAGGCTCTCAGATACTCGCCCGGATGAAATCGGCCAGATATCTGGTGCTATGGCGCATTACATGGATGTCATCGATCAGAGGGAAAAGGAATTGGCCGACAAGACGACCGCGCTGGAGCGACTGTCAAATCAACTGGCGAAATACCTCTCGCCTCAGGTATATGACTCGATCTTCAGCGGCAAGCAGGAGGTCAAACTTGTCAGCAGCCGGAAAAAGCTGACCATTTTCTTTTCCGATATCGTCGACTTTACTGAGGCCGCCGATCGGCTGGAATCAGAGGAACTCACGCAACTTCTGAATCACTATCTAACCGAAATGTCCCAGATCGCCTTCCGTCACGGCGCAACCATCGACAAATATGTCGGTGACGCCATTCTGATCTTCTTTGGAGATCCCGACACGCGTGGTGTGAAGGCTGACGCGCTAGCCTGTGTAAGCATGGCACTGGAAATGCGGCAACGTATGGAGCAGCTTCAGAACCAGTGGCGGAGATCCGGTATCGAGAAGCCGATGACCACCCGCATGGGTATCCATACTGGCTATTGCACTGTCGGCAATTTCGGAAGCGAAGACAGGTTGGATTATACCATCATTGGTGGCGCCGTGAATATTGCGTCTAGATTGGAGACCATGGCCGCACCGGGGGAGATCCTGATTTCCTACGAAACCTTCGCACATGTGGAAGACCAGATCGCCTGTAAAAAACGCGGTGAGATAGAGGTCAAAGGCATCGCCTACCCCGTCGCAACCTATCGAGTTCTCGATGCCCGCGCGGTTCTCGAATGCAATCTGCATGAGATGCACGAGCAAAACGCCCATCTACGTCTGGACCTGAATGTCGCATCGATGGCGGCCGAAGATCGCGCGGTTGCTGTCGAAAGTTTGGAAAAAGCATTGCGGCTCTTGGGGCAAGGCTCTGGCGTCTCGCCAACGCCGGAGAATGACGGCTCCCCGACAGGTGATCGGACTGAAGAGGCTACTTCGGCACCGTCGCGAGGTGACGATCCTAACACTGCAAAGTGATCTCCGCGTATGAAGCAGAGAGCGATCAAGAACAAGTTTCGGCAGTTCGTTCGATTCCTCGGGTGTGAGGGGTCACATTTGAGGTTGGAGCAACTTCACCCTGCGCCCGCAATGGTCGCCGGAAAGTGGGCACGGACGCCGATATGGTGGTTCTTGACGAATACTTTGCCGTGCGGCATGTGATGGCTTGGGGGGAATGGCATGTCCGCGATGGCCAGATAGCCCGGCGCGGCATGTATGAACAGGTTTAAGCGTCCACGCGGTCCCCGATGACTGCCCGCTTCAGCACCGGAAGGTAGTTAAGATATGTGCCCTGCGCCCGTTGATGCAGAGACCCCGCGCGGGTTCATCATTCCAATCGGCGGCGGAGAAGACCGCGTCAAGGAAATGCAGATTCACCGCAAATTCGTGGAATTGTCTGGCGGTGCGGATGCCGATATCGTCGTAATCCCGACAGCTTCGATGCTGGAGGAAACCGGACCGGACTATAACCGCATTTTCTCTGAACTCGGGGCTGGCCAGGTCGAATTCCTGCCCATCTCGCGTCGCGCCGATTGCGACAACCCGGACTATGCCGGGATGTTGGATCGCGCGACCGGGATTTTCATGACGGGCGGAAACCAGTTGCGGCTGTCCGCGATTCTGGGCGGCACACTTGTCGCGCAGAAAATTCGACGGCGAAACGCTGCGGGTGTGCCGGTTGCCGGAACTTCTGCCGGTGCCTCAATCATGTCAGAACATATGGTAGCAGGCGGCAGCAGCAACTCTGGTCCCGCCGAAGGCAACATCACACTGGCTCCGGGTATGGGTCTGACCAACGCCGTCATCATTGATCAGCATTTCACTCAGCGTAACCGGTTGGGACGATTGCTAACCGCTTCATCTTTCAATCCTTTTCTGATCGGCTTGGGCATTGACGAAGACACGGCGGCCTTCATTGGGCCAGACAACGTCTTTGAAGTCATCGGTAGCGGAACGGTTACCGTGGTGGATGCCAGCCATTTGACCCATTCTTCGATGTGGGATGCCCGCCGGGGTGAAGCGCTTAGCCTTCTTGGTCTTCGGCTTGACGTTCTGGGCGAAGGGTGCCGTTATGATCTGACGGCTCGCCAGGCTTTTCCGCCGGATGAGCATATGGCGTTCTGCACATTGCCGGATCTGTCCGGGGATGAGGCCGCCAGCGGGGGGGGAATAGCAAGCTAACCAACGGGGAGCCTCATGAAAATAATCTCGACCAATGTCTTTGTCGGCCCGAATGTCTGGGCAAGTTTTCCGGTCATTCGCCACGTCGTCGACCTAGGTGTTCTGGAAGAGTGGCCGTCGGCGAAAATTGGCCCCGAGTTTGTCGATGCATTGATCGAGGCGCTTCCCGGTCTGGCCGAACACGGCTGTTCCTATCGCGAACCCGGCGGGTTCATCCGCCGCTTGCGCGAAGATGAAGGCACTTGGCTGGGCCATGTGCTGGAGCATTGCGCCATCGAGGTGCAGAACGTCGCTGGGACCGACGTGACTTTTGGCCGGACACGCAGCACAGGCGAACCCGGCCAGTACAACATGGTTTATGAATACCGCCAGCGCGATGTAGGTCTTGACGCGGGCAAGCTGGCGATGCGGCTGCTGATGCATCTGTTGCCACAATCCCTCAAGGAGCAGGTGGATTACGATTTCGACCCGGATTTCAACTGGGATGACGAGTTGCGCAGCTTTGTGCTGCGCGCGCAGCGCAAGGAATTTGGTCCCTCAACCGGCTCGCTGGTCAAGGCGGCACAGGAGCGGGACATCCCCTGGATCAGGCTGAACTCTGGCTCACTGGTGCAATTCGGGCATGGGAAATATCAGAAACGCATTCAGGCAACCATCACTTCTGAGACCAAACATATCTCGGTCGAGATTTCCTGCGACAAGGAAGATACACACAATCTGCTGAACGATCTGGGCCTGCCGGTGCCGCAGCAACGCATGGTTTATTCGGCACGCGAGGCGGCAAAGGCGGCAGGACGCATCGGGTTTCCTGTCGTCGTCAAGCCGCTCAACGCCAATCATGGGCGAGGTGTTTCGATCAATCTGAATTCGGAATCCGAGGTCGAGGCCGGTTTTGCCGAAGCCAAGGAACATTCCCGCAGCAGGGCCATTCTGGTGGAAAGTTTCATCACCGGTTTCGATCACCGAATGCTGGTTGTGAACAACAAGCTGGTTGCAGTGGCCAAGCGCGTCCCCGGACATGTAGTTGGCGACGGCACGCACACGATTGCCGAACTGGTCGACATCGTAAACCAGGACCCGCGCCGAGGCATCGGGCACGAAAAAGTGCTGACCATGCTTGAAATCGATAATCAGGCCAAACGCCTGATGGAGAATGCGGGCGTGAACGTAGAGACCGTGTTGCCGGATGGCGAGATTTTCTATCTCCGTTCGACCGCGAACCTGTCGACGGGGGGTACAGCCATTGACCTGACGGATGTGGTGCATCCTGACAACCGTGACATGGCCGAACGCGCCATCATGGCGGTTGGGTTGGATGTGGGCGGCGTCGATTTTCTGATCGACGACATCACCAAATCCTACAAGGATATCGGCGGCGCAATCGTCGAGGTGAACGCAGCCCCCGGTTTCCGGATGCACGTGGCTCCGTCCGAAGGTCAGCCGCGCGACGTGGCGGGCAAAGTGATCGACATGCTGTTCCCAGCCAATGAGAAAACCCGCATCCCGATCGCGGCGATTACCGGCACCAACGGCAAGACGACGACTTCGCGGATGCTGGGGCATATCATGAAAACCAGCGGCAAGATCGTTGGTATGACTTCGACCGACGGCGTCTATGTGGACGGTAAACTGAGCGTCAAGGGTGATATGACGGGACCCAAATCCGCTCAGATCGTCCTCCGCGATCCGGCGGTCGATTTTGCGGTGATGGAAACCGCACGCGGCGGGCTTGTGCGGTCGGGTCTGGGTTATCAGCGCTCGAACGTGGCGGCGTGTCTGAATGTTTCGGCGGACCATCTGGGACTTGGTGGTATTAACACTGTCGAGGAACTGGCCGTGGTCAAGCGCGTGGTGGTGGAAAGCGCGACCGATACAGCGGTGCTGAATGCCGATGACATCAATTGTCTGAAAATGGCCGACTACGCCGGAGCGGATCAGATCTTCTATGTCACGACCAATCCCGGCCACAGCCTGGTCAAGGAACATATCAAGGCAGGCGGCAAGGCTATCGTTCTGGAAAAGGGCATGAATGGTGACATGCTGACCATCTATGACAACGGGCTTCACATCCCGGTTCTGTGGTCGCATTTGATCCCGGCAACGTTGGAAGGCAAAGCGATTTTCAACGTCCAGAACGCGATGTTCGCCGCCGCGATGGCCTATAGTTTCGGCGTGGACCTGGACAATATCCGCCACGGGCTGCGCACCTTCGACACCAGCTATTTCCAGGCCCCTGGGCGGATGAATGTCTATGACGAGCATCCCTTCAAGGTGATCCTCGATTATGGCCACAACCCTGCCGCGCTGAAGGCGATGGCCGCGCTGGCCGACCAGTTGGAGGTCAAGGGCCGCAGGCTGTGCGTCGTTGCGATGCCCGGCGACCGACGCGATGAAGACATTGTTGATGGAGCCGCAGCACTGGCCGGGCATTTTGATCATTTCATCTGCAAGGCAGATGACCGCCGCCGGGGTCGCGGCCATGACGAAGTGCCCCAAATGATGCGGCAGGCTATGATCGACAATGGAGTAGACACAGCTGCCATCACCATCATCCCCGATGAGATCGAGGCGGTAAGTACCGCACTGGAACAGGCCGGGCAGGGCGATCTTCTGGTGATCTTCGGTGACGACACGACGCGCTGCTGGAAACAGATCATCTATTTCAACTCCGATGACGAAGCACCCGAGGCCGTGCCGGCGCCAAGCCCAGTTGAAACGGCATTTGAAGACATGTTCGAAAGCGACCAGAACCTGATCCGGGATGAGCGTGGTGTGCGTCTGGCCCGTGAAATCAGCGAAGACTCGGATTGAGCGGAGGCACCGGAATGGACCGGATCGAAGAGCTTGAGGCCGCGCTGAAAATTGAAAGCGCGACCGCCGATCATATTCAGGTGGATGACGCACGGCGCCTGACCGGACCTGGCCTGCTCTGGGACCGGCCCGGCGCCGTGATGGATGTGTTTTTCACCGATATCGACGCCACGCAGGTTACCGCCCTGTGGGAGAAACATGCGCGCCGGGTGCTGGACGCTCTCGGCTGGCAGGTTCAGGAACTGACCCACCGCACCTTTACTGGTGGCGTCAATCTGGCGATCTCGGCGCCGATGGATCAGCTCTATTCCGCGATATTCGCGGCGCAAACCGCCTGGCATTTCTGTGCCGCTGAATTGTTGGTATCCGAGCCCAGAGACTTCGATCAGATGGTTGCGGATATCAAAGGCGTTATGGAAAAGGAAGCCAATCCCGCTCTGATCGCCCTGATCGCGGCAGCCGAGAAACATGGCGTGGATATGCTCTGCGATGATGACGAAGTGTCGATCGGGCATGGTATTGGCAGTCAGACCTGGCCAGTCGATGCGCTGCCCTCACCTGACGCGGTGGGCTGGTCTGCTCTGCACAATATCCCTGTCGCGTTCATCACCGGAACCAACGGCAAAACCACCACAACCCGGCTGCTTGAGGCCATCGCGCGCGCCTCGGGCAAGGTTGCCGGGCTGACCTCGACCGAGTTTGTGCGGGTGGGTGACGATATCCTGGACCGTGGCGATTACTCAGGCCCCGGTGGCGGGCGAATGCTACTGCGCGACAGACGGCTGGAGGTTGCATGCCTTGAAGTGGCTCGCGGAGGCATCCTGCGTCGGGGCCTGCCGACCCGCGCGGCCACGGCAGCAGCGGTCACCAATGTAGCGAACGACCATCTGGGGCAATATGGGGTCAACACGGTGCCGGAACTGGCTCAGGCCAAATTTGCCGTGCATCGCACGCTGGCCGAAGGAGGCGTTCTGGCCCTGAATGCCGATGACGACTATGTCCGCGCAGAAGCGGAAAACACATCCGCAAATATCTGGTGGTTTTCGCTGGATGCGCAGAACGACCTGATCCGTCGGGCTCGCGATGCGGGCAAGTGCTGCGCTTATGTACAGCAGGGAGAAATCGTTTTTTTCGATGGCACGGTTGAACAGGCAGTGATCGCAGTTTCCAATGTTCCTCTGACCATGGGCGGCGCCGCGAAATACAACATCCTGAACGCGCTGGCGGCTTTGTGCCTTGCCTTGGCCTTGGACCTGCCTGTTCAGGCGGCTCGGGATGGGTTGGCCGGGTTCAAGCCAGACGCCAAAGATAACCCAGGTCGTTGCAACGAGTTTCGGTACAACGAAGCGCGGGTATTTGTGGATTTTGCACATAACCCGCATTCGATTTCGGCTGTTTGCGGTGCGCTGTCGAGTCTGCCAGCAAAACGGCGTTTCATCATGCTCAGCCATGCAGGGGACAGATCGGATCAGGATATCCGGGACGTAACCGCGACGGCGTTGAATTTCCAGCCCGATGTGGTCGTCGCAGCCGAACTGGAAGGGTATTTAAGAGGCCGCGAATTGGGAGAAATCCCGGACCTGATCGAAAAATCAGCCTCAGAACAGGGATATGGCGCACAACAGGTCCTGAGAGCTTCTTCGCCCTCTCAGGCCGCCTCGATGATATTGGATATGCTGGAACCGGGTGATCTTGCCTTGCTCTTGGTGCTGTCCGAACGTGACGCCGTGCTCGCGATGCTCGACAGGTGAAGGCAAAGCCGGACGCCGGACTCACAAAGTTGCAGCCAGTACAAGGCGGTATCAGAAAGCGCAATTGCAGACAGGCAGACCTTCGGGTACCCAAAATGTTGCGACTTTGACCTTATGACCTTCCCCGCGACTAGGGCCGGTTTGATCTGGAATCTTCCGGTTGGGTTTTAGTGTTGAGCGGCAGCGCGGAGACCGCAGGAGTCTCAAGCGCTGGCGCCGTGGTTTTCATCAAGAACTCCGCTGGGGACAGGTAACCGAGCGCCGAATGTGGGCGCTTTGTGTTGTGGTGGTTGCGCCATCGTCCGATTTCCTCGCGCGCATGGCCTAGGGATCGGAACCGGTGAAGGTTCTGGCATTCCTGGCAAAGACGGCTGTTGAAGGACTCGAAATAGGCATTGTCCGTTGGTTTTCCTGGGCGCAAGAAGTCCAACTCGACCTTGTTCAAATAGGCTCATTGATCGAGCCGCCGACCTGCAAACTCTGAACCATAGCACGTCGGGAAGAGGCGGTGCTGAGAGGTTATGGCCAACAGGCACTACCGTCTGGATGCCACCCGTGCGTGGAAAACGGCGGCAAACGTTGCCTGAATCGAAGGCCGGTTTGCCGCTCAAAGCTCAGATAAGTTGCCGGGACAACACTCTCCGAAAGAGCCATCACGCTTTGACACGCTCCATTTTCGGATCGTAAAGCGGTTGTAACGTCACCTCGCAGGGCACGCGCCGGGTTGCAACGTCCAACTCATAGCTACCGGTTGTGACAAATTCGGCGTCCACACCATCCCGGTTGCGCACATAGCCATAGCCGATGGAATTGCCAACAGTGTAGCCATAGCCGCCCGATGTCAGCCAGCCGACCCGTTTGCCATCCCGGTAGATCGTTTCGCGGCCCAGCAGCACCACCTCTGGGTCTACGGTGAAGCAGGCCAGCATTTTATTCACACCTCTAGCCTTTTGAGCTTCGGATGCAGAGCGGCCCTTGAAGTCCACATCCTTGCGCAATTTCACAGCCCAGCCCAGCCCGCATTCGAACGGTGTATGGTCGGGGCCGATATCGGTCCCCCAGGCGCGATAGCCTTTCTCAAGCCGCAGCGATTCAATCGCGCGGTAACCCGCGTTGACCAGACCGTGCGGTCGGCCTGCTTCCATCAGCGTGGTATAAACGGTCTGGGCGTATTCGACTGGTAGATGCAGTTCCCAACCAAGCTCGCCCACATAGGTCACGCGTAGGGCTTTGACGGGGCATCCGGCGATGCCGATGGTGCGGATGGAACCGAATTTGAAGCCGTCGTTCGAGACGTCGTCGCGGGTGACCGCTGCCAGAATGTCCCGAGCCCTGGGGCCCATCAAGGACAGTACGGCGTTCGAGGAAGTGATGTCGAAAAGCTGGCAGTTCATGCCTTCGGGGATATTGCGGCTGATCCAATCGAAATCGTGCGTGGCAAAGCCTGTGCCGGTGACGATGTAGAACTCATCATGCGCGACACGGCCCACAGTCAGGTCGCATTCGATTCCGCCCTTGTCATTCAGCATCTGGGTATAGACCAACGCGCCCACCGGCTTGTCCACATCATTGGCGCAGATCCAGTTCATCGCAGCCAGGGCGTCAGGGCCTTTCAGTGCGAATTTGGCAAACGATGTCTGATCGAACAGCACCGCCGCCTCGCGCGCCGCTTTGTGTTCGCGGCCAACTGCGGCGAACCAGTTCTGGCGGCCAAAGCTGTATTCGTCCTTGGGCGTCTCGCCCAGCGATGCATCCGCATACCAGTTCGGACGTTCCCACCCCAGTTTCTCGCCAAAGCACGCACCCTGATCCTTGAGGGTATCGAAAAGCGGCGACTTGCGGCAGGGGCGGCCCGAGTCGTGTTCTTCATGCGGCCAGGCCATGGTGTAGTGTTTGCCATAGGCCTCGACCGTGCGGGTGCGGACCCAGTCGGTGTCGAAATGCGGGCGACCAAAACGGCGGATGTCGGCGGACCACAGATCAAAGGGCGGCTCGCCATTGGCGGCCCATTCCGCCAGCACCATTCCGGCGCCGCCGCCCGAGGCGATACCAAAGGCGTTGAAGCCGGCGCCGACAAAGAAATTCTTCAACTCGGGCGCTTCACCCACGATGAAATTTCCATCTGGTGTGAAGCTCTCGGGGCCGTTGGTCAGGGTCTTGATCCCGGCGGTTTCCAACGCCGGTACCCGGCCCAGTGACAGCTCCATGATCTGTTCGAAATGATCGAAATTACTGTCGAGTAAGGTATAGTGGAACCCTTTCGGGATGCCGTCGATTGCCCACGGGATTGGGTTCGGCTCGTACCCGCCCATTACGAGCCCACCGACCTCTTCCTTGTAATAGGTCAGCCGATCGGGATCGCGCAGAGTAGGCAGGTCACCGGGTACGCCAAAGGGTTCGGTGACCATGTATTGATGTTCCATCGGCACCAGCGGCACGTTCACGCCGAATTTGGCGGCGAAATCGCGCGTCCACTGACCGGCGCAGACGATCACCTTTTCGCATTCGATGCGGCCCTGTTCGGTAATGACGGCGCGGATCTTGCCATTGTCGATCTCAAGATCGGTGACCTTGGTATCTTCAAAGATCCTCGCGCCCGCCATCCGCGCGCCTTTGGCCAGCGCCTGGGTGATGTCCGACGGATTCGCCTGACCATCCGTCGGCAGGAAGGCAGCACCGATCACATCGCCGATGTCCATCAGCGGCCACAGATCCTGCGCCTCCTGCGGGGTCAGCAGCTGCATATCGAGGCCAAAGGAATGCGCCGTGGTCGCCTGGCGCTTCACTTCGGTCCAGCGTTCCTCGTTGCAAGCCAGCCGCAGGCCGCCATTCATCTTCCAACCGGTTCCGAGGCCGGTTTCTTCCTCCAGTTTCTTGTAAAGCTCCACCGAATAGCCCAACAACTGGGTGATATTGGCGTTTGAGCGCAACTGACCGACGAGACCCGCCGCATGGAAGGTAGTGCCCGAGGTCAGTTTCTTGCGCTCAAGAAGAACCGTATCGGTCCAACCCATCTTGGCCAGGTGATAAGCAGCCGAACAGCCGATGATACCGCCGCCGATGATGACCGCCTTTGCAGAAGAGGGAAGTTCAGTCATGTCTGTCCTCAGGTGTTATTGAAGTCGTTGAGCGCCGCGCGGAAACGCGCAAGGTTTTCAGCTGTGTAAGCCGCGTAGTCGAAGTCGATATCCGAGGTGATCTCGGACACCATGCTCCACATGGTTTCTCGCAGCAACGAAGCGCATTTCATCGCCGAATAGCGATGACGCAGGTCGTCGGTTACCGGGGTTTCGAAATAGGTTTCCAGCACCCAGTCTTCCTGTTTGGGCGTGAGTCCGTTGTTCGAGGCCAACCCGCCCAGATCAAACAGTGGCGAGTTGAACCCGGCATAATCAAAATCGATCAGCCAAAGGCGGTTGCCATCGTCCAGAAAATTGCCGCAGAGCAGGTCGTTATGGCCAAAGACCACGTCATAGGGCCCGGCCTCACGTTCCAACATCGCGCTCGCGTCGATCAGATCGGGGATCAGCGCGGTATGTGCGCTGCCCTGCTCGGTCAGGGTCGCGGCGTAGTCGCGGATGACGTGGAACACCCAAAACACCAGCGACGGTCCGCGCAGATGGGTGGGCACCTCGCGGTGGCAGCGTTTCACCAGATCCAGCACGCGCGGCAGCATGTCGGGTTGGCGCACGTCCCCTTCGGTCAGGGTACGGCTTTCGATGAATTCCAGCACCGTCAGATCACCTTCGGAGTGCACCACGGCTGGAGACAATCCTGCGGCATGGGCGGCGCGGCTGGCGGCCAGTTCGTTGAACCGCATGACCTGATGCAGCGGGATGTCATCGCCTACGCGCACCACATAAGCCCCTGCGTCATCGGTGACCTTGTAGTTTACATTGGTGATACCGCCGGTGAGCGGAGTGGCCGCGATCTCTCCCTGCCAGATCGACAGGGCGCGGACGCGGGTTATCAGATCGGGTTGGTTCAATTCAACTCTCCAGTCCAAAGCGGATGCGGGCCTGACGGGCCCCGGCATTCACCAGCCGGTCGGCGATGATGGCGATGAAGGCGATGGCCAGACCGGCGACCAAACCCCGGCCCGTGTCGGCCTTGGTCAGGGCGATATAGACCTCTTGCCCCAGATCGCGGGTGCCGACGAGCGCGGTGATCACCAGCATCGACAAGGCCAGCATGATGGTCTGGTTGATGCCCAGCAGAATCTCGGGCAGGGCCATCGGCAGGCGGATATGGCGCAGGAGTTGCATGCGGGTGCAGCCTGAGACCAGACCGGCCTCAATCAGTTCCTCGCTGACAGAGCGCACGCCATGTGCGGCGTAGCGCACTGCCGGGGCCAATGCGTAAAGGACTATGGCGATGAGGGCGGTGAAATCACCGACACGGAACAACATGACAACCGGGATCAGGTAGACAAAGCTTGGCAGTGTTTGCAGCGTGTCGATCAGCAGGTTGATCATTGATCCGGCACGTTTGTTCAGCGCCGCCAGCACGCCCAGCGGAACCCCGATCAGCGTAGCCAGAATGACCGAGGCGCCGCAGAGATACACCGTCACCATTGCCTTGGCCCACAACCCCGAGACAAGGATCAGTGAGGCCATACCGCCGCACAGCAGCGCCAGCCGCCAGCCGCCTGCATGCCAGCCCAGCAGGGTCAGCATGGTAATTGCCCAGGGCCATGGGATGCCTAGCAGAACTGTCTTGATCGGGATCATGAACCACGTCAGGAATACGACTTTGATCGCTTCGAACGTGTCGAAATAGTTGACATTCAGGTATTCAACCGTGTTGTCCCAGAACGCACCGGTAGTGATCGTCTGGCTTTCGGGATATTTCAGAAGCAGGGGCGAGAACTGGCCCAACACCCATGTGACAACCAACAGAATCAGTACCAGAACCGTCCGGCGATGTCGGGCGAACCACGAGCCAGGAACCTCGTGATGCACCTGCCCCATGCGCTCGGCAAAAGCCTGGCTCAGGCGGTCGACGGCGATGGCCAGAACCACAATGGCAATCCCGGCCTCGAACCCTGCGCCGATATCCAGACGACGCAGCGCCGCGAGAACGTCAAAGCCAAGCCCTCCGGCCCCGATCATTGAGGCGATAATAACCATGTTCAGCGTCAGCATGATCACCTGATTGACGCCCACCATCAGGCTGTGGCTGGCCGACGGCACCAACACGCGCCACATCAGCTGGCGCTGAGTCGTACCCGCCATGCGTCCGAAATCCAGAATCTCCGGGTCAACCGCCTTTAGCGCCAGCGCGGTAATCCGAACCATCGGCGGGGTGGCGTAAATGATCGTCGCCACCAGAGCCGAGATCGGACCAAATCCGAACATGAACAGGATCGGTACCAAATAGGCGAAGATCGGGATCGTCTGCATCAGGTCCAGAATGGGCGAGATGACACGTTCAAATGTTGGGTGACGATATGCGAGGATGCCCAACAACAGCCCGCCGCCTGCGCCAATCGGCACCGCGATCAGGACCGAGGCCAGAGTGACCATCGCACTGTCCCATTGGCCGAAGACGGCCAGATAGATGAAGCACGCGCCGACCAGCGCCGCCAATGCCCAATCCCGGCAATACTGACCCAGAGCGATTACGGCCGTGGTCACCACAATCCAGCTGATCGCCGGCAGAATGACCTGTGCGTCGTTGCCCTGACCGCTGACAAAGCCATCGGCCAACAGAGCCAGCACCAGATTATAGGGCTGCTCGATCAACCAGGCGATGGCGCGGGTGACGTCAGTGAATGAGACCGGCCCGATGGCCGCATCCTCGATCAGCCAGGACATCGCGGATGAGATGTAGGTTTTGAACGGGATCACCCAGGCTGAAGGAAACTTGGTCAGCCAGCGCGCATCCAGCGCATTACCCAGATCACGACCGAAATACCCCAGCAGGATCGTGATCCCGACAAGCGTCAGAATGACAACTTGGCTGCGGTTCGGGCGGATCATGCCGCGTCACCTTTGCCGAACAAGACATGCGCCACAGCTTTGCGATCAATGGCGCCAACAACCTGACCATTTTCGTCCGATACCGGTATCGGCGCATCTGCGGCAATGATCCGTTCTGCCACGTCCGAGACCCGATTGGATTGCGGGATGGGTTCGCCCTCACCCAAAGCGCCAGCAGTCATAACGCCACCGACCGTCAAGACTTTTGAGCGCGGAATATGGCGCGTGAATTCAGCGACGTAGTCGGTGGCCGGATACATCAACAGTTCTTCCGGCGTGGCAATCTGGATGACTTCCCCGTCTTTCATAATGGCGATCCGGTCGGCCAGGCGGACAGCTTCTTCAAAGTCGTGCGTGATAAAGACGATGGTTTTATGCAGCCGTTCCTGAAGACGCAGGAATTCATCCTGCATCTCACGCCGGATCAACGGGTCGAGGGCTGAGAACGGCTCATCCAGAAACCAAAGGTCAGGCTCGGTCACCAGCGAACGCGCAATGCCAACACGCTGTTGCTGTCCTCCAGAGAGTTCGCGCGGATAGTTATCCTCGCGCCCCTTCAGGCCGACCAATTCCACCACTTCGCGCGCTTTGGCCTCCGCCTCAGATTTGGGCGTGGCCTGAATTGTCAGCGGGAACATGACATTCTGCAACACGGTCAGGTGCGGCAGCAGGGCGAAATGCTGGAACACCATACCCATCTTGTGACGGCGGATTTCGATGAGTTCTTTTTCGCTGGCGCGCAGCAGATCAGTGCCGTCGAACAGAACCTCTCCACCTGTTGGTTCTATCAACCGCGACAGGCAACGAACCAGAGTGGATTTGCCCGAGCCGGACAGGCCCATGATGATGAAAATCTCTCCCTCGGCAATTTCGATATTGGCATTGCGCACCGCACCTATCACGCCTGCGTTGCGGATGTCGTCAGCCGACGGGTTGGGATTTTGCCGCAATAAAGCCTCGGCATTCGGACCATAGAGTTTCCAAACGTTAAGGCAGGACAGTTTTGTCGAGGATCTCATCTGTGGTGTCCGATTGATAAGCGCAAAAAACCGGAGCGGTAGGAGAGAGCGGGATCACCGCTCCGGTCAGGCAGATTATTTGGAAATCCAGCCGGACCAACGGTCCTTGTTGGCCTCCATCCAATCCGCGACAACGGTATCAATTTCCACTCCGTCCAGATCGGCTTTGCCGACCATTGCGCTCATCTCATCATTGTTGATGTTGTAGGCCTCGATGATGTCATACGCGCCCGGCCACTTTTCTTGCAGGCCAGACCAGGCAGCCTTCCAGATCGGGCCACGCGGCTTACCGCAGTCATAGGCCAGATCCGGGTTCACACCGACCGACGGGTCACTATAGCACTCGGCTGAAAACGGCGGGAATTCCACGAACTCACCATCATATTTTGCCGGCGCCCAATGAGGAACATAAACCCACAGCACGATCGGATCTTTGCGCTGATAGGCTGATTCCAATTCCGCAAACAGTGCAGCGTCTGTGCCCGCATGGACAACCTCAAACTCAAGTTCCAGCGCCTCGACACGTTCTTCGTCGAACCCCCCCCAAGTTACAGGACCGCCGACGTATCGCCCGTTTGGCGAGGTTTCGGCTGTCGCGAACTCCTCGGCGCAGTCTTTCAACGCTTCCCAGTCGGGCAGGCCAGGGCACCGTTCTTTCATATAGGACGGGTACCACCATTCCTCGATCGCCATCAGACCGGTTTCGCCAACGTTCACGACGTTGCCGGTTGCGGTCGCCTCGTCCAGGGCTTCGCGCCCGGTGGTTTCCCAAATCTCCATTGCCAAATGCAAATCGCCTGTTTTCAAGCCGGCAAACTGCGCGATGTAGTCGGCCTGAACATATTCAATGTTGTATCCGGCCTCTTGCAGGATGGCTCCCATTATCTTTGTGTTGATCAACTGACCCGACCAATCGTGCAAGGTCAGCTTGATTGGGTCCGTCGATTCGACGGCCCATGAAGCTGACGCTGATATGCCAGCCGTCAACGCAATTGCGTGTAATGTTTTGAATTTCCCAATCATGTTGCGCTCCCTTAGTGTGGCTTTTTGTGTATATTGTCTTTCATTTCTCCGCAACGCTGCGCTAGGTTAGCGATAATGTCAATAAAAACCACACTTACCCACGAATAGCCGCTGTATTTCACACAAAATTTCCGGACGCAGATGTCAAAACAGCCAGATTGTTGCTTTTCCCTGATAGCTACCCTATCCCAATTCCAGGAGGTCACATGCTAAAAGCACGAAAAACCACAAATCAGCGCGAAGAAGAAATCCTTCGCGAACTGCATGGGGCAGGCGGATCGTGCAGGGTCAGCTTTCTGGCTCAAAAGCTGAATGTCTCCAATGAAACGATCCGACGAAACGTCAAGGCGTTGGAAAAGCGCAGGATCGTGCGAAAGGTTCATGGCGGAGTGCATCTGAGTGAAGACGTCATCGAGCCACCCTTTGAAAATCGATTAAGCACGCAAGCGCACGCGAAGGAGTCAATTGCGCGGGCGGTAGCAAATACAATCAGCGACGGCGATTCATTGTTTCTCGATATTGGTTCGACAACGGCCTACGTCGCGCTTGCGCTTAGAAAACACAGCAACCTGTTTGTGGTCACAAATTCCGTTTTCGTGGCCTATACACTGTCAAGGCGCAACAATAACCGAGTGTATCTGGCGGGTGGGGAATTGCGTGCCCACGATGGCGGTGCATTTGGAGCCGAAGCCTTGGATCTGGTGAAACGTTTCAACGTGCAATTTGCGGTTTTCTCGGTCGGAGCCGTGAATGGCGAATTAGGCTTCATGCTGCACGATCTGGAGGAGGCGAATATCGCTCGGGCCGTTGCGGAGAACGCGCAGGTGCGCATCGTTGTTGCTGATAGCGGAAAATTCAACAAGCGGGCCCCGATTTCCCTCCACGACATGGCCGGAATTGATGTTTTGTTCACAGATCTCCCACCTCCGGACAACATCAAAGACATGCTTGATAAGTACGATATCGAAACCGTTGTCGCAAAGTCGGACTAGTTGCGAGGGCGTTGTTACACTAACTCTGTTAGCCTGAGAGCAAAGTCGTTGATGTAAATTCCAGCAATGCTTGCGGAGGTGTCCGTCGTCAGGGTTTTTGGGACTGATGGCGGCCTGAGCTAAGAGAGGACGTGGCTCATGTGGTTGCAGTGATAGTGCGGCGGCAATGCGGTGAAGCAAGCGCCGGTTTTCGGTTGTCTTCCGTTTGATCCTCTCTCGTTGTTTCAAGATTTTCTGGCCTCGACCGAAGTAGACATCGGTCGGGGTGAGGTTTTGCAGCCGCTCATGCCCGCCAGCGTGTTGGCCAGCGCCTTTTCGTATCCGGCCGGCGCATCGCTGTTTTCGACACCGTATTTCAGCGGTGATACGACCGGTATTGCCCCACCAAAAAGAAGGGCCGCTTGCGAAACTCGTCTTCTCCGCCCGCGAACATATGTGCCATGGCATACACATCATCGACACTGGTTGCGCCCATCACCGCCATCGAGCCATGTTTGGTCGTGGCGCTCAGTAACGCATAGGCCAAGTTGGCATCATGCAGCCGGACGTCTTCGCTCAGCTCATTCGAAATGACGGTCTGCGCGACCATGTGGATATGCTCCAGCGCGTCGGCCAGACGGGCAAAACCATACACATCGCGCAGCGAGGACGGACGATATTCGCGTGTCCCCAGATCAAGAGCCTGAACGGTCTCGCCGCAGGCTGAGAAATGCACCCGGTCCTTGCCAATCTGCGGTTCGTGCTTGGGATCGCACCCGTGGATCGTGTATTGGCGGGCAGCCCCTGCAGTCACGTCTTCGACCAATGTGCGCGTTCCATCCCCAACCTTGAAAAGTGCTACCTGTCTTGCCAGGCAGATTAGGAAGGTCGATGAAACGCGCACAATGGTCCAATTTCCGACCATCGCCCGCAACGCCTCTGTCAGAGTGCGTCCGTCAGGTGCCGGTATTTAGGGCCATAAGTTCTCGTTCAGAGTAGGTATTCAGTTTTTATACAGCCGCTTACGGTGATTTCTTATGGTTCCCTCGGACAGGCCCAACAGGTCGGCGATATCAGGGGCCGAGGTGCCTTCGATCGCCAACAGAACAATTTCGCGCTCGCGCGGAGTAAGCTGGCCTTCCAGAAATGTGTTAGCGATTTGGTCGATATCGGCAGAAGGATCAACCTGCGCGCTGGCTAATGGGTTGGTCTCATCCTGCAACCTCTCATGTAGAGCATGAAGGCTTTGCAAGATGGGCAATAACCGAGTACCGCGTCTGACAATTTCGTCAGGTACCCGGTCATGGCACTCATAGCAGATTGCAATGGCATCCCCCGAGGCCAACGGCAGGAACAAGCCAACTCCGTCACGGTATCAGGTTATGCGCTGGAACACGCGGAAATAGCTGCACTGCCGGCGTCGCGTGGGGGCTGTGTCGGACATGCGCAAAACAGCCGCCTGATGGCTCGACTGCCAATATGCAAAAACGGATCCAAACGATAGAATTTCGAAAGATACAACTCCATATCCGCCCGGAGCACATTTTCGACCCACAGATATTCCGGTCTGGCAGACTTCGAACAGCGCTTCAACATGCGCGCGTCATATCCTGAAGGTGGGCTCAATCTCCGACACATCCGAGCATGAAAGTCGGGCGTTCCAACGCCATCCACAACGTCGCTAAGATGGTCAATTAGGGTGAGCGTGTCTTGCAATCAGTCCAAGTCCCGTGCCGCTGCGCCCAGAGAACCACAATTGTCCGCGCCTTGCCATACAAGATGCGGGTATAGGTTTTCTCGCAGGGGAATTGCCAACCTGTATCACCGGGCTCGCCACGTCGTGATATCCACAGTGCTTCCCGATCTGCATACCGCAGCCACGAAAACGTGGCGCTACGTCGTTCAACTCGGAGCCGCGTGAATAACGCAATCAGCCCGGATCCAGGCCCATTCCACGCTCATTACAGTGCCGGTCGATCCCCTCTTCGCCGATTACGATCCAGCCTTTGTGCCCTTTTCCTTTGGGAGCTGGGTTCAGCCAGTTGTATACCAGATCGGCGAGGTATAGGCGCGATCCTGAACAAAGGCCGGTACGTCTTCGGGGATCTCGGCGCCGAAAAGTTTGGCGTCATAGGTGGTCCAGCGTGGTGTCGGAATTTCGATTACACGTACATAGTAAAAGGCGTTCTGCGCGGGATCGAACGCGGGGTCTTGCCAATGCGCCGCCAGGATCGGTTCGCCGATCGCGTTGCTGTAGCTGGCATTTTCCACATCGATCGTATTTCCAACCGGTGCGTCACAGCGGTTGTTCGCATCAAGGCCGCGACCGTCCGAGCAGGCCACATCAATGATGACTTCGTGAATCTCTCCATCCTGCCCGAGCCAGCCCTTGATCACCTGTACCCGGTCCAGATTGGCCCCCTCGGGGTCGCGTAACGCCCGGATCATCAGCGTCGGCGCGGAACCGTCCTGTGCCGCGCTCAAATCGCCGCCCATCGGAACACCGTTGGCATAGCCATGCGCGGCAAAGTCAGGACGGGCCAGATCATCTTTGGCAAAATCATATCCGCCAAAGACGCGCACACGCAGACGGGTTCCGGTAGTGGCATAAACCTCACGCCGTTTCATTGCATCCCAGATCGCCTCGCGCGTGTTCTCGCGAGCCCATACGGCGGCAAGACCCGAAGCCGCACTATAGGCGGCGGTGATGTCGTCCGAGGGATCGTCAGGCGTCAAAGCCCCGGTAATCGCCTCTTCCATGCGGATCGGATTGTCGGTGGGTTCCAGAACGGTGACCTTGCCGAAGAAGTTGTCCTCGGACGCTGTCGACAGGCCGGTATGGCTGTCGGTCGACCCCACGATGCCGAATTTGAACGGGTTTACGCCCAGGTCATTTTCGTAGGCCAGACCGCGTTTCAGCGCCTCGCGAACATATTCCCGCGGCAGCATATCGGGCGTCTTGAGCTGGGTGCCGAAGCTGCCCTTGTCCCAGGTTTCGAAATCGGCAAACTCGTCATTGGGCGACAGCAGCGGATGCGCTTCGCCATCGCCCTTGATCTGGGTCATCTCGTAGATCGGCTCCCAGCGTTGACGGCGGGCGGCATAGTCAGCATTAAGCGGCTCGCCCGAAAGCGTAACATCGTCGAACATCAGTCCGTTCGACAGGTTCCCGTTGTGGGCCAGTGCCAGAACCTGTCCGCCGGTCGTGTCCTCGTAAGCCTGCAGCCAGTCCCACAGTTTTTCGGGGTCTTCGGTGTCATAGGCCGACAACGGCACGATTTGATCCGCTCTGTCCTTGCCATCCCGGAAAATCACGTTGCGGTGCAGGTTGTTGCCATCCGGTGCAGAGGTCCATTCATAGCCGATAAATGCGGTGAAAGCGCCGGGATTGTTGTGGCGGTCCGCGGCTTCAGTGGTGTTTTGCCAATAGGTCTCCATCAGGCCGGTCCCGGCCATGGGATCGGTGGCCCCCGGCGTTGTCACGTGACCATACCAGATGCCGTAAGCCTCGAGCACGGCGTCCATGGTGCCAGGCTCATAGGCCTTGACGATCGAGCGGCTCCACTCGTTGGACTGCATGACCGGATCGTTCGACGTCATCGCCACGGGCAGCCCGAGGTTTTCTGCGTGATCCGCTACGACCAGCCAGTCGAGCGGCCGCTTCAGACGCGCAGGGACACCCAGCGAAGACACCACCGTCTCACCCTTGGCGAAGCGGTAGGCATCGTCGGGTGTCAGAGTCGCCAGCGCCAACCCCGCATCGGCGGAATAGGCGGTGTGCAGATGAGTGTCGCCAAAAAAGACCTGATTGGGGAAATCCTGCGCCACGTAGGGCGAGTATGTGGCGCTCTCCGGTGGAATCGGAACGATGGTCTGTTCCTGCGCCACCAGCGGAACGGCCCCTGTGAGAACTGCAAGAGAACTGAGCATACCGATCCGTTGCATGGAATCTCCCAATGTTTTCCGTTTTGTGTTCAGCTTATCCCGGTATGATCCGAAACGCTTCGATCACTGCACAAATTACTCTTGAATGTCTTATGGATACAAGCCGCCTTGCGACGCTTCAACGGTATATCGCGAGAACCGGATCACCAGTACGGGGCGATGTCACATTGACTTTTGCGTGATTTCCGACGACTCGATTTCCGCATGGATGACGCCAAGCTTGGATCACAGGTCACACAAAGGCTTGAACAACCGCGCTGAAAACAGAAACTTGTCGTTTCGCAAGCGCGAGCGAACGATGCATGGCTACAGATCGCCCGGCGGATTGCAAAAAATTGCCTCCATTCAGTCTGCAATCCGAAATTGCTTCGTCGTTCCCAACTGCCGCTGTGCGGCTTTGACCAACAGGCACCACCGTCTGGAAACTACCGGTGCGTGGAAACCTGCTGTGAACTGCGAATAACGACACCCGTCACGGAAGATGATAAGTCAGAAACCTTTCTGCCCCTTCTGCATTACGATTCCATTTTGCGTGAACTCCAAAAACGTCCGAAACCGTTTCCAACGACAGCGCTTGTTCGGGTGGGCCAAAAGCGGCCAGACGCCCCTTGGACAAAACGGCCACCTGGTCACAGGTCATTGCCTGATTCAAATCGTGCAGCGCCATGACCGTCGTCACCTTGAGGTTCCGAACGCAGCTCAGAATCGACAGTTGATGATGAATGTCCAGATGATTGGTCGGCTCATCCAATAACAACAGGCCCGGTTGCTGGGCCAGAGCACGGGCGATATGCAGCCGCTGACGCTCCCCACCCGACAAGGTTGCCCACTCCCTGTGCGCCATCTGCACCATGTCCACGGTCTGCAAAGCCTTATCGACCTGCCTTGTATCCTCTGCCCGCCACGGGCGCAGCACCGACAGCCAGGGTGTGCGGCCCAGTTCGACCACGGACCGGGCGGTCACGCGCTCAGTTGTCTCGGCCTGCTGCTCGACGATGGCGACGCACCGGGCGATCTGCCTGCGTCCAAACGCCGACAGAGGGTCGCCGGCCAGCACAACCTGCCCCGAACCCGGTCGCGCCAATCCCGCCAGCAGGCGCATCAATGTCGATTTTCCCGATCCGTTGGGACCGACCAGCGCCAGGGTCTCGCCGGGTTCCACAGCAAAGGAAACCTCGGACAGCAAGGTCTTGCCGCGCACCGAAAAAGAAAGATTGCGCGCTTCGACCCTCATCGGGCACTCCTTTGGCCACGCACCAGAATGACGGCAAAGGCGGGTGCGCCGATCAGGGCGGTGACCACGCCAATGGGCAGAACCTGACCGGGGATGATGACGCGGGACACGATATCCGCGCCGATCAGGAACACGGCCCCGACCAAAGCGGCGGCCGGGATCAGCCGGCGATGCCCAGGCCCCACAAGAAAACGCGCGGCATGCGGAATGACCAGCCCGACAAAACCGATGGAACCGACGATCGACACCATGACGGCGGTCGTCAGTGCCGTGGCGAAAATCAGAACCGACTGCACCCGCCGGACGGGGATGCCCAGCGAGGCCGCCGAATCCGAGCCAAAGGTGAATGCGTCCAGCGCCCTGGCATGAAAGCGGCAAATGAGCCATCCGGCCAGCGCCACGGGTATCGCCAGATAGACATCCGGCCAGCGCACCCCGCTGAGATTTCCCATCAGCCAGAACATGATCCCGCGCGCCTGATCGGCATTGGCAGACTTGGCAATGATGAACGCCGTCAGCGCATTGAACAATTGAGATCCGGCAATTCCGGCCAAAACGATCTGCGCCGTCGCGGCCCGCCCGCCGCCTGCGCCCGCTGCCCGAGCCAGAATTGCGACAAAGCCAAACGCCAGAAGCGCGCCATTGAACGCGCCAAACGACAGTGACAAAGCACCGCCCCCAAGGCCTGCAATAGTCACCGCCACCGCCCCGGTCGACGCTCCGGCGGAAATACCCAGAATATAGGGATCGGCCAGCGCATTTCGCAGCAAAGCCTGCAGCACGACCCCGGCGACGGCCAGACCGGCACCGCATGACGCGGCGACCAGAGCACGAGGGAGCCGATAGCTCCAGATTATGCCCTGGTCAATCGGATCGACCGGAAGGTTCGTCCCGACCAGCTTGTTGGCCAGAACAGACAGCACCAGGTCGGGCGCGAGCGGGGTTTCCCCAATCATCGCGCCCGCCAAAACCGCCGCAATCAGCACCGGCACAGCAAGACACACAGCACTGAAGCCGTGGCGGGCGATTGCGGCAATCTCGCTCACAGGTTGTTACCGCTGGCGCTCAGTTCTTCGGCCAGATCCTCCAGTGCCGGAATCGCGCGGATGGTGGCATCCATGGCTTGGGCATCCATGATCACGATCCGGTCATTCTTGACCGCATCCATCCGGCTGGCCACTGGATCAGTGCGCAGAAATTCCAGCTTTTTTTGGTAGTCATCCGCGGCAAAGCGGCGGCGATCCATCTTGGCAATCACGATCACGGTCGGGTTGGCCTTTGCGATGGTTTCCCAGCCCACTGTCGGCCATTCCTCATCCGTCTCGATAACGTTACGAATGCCCAATGCGTTCATCATGTATCCGGGTGCGCCCTTCTGTCCGGCCACAAAAGGATCGCTTTCCATTTCCGGAGACGAAAACCAGAAGACGGCGGACACATCGTCCAGCGCCGCCGCCTGTGCCTTGGCGACCGACGCTGCCTCGCGGGCCCTGTACTCGGCCACCAGTTTCGCGCCACGCTCGGACACTCCGAACACCGCCGCCAGTTCCTCGATGCCCTGATACAGCGTTTCAGTCGAGAACATTTGCAATCGAGTACCATCACCGCCGACGGTATTGTCTTTGCCGACGCAATCTGCGGGCATCACATATGTTGGAATACCCAGCTCGTGAAATTGCTCGCGCGTGGCGACGATGCCTTCCGGCCCGACATGCCATTCATATTGCGCTGTAACCAGACCAGGCCGCTTGGCAACCACGCTTTCAAAGCTGGGATCATTATCCGCCAGACGCTCCACCGTGGCATTCATCTCGGCATATTCGGGAAGCACCTCGTTAAACCAGACCGAGGTTCCCAGAACCTGCTCGCCCAGCCCCAGAGCATAAAGCACTTCCGTCGCGGCCTGACCAACCGTGACCGACGACGTCACAGGTGCTTCGAACGTCACTGAGTGACCGCAGTTTTCGATGGTTAGGGGAAAGTTCTCTTCGGCTACGGCGCTGGTTGCCACTAACGAAAAGGAAAGGCCAATCAGGCCAGTGCGCAGAAACATGACAATCGATCTCCATGTGTCAATGACCGGAGAACGGGTGAAAGGGCATTTACCGAAGCAACAGAGGCATTTGGCCTTCTGTCAGTGCGGGGCGGCACACAACCCACCCGGCAAATTTCTTCGGCAACCTCCCCGGACAACCCCGCCCGGTGTGTTTCGGTTTCATGCCGGCAGGTCTCCTGACTGACGGGTCAATGTCTGTCCTGTCTTCCCAGGCCTTGATGGCCCAGTGACGTAGTTGGACAACACTCGCCGCCTACAGTTGCGGGGGCAGTTCCGGTGAGTGTCAACTGACACCTCGGATTCCCTCTTAGCCCTTTCGGGACCGGTAAAACGCGCCTACCGCAACACATACGTTGCAGCAAGAAAAAATTCCGGCTTCGCGCTCATCTTGTTCGTTGGAGCATGAATCCGCCACCGTTCAAACCTCACGAGTACGTAACCCGAACCTTGTATAGGCTTTTCTGCTCGGCATTTGCGCAAAGGGTCCAGATCCGAAATCACGTGCAAAGATTTTTCCCGTACCCTGCCGGAGAGTGTAAGTAGCGTTCGGTCTTGCCAACTCTGGGCTGTCCACAGGCGGCATGCATAAGCCGCACTTAAAGATGGCAAAGTCGGCTTTGTACGGGAATGCACTCATTCAAGCGTTTTGTGGCAATTTGCACATTGTGCTCGTCGAACCCATTCCCGGCTCTATATGCGATGGCAATTTCGAGGCCTCCCAAGGTCTGATCTGGGAAAATCGCTTGGTGGGTGTGCGCAACGAAACCGCCATTCGCCCGGAAACACCGAATGGTCGCTTTCCGCGGCTCGCGACATGGCCTTTTGCAGTTGGGGCAAAGTCAACTTTCAAGGCATCTCTGAGGCTCTGCATTACGAACTGGAGGCCATCGGAGTAAAAGTGAAGATCGTGGAACCGGGCATGATTGCAACGGACTTCTCCGGGCGCAGTTTTGATTTTGCCAATGAGCCTGCGATTGACGAGTATCAGGGTGTGGTATCCGCTGTCATGGGTTCTTTTGCAAATCAGGCCTTCCCGCCGTCCCCTCCTGAAGTCGTGGCAGAAGTGATCTGGACGGCAGTAACCGATGGCACCAATACTCTGCGCTATCGCGCAGGGCAGGATGCCGATTTCCTGCTGACCAATCGGAAGGCCGCTGACGACGCGACCTTCATCGGTGGCATCAAAGAGCAGATGGGTTTGTGAAAGACAATAGTCAATCGAACCGGCCAGGAACGAGTGCCCCCGGCTTCGCCAATTGGGGCATTTCCGAAATCCAGCGCGGGGTTAGCGCGGTAACCACGGCTCCTGGCTGGGTTTCCAAGGAGGTCGCCAGATATTTCGTCTACTGGCGCATTTTCTACTTCCTTGCGGGCGTCACTCACCACGGAAGACGAAGCCATGAAAGTTGCTCGCAAAATACTAACTGCTGCGACGCACTTAGAGCGACCTGACACCGGTACCCAACGAAATCTGAACGAGGATATTCGGGCACATTGTCCGAAAACTCCTGTTCAGGAAAAGATCAACGGCTTGCAGACGCATTTTTCGCGCATTCAGGCCGTTGAAGGAAAACCTGCGGGTCGAGGCGTATCCCCCGGGTTCGGGGAGTGCAAATTTACGCGGCCACGAACATGTCCTTGTATTGGTCGCGCAGGATGTTCTTCTGGACCTTGCCCATGGTGTTGCGGGGCAGTTCGTCCAGCAGGATCAGCTTGCGGGGATGCTTGAACCGGGCCAGACTGTCGCGCACAGCATCCATCATCGCATCCAGGTCCGGCGACTGACCCGGTTCGGCGACGATCACCCCCAGCACCGTTTCGCCAAAATCGGGATGTGGTACGCCAACCACCGCACTTTCCAGAACGCCGGGCTGGTCGTCCAGCACCAGTTCGATTTCCTTGGGATAGATGTTGTAGCCGCCCGAGATGATCAGATCCTTGTTACGGCCCACGATCTGGACATAGCCGTCCTCGTCGATACGGCCCAGATCGCCGGTGATGAAGAACCCGTTCTCGCGCAGTTCGGCGGCGGTTTTTTCCGGCATCTGCCAATAGCCTTTGAACACGTTGGGGCCGCGCACTTCGATCTCGCCGATCTCGCCCTGCGGCAGCGGATTGCCGTCAGAGTCGCAGATCTGCAACTCGACCCCGGGCAGAGGAAAGCCCACCGTACCCGCGCGGCGTTCGCCGTCATAGGGGTTCGAGGTGTTCATATTAGTCTCGGTCATGCCATAGCGTTCGAGGATGCGATGGCCGGTGCGGTCCTCGAACTGCATATGGGTTTCCGCCAGCAGCGGGGCCGAGCCCGACACGAACAGACGCATGTGCGCCACCAGATCTTTGGTAAACCGGTCATCGTCCAATAGTCGGGTGTAAAAGGTCGGCACGCCCATCATCGTGGTGGCACCCGGCATTCGGCCTATGATTTCGTCCAGATCGAATTTGGGAAGCCAGATCATGCTTCCGCCTGCAGCCAGCATGATATTGGTGGCCACAAACAGACCATGCGTGTGAAAGATCGGCAGCGCGTGCAGTAAAACGTCGTCGGATGTGAAACCCCATTCGGAGACCAGCGCCTGCGCATTCGACAACAGGTTGTTTTGAGTCAGCATCGCCCCTTTGGAGCGGCCCGTGGTGCCCGAGGTGTACAGAAACGCCGCAAGATCATCGCCATCGCGGTCGACGGTTTCAAAGCTGGCGGGCATCACCGCCGCCTGATCCGTCAGACTGCCCGAGCCATCGGCGTTAAGCGATTCGACCCTGGCGCCAAGCTGCGCGCCGACGGGGGCAAGTTTCTGCTCGCTTCTGCCGTCGCAAACAATCAGCGAGGCACCGCTGTTTTCGATGAAATAGGTCAGTTCATCCACCGTATAGGCGGTGTTGAGCGGCAGGAACACCAGACCGGCCTGCGCGCAGGCGGCATACAGCGCCAGCGCCTCGGGCGATTTCTCGATCTGTGCCGCGACCCGGTCGCCGGGCTTCAGGCCAAGCTGCGTCGCTACATGGGCGATCCGAGCGGCGGTGCTCAGGAATTCCTCGTGGGTGATGGTTGTTCCGTTCAGCAACTGCAAAAAGGGCGTGTCTTTACCGGCATGAGCGCCGAACAAACCGTCATAGAGAGGATTGGCCATATGGGTTACCTTTCCTGTGTCGTGGTGAGAATGGCGGAGGCGGCAAGGGATTTGGCCTCGGCCGAGGCGATCACGTCGCGGGTATTGGCGAACTGCTCGTGGTTCTGGGCGACGCGAGGCAAGTCATAAAGGTAATTGACCATGGTGCCGCCCGACTGGGCGCGCCCCTTGTCCGATATATCGGCATCGGCATGCACTGCGTGAACCAGCGCGCCATTGCCCAGATGAAACCGGGCGACCGGGTCAAAGGGCATGTTGCCTTTTCCTTTGGCGTTCAGCAGGTAATGCGCGGCCAATGCCTTCATCTGGTCCGGCAGCGCGACATCCCATTCGATACCTTCCTGCATCAACCATTTGGTCAGCCCCGGAATGGGTGACAGGGTGACAAAGGTCTTCAACCCGGACAGCTCTGCCGCCAGATCCGAGGCGACCTGTTTGATCAGCGAGTTGCCAAAGGAAATGCTGGCCAGACCTGCCTGACAGTTCGAGATCGAATAGAACACCGCCGTGTCGGCCTGATCCTCGGGCAGGGGCTCGCGGTCTTCGGCCAGCAGGGCCTGAATCGAGCCGGGAATGCCGCTGTTCAGTGCAACCTCGACAAAGATCAGCGGTTCATCCGGCATCGAGGGGTGGAAGAAGGCAAAACAGCGCCGGTCCTTGGGTTCCAGCCTGCGGCGCAGGTCGTCCCAGCTGTCGATGGCATGCACCGCCTCGTATGCAATGATCTTTTCCAGTATATGCGCCGGGCTTTCCCAGTTGATCGGGCGCAGCACCAGAAAGCCCCGATTGAACCAGCTGGCGAACAGATGCCGGAAGTCCAGATCCAGCGCCTGCAACTCGGGCTCTTTGCCGCCCAGCCGCAGCAGATCGGCGCGCATCTGCACCAATGCCCCGGTGGCCCCCGGCACTCGGTTGAGGCGCCGGATCATCTCCTGCCGGGCAGGTTCGGCGGCTACCGCAAATTTGCGATAGGTCGCCCTCGACGGGTTTCGTTCGTATTCGTCTAAAGACGAGCGCACTGTCTCAGGATCGATATTCATCGCCGACGCGAGATAGCGAAAGAACTCCAGTTTGTCATCATCGCTAAGCGCGTCGAAACGGGTCAGGATTTCCTCGGCCAAGGCTAAGCCCGAGGTTTCCCCGGCCGAACCCACCAGCGCATCGGCCAGTTCGGTCAGCGGTCGGCCGTCGAGAGCCGCCGCGCCCGAGCGGCGATAGCGCCGCTCGAACACGGTGGACAGAAGATCCGCCAGCAGGGTCATACTGCTGCTCCCATCACCAGGTCAGGCAACCAGGTGGCCAGACCGGGGAACAGGCACAGCAGGACAATCGCGATCACCATGCAGGCCACGAAGGGGAGAGAGCCTGTCAGAATGGTCTTCAGCGAGATGTCGGGCGCGATGCCGTTGATCACATAGAGGTTCAGGCCGACAGGAGGCGAGATCAGACCAATCTCCATGTTGATGGTCAGCACAACCGCGAACCAGATCGGATCGAAGCCAGCGGTGGTGATGATCGGCAGCAGGATCGGTGCCGCCATCAGGATCACCGCAACCGGCGGCAGGAAGAACCCGGCGATCAGCAGGAACACGTTGACCGCGCCCATCAGCACCCAGCGGTTCACGTCCAGCGTACCGATCCACTCGGCAATCGCCTGCGTGATGAACAGCGAGCTGAGCATGTACGAGAACACACCGGCGGCTGCGATGATGAACAGGATCATCACGCTTTCCTTGGTGCTGTCGCGCAGCACGACCCAGATGTCCTTGGGGTTCCACAGCTTGTAGATGATCATCGCGATCAGCAGACACAGCAGGGCACCAACAGCGGCAGTTTCCGACGGTGTGGCGATGCCGCCATACATGGCGTAAAGCACACCCAGAATGATGCCGAGGAAGGGCAGCACGCGCGGCAGGATCTCGAACCGTTCGGCCCAAGTGTAGCTGCCGGAACCCAGACGGGTGGCGTCACCGGATTTCCAGGTCGAATACAGCGACCAGGCCATGAACAGACCCACCAGCATCAGGCCCGGGATCACACCGGCCAGGAACAGACGGCCGATCGAGGTCTCGGTGGCGATGCCGTAGACGATCATGGTGACCGACGGCGGGATCAGGATGCCCAGCGTACCGCCCGCGGCGATCGAACCGGCAGCAACACCGTCGGGATAGCCGCGCTTGCGCATCTCGGGGATGCCCATCTTGCCGATGGCGGCACAGGTGGCGGGCGATGATCCGGACATTGCGGCGAACAGCGCGCAAGCGCCGAGGTTCGACACGACCAGACCACCCGGCACGCGGGTCAGCCAGCGTTCGAGCGCTTCATAGAGGTCGGCCCCCGCCCGTGTCGAGGCGATGGACGCCCCCATGATGATGAACATCGGGATCGAAAGCAGGGCAAAGTTGTCCAGCTTGCCAAACAGAATTTCCGGCATCAATTCCAGCGACCGGGGACCGTCAAGGGCGATCAGGAATCCGGCCGAGACGATCAGCAGACCGATGGCAACGGAAACGCCTGAGAACAGAACAAGGATGGTGGCGATGGCGACAATGGCGCCGAGCAGAAGGGGATCCATCGGCTTTACTCCAGACCAAAGGGTTTATCGATGCCCAGCAGGACGGCGACGAGGTCAGCGATCAACTGCAGCAGCAGCAGACCAAAACCGACAGGGATGGACAGGTAGGGAATCCACAGGCGCACGCCCCAGACAGTGTCGGATTTCCAGCCGCGCTCCCACGCGAAGTGCCAGTATTCGTAGCCGTAAAACAGCATGACCGAGATAATGGCGATGGACAGGACCGAGGTCAGAATCGCCATTAAGAACCGTGCGCGTGGGGCAAGCGAGATCGGGACCAGGTCGACATTCACATGTCCGCGCAGCCGCTGCACATAGGGCAGGCCGACGAGCGTGGCGGCGATTACCAGATAGATGACCGCTTCGGTCTGCCAGATGGTCGAGCCATTGAGCACAAAGCGCACGATGATCATCTGGCAGGTGATTGCAACAGCAGCGACGATCATGCCTGCGGAACACCAGCCCGCCAGAGTTGAAAGCGAAGCGACGAAGCGAAGAAAGGGATTGTTCCCGGTATGGGAAGCAACGGCAGAGCTATGGCCAGCCATGTGCGCCTCCTGTGATTGAGATGCAGGGAAGTCTGAAGATCAGACAGAGAGGCAGTTGCCGGGCGGCGTTATACCGCCCGGCCAACGGGGTCACTCGACCGCCAGTGCCTTGTCCAGCAGTTCTTGCCCGTCGGGAACTTCTTCCACGAAGGCTTTGTACGAGGTTTCCATCGCCAGCGTGCGCCAGGCTTCGAAATCCTCTGGTGTCATCTCGACGATTTCGACACCGGCCTCTTCAAAGACCTTGGCCGAGTTGGCGTCCTGTTTCTTGGCCTCTTCCAGATAGAAGGCCTGCGCCTTTTCGGATGCGGCCAGCAGGGCGGCCTGCTGATCTTCGTTCAGCCCTTCAAAGGTCGATTTGTTCATCAACAGTGGCTGATACATGAACCACAGCGCCACATCGCCCGCCGGCGTATAGCAGCTGACCTGCTCATAGATGCGGTAGCTGACGAAAGACGAGGACGAGGTATTGGCCGCCTGCAGAACGCCGGTCTGCATCGCGTTATAGATTTCAGAAGATGCCATCGACGCGATCGAGGCATCGGCACCGGCCAGCATCTGCTCGAACGATTTGCCCGCCGCGCGGGTTTGCAGGCCCGCAACGTCTTCGGGTTTGGTAATGCACTTGTCTTTGCCAGCAAAGCCGCCGGCCAGGTAACCGTGGACCAAAACCATCACATCATCGTCCGCCATCTTCGCTTCGAGCGCGTCCATGAAGGGCGAGTCGGCCAGACGGGCGGCGTGGTCATGGTTTTTCACCAGGCCCGGCATCAGAGTCAGATTATAGGCGGGCTGCTGACCGCCGGCATAGCTGAGTGGCAGAACCGTCATGTCCAGCTGACCACGGCTGAGAGGCTTGTACTGCTCACGCGGCTTGAACAGGGATTTCGAGCCGAAAATCTTGATTTCCAGGTCGACATCAGCCGCGGCAACCTCATCAGCGACCATCTGAGCGACCTGATGGCGTATGTCTTTGTTCGACCATTGGTGGGACAGGCGCAGCTCTTCCGCACTTGCCATGGTTCCGGCAGACGCAAGAGCCATGGCAGCAACGGCTGTTCTTAGCATCGACTTCATTTCTTCCTCCCGTTTTGAAACCCGGACGTGCCGGGGATGAATAAAAGCATAGGGTAGTGTTGTTTTTTTAGTCAAGCTTTTTGTATACAAGAATTGATTTCTTGAGTTCTCGTTTGTTCATAAGTAAAACAGAAACCTATGGACCAACGGCTTGCAGATACCATCGCTCAGGATTTGGAAGAGCTGATTTTTGACGGCACGTTTTCAGACGGGGATCGTCTGGACGAGGTTAAACTGGCCGAACAATTCGGTGTTTCAAGAACACCACTTCGGGAAGCATTTCAGAGGCTTGCCCTGTCGGGTCTGGTCGAACTGATCCCGCGCCGGGGCGCCTTTGTCCGACAGCCCGGACCGGTCGAACTGATGGAGATGTTCGAGGTCATGGCCGAGATCGAAGCCGTATGTGGCCGCCTCGCCGCGCTTCGCATTTCCGATCAGGCATTGCAGGACCTTACCGACGCAAATTCAAAATGCCAGATGGCAGTCGATGCTGGTGATCCTGACAAGTATTACCTCGAAAACGAGCGGTTTCATCGAATCATATACAGCCAGTCCGGCAATTCGTTCCTGGAACAAGAGGCGTCCAAACTGCACAGGCGGCTCAAACCATTCCGTCGGCAACAGCTGCGGTTTCGGGGCCGTATGTCACAATCGATGTCCGAACATGAAGACATCGTGCGCGCCCTCGATAGTGGCGACCCGGAAGAAACGGCAAACGCCCTGCGCGCGCATGTCGCGGTGCAGGGGGAAAAGTTCCACAACCTGATGGCCTCATTGAAGGTCGCATCCCAATAACGTCCCGATCTGCAGCCGTAACGGGGTGTTGATTTCTCGTACGTGGGCTTCCAATCGCTACAGGCACCGCGCAATGTCAGGGTAACGGCGTGTCCAAGGCCGCAAGGATCATCCGGACGGTGCTTTCAATGAAACAGAAATACCTGCGGCCCGCGTTTTGAAGGCGTTGGTTAACCACGAGATGAAAGACGTTGAAGTGATGATGCGGATTTAGGTCAACCAAGAGTACGGAAATTCCGGGAATGTCAGCGGCCGTTTTTAGCGGCCGATCAGCCGACCGGAGCCTCGCTCGGGGATCTCAACAGGGCCAGTGGCAACAACGCCGCCACCCAAACAGGCAGGACACAGAACAGTACTGTCGACATGACCGCTTAGATCTTCAAGTAAATTCTTGCAGTGCGCGAACCATCCACACAGGATATCAGACCACCCTGTTGGTGCAGCAGTGCAGCTCTGCCAGCGCGCAATTCGGGTTTTCCAATAACTGTGTCGCGGATGTTTACATCTTTGAGTTGCCAGTTTTCTCGTTAACAATCTTGAGTATTCTGTTTCTTTGAATTTTTCCCGATGGCCCTTTTGGAAGTTCCGGCAAGATATGAACTTCATCGGGTGACTTGAAACGGCCCAATTGGGCTTCGCAAATCCTCGACAGGTCCAGCGGCGTCAACTCAGAACCTTTGCGGATCTTGACAGCTGCCTCGACGGTTTCGCCGTAGCTGTCGCAGGGGCGCGCAAAAGCAGCGGCTTCAACAACATCGGGATGAGAGTAAAGAGCCTCGTCGATTTCGCGTGGAGCAATGTTTTCACCGCCCTTTATGATCAGTTCCTTCAGCCGGCCGGTGACAAAAACGTACCCGTCCTTGTCCATCCGGGCGAGATCACCAGTTCGCAACCACCCATCAGAACTAAACGTACCAGCAGTTGCACCGGGGTCCTTGAGGTACTCAAGCATCACATTCGGTCCGCGAATAACCAATTCACCTTCCGTTCCGTGTGGAACACGTCGAAGGTTTGCGTCAAAGATTGCTGCCTCATTTCCGTAAGCGATACCGGGCGAGCCAATCTTGCGGACACCCGGAGGTAACGGGTTGGACAGAATTTGCGCGGCGGTTTCCGTCAGCCCCATGGTTTCCACGATGGGAATTTCGAACCGGTCTTCAAAAGCGCGCTGTACATCCGGCGCCAATGCCGAAGATGCGGAACGACCGAAACGCACTCGCTGGCGAGTTTGCGCATCGGGTCTGGTATCAGCGTGCAGCAAGTGAGAAATTATGGTTGGCACGACCGAAAACCAGGTGGCCTCGACCTTCCCCAAATTGTTCCAGAACCGGCTGGCCGAAAAGCGTTCGCACATGGCCAATGATCCGCCCGAGACAAGCGTTCCCATGACAGTCACGCAAAGCCCGTTGATGTGGTAGATCGGCAATACGCAAAACCCGCGATCAACCTCGGACAACTCATGAGCAACGGCGGTGGTCCAACCGCCTGCCAGCAGGCTGGAATGGGTGTGAACCACTCCCTTGGGGCGACCGGTCGTTCCGGACGTGTACATCAGCAGCGCATGACTATCGGACGAAATGTTGTGCAGGTTACCTTCGGCCTCGGTGGCATCTGCAACTTGCAACGGGGTGATCTTTGCGGGATCCGCTGTTCGCTGGAACAATTCCGTTTGCCCGGGATGCACAAAACCATAGCGTGCGCCGCTGTGTTCCAGCGCATAGGCCACAGCGCTGTCACCAGCGACAAGGTTAATCATCGTCGCCCGGAAACCTCCGTAGAGAACGCCGAACAGGATCTCTAGCGCTTCACGGCAATTGGGGTAGAGGATGGCGACGCTTTCGCCTTTTTCCACGCCTATTCCGGTCAACATGCCCGCGATGCTGCGCGCTGTATTGCGCAATTCGGCCCACTTCAGGTCCGGAGCCCCGTCCGGGAAGACAAATCCTATCCCGCCCTGATCGGCCCTCAAATCCAGCCAGTCCCTGACGGTTCCTTTGGGTGGTTCCATCATTGGCCGACCTCTTCCCAATAATTGCCGAAGAGTTCTTCCAACCGGGGTTCGCGCGGCGGAGTTTCACGCACGATCTTGGTAGTCTGAACGAAGTGCCGCCAATGTAGGTTGGTGTCGATGGAATTCCCCCCCCAGCTGCCGCAGCCCATCGAGAGGGAAAAAGGCATTCCATTGGTGAAACTGCCACCAGTGGCAAAGGTATGCGCCTGGTTTACGATGATCCGACAGGTCGGCAAATCACGACCCAACCCAACCGCACGCTCGTCATCGCCAGTATGGATGCCAACGGAATGCCCAGCCCCCTGATGCGCCAGAATGCGAGTGGCAATAGCCTTGGCTTCTTCGAAATTTGCCGCGCGATAAAGTGCCAAAACCCGGCTGAGTTTTTCGCCGGACAAAAGATGATCCGAGCCTATCCCGTCGGTTTCTACTGCCAGAAATTTGGTCCCCTTGGGCACTTTATCCGCCATCTCCAGGGCTTCGAGCATTTTGTCAGCATCCTGCGCAATGACCGAACGGTTGAGATGACCGTCGGGCCAGAGCCGCACGACGATGTCACTTGCACCAGAAGACGGCACCAATGCACCGCCCTCGGCAGCCATCGCCGCTACAAACGCGTCATAGACCGCGTCCACCACGACCAACGCATTCTCAGATGAGCACGAAGTCGCGTTGTCAAAACATTTCGAAGCAGCGATCTTGGCGGCTGCCGCTTGCAGATCAGCAGTCTCATCCACAATCACCGTAACGTTGCCAGCACCGACGGCGACCGAAGGGGTGCCACAGGATTGCGCACGATGGACGTTGTTTTGGCTGCCGGTGCAGATCACCCGATCTACCGTTTCCATCAGCCGTTGTGTCTTGGCTTTGGATCCGGGCGCGGGGATCATCTGGACCAGATCATGATCCAGCCCCAGCTTGTCGAATTCAGAGTGAATATAGCCGATCAGCAACTCGCAGGACGCCACGCCCTTGGGGGAGGGCGCCACCACGATGGAATTGCCACCCTTGAGCGCATTGATGATGTTGTTTGCGGGCGTCGCGGCAGGGTTGGTCGACGGTACCACCGCACCGATTACACCGATAGGACGGGCAATCTCGGTAATGCCTGTTGCCGGGTCATCACTGATGATGCCATGTGTTTTCGCGTCAGCGATATCGCGCAACAGGCCAAGTGTCTTTCGGTGGTTCTTTGTGATCTTGTCGGGCACATTGCCCAGACCGGTGGTTTCAACAGCAGTCTCGGCCAGCGTCCGGTTGCGTTCCGGTTCCATGATGGCCCATCCCGCCGCCAGTGCCGCTTTGTCGTATAGTGCCTGACTGCCACCAGCTTCGAATGCTGCCTGGGCCGTACGCGCTCGTGCTATGATACGATCTACTTCGGCTATTTCGGGGGCAATCCCGTCCTGAGCGTTCATCTTGGTCCTCGATTGGTTGTTTGGGGCGGACCCGCTCCGCCCCGTTGGGAATGTCCGGATCAAAGACCGGCCAGCAATTCGTTCAGTGTCTGCTGACGTGCCGCCCACATCTCGATTACCTCATCACGGGTCATGATGTGCATGGGCGACCCGCCTGCCTCCATCTTCTTGGCCACACGGTCGTTGGCGAACATCTCGGGGACTGCTGCCGCCAGTTTCTCTATCACCTCGGGCGGCGTCCCTTTGGGCACCATGACACCGCGGAAATTGACCGACGAGTTGTCTACATCCAGCCCCTGTTCCATCATCGTCGGCACATCCGGTAGAAACGCGTTGCGCTCCAGATCGGCGACCCCCAGGATTTTGACGTTCCCTGCCTCTTGCGCGCGGAACGCATCCGACAGGTTGTTGATACCGCCCATCACTTCACCAGCAATCACTGCTTTCATGGCCGCGGCCCCGCCGCCTTTGGTCGGGATATAGGCCATCTTGGTACCCGCCGCCTTGTCGATCTGCAGGGCTGCAATGTGGTGGCCCACAAAAAGACCCGCCCCGGATACCGTCAGCTTACCGGGGTTTTCCTTGGCAAAGGCAACGACATCCTCCATCGAGTTGAATTCGCTGTCGGCACCAACCACAAAGACCGCCGGATCAGCGCCCCAGTTGGCGATGGGTTCAAAACTGTCTGTCGAATAGTCCACTCCACCCTTGATCGATTGAGCAATGAAATGCGGTACGTTATAGGCTGCCAGCGTATAGCCGTCCGGATCTGCCTGTGTGGCGAACCAGTTCCAGCCAACGCGCCCACCTGCACCGGGTTTGTTGATGATGGCGATAGGCATCCCCAGCGCGTCCTCGTTCCCGGACGTCATGGTGACAATCCGCGCCTGAAAATCCGTGGCACCTCCTGCGCCATAGCTGACCATCATCATGATCGGTCGTTCGGGGTATTCTTGGGCCACTGCTGCGCCTGTCAGGCTCATGACGGCCAATGTGGCCCCTGCAATCATTCGTCTCATTTGCGTTTCCTCCCAGATTAGGTTCAGACGCGCCCTACGCGGTCAGAACAAAATTTCCCTTGGTGTGTAGACATTTAGAAGCATGGCAAAGAGCCCGTACATCACCGCTACAAAGATCGCAGTGATAACCCCGCGCTTAGCCCAGGTCTTGACTTCGGAATGTGGGGCCGGATCGTAGGTCGACAGCAGGATGAAAAAGGCGATGGCTGTCGCAGTATAAAAACCAAACGCCTTCGCGGCCCAGAAAACGTAGATCAGTGTAATGATCAGACCCGGCAGCATGTTCAGGAACATCGTGCGTGTCACACCGTTTCCGACCTTGGACAAACCCACTACCGCTTTGCCGAACGTCCAGCCGGCCAGAACCACAAACACGGATGCGATAAGTCGCGGGAACAGGAATGCTTCGGCCGGCTGCTGGGTATAGCTGATCCAGGTCACCCAAAGACCCACTGCAAACACCAGACCCGACCCGAATATGTGTTGCGAGCGGTTCATGCCTGTGCCTCCTCTTTGGTGGTGTAGCGACGGTGGCGCAATTCCATCCAGACCGAGTAGGCGATTGAGGCCAACACAACCGCAATCAGCAGCAGGTTCAATCCGCCGGTCAGAAAATACGAAGCCTTTCCTACGGTCGCATCTGCAATCATCCCGCCTTGAATGAAGTTGGCCTCGGCGATGGGACCAAGGATCAACCCCAACACCAACGGTGCGGCTGAAAGACCAAAGCGCTCAAGGAAGAACATGCCGATGCCAAGACAGGCCATGACATAGACATCACCCATCGAGCCTTGCACCGAATAGGCCCCGAAGACTGACAGCGCCAGAACGATGGCGGCCATGACCGATTGCGGCACCTGTGCAACGCGTGCCGCAAGACCGGCAACATAGAGGCCGAAGATGCACATCAAGACCTGACCGATCAGCATGGAATTGATGAAGGTCCAGGCCACGTCGGGGTGATTGTCGAACAGGTCCGAGCCCGGGAATATCCCGTGGATCAGCAGCCCGCCCAGCAACACGGCGGCGGTGGGGCTGCCTGGGATCGACAGGGTCAGCAGCGGCACCAGCGAAGGGCCGACCATCGCATTATTGGCGGATTCCGCAGCAATCACGCCTTCGGGATGACCCGTACCGAACTTGTCTTTTTCAGATGAGAACTTTTTGGTCTGGTCATAGGCGACCAGCCCGGCGATCTGCCCGCCAACACCCGGGATCAGGCCAATGATCGAACCGGTCAGCGTGCCGATGCTGAGTGCCCGGGTTCGGGTGAACAACTCTCGAAATGCAGCCATGATCGAGTGGCGCTGCACTTCGATAACTTCAGCGCCCGTGTTGCGGCGACCCTTCGCAAACATCGTCAGAACCTGAGGGATCGCGAACAGGCCGATCAACGCGGCAATGATGTTGATGCCTCCGCCCAATGCCGGGTGAAAGATGAAGCGTTGCGCCCCCATGATGTCGTCAAACCCGATGGTAGCCAGCCACAGCCCGATACAACCTGAAAGCAGGCCTTTGACCACCGAGGCGGAATCCAGTGTCCCAATTACCGTCACACCCAGAATGGCCAGCCAGAACAGATGCGAGGGGCCAAAAGCCAGCGCCCATTTGGCCAGAACCGGGGTCAGAAAGATCAACAAGAGCACACCAAAAATACCGCCGACGGCCGAGGCCAAAAACGACAGTTGCAACGCTCGCGCACCTTGGCCCTGTTTCGCCATTGTATGCCCGTCAAGAGTTGTCGCGATATTTGCTGGTGCCCCCGGAATCTTGAGCAAAATGGCGCTGACTGCGCCGCCGGCAACGGTCGAAGTATAGGCAGCACCAAGCAGGATCAGACCCTGAGCCGCCTCAAGTTGGAAGGTAAACGGGATCAGAAGCGCAACTGCCATTGTGGGTGATAATCCCGGCGTTGCGCCCAAGATCAGCCCCCCAATCGTGCCACCCAACAGCAGGAGAAACGACAGCGGGGTGAATACGTCTCCGAAGTAGTAAATGAATTCCATTCAGGGCCTCCCAACCCGTCGGTTCACATTTTTACTTTTGTTGACAAATCAGGGTAGGCGATGAAAATAGTATTGCAAATGTTTTCATAACTTCGACCAGAAGGGAGAATATTTTGACTAATTTTCAAAAGGGTAAGGTCGATATTGTTGCGGTTGCAAAGGCTGCAAAAGTATCGCCATCCACAGTTTCCCGCACCTTCAATCACCCGAACTTGGTGAACCCTGCGACTCGCAAAAAGATTAACAGAGCGGTTCAGAAACTCGGGTACATCCGCAACCGGGCGGCACAGACGATGCATGGCAAAAGGTCAGGCACAATCGGTCTCGTAGTCCCCACGATCAACCACGCCATTTTTGCCGAGGTTATTCAGGCCTTTTCAGATTCGATCGACAAAGCCGGGTTCAGCCTGTTGCTGGCGTCACATGGATATGACCTCGACCGCGAATACGCGATGGTGCGCAAGCTATTGGAACATCGCGTGGACGGAGTGGCGCTGGTCGGGTTGGAGCACTCCGACGCAACCGCCCGGTTGATCGAACAGCAAAAAATTCCAGCGCTTGCCATTTGGAATTATTCGGAGGATTCCATCCTTCCGTGTGTCGGGGCTGACAATCGGCTGGCCGGGCGCCTTGCAACCGAGCATCTGCTCGCATTAGGACACCGAAACATTGGGCTGATCTTTCCCAAGACCACTGGGAACGACCGCGCGCAAAATCGCCTTTCGGCCGTGCATGATGCGCTCAACGAAAAAGGTATATCCGTTCCGAGTGAGCATGAGTCCGAAGCCCCATATAGCGTGTCTCAAGCCAAGCAAGCAGCCTTGTCCCTATTGACTGAACGCTCTCGTCCGACGGCTCTGCTTTGCGGAAATGACGTCATTGCACAGGGCGCATTATTTGCGGCCCAGAACCTGGGTTTGAAGGTTCCCGATGACCTGTCAATCATCGGTATCGGAGATTTCAAAGGATCCGCGGATGTCGAACCGGGGCTCACCACCATTCGTATCCCTGCAGAAACCATCGGAAAACTCGCCGGCGAGAGGTTCACTGATTATATTACCGCAGACGATCCGGAGCCATTCAGAATCTGCTGTGCGTTGGAACGCGTCGTTAGAGGAACAACAAGCCTGGCGTCGATTTCCTAGGTGTTCAGCCTCAGCCTGAGACAAAGTAACTGGATCCGCTATATCCAAAGTAGCTACAGGTATCTCCGTACCAGTTGTAAAATCGCTATTTGAGATCACGGGTCTTTTTCCATCACTGACCTTCCGAAGATCTTATTGTAGACATTTTTAGGGAGTAGATAAGTCTCAGATACCGCCCTTACCGCGTTAAGAAACTTCCATTCGTTTAATGGACACAATCTACAAAAGCACGACTTTCAAGAACCTTCCGTACAGGTATCAAGAATGCATCCGTTTTTAGCAGGCAATATAACACGAAATCAGATCTGATTGTATCAAGCTCACTAAACGCTTCTCCCATTATTTTTTCCATGGAGGACACGCTTTGAAGACTATCACAAAGCTCCTCAGAACACATTGCTTGTACTGACAAACGTTGCATTTCAGACAGTAAATGAGAGTACAGAACGGCGCGTTCAATGTCACCTGAACGGGCCATTTTAATTGTTATTAGGCGGCTTGCCCCATCCGACGCTGAATATATCTCCGAAGCATCACTCTGAATAACGGCCAGCACGGCCTCGGCCAGCGCGCCCAAAGCCGTATTCCCACCCGCGTCCCTCAGCATTCGCCGCAAGTAAGGTCTATTTTTCTCGTCACGATTCGATATTTGAAAGTGTGCAATCTCGTGGCATCCGTCGGGCGTTACGGTATCCTCGCCCTCCAAAAAGCTCAAATATCCCTCACAAGAATCAATAGTAAACATGACCGAGCTGGGATTTACTACTTCCGCTCTAACTTTCTCAATGGCGCTGAATGCGCCAAAGAAAACAATTACAGCCATTGCGCCAAAAAGGTACTTAGGCACTTTCATCATTATTTCTTAACTCTCTTGAAAAATTTCAAATTAGGGTCAGGACTCGTTCTTTTTTCATAGTCAGAACATGGCGGTTGCGGCAAGGGCGATTGCGGTTGATGAAGATTATTCCGCTTAACACACGCCGATCATCAACACGTGGCTTACCGTGTGACTACGGGCAGTAGGGCCCCAAACGCGCCATCTGCGCGTCGCTCAACCAGAAAAGATCAGACATGTTCACAGCTCGTTTTTGAACCGTGAATCACGCCGTCCAACAGAATTCAATGCGTCCTGACCCTAGATAAAGGGATCATGGGACCATTGCAAAAGTGCCTGTCTCTGTTTTGGTCGACACAGCAAATCTCCGGGCTCGCAATTTGCGCGGATTTGTCCGGCGTGTCGAGCAAAACTGCGCCATCGCTTTGATTGAACCACATCTATTTCCGGTAGCCGTCTTCCCAAATAGTAACGACAATACCACTGAAACCAGCCTCGAGGATCAGGGCCATAAATCCATCCTTTCATTTTCCAGTACGATAGGGGCTGTCGACTCTTGATCCCAAAAAAATTGAGCTTTGGATCGGGATGGTCTGCAATTCGAGCTTCAGCGAACCATTCTTCCGGAAGTTCGTTCCGGCAGTCGTTACAGTATTTGCCTTCGAAAACACCCATTTCCAACATCTGCGCCGGTGAGAAACGGGGCTCAAAACCCGGCATGAAATCCATTCCTTCGCGCGCGGAAATCCGGTACCGATAATTCCGCTGCATTCGGTCATTCACAACAATGGTGGAGCCAATAGTGTACATCTCTCTGGACCGCTCAATTCGCATCGGACGCTTGGGCAAAAGTCCAAACATCAATCGATTGAGAGCGACCGCGTAAGGTAAGCTTGCCATGTTGGTTTAGCGGCTCCAACAACCCTTCCTTTTTTCCGCTCTCAGGTAGTTCCCTGATCGCATCAACAATATTCTGGCTGACAACCAGATCACATTTGAGGGCCCGCGTTGCCTGCTGTATTCGGCTTGAGGTATTCACCGTGTCGCCAATTGCGGTAAAATCAAAATACTCTCTACCGCCGATGTCACCCAGAACAACAGGGCCATAGTGCAACCCAATGCCAATCTCGATTGGAAACAGACCTTTTTCGGCTCACATTTTATTCCAGTCGCGCGACGCCGCCAGCAACTCATATGCGCAGTGCAGCGCGTTGGCAGCATCCTGTTCTTCGACTTCCGGAAACCCAAATATGGCCAAAACTGCATCACCAATGTAGCTTTCAATCGAGCCGTTTGCTTCAAAAATTGCCCTTTCCATCCAGACATGAATATCACGCAGGATTTCGATTACCTGCTCAGGCTCAAGCTGTTCCGAAAATCTTGTAAAACCAACGATATCGGCAAACAGAACGGCGAGGTTCTGCCGCCGGACCTGACCAAGCGGCCTATCTTTCTTCACCAAGGCCTCTACAAGCCGAGGGGAAAAATAGCGGGCCAGATTGGACCTCGCCCGTTCCGCGGCGCGTTCCGCAGCTTGTGCCACTTGAACTCGCTTTGCTGCTGCCACACGTACCGAAACATCGCGTTGGATTGCCACATATTGGTGAATCTCACCGTGTTCGTTCCATAGAGGTACGATAGACCATTCCATCCAGAATTCTGAACCATCCTTCCGGTAGTTGATCGTTTGACCTTCCCATGTTTGCCCGCCCCTCAGCTTCTGAGGCATCCCTCGAAATATTCTCAGATCAGTCTTGGGTCCTTGAAGTATTCTTGGGGACTTGCCGAGTATTTCCGTTCTGGACCATCCGGTCATACGTTCAAATGCCGGGTTTACATAGACAATCGTCGGGCCGGGGGCATCAAGATCTGCGGCAGTGATCAATATGCTTTCTGCGGCAGCTTCAATTACCGCAGCCGCATCAATGTCGAGACTTGGGCCAGACCTTTGCAATACACATCTCCATTGTAAAACACCCTGCTTGCGCTGACGCTAGACAACATACATTAAGACGTTTGAAAAAATTAAGAGTCTCAACTTTGACGTCGATGATTTCGCAAGTTGGGCGGAACGAGACGGGTGCACCTCAAAAGGGAAACTACTGAACCCCACTTGTCGTTACGCACACTTCGGCCATATACGCAGCCAGTTCAAAGTGCCCGGACGAAAGGCCTGCTGTGGGCTGGGGCAACACCACTCCGAACAAAATCATGTCCGACGAGGCCAGTCCCTAAAATCGCCTTTTCATCTGTGTTCTCTGATCAAGTGTTTGAGAAACAGCTCAGCAACTCGCGTCACGCCGAGTTGTTTTCTGGTAATTGCAGCGAAATTCGTACGGTATTGAATCTCCTCTGGTAAAACGGTTTGCATAAGATTCTGGTTTACGAACCCTCCCGCCAAATGATCTGGAAGAAAGCCAAGGTAGCGTCCTGACATGACGAGGACTGCAAGCGCCTGTTCATTTTGAACCCTTGCTGACCGGCGAAAGCCGAGCTTTTGACCGACGAACTGGTTTGGTGAATTTACACTGATACCGGCATAGCTGTGATTGCGCACATCCTGAACACTCAACGATTGGTCGGGCACACCGAAAAGAGGGTGCCCAATGCCGCAATAGAGAAACATGTTTTCGCCGTACAAAGGTTCATAGTTCAAGCTGGATGACGGTCGGTGTAAGGCTACAATTCCAATATCAAGCTTGCCACCGATTACCTTCGCCTCAATGACATTTGGGGGCTCGATGGACAGTTCGATCCGGACCGCCGGCGCGGCTTTGTTGAACTCGTTGATGGACTTGGCCACGCGGGCTTCCGGATTTGACATACACTGGTCGAACAACGCGATCCGAATTGTGCCCGCCAATTTTTCCTTGATTTCGTTGACCTCGGTTCGAAATTTCGAAACCGCAATCAAAAGATCTTCCGCTGCAATCAAAACCTTCTGGCCGTCCTCTGTCAGCGAAAACCCCGCTGGCCCACGATTGCACAGCTTCAGACCCAATCGCAGTTCGAGGTCGGAAATGTGCTTTGAAATCGTTGATTTACCGATATTCAGGTCAACTTCCGCCGCTGACAGCCCGCCACTTTCCACAACTGTCTTGAATATTCGAAGAAGACGGAAATCAGTGTCTCCAATTTGGGTCGGAAGCAGTTTTTTGTTCATCCCTTAGGTTCGATATCTATGAAACCTTTCACGCAAATTTTAACAACGAAGAAACTTCCTTTGCAAGATAGATTTTCTCGACCGAGGCAGAATCGGACCGGCTTAAATTCTCCCCAAGCCAGCGCGCACCCCGGCAAACCTGACAAATGGGAGGACATCCATGTCATTTATCAAAAAGCTTGGCACTTTCACCGCTGCTGTTTCCACTGCGGCGTTGATGGTAGCAGGCGCAGCTGACGCGAAGAATTTCAAGATCGCCGTTGGCGACAGTGCGGGCAGTGCACAGGAAGCACTAGGCATCGCATTCGTCAAAGCGCTCGAAGAGAAATCGGGTGGCGAGCACACCGCGACCCTGTTTCTGAACGGTCAGCTGGGTTCCGAGCAAGACACCGTTAACGAAGCCGCCATCGGCACGCTGGACATGTCTCTGCTGGCCATCAACAACATCACGCCGTTCTCTCCTTCGGTGGGCGTGTTCACGCTGCCTTACGTGATCCTCAGCCTGGAAGACGCGGAAAAGCTGACCCAGGGCCCCATCGGTCAGGAGCTGGTTGAAAACACCATTCGTGACGCCGGCGTGCGTATCATCGGCTGGACCTATACCGGTTTCCGCCGCCTGACCAACTCGAAGAAGCCGGTCAAATCGGTTGCCGATCTTCAGGATCTGGTCATCCGTGTTCCCAAAAACGAGATCATGATCGAGACCTACAAGGCGTGGGGCATCAACCCGACACCGATGGCGTGGTCTGAAACCTTCACCGGTCTGCAGACCAAGGTGGTTGACGGGCAGGACAATCCGTACCTGACCATCAACGCGATGAAGTTCTACGAAGTTCAGGATCACGTTACCAACCTTCGCTACATCTTCTCGATCGAACCACTGATCATTTCGGAAGCCGTTTTCCAGGACCTGTCCGAAGAAGAGCAGCAGATGATCCTGGAAGCTGGACAAGAAGCCACCCAAGTTTCGGCCCAGTTCCTGCGCGACTCCGAAGCAGCCATCAAAGAAGAGCTGACCTCCAAGGGGATGGAAATCATCGATCCTGAGAACGACGAAGCCGAGTTCATCGAGCTGGCAACCGGTGCCGTCTGGCCGCAGTTCTACGACTCCATCGGCGGTGTTGAGAAACTGAACGCAGTTCTCGAAGCCATCGGCCGCGAGCCGGTCCAGCAGTAATTGCTGCAGAGCAAAAAAGAAAAGAGCGCTTCGGCGCTCTTTTCATCTCAGGGAGGAGTGAAACGCATGTTCTGGAAATTTCTGGACAACATAGAAAGTGTTATCTGCCGGGTCCTGCTATCCGGTTTCGTCTGCCTGCTCTTCGTGCAAATCATCGCGCGCGAAGTGTTCGGCTTTTCGATCAGCTGGATTGAGGAGCTCTCGGTCTATATGTTCGTCTGGTTTGTCTATTTCGGCGCCAGCTATGCAGCCCTGAAGGGCGCGCATAACCGCGTGACATTCCAGTTCAAATTCCTGCCTGACGGCTCGATCAAATACATCGAAGCTTTCGCGGATCTCTTCTGGCTCTTTTTCAACGTCTATTTTCTGTATCTGGCAACGGATTTCGTCTTTAACAAGATGAACAAGTTCTGGAAGTCCCAGACCCTGGGCGTCGAGATGAAGTATATCTACATGGTGCTGCCCATCGCCTTTGCGCTGATGACATTCCGCATCATTCAGGTGAATTACCGCCGCCTGATCAAAGGCGAGGAAATCCACGATCCGGATCAGATCGATCTGGATGAGATCAAAGCCGCCACCGAAGCGACAAAAGACCACTGAGGTAGGGAGGGGTAATCATGGAATCCGAAATCGTCACAATCCTCTTTGGATCATTTCTGTTTCTGCTGCTCATCGGCGCACCGATCACGGTGGCGCTGGGTGTGGCTTCGCTGGTCTCGTTCCTTTATCTGGATGAGAACCCGATCAAGTTTGTGCAGATCGCCTTTACCTCGGTGGGGTCCTTCCCGCTAATGGCGCTGCCCGCCTTTATCCTTGCCGGCGCCCTGATGGAGGCAGCAGGCATTTCGAAACGGCTGATCAACGTCGCCGAAAGCCTGGCCGGCCCGTTCACCGGCGGCATCTCGGCTGCAACAGTGATGGCCTGCCTGTTCTTTGGCGCAATCTCGGGCTCGGGCCCGGCAACAACCGCGGCCGTGGGGATGCTGATGATCCCCGCAATGATCGACCGCGGCTATGAGCGCGGCTATGCCTCTGCGATCACGGCCTCTTCTGGTGGCCTCGGGATTATCATTCCTCCCTCCATCCCGATGGTGATCTTCGGCATTGCCGCGCTCGGTATGGCGCCACCGGTGGAAGCGGTCGAGAAATTCGGTACATTCCAGTCGGTTTCGATTTCGAAACTGTTCATCGCGGGCTTCATTCCGGCCTTTCTGATCGCCACCAGCCTGCTGATCCTGAACTATTTCATGTCGAAAAAACGCGGCTATCAGGGCGTGGCCGAGGGCTGGTCGTTCCGCAACGTGATGTGTGAAATGTATCGCGGGTTCTGGTCGCTGATGGCGCCGCTGGTAATCCTGGGCGGTATCTATACCGGCTTTTTCACACCGACCGAAGCCGCCATCGTGGCGATCTTCTACACGCTGATCGTGGGCGTTGTGATCTATCGCGAACTGACCTGGAAATCCCTGTTCCAGTCGCTCGAGGCCACCACTTGGCTGACGGGCCGCGTTCTGCTGATCCTGTTCACGGCAACCGTGTTCGGCCGCCTGCTGGTGGAAAATCAGATCCCGGCGATTATCGCGGATTCGATGCTCAGCTTTACCAACAACCTCTATGTCATCTGGGCGCTGATCATCTTCTTCCTGCTGTTCGTCGGCATGTTCATGGAAACGCTGGCCACCATCCTGATCCTGGTTCCGGTGATGCTGCCCGTCGCCTATTCGGTGGGCATCGATCCGATCCACTTTGGCGTGGTGATGGTCTGTACTCTTGGCATCGGCTTCCAGACGCCGCCATTGGGTGAAAACCTGTTCATCGCATCGGGTATCTCGAACATCACGATCGAACAAATCTCGCTGCGTGCACTGCCGTTCGCCGCCGCCAACACGATCGCGATCTTCATCATCGCGTTCTTCCCCGAACTGTCGCTGTGGCTGCCACGGCTGTTAGGCTATTGATCTGAAAGGATGACGACATGAAACAACTGGTCACCAACATCCTGTTTGCCACCGATCTTTCGGAGAATTCATCTCATGCCCTGCGTCATGCCGCCAGCATTGCGCAGGCGACCGGGGCCAAGATTCACGTCCTGCACGTAAACGAACCGCTGTCGGATGATGCCAAGATCACGATGGAGATATTCATCCTGAACGAAGAAACGCGCAAAACCGCCATTACCCGCCGCCACGAGATGGTGCGCAAAGTACTGGCGGAACGGCAAGCGAATTTCTGGGCCCGGTTCGAAGGTGATGACGCTAAGATTCGGGAACAGGTGGCCTCTGTCGAGGTCACCGATGGCCATCCGGCCGAAGTGATCCTGCGCCGCTCGGTCGAACTGGACTGCGATCTGATCGTACTGGGCGCGCATGACCACGGCTTCTCTCACACTTTCCTCGGAACCGTCGCAAAGCGCGTTTTGCGGCGTTCCAGGATACCCACACTGATCGTACCGAACCCGGACGAAACGTAACAACCCCTCTGATAAGGAAGTACAAAATGAACAAAACCCTGACCGCGCAGGACCTGGCAGACACGTTCGACGCGTTCAACCGTCACGACATCGACGGTGTTATGACCCACTTTGCCGACGATTGCGTGTTTTACACTGTCGCCGGCAACGAGAAATTCGGCAACAAGGTCGAGGGCGCCGAAGCAATTGCCGCAGCCTTTTCGGGCGTGTGGGCGGGCATGAAAGATGCTCATTGGGACCACCACAGCCACTTTGTGCATGGTGACCGAGCCGTTTCGGAATGGACTTTCTCAGGTACTGACGCTGATGGCATGCGAGTCGAAGCAGAAGGTGCAGATCTTTTTACGCTGCGCGACGGGAAAATCATTGTAAAACAGGCGCTTCGAAAATCGCGCCCGATGTTCAAAGCCTGATCCACCACGCGTAACCGGAGGAAATAGGAATGGTGGACAACTCCATCCCTCGGCACTGGCCCAAGTCCAGCTACGATCCCAAATACGACCCGATCATCGATGCAGGACCGGGTCACAACCGCGATCATGCGCCAACCTACTGGATCGGCACCGCGGGCACTCCGCCCGCGGATGATGGACCGGTTTCGGAGGATATGAGCACAGATGTAGCCGTCATTGGCTCCGGCTATACCGGCCTGTCCACCGCCATTCATCTCGCCAAGGAACATGGCATCCAGGCCACTGTTCTGGAAGCAAACACCGTAGCCTGGGGCTGCTCGACCCGAAATGGCGGGCAGGCCCAGATCTCGTCCGGCCGGTTGAAGCGGTCGCAATGGATTCAGCGCTGGGGCGTCGAAACGGCCAAGGGAATGCACCGCGAAGTGTCCGAGGCGTTCGAGCTGTTCAATGACCTGATCGCCAGCGACGACATCGACTGTGATCCACAGACGGGGGGGCACTATTACATCGCCCACCGTGCCAAGGTGATGCCGGCGCTGGAAAAGGAAAGCGCGCTTCTGAACGAGACCTTCGGCTACGCCTCGCGCATTATTCCGCGCGAGGAATTGCATGCGGAACATGTGCGCGACATGGAAGCTCACGGTGCAATGTGGGAACCTGACGGAACCTGCATCCACGCGGGCAAGCTCGCTTTTGGTTATGTGAATATGGCCCGTCGCCTGGGTGTAAAGATCCACACAGGCAGCCCGGTCATGGGGTGGGAAACCAAGAACGGTGTGCACCATCTGCGCACGCCGGGCGGCATCGTCAAGGCCAAGACGGTGGCTCTGGCAACAGCCGGCTACACACCTCCGGGTCTGAGCAACAAGACAAGACATCGCCTGATGCCGATCTTGTCCAACTCGATGGTCACAAGACCTTTGACACAGGCAGAACTGGACGAGTGCGGAATTAAAACCAAGTCGCCGCTGACTGACACTCGTACTCTGCGCCACTACTATCGCCTTTTGCCCGACAACCGGATGCAGATCGGAAGCCGTTCAGCAGTCACGGGGCGTGATGCCGAGAACGAAAAGCATCTGGAAATGCTCAAGAAAGGTCTTGCCAGGAAGTTTCCAGCCTTGGAAGACATCAATCTGGACTATTCATGGTGGGGCTGGGTCGATGTCAGTCACGACATGATGCCACGCATTTTCCGGCCAAATCCCAGCGAGCGCATCTTCTATGCAATGGGGTATGGCGGAAACGGGGTGATGTATTCAGCACAAGCCGGTCGCCGCATGGCGCAGCAGATAGCCGGCGTCAAAGACGACGTCTTCAAACTGCCTATTTTCGCGTCGCCTCTGCCCAGCCACGGCGTGCTGACACCTTTCCGACGGCTCGGTCAACGCATGGCCTACGTCTGGTACCATCTCAAGGACGAAGTGATCTGATCGGCCGCAATCACACTCATGCAATAAACGGAACATATACAGAGGATCGAACCATGAAAATGACCACGGAAGAAGCCTTCGTCAAAACGCTGCAGATGCATGGCATTGAGCATGCATTTGGCATCATCGGTTCGGCCATGATGC
>NZ_JBQFYW010000022.1:0-57890 GCF_056541825.1 Ruegeria sp. AF8 | reverse complement strand
TCGTTACAAACGGCGCAACCGGATCGAGATCATGTTCGGCAGGTTGAAGGATTGGCGGCGTGTGGCAACCCGCTACGACAGGTGCCCGAAGATCTTCCTGTCAGCAATCGCCCGCGCAGCACTCGTTATCTATTGGCTATGAGTCCTGAGCCTAAGGCCTCAGCCGGTTGCTTCGCATAGCTGAAGGATGTCATTGACAAAGAGCTCAACCGCACGTCTGTGCAAGTTGGTGGGTCGGGTCGCCAAAAAAAAATTCGAAAACCAATGCAACCGGCTTGGCGCAAGCTCTCTGAGTGCGCCGTTCTGCCGGCGACTGTCCACGAAATGCACTGGCAACGGTCCCAGATAGTGGCCGGTTTCGATCAGTGTCGCCATCGCTTCCATGTTCGCCACGACGGCTTTCGGCTCATTGGATTGGAGTTGCGGAGACATCAGTGTATTGTAGGATCTTTGGCATATTTGGTATTGTGAAATGAGATCGAGATCGATCTTGTCATTGTGCAATTCAAACAGCGGATGGTCGCGGCCGCAATACAACCTATGCTCTTCCTTACACAGCTCAGTATAGGTCAGTTCAGCAACCTGATTGCGAAAGGGCGCGATTGCGACGTGCAGTTCGCCGGTTATTAGTTTCTGCGTCAGCTCCGTTGGAGAAGCGACAACGATTTCCAGACGGACTTCGTTGGGTCGATCTAGAAACCGTTTGATCGCCTGAGCCAGTTTCAGGTCTGAAAGCGTGTTCACCGCATCGATGATTCCGATACGCAGGTCGCCGGTAATAGTACCGCGAAGTTCCAACAGTTCTGCGTCGAAATCACGTGCACTGCGCAGGATATCCCTAGCTTTACCATAGGCGATTTCACCCCGTTCCGTTAGGTGGAATCCGCCACGACCGCGTTCGCACACGCGATAACCGAGCGCGGTTTCCAGATCGCGGATTCGGATGCTGATCGCGGATTGAGTGATGCCCAACGCAAACTGTGCGTCAGTGAAACCTCCGCAATCCACGACCGCCACAAATGTCTCGAGAAGTGTATTTCTAAGCAGTTTCAATTGTTAGTCCTGATGCTGGGTCAATACATAAAAACTCTGAATGTTAACATTAGCAAGATGATATTTTTTCATGAAAGATTCCATGATGTGATCCTGCCCAGAAGTGACAAGCAAAGCGAAATGGGAGGACATTCGCGTGACATTCTCTTTCAAAACGATGAAGACGACCGCAGCCGTTGCGATACTCGGCCTGACGCCGCTTGCGGCCTTGGCCGAGGACTGGAAGTTTGCAATCGAAGAGATTCCGGGCTCGATCATGGACGCCTACGCGCAGGAATTCAAATCGCGCATCGAAGCGGCCACCGACGGCGAAGTGACCGTGACGGTCTATCCAATGGGCACGCTGGGAACCCCGACCGAAACGGTTGAACAGGCCGCCGATGGCATCATCCAATTCACCAACGTTTCGATCGGCAACCTGGGTACAATTGTTCCCGAAAGCCAGGTGTTTCTGCTGCCCTACCTTCTGCCGTCCGATCCGGCGGCGATTTCGAATATCCTCAGCAGCTCGGAAACCATCTACGGTCCATTGAACGACGATTTCCGCCAGCGTGGCCTGGAAGTCATGACCATGTATTCCGAAGGCCCGCAGGTCTGGACCACCAACCGCGAAATCCGCACCCCGGAAGATTTCGACAATTTCAAGATGCGGGTGATGGTGTCGCCGATCCTGCTGGAAACCTACAAAAACATGGGCGCCAGCCCGACGCCGCTGCCGTTTGGCGAAGTGTTCGGCGCGCTGCAGCTGGGTGCCGTTGACGGTCAGGTCAACCCGATCCCGACCATCGAAGAAATGAAGTTCTACGAAGTCACCAGCCACCTGATCTGGGCTGGTGAGCAGGAGCTGGTGACCACCGTTGTCGCGGGTTCGGACTGGTTCGAAACCCTCAGCCCCGAGCGTCAGCAGTTGGTGCGCGACACAATGGCCGACATGACCGGCTTCATCGATGGTGTCGTCACCGACTTCAACCAGCAGCGTCTGGACATCATCAAGGAAGCCAAGCCCGACATCGGCCTGGTGGTTCTGACCGAGGAAGAGCGTGACGTCTTCCGCGCTCAGAGCACCGACACCTCTGCCGCCTATGTTGAGATCGTTGGCGACCGTGGTCAGGAACTGCTGGACGCGCTTCAGTCTGAACTGGCAGGCAACTGATCCCGGGCTCCACCACCGCTCAATCATAACCACTGCCTCACGCGCAATGTTGCGCGTGAGGTCTACCAAAGGGGGGAAACCATGCAGACCGGTACTTCCACTCCCTTCGGCTTTTTGGGAAAGATAGACGCCGTCATCGGGCGGATCGAAGTCTGGATCCTGAGCTGGGGGATCATCCTGATGGCCGTGAACACAATCGCCAACGTCTTTGGCCGGTATGTGTTCAACCAGTCCATCTATTTTTCCGAGGAACTGAACGAGTTTCTGATCGTGATCGTCACCTTCATGGGGCTGGGCTACGCCACCCGTAAAGGCATACACATCCGAATGTCCGCCATTTATGACGCGCTTCCGATCAAGATGCGCAAGGGCCTGATGGTCGTCATTGCGGCAACCACGGCGGTCGTCATGGCGGTGCTGGCCTGGTACGCGTTGGAATACGTTCAGAAAGTTGCCTCGCGCGGGCGGATCACCCCGGCGCTGCAAATGCCGCTTTATCTGACCTACGTCTGGGTGGTGATTGGCCTGAGCCTTGCGTCTTTCCAATACCTGCTGACGGCAATCCGCAATCTGAATTTCGCCGAGGAAGAGGTTTATGTCTCGTACCTCGAGGTCGACAGCTACGAAGACCCCGAAACCGCTGCGGCGATCCAACGCTATGAAGAATCCGAGGAGGCGGGCAAATGACCGAGTTGATGCTGATCGTCATGATCGTCCTGCTGCTGGCAGGCTTTCCGATGAAAATGCCGCTGATTTCGGCGGCGGTACTGGGGTTCCTCGTCTATTTCCCCGACATGAACATGCAGATCCTGATCCAGCAGATGATCGGGGGCGTGAAACCTGCCGCGCTGATCGCGGTGCCAATGTTCATTTTGGCCGCCGATATCATCACCCGGGGGCATTCCGCCAACCGGCTGATTGATCTGGTGATGAGTTTCATGGGTCATATCAAGGGCGGCCTGGCCATCTCAGTCACCTCGGCCTGCGCATTGTTCGGCGCGGTCTGCGGCTCGACCCAGGCGACCGTTGTGGCGATCGGTGGGGCAATGCGGCCCCGGATGCTGAAATCCGGCTACAGCGACAGTTTTTCGATCGGTTTGATCGTGAACGCCGCCGATCTGGCCTATCTGATCCCACCCTCCATCGGTATGATTATCTATGGCGTTGTTTCGGGCACTTCGATCTCGCAACTGTTTATCGCGGGCATTCTCCCGGGATTGCTGATCGTGGTTCTTTTCTCGGCCTATTGCATGGTCTATGCCTATCGCCACGACATCCCCGTGCTGCCGCGCGAGGGCTGGGGACAACGGTTCACTGCCCTGCGCAAGGCCCTGTGGCCGATGGGTTTTCCTGCCATCATCGTGGGCGGTATCTATGGGGGTATCTTTTCACCCACAGAAGCGGCGGCGATCTGCGTGCTCTATGCCGTCGTGCTGGAGGTGGTGATCTTCCGCTCGATCAAAGTAGGCGATCTGTTCGATATCGCTCTGTCCACGGGCGCCATCACCTCAGTCGTGTTCATCCTGATCGCGGCAGGCGCGGCGTTTAGCTGGACCCTCAGCTTTGCACAGGTACCGCAGACTATCATCGCAGCGCTGGGGCTGGAACAGGCTGGCCCGCTGATGGTGCTGCTGGCGATCAACGTGGCCTTCTTTATCGGTTGCATGTTCGTGGATTCGATTGTGGTCATCCTGATCCTGGTACCGATCTTTGCACCGATGATCAAAGCCAGCGGGCTTGACCCGGTGCTGGTGGGCGTCCTGATCACGTTGCAAGTCGCCATCGGCGCCGCAACGCCGCCCTTCGGCTGCAACCTGTTCACCGCTATAGCCGTCTTCCGTCGCCCCTTTGTCGAGGTGGTGCGCGGCGTTCCCCCGTTCCTGATCATTCTGTTGATTGTAACGGGCTTGCTGATAGCTTTTCCCCAAATCGCGCTGTTCCTTCCGGAACTGGCCTATCGCTGAACCATAAGAAACGGAGAATTTCATGTCGGGACATGGTTACGAAGCTGGTCGTCTGAACCTGCCCTTTGTCGGCATCTCAACCTTTGGCAAGAAACCCTATGTCGAGAACTGGGACGAGATCGAAGCCGATGTTGCCATCCTTGGCGCACCGTTCGATTTCGGTTGCCAGTTCCGCTCTGGCGCGCGGTTCGGCCCGCGCTCGGTGCGCGAGGCATCGACCCTGTTCAGCTTCGGCCACGCCGGGGCATACGATCACGAGGATGACGCCACATATCTGGGCGAGGACGTCCGCATTGTCGATCTGGGCGACGCCGACATCATCCACACCAAAACCGAGGAAAGCCACGCCAATATCGAATACGGCGTCAAAAAGATCCTCGACGCGGGCGCCATTCCGGTCACCATCGGCGGCGACCATTCGGTCAACATCCCCTGCATCAACGCCTTTGCCGAGGATTGCGCCGAAAACGGTCCGATCCACGTGATCCAGATCGATGCGCACCTGGATTTCGTCGATGAGCGCCACGGCGTCACCGTCGGCCACGGCAACCCGATGCGCCGCGCCATCGAAAAGGACTATGTCACGGGCATGACGCAGCTGGGCATCCGCAACGTGTCCTCGACCGCGAAAGAGGGGTATGACGATGCCCGCGCCCGCGGCTCCGACATCCTGTCGGTGCGGCAGGTGCGCAAGCTGGGCACCCAAGGTGTACTGGACCGTATCCCCGAAGGCAGCCGTTACTATGTGACCATCGACATCGACGCCTTCTGCCCCTCGATCGCGCCGGGCACCGGTACGCCCAGCCATGGCGGGTTCCAGTATTACGACGTGCTGGAAATCCTGCAGGGGCTGAGCAAGCGCGGCGATGTGGTCGGAATCGATCTGGTCGAGGTCGCACCGGCCTATGACTCGACCGAAAGCACGCAGATTCTGGCTGCCCAGCTTTTGCTGAATTTCATCGGCTTCATCTTCCACAACAAAAAATAAGCTCCCTCCCACGGCGTTGTTTCACTTCAATGCCACGGCGTTCCGGCACGGGGTAATCTTGCGCTTCGTGTCGGAACAAATCGGACAGGTACGCTCCAGATGGTTCGGTGATGACGCTGGCCGCCGAATTGATCGGTGTTCAATTCCAGAAGTATTGCTCCGATTGAACGATCCTGTCGAAGGCGCTCAGCGGCAGTTCCGAAATGCCGACTGAAAGCATGTTTAAAGCGAGGCCAAAGCAAAATTTCGACCCCGCCATGAATGGGTTATTGATGGACGTTGATTTTGCGGATTAACATGTTTTCGACTTCGACCCAGTCGATATCAAGTCCCAAGCCTGCGCCACCGGATGCGTTGACGTAGCCTTCGCGATCGACCTCGAACCGACCAAGCGCGTCGACCTGGAAGTCTGCGTAGGGGACGGGCATTTCGAAGTAGTCGCAGCTGCATCCATTTCCAGATGTCTTCGCGCCGCGCGGACCGGCAGCCCTTTTAGCAGCGGGCGCATCCCTTCGGCCACGGCCCGGTCGAAATCATGCTCGGTGCAGGAAAACACGTCGCCGGCACCCTCGTACCGGTCTGAGGTGGTGATTCTGGCGATTGTATTTGTCGTCAGCAATGCGGGCATGGTGGGCGACCATGAGAATTTGGAAATTCCTGTCTTGACCACATGGACCTGGATTCTTTCGATCCTACCAAAACGATCTTCTATCATTTCAGTCATTTGCGCGCCTTCGGATGCGGGGGGTGAGGTTGAGTTTTCTTCCTGCGCGTAGCCCAACTATGACAAGCAATAGATATATCAACTAATGCGCCAAAATCGCCCTTCACCCATTGGCATGTCAGATGAAGAGGAGACCGCAATTGGCCAGCCTTGAATCGCAGTGGCAGAGCACTTGCAAGGAAACACCGCAAAGCAATCTTCCTGTGTTCGCCGATGTCGACGTTGTCGTTGTTGGCGGTGGGGCCGCTGGTGTTGCGGCGGCAGAAACGATGGGGCGCAAGGGGCGTTCGGTTTTCTGATTGAACGGTGTGGTTTTTTGCGGCGGCGGTGCCGTGGCGGGCCTGTCCGGCACCATTTGCGGTATGTTCCTGTCGACCGAAAACGAAAAGGCCGCGCCCGAGCAGGCGGTCTTTGGCTGGGCCGAGAAATTCCGCGCCGCTCTGGAAAGCCGCAATGGCGTCAGTGGACCGCAGCGCTATGGCAAGACCTTTACCGTCACCCATGACCCGCTGGTCTGGCGCGAGGTCGCCGACGGGTTCCTGCGCGAGGCCGGTGTGCAGATCCTGTATCATTCACACGGTCTGATCCCCACCTTCAGCCACCATTGCGGCGGATTGCGGGCCTTTGGCCGTAGGGCGGATGAAGCGATGGAAATCTGGGCGACGCTGAAGCGCATGGAAGATGTCGGCGTTTTCGCCGTCGAGGCCGAATGCATCGCCGAAGAGGTCCTTGAGGCGGTGAACGACAAGACCACGGTTGTCACCTTCTCGCTGGGATCGGGCATGGCCGGAGATGCCATTTTCTCGTTTTTGGCCGATGTCTGCGGCGAGACCAGTGAAGAGGACAAGCCGCCCAAACACGCCCATGCTTTTGGCCAGGTCGGGCGGTTGCACAAGCAGATACACGACGAACGTGTCGCAGCCTTGGGCGAATTCCACCGCGAGGTCGCGGCAGGTAACTTCCCTTACCCGCAAACCAATATCTCGATGCATGCGGGCGAGAAAGATAAGTTCCTCGAGGCCCTCGATAATTGGACGCCGACCCACCAATGAACGACGGAACCGACTACAGACAGGCTTTTGCGGCGAAACCCCAGCCGTTGACGCTTGAACCGGCGGCATGGATCACATCCTCCGATGCAGGCGGTCGATACGGAAGGGTTGATCGACGTGCCGTGCATGCGCCGGTATCGTCAGAACCGGCTGCGCGAACAGATCAGGGCGTAAGACCTTGATGCGGTCATTCTGGTTCAGCCGCTTTCGATCCGCCATTTGACCGGCGTGCGCAACTGCGTCGTGTTCCAGATGCACACCCTCTCACGATATCCCTTTGAAGAAGAACCAATGACAAAAGAGGTCTAGGCACATGAGCAACTGGGTACAGGCGTGCAGCACGGATGACGTCGATGAAGAAGACCTGATCCGCTGGGATCATGGTGGTCAGACCTATGCGATCTACAACACCGAAAAAGGGTTCTTTGCCACCGACGGGCATTGCACGCACGAAGAGCAGCATCTGGAAGACGGCCTGGTCATCGATTGCGTCATTGAATGCCCTCTGCACGGGGGCCGGTTTGACATCTGCACAGGCAAGGCGCTGTCGGCCCCATGCACCGAAGACCTGAGAACCTATCCGGTCAAGATCGAAGGGCGGCAGGTTTTTGTCAAACTTGGCTGACACCCCTCTGATGGAATACGGCGCCTCAATCTTCCAAACATAAAAAAAAGGCGCCATCAGGCTAAAAGCGAACCACCATGATTGGTGATTCATAAGGGTCGCTGAATTGTCCGCCGTTCGGATGCTGCACGTTCAAACCACTGCAGCATCCGCCCCAGAACACTGCCCTCGTTGCGAACCGGGCGATGCTGAAGATAATAGGACACCGCCCGATCCGAGACGGTCGGCCCAAGGCGCAGCACCTCGCCTTTGGCCAACGACTGATCCACGAGGCCGCGCCAGCCAAGGCCGATACCTTCTCCGCGGCGAACGGATTGCAGCAGGAAAGGGTAGGCATCGAACGCCGTAAATCGCCCAAAGGCAGGCGGTTCGAGCCGAGCCTGAGCGAACCACTTGTCCCAGGTCATAAATCCCGACTCTCCAATGTCGAAATGAAGGAACAGATTTGCAGAAATCTTGGATATGGACTCTTTTACTTCGGGGTGCGCTTCGAGGAACCCAGGGCTGCAAATGGGAAAGGTTTCCGCCGGAATCAGCGGAAAGCAGGGGCGGTCCGGCTGGCGCGACGGGTCCCATACCACCGCGGCATCCAGCCGGCTGAGGTCAATATCCCCCAACTGATCGGTCGTCACCACTCGAACGCGCCCGTCGCCCAGATGGTGCCGCAGATCAGAAAACCGCGGCATCAGCCACTGATCGGCAAAGCCGAACGTGCAAGCCAGAGTAACCTCTTTCCGGTCGCGGGGGGTCAGAATTTCGGCCCAGATCTGATCCACATGCCCGAACCCCAGCGCAATGGCATCGGCCAGTCGTGCCGCGTTCGCCGTCGGGGTGATCTGGTTGTTGTTACGCTCGAACAGGGGCTGGCCAAGCCGGTCTTCCAGCGTCGTGATGTGGCGCGAAACCGCAGGCTGGCTCAGCCCCAGTTCCTCTGCCGCGCGCGACAGGCTGGAATGGCGAACCGCCACTTCAAGGACCAGCAAGGCATTCAGCGAGCCGGAGATGGGTCGTATCAGTCTTTCCATAACAAAACATTAGGGAGCGCATCAGGTTTAGACCAGTGTCCATTTTCTATGTTCGTGCGTAGGTTCCACGAGAACGAAACGCCCATACGAAAAAATTAGCGCAGGTCTGACATGTCTGAACGTCCTCTTTCCCACATCCGCGTCCTTGATTTCGGGCAATACCTTGCCGCGCCGCTGGTTGGCATGATGCTGGCCGATATGGGGGCCGAGGTGATCCGCGTCGACCCACCCGGTGGCCCCGCCTTCGATGATCCGGCCTTTGACATGATCTCGCGCGGCAAAAAGGTGCTGACGCTGGACCTCAAGTCGGATGAGGGCCGTGAGACCGCCCTTGAACTGGCAAAACGCGCCGATGTGGTTCTTGAGAATTTCCGCCCCGGCGTAATGGACCGTTTGGGGCTGGGGGCCGATGCCCTGCGGGCTGTGAATGACCAACTGATCTATCTGTCGATGCCCGGCTTTGCCTCGACCGATCCCACGCTTGCTGATCTGCCCGCATGGGAGGCGGTGATTGCCGCCTATACCGGGCAATTCACCGATATGGGGTTGAACCGGCGGCTGATGGGGATCAACCCGTCCTTTACCCCGCTGACCCTGGCCTCGGCCTATGGTGCCAGTTTCGGGGCGATGGCGGTGCTTTTCGCCCTGAACGCGCGGGACCGCAACGGTGGCGACCATATTGAGGTGCCTCTGGCCTCGGCCCTGCTGGAGGGTCTGATCTACAATTGCGAGCAGATCGAGGATTACCCCGAACGCTATAAATCCCCGCGCGAGGTGGAACTGGACCGGCGCGCCGCCGAAGGCCTGCCGATGAATCTGGAATTCCACGAGCTTTCAGAATTCCTTGACCCGTTCTACCGAACCTATACCTGCGCTGACGGGCGCGGCTTTTATGTGGTGTCTGGATCGGTCGCCACGCATCCGCGCCGCGTTCTGGAAACCCTGGGCCTCAAGGGACTGGCGGATAAGTTGCCGGATTTCTCGGCCTATCTGGATACGCAGGATTGGCCTGCCGAATGGTCGATGCGCAATTATCCCGTGGGGCCATCGGACCGGGCGCGGGTGTCTGCGGCCATGAAAGAGGCGTTTCTGACCCGTCCCGCCCATGAATGGGAGGAATTGTTCGGCACCGCCAAGGCCCCGGCCACGTCGCAGCGGTTCAGCAAGGAATGGCTGGCCGACCGCCATGCGCTGGCCTCGGGTCTGGTGCTGCGGGTCGAGGACGCGCGCCACGGCGAGATGCGCCAAATGGGCAACGTAGCCTGGCTGTCGGGGGACGCCGAGGCAGCGGTGAAAACCGGTCCGGTCGCGGCAGATCTTGCGACGCTACTGGCCGACAGTCCGCGCAGCGGTGGGAATGCCGGCACCGGCAGCTGGCTGGACGGGCTGAAGGTTCTGGACCTGACCAATGTGATCGCAGGCCCAACTATTGGCTCGACGCTGGCCCGATTTGGGGCAGAGGTGACCTTGGTCCAGCCGGTCGAGCCGTCGGTTGACCCGTGGAACACGGTTGTCTTCGGCATCCATGCGCAGCGCGGCAAGGAAAGCATCCTGCTGAATCTGCGCAGCGAAGAAGGGCAGGAGGCGCTGGCCAAACTCATCGCGCAGGCCGACGTCATCACCATGAACGCCACCGATGAACAGCGCGACAAGCTGGGCCTTGCGCCGGATCGTCTGGCTGCGATCAACCCGCGGCTCATTCTGGTGCAACTGGATGCCTTTGGCGGGCCGATGCGCGGGCCGAAATCCGATCATCTGGGCTATGACGACCTGGCACAGGCCGCGACCGGGGTCATGGTGCGGTTCGGCGGCGGCATGGAAACACCCGAAGAACACGCGCATTTCGGCACTATCGACGTTTTGACCGGGTTCTGTGCCTGTGTTGCCCTTGGCGGGGCGCTGCTGCGGTTGCGCGAAACAGGGCAGGGTGGTATCGCGCGGGCATCACTGGCGGGGGCTGGCAACCTCATTCAGGCGCAGTTCATGTATGATTTCGACGGCCGCGCGCCTTTTGACGAACCTTCGGGGCGAAAGGCATTGGGCTGGGGCCCGTTCTATCACTGCTATCAGGCCGAAGATCAGTGGATGTTCTTCGCTGCCCCGACCGAAGGGCGGGCGGTGTTGGCTGGTATTCCTGAACTCTCCGACCTTGCTGACATGGACACAGAGGACCTGCACGATGCACTGGCTGAGCATTTCAAGCTCAAACCGCTTTCGTACTGGCAACAGACCTTTACTGGGGCAAGTACGGTGGTCCCATTGGCTTCGCTGCTTGAAACCCGTGACAAGGCTCTGCAATTGGAAAGCGCGGGCGACATCGACATTGCCAATGATACGTTCCGCGTCATCCGCCACGATCAGCACCCTATGGGACGGTGGTGCGATCTGGTTGCGCCGAACGCGGTGCGGCCGACAACGGGCCGGATCACCATTCCCGGACCAATGCCCAAATACGGAGCGCATACGGCCAGCATTCTGACGAGAATCGGATACGACAAAGAGCAGGTCGAACAGATGATTGCGCGCGGCGCAGCGGGCACCAGCTGGTCCGAAAAGTACCTACCCGAATAGGTCGGGCTGCAATGGGGGGGTCTGGAGAATCCGCCTTCATTTCGTCAATGAAGGCGGACCCATATGTCCGACGAAAACCCCAATGCCCATCTGGTGGCCAAGTCAGGTTTCTTTACCGGCCTGCACCCCGGAATGGGCATGGCTTCAAAGGCGATGATCGCCGCTTTCGTGATTTTCACGATCCTGAACGTGGATTTTGCTGGCGGTACCTACCCGTCGATCCGGTCCTGACTGGAGAGCGGCCTGAGATGGTATTACATCTCGGTCGTGGCCGGGATCATGCTGCTCTGCTTTTTCCTGATGTTCTCGAAATACGGCTCGCTCCGTTTGGGGGATGACGATTGCCTCGAGCTCGCCGGCAATCGAGCGGAGCAGCACGGCGCGACGCGCTCGGCTGGCCCGCCCTTTGAGCAGCATCGTACAGGCTGTAGATGCCGATGATATTACCCTGCAAAACCGGCTCAAAAGGTTGCTCGACCAATACGCCGCCCAAGTGCAACACCGCGTCGCAGCCTACTGCCAAGCGGTCGACAAAGTCTGCGCCCGCCAGGTCTCCGACTATTAGCTCTTTCTTGGGTCCGTTGAGGCGAATGTCGCGTCGTGCAGTCACGCGTAGCGATTTTGCGAGGTGGTCAAGCCGGGGGCGCATCATGTTGCCCGTTCATTGGTCTCCTGAATACCAGGCGGCGACGCAGAGAACGCGAGAAGCTGCTCAGCAGTTCAAGGTAACGCATCATGAACGACGATTGGACCGGAATCACCGGGCGCGCGTGCCTGGAATACGATTCCAATGCGCAAACCTCACATAGGTCGTTGATTTAATAGAGATATTCTGGCGACCCGGGGAGGACTCGAACCCCCAACATCCTGATTAGAAGTCAGGTGCTCAATTTACCCCCTAAAGGAACTCACCACTTCCCACCATTACTTTGATTTTTCCACTTCTGAACCAAAATTTTCGCGACTATTTTTTGGAATCCACCCCCTTTACCACATCACCAATTTCAGAACTTCTTTTCGAAGTCATAGAACCAGTGAAGCAACATTCGATTGTAGGCCTGCTGAGCGGAGCCCCGCGTAGCTCAAGCGAAGCAGGCCGGGTGCGACCTGCGTGCAAAGTGAGCCTGCTCCCATATTGCCCAGTGCACCCAGACCTAGTTTCTTCTCTGAATACTTGGACCCGTACTCGCAAACTCATCTTTGTATACCACTCGAAGGGAACGGCACCGCAAGACAATGGGCAAACCGGCGAAAGCTCTTCAAACGAATCATCAACCTCATCGAACCAAATTCGATTTTGGGAGGTAGTAGCGGACACAAGGATAGTTCTTCTATCTATTCTTGAAAAATGGAAAATCGGCGACAATTTTTCAAATCTATCCTTTATTATTAATAAAAAACAATACGTTGGCAGAAATTAACGCCTGTGCTCGGCTAGTTGGAGAAATCCTATTGAGCTGAAAGTCAAACTGGCAGGGTAAGTGAATTGAAAAACATTGATCAGATCTCAGGCAGGCACCACGCGGTGCTGATCCACAAACCAGAGAACAAATCTCACCCAATCACGCCCGTTCTTTGGCTTTTTGATGAGACAAACCCAAGAGTGTTCCAACCGCTCCTAGATTACTTTGCAGACAACCAGGACAAGAGCCTTGGGTGGAAGCGTCGATCTGCAAGAGCAATCGGTCTCTTCTTCGACTTTTGCTCTGTCTATGAGTTCAACGATAGTAATAGCGTACGAAACGTGCACTCAGCCGCGTGCAAGGCATTCATTCGGGCGGTCCAGAGAGGGACAATCAACAAAGACGGTGTCGACAAGACGGGTTTATTTTGGGCGCCGATGTCACCCAAGGTCGTTTGTGAGCTAGCTCGACACTTAGATCATTTTGTCGACGGAATCCTACACAATTTAAGTGACCTAAGAGATGACCACCCCCTCAAGCAATTGGCACGTTCTTTTTCTTCCAAGCCTCGTAATGACGGCGAGTTGGTTCGATTTCTGGTCGGCGCCAGAAGGCGGCACGAAAAGTGCTTTCTGAGACATCTAAAAAACGATGACAAGGAAGCAGCGAAACTGCGCAGATTATCGAGGGAGTCACTGGGGCTCGAAAAACTTGCTTCTGGGCAAAGAACTGTAAAACGAATGAACCCCCAGCTAATCGTCAGATTGCTGGAAGTTGGATTTGTAAAGAACGAGTCTGCCGAAAACCTCTTCGACCGCGAAGACGTTACGGCAAAAATGATCTTTCTACTACTAATGGGTGCAGGCCTAAGGTTGTCCGAACCATTGCAACTTTGGTTCAACGACGTGGTTTATCTTACCTTTGGTGAAGAAGAGCGCTGCGTTCCTATGCTGCGCCATCCTGACCAAGCAGAAACCTTCCTTGTTGGTGAGACAGGAACTAGGCGCCAGTTCCTCGATAGGTTGGGATTACCGCCGCGAAAAGAAGCCGCTGAGAAATCACTGCGAGCATACTGGAAAAATTTGGACTTAGATCCAAGCACGAACCAGACTGAAGCATTCTTTTTCCATACCTCACTCGAAGAACTGTTTTCTTCCTACTACAACGCCTACTTGGACTATCGGCGCAGACTCGTTGGCATGCGGGTTGCTAGAGGTGAATGTCCGCACCCATTTCTGTTTGTCGCCAAAGGAGAAGATCACTCCTCGGGACAGTCGTGTATTGGAAATCCCTATTCATACTCAGCTTTCGAACGAGCTTGGGAGCGTGCCTTAAGACGTATTGAAGCAAGGTTCGTGGAACCCATTCCACGAGGCAAAAAACTTGGCACGACTCCCCACGCACTAAGACATGCATATGCCCAAACGCTTGTGAACGCGGGCATTGTTCCGCAGGCGATCAAGAAGGCAATGCACCACCGTCATATCGAAAGCCAGCGAGTTTACACCGAGCCCGAATGGGAAATGGTGAATGCTGCTCTCAGCAAAGCCAAAACAGAGTTTCAAGCACTTAGCCCAAACCCAAATTGAAACGGCTACTAGTCAATTGTTAATTGAAGGAGCGTCGGTAGATGGCGGCAATCGAAATCAATGGGTGTCTTATCAACGGTTCAATCGGCAATTTTTGTTGCTTGCAACATGGGAAACTCGATGGCGCTACTGTTGGCAAGATTGTAGCACTGACAAAACAATTCGAAACCGCCGCAGACCCATCCCTGGTCGCAGAAATACTAAGTATCGCCGGCAATGGTAGCATTTTATTTCCACTCAGATTTGCCTTTGACGTTGCACGCAAAAATGCACAAGCATCTAAGATTTTCGCGGATACCGTCGATGTATTTCCGGCAGACTTTGATAGAGTTAACTCCTATTTACACCAAACCGACCTTCCGAGAAGCACTCACCCATACGTACGCCGTATTTTGCATTCTTTGTATTTCTCCACCACGCTTTCTTCCATTTCTGGCATCTCAGAAGAGTTTTGGACAAATTTTGTTCTTCAGTTCAAAAACCCCGACACCCAGTGGAAGTCTACTCTCAATTTCAACGAGCAGCACAAGCGAGGGTTCTCTAAATTAGCTGAATACCTAAACGCCAACTTTCCGACGAGCTACGGCTACGACAAGCCAGTAAAAGTGAAACGCCGCGCGGCGGTCGGGCGCAATACTGGCAAATCAATTGAATGTATAACCAACCCTCCGCCGAACTTAGTAAAATGGGTGGAGATTCTCACTGAGTATCGTTCGGGTCCAAGACTGGCCAAGACCACTAAGTACAGCAACAACGCGTTTTTGAACTTTGCTTGTTGGTTGGATTTCTACCCTGACGACGTGCGAAGCGATCCAGAAGTGTTTTTGTCTTCCCCTCGCACCTCGCCTAGTTGGGTCGATCATGTAATCAAATGCGGCGGTGGAACCCTGATGGGCAAAATGGTTCCAATAGTTAACTACATGACAGACATGGTGGACTGGTTCATCGAAGAAAACATGGTCGTTGTCGAAGGGGAAGACCGGATAAGTTACGGCCATGCCTTGTTGACGAACTTAGAAAAAAAGCAATTTGAAAACCGGGCGAAGGCAGTTTCTGCGGGCAAACCCACACAGACTACATCTGCGTTCCTACCCAGGCGGCTCGTCAGAATAGTTCAACAGATACTTACTGAAGACAACTGGGCATGGCCAAAATCACAGCAAGCAGACTATGTCACAATCAACGTGAACGGCAACGCTAAGCAGGTTTGGAACCCCGTCGTCGCGTACTTAATCTATACTATGACCGAACTGCCTTGGCGAAAGATACAAGTAAAGTGCCTGGATTCCGGCGAAGGTGATGCACTTCGTTACAACGTCCAGTCCGGCACTTGGGTGAAAAACCGTTCAGCCGGTGCAAACTACTGGGAAAACGACATTACCGCGAAGCGGAAAGCCCGCGGGATTCTCAATTCGAAGTACAATGATTTCTGCTTCTACGTTTCAACGAACAAAACTTCAGATAGGCAGCATGGCTTTGGCGAAATGTCGGGATACTACGTCCCATGGAAATACACGCCGATGATCAAAATATTCGATGAGCTTCGGCGTTGGCAGGAAAAACACAATCCACTGCCCGTCCCAACACCCTACTCCGACGTTATGTCTTCTATGGGGGCGGATGCTCCGCCGCAAATGGTCGTCGAACAAATTCCGGATCGGTTTTACTTGTTTCGTGACATGAATGGGGCCGAAAATCGTGTTTCCCCGCCCACCGACAACCGTATCTATAGCTTCTGGCGCCTTCTAATGGACGAGTTAGAGAAGCGTCTAAGAGATCGAGGTGACGAAACGATTATAATTAGATCCCGAAATACTTCGGGAGGGCCGGCGACTACATTTTACCCTGTACACGGATTGAGGGTTTCTGGGCTTACCGCTTTCGCAGAAGCTGGTGTGCCTATTGAAATTCTCTCGAAGCTGGTCGCAGGTCACGCCTCGATACTGATGACGATATACTACCTGAAGTACACGAGCTCTCACGTAACCGATTTGCTGGACGAAGCACGTTTAAGAATTGAAGCCAATGCTTCTAAAGAATTTGTTCGACACCTGCGGGAGATGAACTTTCAGCAGGCCAGCCAATTGGCGGTAGCGAACGAAAACTACACTTTAGAAAAGGTGGCAGAAGGAAAAATACAGACCGAGTTGTTTCATGACACAGGTCTTGGTATCTGCCCGTTTGCCGGGTCAAGGTGTGATGACGGAATTGATTTAGGTAGCGGCAGAACCGAAGCCGTTCCAGGTGGTGCAAAAAACTGTCTAAGGTGTCGACACTTCATAACTGGAGAACCATGGCTTGTGCCACTTGTCCTGCACCAGCAGAAGTTATCGGCCGATTCCCAATCTTTGAGCCAAAAACACAATGACGACTCTGAGCACCTAGATTCTTTGGAAACCGAGCGTGCCAGAATTTGTAAGTCAAAAGGAATAGCCGCTGTACCTTTGGAGTTGAACAGAGCCATTTCACAGCTTGAATCTTCTGTGGAAAGGGATGCAGAAAACCTGGATTTCATACTCAACACTATGCATGCGGCTGACAGGCTAATTGAAGGCATCAAGAAGCTTCAGTCTTCAACAGACGATCAAGACCTTCCAATACTCGTGTCAGAAACTCCATTCAGGTTTGGTGAATACAGGGAGGGGACCAGGTTCGAACTCATCGACTCTGTTCTGCAAGGTAGCAGAATTTACCCAATCCTTAAGGATGAAGGTTTCGAGCTTGAAAGGGAAAGGTACATAGACGCGATATTGTATCACAACTCCCTAACTCCCTTGTCGATGATGACATTGACGAAGGAGCAAAAAAAGCGCGCAGCAGATGCCGCGAGCGAGTGGCTCCTGCGCAAAGTAGGAGCCTGCGAAACAGAACTACTTATCAGCGGCGCGCAAACTCTCCAAGAACTTGGATTTGAGCACCGAGATTTTCAAGTCGAAATCGAAAAGGCCACCTTAAGCATCGAGGACCATTCAGACTGAATGAGGGACCGAAAACATCAAGCATCACATCGTCCAGCTCGCTACCCACGTGTGAAGTTGCAAGGCCCGCGTCCTTTGATACCTGCCTTTGGCATCCGCACTAGCAAGGTCAAATTCATGAATCTAGGAAGGTCGCTCTTTGTAACGCAGCAACCGCAAGAGAAAAATCAACCAGTAAAGCCAGGTTATTCTATGCGTATTTTTTAACAGGCGCGTCGCCTGCCTTACTCCGGAGGAAATAATGGGAAAGCAATTGAAAAATCAAATGCTAATGCAAGCTCAGAATTTCACTGAGGCACTTGCTAAAGACGCCCGTGCAGACCTCGCTGACAGACTTTATCTAATAGACAAGGCGTGCAATTCTTTGTTGGAAGCTGGTGGTGTCGTCACTGCAAAAAGCGTCAGAAGTTGGCTTGCTACGAATTCGGGGCTAGCAATTTCAGCGGCTAGTTTTTCAAATTCTAAGATAGATGCGACGACTGGCAAAAGAACATATCGACCTCAGCGTCGAATTGTCGAGAAATACGCTGAGATTCAAAGGATCATAGAAGATTCTTCAGGACGAAAATCAGCTCAACCTAATGTGAGTCATCCGCCCAGCACGAGTGTGGCATTTCTGAGCAATGATGAACTCGGGGCAATCAATGACAATCAGGTTCGATATAAGATTCAGTTGCTCCAGAGTCGAGTGAAAAACTTGCTGAACCAAAACAACAATTTCCGCAAGATATCCAATCTGCCATTGCTATCTGCGTCCATGTTCGGCGAACAGTTTAAACCCGCAGAGAGCCAGTGTACTACCAACCCGATTGGAAAACTCGGCGATGTTTTGGTGGAAAACGAATTGAGTGTCCTCATAGACTTTTTGGAGAATGGATCTTTAAAAAGTCGGCAACTACGCTTTGATGATGTAGGCACGTTAAGGGTTACACTTCCAGCCATTTCCAGAAGAAAAGAAGTGCGTATTTCCAAACCCGGGCTGGAAGAGGTGCTCAGAAAGTTGATCCGCGCCATTTCTGGGTAAGCTTCTGCATACCACGTCGGCGACAGATCGCAGCCCAGAGCGGACGTAGATTTTACGGGTGGTTAGTCGGTCTCGACGGCCTTCGCCTCAGGACGCCAAACCTTGCCGCCACTGACCTGCCCCCCGAGGCTCCCTCGTTCATAACGAGAGTCTGCGGGTCTGGTTTTCATATTCTTCGGTTTTGGTTTGGGCAAGCGCGCCGGGCGCGGAGCCCTCATTTTGCTCAAGCGTCCGGCGCGCTTCTGCGGGTGTTTGGTTTCCGAGCGACGAGTGCGGTCTGACGTTGTTGTAGTCGTAGCGCCAGAGGGCCAGCTTTCGCCGCGCATCTTCCAAGCTGTCGAACATCTCCTCGTTCAGCAACTCGTCCCGGAGGCTGCCATTGAATGACTCGATGAAGGCGTTCTGCTGCGGCTTGCCCGGGTCGATGTAATGCCAGTCCACGCCGTTTTCGTTCGCCCATTTCAGGATCGCCCGACTGGTGAACTCGGTGCCGTTATCACTGACGATACTGGCGGGCTTGCCATAGATGCGCACCAGCGCGTCCAACTCCCGTGCCACCCGTGCGCCCGAGATGCTGGTATCGGCCATCAGGCACAGGTTCTCACGGCAGCAATCATCGTTTACGGCCAGAATGCGGAACCGGCGCGATGCCCCGAACGTGTCGGACAGGAAGTCGAGCGACCAGCGTTCGCCCGGCCTCAGCGCCTCCGGCATCGGTGTCCGCAAGCCACGGGCCCGTTTGCGGCCCCTTCGCCGCCTGACGCCCAGCTTCTCATCCGTGTAGAGCCGGTAGAGTTTCTTGTGGTTCATGATCATCCCCTTGCGTTCCAGCATCACGCCGATCCGCCGATAGCCGAACCTGCGCCGCTTGGCAGCGACGGCCTTCATCTCCTTCCTGATCTCAGGATTGTCGGGCGGGCGTTCACGCCTGACAGTTTTGGGATCGACACCAACGAGCCTGCACGCTCGGCGTTGCGAGATGTCATGATCCCGCATCGCCCTGAGCGCCGCACCCCGCCGCTCGGTTGGCGTCGTCAGTTCTTTCCCAAAAGATCCTTCAGAACAGCATTGTCCAGCATCGTATCGGCCAGCAGGCGTTTGAGCCTGGCGTTCTCGTCTTCCAGCGACCGCAGCTTGGCGACATCCGACACCTCCATGCCGCCATACTTCGATTTGTATTTGTAGAACGTACCCTGGCTGAGGCCGTGCTTGCGGCACACCTCCGCCGTCGGCATTCCGGCTTCCTGTTCTTTGATCATCCCGATAATCTGCGCCTCGGTGAAACGGCTCTTTCGCATTCGTTTGCTCCTTCGAAAGGTTGAGCAAACTCTACATCAGAACGAGGGAAGTTTCGGGGAGCAGGTCAGTTCACATGATGCGAACCATGATTTTGCCTCTAGACGAGCAAGACGGGTTTGTTTACGTTTCGCTGCTGTCTGAAGCTGCCTAATGCTCGCCTGTACCATCCGAAAAGAACACCACTGAAATGCGCTGTCCAATTGCATGTTCGTGGTTGCGTGAAACCTGCTCAGCTTCCTCGATGACCCGGACCATCATTTCATGGATCTCAGCGGACGCCTGATGATCGCTTTCGAGCTTTTCCAGGATAACCTGAAGCGCGATGTACCCCTTGGGAAGATCCTCATAGGCGAAGCTGTCACGCACCTCGTGTTTTGCTTGTTCCCAGAAGGGATCAAGCTCACGGCTCCACGCCTCGCACACCATTTCCACGGCCGGCAGTGACAGATGCCCAAACCACTCTTGATCACTTAGTTCGACACCACCTTTGCGTCCCATGAACTCGGCGCAGGCTTTCATGAGGCTCTCAACGCGCGCCGGGCGTAAGTCCCACTCGGTCAGCTTGCCGATCTGCTCTGAAATCGTCTCTAGCGCTTCAGAGAGATCTTCCAGTGACATGTGGGCGTGTTCCATGCCAAGGCTTCTGGTCCGTTCGTATGCAGTCTCCAGAGTTTGGACACAGGCCAGCTGGTCGCGTTCCAATATCAGGCCTGGCGCAGTATCCTTTAGAAGCAGCAGGCGAGGCGGAAAGAAGCTATTGCTCTTGCCAAGTCCCTTGAGATGCAGGGCCGTGAATTTCTCACGGGCCGATAGGAGCGCCAACTCGGCGCCCCAGGTGCCCCGGATTTTGGCCTTGTCGATGAGTTTGTAGCGGTTTTCGGGGATTGTTTGCTTGGTGCGCTCCAGCACGTCGTGAAAGTTATTGTCGCGAAGCCGCCGCGGGGATCGCAGATATTCAACAACACTATCGAGGATCAGTTCTGCGTCTTCGGTGCTTTCTTCTAAGACGGCGTCGAGTAGCGCCTCCCCAGCTAAAGTTTTGTAGTTCTCTATGCGCTGGGCGATTTTTTCGTCGGATGCAAACTGACCTACTGGCACATCAACAAGGTGGTAATTGACGACCCCGAACTCACTATCGATCCTGTCGATCCTACCCAGACCTTGGATGAGCTCTTTCAGGTTCGAGGTCAGACCAAGCAACACCAGCGTGTCTGACGACTGAAGGTTGATGCCTTCAGCCATCTTGTAAGTCAGAAAAACCGATGCAGATCCTTTTGGTTCGTTCTTTCCTCCAGGTCGGAAGTAAGACTCCACGGACTTGCCCTGTTTGATACGCTTGAAACTGTCGGGGCCATCTCCAAAGATCGCCTTCACGGCGCGATCTTCACCCTTGGTTTGGTTTCCCACGACATAGTTGGTGTGGTGGCCTCTGCGCGACAGCGCTTCTGCAAAAATCTCGAGTGTGTCCGTCCGTTCTGCGAGAAAGACGACCCTGTCTTTTTCGTTTTGTATTCTCAGGCACGCCTCATACCGCTTCTCATCAAGCTCCTTGAGAACACTGAGACCCAGTTTTTGGTTTAGAGCGTCGCATTTCTTTGTGGGTTCAGGCGCTTCTATTCCCAGTGCCACGAACATGTCGGACTGGTCGCGGTGGGATACCTTTTTCTTCGATTTTCGACCACGCTCGAAGTCGCGAAGCGATTTGCCAATAGCTCCATGAGACATCTCCCAATGGGCTTGGGCAGCACTTACGCGCAGAATGTTCAAAAGGTTTCGGATGTAGAGCTGATCCTGCGTGCTTTGTTGCGTGCTGACGTGTCCGAAGCGGCTTTTCTCGACTGCGGTCACCCTACCGCCAGGCGCAAGTTCTTTGCAGAGAGCAACAATCTCATCCAGGCGCGTTTGCTGAGGCTTTGTCACCTTAAGTTTCTTCGGGCGCCCGTGGTTTTCTAGTCTTGGGTAACTGTGCTTGGTCGGATCTTCGTCCTCGCCAATGCATTTCCGTTGTCTGCGTGTCAAAAACGGCGAAACCAACTGAGCGAGTGCGTTGCGAGCCTCTCGCGTGAGCGTCGTGTCAGGTTCTGACAGGACGGCCAGTTGCGCATCCTGGTTGAAGATATCCTTAGGAACTTGGGTTTCGCGCTCGAACAATTCACCCATGGCCTGAATGAAATGCGGAGTCATGAAAATGGACGCTCGCTTTTCCTGCATATGGGTCAACCAGTCGACATCGCGGTTCCCGAGCAGAGTCGCCGACAGACAGACGTTCCAGCTTGGCGGGGCAAGTTCGATGGCTGAGGCCATTTGAGATGCTTGTTCAAAGCCCGGTGTCACAGTGTGGCTTTCATCGATTATCAGAATGCCAAACTGATCGAGCCTGAGCCCAGATTTTTCTTCATCGCCAGCGCCGCGGAGGTGTTGTTTGGCAAGTTTGCTGTTTGCGACAGGTTGGAGCGAGTTTGTCGAGTATTTGCGCCAACTGGGAATAACTTTGGGCGGGGCAATTACAGCTGCATTTTTTCGCGCAACGCCATGGACCGGGGAGCGGGGCACGACTTCTGAGAATGTTTCTGACAATGCTTCAGCCAGGTGACAGCCGATCTCTGTCTTTCCCGAACCGGTTGGCGCTTCTACGAAGGCGATCCCATGGTCATAGACGATGGAACACGCCTCATAGGTCAGCTCCTGTTGATACCCAAACAGCGTGTGGCTCGTGATATCTTTTCGGTCTCCGGTGAGCCAGGGTTCGAACCCCTTTTGCTCCGAGATAGTTCGCGCCATCGCGTCTTCAGCGGTCACCGGTTTGATAAGCTTTTCGAGTATCTCCAGCGCTTCGGTATTCCAATCGACAGACACATCCCAAGCCTGCTCAGCGGCTTCTGTGCGTTCGACCTGAAGTTCATGAGTGCCCGCATCCAGGTCATCGGCATACTCGATGTTTTTGTAGAGCCCTGAGTAGGAAAAGTTTGCGGACCCGGCGACGGCACCTTTTGGTGAGCAGACGATTTTTGAGTGTAGCCGTCGATCCCCAGATATCCCCAACTTGCGTTTGGCGAGCTCTGGATCGAAAACACGCAAATCTATTTTCCCGGTTTTGATGGCGTGTTTTGCCAGCACTGCGATGAGATCGTGATCCTCCTCCACTTGAAGCCCGGAGCGCGCCAGCCAGTAGAGTTTCATTTCTTCGGTGACCGGTTTGGGGTTGGTTAGACGTTTGGTGTTCGCCGTATCGATCCCGAACGATATTCGGATCCGGATGTCGCTGTCACTTTCCGGATCCCTCAGCTCGGGCAATTCCTTCATCAAAATCGACAGTGAAGACAAGAAATCCTGATACCCGGTGACAATCAGACAATCCCCAGAGGTGATATGGGGTCGATAAAGATTGATGACCGGCCGGTCGATATTGGTGCCGACCTTCGCAACCGGTTCGGCATCAAGCTCGCTTGCGGGCTTTTGATTTGCTTCGGTGAGTTGCTTTGGCTTGGAGCGCAGCCAATCTGGGAGTGAAAACAAGGAACAAGTCTTAGTTTAAGGACGTTTAGTCTAATAGTGATACTGCGCGCACCGTCCTTCAAGACATCATCGGCAGAAACATTCGATTTCCGAAAACTGTCGGAAACTCGCACCGTTTTTTCGTGGGCGATGACCAGATTCTCGAACACAAAATGAGCCGCCAGCCTGCTAGGCAGGCTTACCGGTGACTGAGAGTATTTTGAGTTAGGGGCCCGGTGGCATACCAGGCCCTCTCTAATCAAGTCCCGGCGCTAGAGACTTCGAAGTAGGAATTCACCACACGCAACAGATGCTCAAAGTCACCCTGAACGGCGTCCTCCAGAAAAGTCTGAATTCTGGCTTGCTCGACTCCGGCGCTTTCGGCAGCGGTCTGACAGCGCGCCAGCACTTCAAAGGCGTTGGCGTTTGTCCTGGGCAGGTCGATGGTTGCAAGTTTTTTCATGTCAAATCCTCATTTAAAATACCGGGCAACCATCGCAGGTCGAACTTAATCTCAGGTATAAGAATCGCTGACTTTGGCCTCATCCAACGAACTTCTCCAGATTTGACATAAGCCGCGATAATAGGCTCAGCGGCAAATGATCCCTATTAAAAGCGGCCATACGCTCAGTATGCAGCAAATGACGGTATTGAGCCCAACTTGGTTCTTGTGATTTTTCGCTGCATGCGCTCGCAGCTAAGATTTTTCTGCACGCGCGCAAATTCTCATGTTGCGGTGCAGCGGCCGTTCCGGCCGTTCGCGCACCGCGCAGCATTCTTTAAGGTGGGAATTTACAGGTCGCGGACGTTCCTGCCGTTCGCTGCACCTGCTTTGTTTTCGCTGCGTCTGCGCGGGCGTCGGGAGGTCGAGCGGAAAGCAGACTTTCGCTTCAGATCCATGCCGCGACTTAGGAAGCTGCCGTTCCCATTTTTTAGAAACCAGGGCCTTGGAGCCGTCTCCGAATTCATTTCTAGTTTTGGTGCGGTTCCGGTTCACTATTGTCACCTGACGGTGAAGATGCGACACATGGCGCGGACACCAACAGCCCATTCAAGAGGCCCGAATGAAGACCGTGGACAAAGCACTGACTGTGCTCGATCAGTTCTCGCTGGAACACCAGGAAGTCGGATTGACTGAGTTGTCGCAGATGGCTGGGCTCGACAAGGCTGCAACCCGCCGGTTGCTCTTGGCGCTCTCCAAACACGGGTTTGTCGAACAAGTTGCCGAAACACGCAAATACAGACTGGGTCATGGTTTTTTGAGGCTGGCGCGGATCCGCGAAGACACCGTTACAATGGAGCGTGCGGCGCAGGAAGTGGCGGATTGGCTGGCATTGGAAGTAAACGACACCGCGCACGTTGCAATTCCAGGGGCAACCGGGATGGTAACCATTGGCTACAAACTTCCCAACAAAGGCAACTGCATCAACATCATTCGATCACAGGTGCTTTTGTATCACGCCACCGCCTCGGGCATTGCCTTCACTGCATTTGCGAGCGAAGCGACGCGCAAGCGCATTCTGGGCATGAAGCGCACGAAAGAGAGCGACTTCACCCTAACCTCAAAGTCGGAACTTCTCGAGAAGCTGGAGCAGACACGAGCAAATGGGTATTCGGAAAGCCGGAACGCGCTGGAGATAGGGGTTGCCTCCGTTGGGATGCCATTCTTTACGGGCGGAGAAGATCCAACCGGTACAGTGGCCATCGCTGTACCGGATTCAAACATGGATGCGGGGAGGATGGATGAGCTGCTGCCGCCACTTCGCGAGGCAGTTGCAAGGATCGAAGTGGCATTGACGGGCGGGGCTGCAGGGTAAGTTACATGCGATAGCGCGACGGTGAACAACCAAACTTCCGGGAAAACAATTTCGAGAAATTCGACACTGTGGCAAAGCCTACGGCAGTTGAAATTTCGAGCACACTCATGCTGGTCTGATCCAATAGGTCACGAGCCCTATCAAGGCGCACATCCTTAAGGAAGCGTGCAGGTGTAGTGTTGCAGAATTGTTTGAACAGCCGTTCGAGCTGGCGGCGCGAAATGCGGTGTTTCTTAAGCAAGTCGTCAATAGTCAGCTCGCCTGCCTCGTCGGCGGCAATCGCATCCATAATTGCCAGGAAGTGAGGATTTCGTGTGCCATAGCGGTTGGCGGCAGCCTGGCGCTGAGGTGTGCCGGCAGAGCGCGGAGCTGGACCAAGAAGATAGTCCGCCACGCGCACACCAAAGGCAGGATCTACATCCTCCGACAGGATGGAAATCATCATATCACCTGAAGATTGACCGCCTGCACAGGTGAAGAACCGTCCATCTTTGGCAAACAGTGTGTCTTGAGTGCGGTAGTGTGGGAAAAGCTCGCTGAAAATAGGCCGTGCGCTCCAGTGAAGTGTAAACTCTCGCCCCGTCAAAACACCAGCTTTGGCCAGAACCACGGCGCCAGTGCCAAAGGCCCCCATCATGTTTCCCCGGCGGGCCGCCTTGCGCAGCCAGCCAAGTATTTCGGGAGCATGGCGGCTCATTATGTCGTCAAAGGCAAAAACGAACGCCCGGGCATGTAACGGGAGATCATCTAATTTTACATCAACCGGATAGGCGGTGCCGTTCGAGCAGCACACAGATTGTCCTCCCGAAGAGGCGATGGTCCAGGAATACTTCTCTGTACCTGCAACCCGGTTTGCCGCGCCAAGAGCGCTGATGGCGGTGGCAAGATCCATCAGACAGAAGCCTTCACACAGAATGAAAGCGAAGCAAATCGTCTGATCCTGCGTTGAGAGAGGGGCTCTGGCGATTTGGCGATCATGTTTCACAGCTGAATCCACGCTGTCTTGAGATCATGGAACTTCTCGAGCGCATGTAGCGACTTATCGTGACCATTGCCGGATTGTTTAACACCGCCCAATGGAACCGTGATATCGGGACCGCCATAAGTGTTCACATGAACCACCCCTGCCCGCACAGCCCGGATCATGCGATGCGCGCGGCCAAGGTTTGAAGTCCAAACACCAGCTGCCAGTCCATAGACGGTGTTGTTGGCGATCTCGACAGCAGAAGCCTCGTCATCAAATGGCGTGACGGCCAGAACGGGGCCGAAGACTTCCTGCTGCGCCACACTGTCTGTGGGACTGACTCCTGTCAAAATAGTCGGCTCCATATAGTATCCGCCGGTGTTTTCCAAAATGCGGCTTCCACCCTGGTAGAGTGTTGCACCCTCGGCTTGTGCGGTATCGACAAAGCGCAAATTCTGCTGCAACTGGGACAGGTTGTTCACCGCGCCAGCATCCGAACTCACGTCCAGAGGATCGCCGGTTTTCATTGCACTCGCCTGTTTTGCCAGTTCCGCGACGAATTCGTCATGCACGGATCGCTCGACCAACAGACGGGATCCGGCAACGCAGACCTGGCCCGAGTTGCGGAAGATGCCTGACGCGCTGACTTTGGCTGCTCGCGACAAATCCGGTGCATCGGCAAAAACGATATTGGGAGACTTACCGCCCAGCTCAAGGTAGCAGCGTTTCATGTTCGAGCGGGATGCATTTTCAAGCAACCTGCGCCCCACGCCGCCTGACCCGGTAAAGGCCATGATGTCCACATCCATTGACAGCGACAGGGCTTCGCCAACCACACTGCCAGCTCCGGTCACAACGTTGAGAACGCCAGGCGGCACCCCTGCATCCAGAGCGAGTTCTGCAATGCGCAAAAGCGACAAGGACGCCGTTTCCGCCGGTTTCAATACTACTGAATTGCCGGCTGCCATAGCCGGACCCAGCTTCCAGGTCCCGATCATCAGCGGGAAGTTCCAAGGCACAATGACGGCGACAACGCCAACAGGTTCGTGATGCACCAGCCCAAGTATATCGGTGGCCGTGGGGGCGATTTCGCCGTATACCTTGTCAATTGCCTCCGCGTAGTAGCGGATCGTGTTTATTGCCGATCCGACTTCGGCTTTGATAGCCATCGCGATCTCTGTCCCGTTATCGCGGACTCCTAGAACCGCCAAATCCAGCGCCTCAGCTTCAATCAAATCGGCCCAGCGGTGCATGATCTTCTTGCGGCCGGCTGGCTCCATACGAGACCAACGGCCATCTTCAAAAGCTGCGCGGGCGGCAGAAACCGCGCGTTCGGCATCCTGTGCGGTCCCTGCTGCCGTGGTCGTCAACACACCGCCATCAATCGGTGAAAGCACATCGGCGACTTCACCAGTCAGGCTGCTACAGATTTGCCCGTCGATCAGATGCCCACGCGGCGGAACGGGTTTGGCGCGAAGCGTATCGATCTTGTTCTGGTCCAGCATGACTTACCCCTGTTGTGATGTGTGGATGTCGTGATCGTGCTCCGTCTCGGCAATCCGGTCCCGATGCTCCTTCATCAGGGTGCGGATGTGCAGGCCGATCACGACAATGATCATGATCACCAGGAACGCAGCGATCGGGCGATCAACAAAATCCCACGGAGACTTCACCCGCACCATTGAAGTGCGAAGTTTCGCCTCCATGATGCCCCCCAGAACCATGCCAAGAATGATTGGCACGATGGGCAAGTTCAGGCGTTTAAGCACAAGGCCGAAAATCCCGAAGGTGCTGGCGATGGCGCAGTCCACGACAGAATTGCGTAATGAGAAGACGCCGACGAAGCTAAGCGTCAGAATAATCAGCCCCAGAAACCGGGTCGGGATCTGGATGACTTTGGTCAGGATATTGGTCGAGAACAGCAGGAAAATGATCACGATAACGTTCAAGATCAGCATTGCCATGTAGAGCGCGTAGACAAAGTCCATTTGCTCCTGAAACAGCTGCGGCCCTGGGATCACGTTATGGACATAGAAGACCGAAAGCATCATCGCCGTGAGAGCCTCACCTGGAATACCCAGGGCCAGCAAGGGGATCATTGCAGCCCCCGGCACAGCGTTATTGGCGGCTTCTGAGGCGATCAGGCCTTCTGGAGCACCCTTCCCAAATGCCTCGGGCGTTTTTGAGGTCTTTTGGGCATAGGTATAGGATAGGAATTGTGCTGTGAATTCGCCAACACCCGGGATCATACCCATCAGCACACCAAAGCCAGAGGCAACCGAGGCGACACGGCGGTAAAGCCAGAGTTCTTTCATGTTGCCCAGCATGGCGCCTTTTACGGGCTGCGGATGGGGCGAGGTGTCCTTGTCAGCTAACAGCAGGAAGGCCTGACTTAGGGCAAACAAGCCCAGAACGACAACGATTAGGTCCACCCCGCCTGCCAACCAGGTCTGGTCGAATGTGAAACGGCGGGTGTAATTCACAGGCTCCAGTCCGATTGTGTGAAGCAGGATGCCGAAGCCGGCCAGCATACCCGCGGCCAAGACCTGCCCCCGGTGGGCCAGAACCACCAAAATGATCCCCAGTAGCGCGGCCAGGAAGATCTCGCGCGACCCGAAATGCGGAGCGATCAGCGCCAACAGAGGGGACAGCAAGATGAGGCAGAGAATGGCAAAGATGCCCCCAAAAAAAGAAGCCGAATATGCCAATGCAAGGGCACGGCGTGCCTCGCCACGCTTAGTCATCGGATAGCCGTCGTATGTCGTCAGGGCATTGACCGCGGTGCCCGGAGTGTTGATTAGGATAGCAGGTAGCGCCCCGCCATACATTGAACTGCCATAGATACCCAAAAGGATCGTCAAGCCGACCAACGGATCAAGTGAGAAGGTGGCGGGCAGCAGAATTGCAATTGCTACCGCTGCGCCGACGCCGGGGATTGCTCCGATGACGACACCACCCAACGATCCGATCAGAAGGGCGATCAGAACGTCCCAGCGGGCCAACAGGTTTAGGCCGGAAACGAAGTCTTCCATTTGAGTCTCTCAGAAGTAAGTCAGCAAAAAAGTGCGCAAGGTATCAGGCAGAAGCTCGTAGGCCTGCCCGCCAGGCACTTTGACTTGCAGAAGTGATTTGAAGACGACCACGACACTCAGTCCCACACCAGCGGCGGCGGCAATCATGGCTGGACGGCGGTATCCCAGCCTGAGCGTCAAGGTGATTGTGAACACAAGCGTTGATGGTAGATATCCCAACTGCGGCACCACCAGCACATAGGCCAGGAACCATCCTGCGTATTCGGCTGAGCGGATCCAGAAGGCGACCTCAAGCCACCGTCCGTCGAGTTTGGGGGAGACGAGGGAGCCGATCAGGTGCAAAGCTGAAAACCCGACCATCAACCCAACCGCGAGGTGCGGCCAGAATGCTGGTTGTGCAAGCAGTTTGCCGCTGCCCCATTTCGCTTGAGCCTCAAGATTGGCCAGCAAGAATAGGCTGAATGTCAGGAATGCCACGGCAAAAACCAGGTCGCCGGGGCGGCGGTATCGCTTAAAAAGGTCTTGTAAGGTTTTTGCGCGGACCATCTGAAGCTCCTGTCTAGTTGAGAGCGGCCGCTGAACAGGCCGGCAGCCGCTCTAGGGAGATCGGGCGTTATTCAGCCAGCATCTGACCAATGGCATCGAGTGTGGCGATATCCCTTTTAACCTGCGCTGAGGCCTCTTCAGCGTTCTGCCAATAGACCAAGGCACCGGTTTGAGCGGACAACTCCTGCGCGCGTTCTGAGGACATGGTTTTCTGCGCTACAGCGATGATCTTTTCGCGCACGTCTTGTGGTGTGTCTTTGTGAACGAAGAGGCCATTCCACAGGGCGATATCCAGTGCGGGGGCGATCTCAGACACGGTCGGAGTATCCGGAGTCAGGCTGATCCGCTCGCCGCCAATTGATGCCAGCACCTTGATCTCGTCCTTGCACGGCAGAACCAGCTGCAGAGTTGTATTCATCACGTCCACGTCGCCGGAGGCAAGCGAGTTGCAGTCGAGCATGTCAAAGGCTGCGTCTGTGCTCCAGCTGAAGCCTTTGGATTTTGCCAAGGCCATGGTGACTTGCGTAGGTACCAGCGGTGCGCCGAAGTGGCCTAGGGCTAAGTCATTGTCCTGCGCATAGGCAGCCAAACCGTCGATGTCGTCATAGGGGGCATCCTTTCCAGCGACGATCACGAAGGGGTAGGTCAGGAACGCGCCCAGGGGCTCGAACGGGTTCGGGTTCAACTCTGGAATACCCAGTTGAGGACCGATGACTGGCACCGCCAGAATGAAAGAACCGATCGTATAGCCATCGGGGTCCGCTCCTGCGACGGAAACTGCGCCGGGGAAGGGGCCGCCACCACCGCCGGGCTTGTTCACAACGGCTGCAGGCACGCCGTACTCAGCCTGAAAATCCTCAGCGATCATACGTGTGAGTACATCTTCAAGATCGCCGGGAGGCCAAGGCACGACGAATTCAACTGGTTTCTCAGGGTATTCTGACAGCGCTGCTCCAGGTGCGATGGCAGTAACAGCAAGCAAGCTTGCAGCAAGTGTTTTCTTCAGCATTTGGGGTCTCCCTGTAGTGATTGTTGATTCCTTAAGGGTTCATTATTGTCACCGTTGGTGCAGATAATTATTGTGATCTCGGGAGGTTTCTGTCAACACTCAAGACAATCCGAGCCACTGAAAGCTCGGCAATCACAAGGGAGGATGACATGGGAACCGTTTCCAACGCGCTGAAAATGCTAGACCATTTCCCCTTGGACGCAGCGGGAATCGGGCTGACCGAGCTTTCTCGTGCAACTGGCCAAAACAAGGCGACAGTCTATCGTTACTTGTGCGAACTCGAATCGAACTCTTTTGTTGAGCAGGATCAGGAAACGCGAAAGTACCGCGTTGGACCTGCGTTGACCCGGCTGGCGCAAGGGCGCAAGCGGCGCGCAGGTGCGCGCGAAATTATCACGCCTATCGTCGGCACGCTGTCGGCAGCAATGAAGGGGTGGGCTGTACTATTTGATGTAGCTGAAGCCACGGTTGCGCCCGTGGCCCTGTTCCACGGTGGTGATGCCCGCGACCCCGGGCAACACGTGGCCTTTGCCCGTTTGCCTCTGGATAGTAGCAGCACCGGCATCGTTTGTTTCGCTTTCGGCCAGCAATTCGACACGCCGACTGCACATAGGGAAATCGTCGAAACCTGCCGGGCGGAGGGACTTGCTCACACGCCTGGCGTCCGTGCGGACGCGCTTCAGTCGATCTCGGCGCCGATATTCGGGAGCACTGGCGACCTGGCCTTTGTGGCTACCCTGGTTCTGCCTGCAACCGACGACCGCCAGCTGAACGCGCAAACCCATGAAGCCACCCTGACCTTGGCCGCGACAGCTGCGACAATGGCGATCGGTGGCCGGACTAAGCAATTTCACACCTACAGGAGAGCCCAATGACCCGACCACTTCCTGACCAAGCGCCTGTTGTCATCATCGGGGGTGGGATCATCGGAGTGTCCACCCTGTATCATCTCGCCCATCGTGGCGTGCCTGCCGTACTGATTGAACGCAAGAAACTCGCGTCGGGAACCACTTGGCACGCGGCCGGAATAGTCGGGCAACTGCGCGACAGCACTTCGCAGACCGAACTGGGAAAATACACCGCAAAGCTTTTTCAATCCCTGGAGCTCGAGACCGGACAGGGCACTGGTTATAAGCAGAATGGCACGATCAATATTGCACTTGGTGAAGTGAGGCACGAACAGCTCCTGCGCAGTCATGATCATGCGGCGCGCATGGGTATCGAAACCCGGATGCTATCGCAGGAAGAGTTGCTGGAGCACTGGCCGCAAGTCGAAGTCGAGGATGTAAGGTCAGCCTTCTTCGTCCCGTCAAACGGTCAGGTAAACCCCCTGGACGTCACAGTTGCACTGTCCAAGGGCGCGCGCACCTTGGGTGCGCAAGTCTTCGAGGACACCAAGGTCACCCGCCTGGTGCTGAATCAAGGTAAGGTGACTGGGGTCGAGACCGATCGTGGCACCATTGCCACGGGAATAGTTCTGGTCGCTGGCGGTATGTGGAGCCACCTGTTCGCCAAGACTCATGGCGTAACAGTGCCGTTGCACGCCGCAGAACATTTCTACATCGTGACCGAACCGGTGGCCGATCTTCCCCGGAACCAGACGATTTTGAACATTGCCGAGGAGCGCACTTACTGGAAAGAGGATGCCGGCAAGCTTCTGATCGGCGGGTTCGAAGCATTGGGCAAACCCTACGGGCGTGACGGCATTCCGGAAGATTTCGAGTTCGACGAGCTGCCGTTCGATATGGAGCATGTGGAGCCTGAGCTGGAACGCATGTTCGCCCGGATGCCAGCTCTGGCCGACATGGGCATTCAGACCTTTTTCAACGGTCCCGAAAGCTTTACCCCGGATGGGCGTCCTTACCTCGGGCCGTCGTCAGAGATCGAAGGGGTTTTCCTGGCCACCGGCATGAATTCTAACGGCATCCTAAATTCGGGTGGCGTCGGTCTGACCATGGCGGAGTGGATCATTGATGGCATGCCGTCACGCTCAATGCTGCCGCTTTTGGCGGTGCGCGCACATCCATTCCAGAGAAACACAGCCTACAACGCCGAACGCGTGGCCGAGGCGGTGGGTTTCCACTACGGCCTCCAATGGGCTGGACGCCAGGTTACCTCGGCGCGCGGTGTACGGCGGGTGCCCTTACATGATCGCCTCCAAGAAGCGGGGGCGCAGTTTGCTGAGCGGATCGGTTGGGAAGTCCCTATGTACTACGGCGCGGATTGGCGGGATGAACCCTCGATCCGGTGGAAGCCATGGTCTGCCCATGTGCGCGACGAGTGTATTGCGGCGCGGGACGCGGCAGTCCTCCTTGATCAGTCCATGTATGCCAAGATACTTGTGCAGGGGCGGGATGCGGTCAAGGCGCTGAACCGAGTTAGCGGGGCAGAAATGGATGTGCCCGTTGGAACGTCGGTCTACACACAATTCCTCAACACTCGTGGTGGAATCGAGGCGGACGTGACTGTGACCCGCACCGGTGACCAGGCGTTCATAGTTGTCACCGGTCACCCCAGCCAGATGAGAGATCAGTATTGGATCAAGCAAAATGCTGACGCCGACTGGCAGTTTCAGATTTTTGACGCCTCTTCTTCCTACGGCCTGCTAACGATCCACGGGCCCAAGTCGCGGACAATCCTGCAAGCAATTAGCGGTGACGACCTGTCCAGCGAAGCCTTCCCCTTCGGCGCCGCCAAAGAAGTCGACATCGCTCATGCTCGGGGCTGGGTTATCCGTAGATCCTTCTTGGGGGAATTGGGGTTTGAGTTAATGGTCTCGACCGAATTCATGGCAGGGGTTTATGAGGCGCTGATTGAGGCTGGCAAGCCTCATGGTCTGCGTCCGATGGGCATGTTTGCAATGAATGCCTGCCGGTTGGAGAAGGGTTTTCGCCATTTTGGCCACGACATAGGTGAAGACGATACGCCCTACGAAACGGGCCTCGGCTTTGCTGTGAAACTCGACAAGACCGATTTCCTCGGGCGCGATGCGCTTGCGGCTCAGAAAGCCGCGGGCCCCGCCACGACACACCGGACCGTTTCGATTCTTGTTCCAGGCCTAACGGCGGAGGATGGTCCCTATCTGATTCACAACGAGCCGATCTGGAAGGACGGCGCCATCGTCGGCCATGTGACCTCAGGAGATTGGGGGGTGCGCATCGGGCAGATGATTGGGTTGGCGTCGCTGGAAAACCCTGAGGGTGTCTCAAAAATCTGGATCGAAGAAGGCGGGTTTGAAGTTCAGATTGCCGGCAAGATGTATCCGATCAAGGCGCAACTGGCACCATTCTATGACCCCAACGGCGACATCATGCGCGGCTAACACGCGAGCAGGGAGGAGAGAAACATGCCTGACAAAACTATCCTGGTCATTGGCACTTTTGACACCAAGAACGACGAACTGGATTACATGGCTAGCCGCATCCGTGCGGGCGGCGGTGGCGTCCTGACAATGGATGTCAGTGTGTTGGGCGACCCGGTCAATCCCACTAATCACTCCAAACATGATGTGGCCGAGGCTGGAGGGGCCTCCATCCAAGCTGCGATTGACAGCGGAGATGAGAACTCGGCCATGCAAATAATGGCCCAAGGCGCCTGTGCGCTGGCAACACGTCTTTATGCCGAGGGAAAGTTCGATGGTGTGGTTATCCTTGGTGGCACGATGGGAACCGACCTTGCGCTGGACGTCTGTCAGGCGTTGCCGCTCGGTGTTCCGAAATACGTGGTTTCGACGGTCTCGTTCAGCCCTTTAATTCCTGCAGACCGCCTATGCGCTGACATTCAGATGATCCTTTGGGCAGGCGGACTTTATGGGTTGAACTCGGTCTGCAAGTCCTCGCTGTCACAGGCAGCTGGCGCGGTTCTGGGGGCAGCGCGCCTGGTCGAACCGCCGGTGAAGGACCGCCCGGTAGTCGGCATGACCTCGCTTGGATCCAGTTGCCTAAGCTACATGAGGGCACTGAAGCCGGCGCTGGAGGATCGCGGATTTGAGGTTGCCATCTTCCACGCAACGGGCATGGGCGGCGCAGCGTTCGAAAGCATCGCTGCCGAGGGGGGCTTTGCCTGCGTGATGGATTTTGCTCTGCCGGAACTGGGCAACCTGATGGTTGGTTCAGTAATCAACGGCGGTAAAGACAGGATGCTAAATGCAGGCCGGAAGGGCATTCCTCAAATTATCGCACCGGGATGTATCGACCTGATCGACTTTGCCGGGTGGCAGGAAATACCGGAGCGGTATCAGGATCGCCCGTTCCATGCGCACAATCGGTTGATCAAGTCCTCTGGGCTGAATGCCGAGGAACGGCGCGAAACCGCAAGGGAAATGGCTAAGCGGATAAAGGCCAGCAAAACGCCCGCCCATGTCATCCTGACCAACCAAGGAATCGAGGAATGGGACCGCGCGGGCCAGGAAGCCCACGATCCTGAAGCCTTCGCCGAGTTTTGTGACGAGATGCGCAAAGTCATGACGGACCCGGTCATCTTTTCGGAGTTGGACTGCCACATCAACGACGACGCCTTCGTCAGCAAGGTGCTTGAGATTTTCGATGCTTGGGTCGCGGACGGCACAATCAAGGTGAACTGACATGTTGACTGATCAGTACGATATCCTGTTCGATCCGGTCAGGATCGGTCCTGTCACGGCGCCTAACCGTTTCGTCATGATGCCCTATGCCAATGGGCACAGTTACCTGATGCCAAATGGTGCCATTGGCATCCGCGAGACGCGTGCTGAGGGCGGATGGGGCATCATCGGTATGCAATTGAGCGAGATCGACCCCACCTCGGACTTGTCAGGCCTGCCTTACGAGCGGCTTTGGGACGACGGGGACGTCAAGGTCCACGCTGTATCGGTCGACCGCATCCACACCCATGGTGCCCTTGCTTCGATCGAACTGGCCCACACCGGCATCCGCTCACGCGGGATCGAAAACGGGTACCCGGCACTGGGGCCGTCACCGCTGCCGACGCTGAAACCAGAAATGCCCTACAGCGCCAAAGCGATGGACAAATCTGATATCAAGCGCCTGCGCGCATCGTTCCGAGCTGCCATCAGCCGGGCGAAACAGGCTGGGTACGATGTTGCCTACGTCTATGCCAGCCACGATGCCTCGATCCTGTGGCATTTCCTGTCGCCCCACTACAACCACCGCTCAGATGAATACGGTGGCTCCTTTGAAAACCGTTTGCGTCTCCTGCGCGAGGTTCTGGAAGAGGCGCAGGAGGAAGCTGCTGGCGACATGGCTATTGCCTTGCGATTTGCTGTGCATGAGGCCTCTGGTCCCAAGCGGATAACTTGCGACGGAGAAGGGCGTGATGTTGTCGAAGCCCTGGCTGAATTGCCCGACCTTTGGGATGTAAACGTTTCCGGTTGGAGCATAGACAGCTCGACTTCGCGCTACGCGCGCCAAGGATACCAAGAGGAGTTTACCTCTTTCGTCAAGCAGGTCACGAACAAGCCCGTACTCGGGGTCGGACGCTTCACGTCCCCCGATACAATGGTCGGCCAGATCAAACGCGGGGTGTTGGACATGATCGGCTCCGCGCGGGCATCCATTGCCGACCCGTTCTTGCCGACGAAAATCCGCGAAGGCCAGATCGAGGATATTCGTGAATGCATCGCCTGCAACGTCTGTGTTTCGACTGAACTGGCGGGTGTCCCCGTGCGCTGCACGCAGAACCCCACCATGTCCGAAGAATGGAGGCGTGGATGGCATCCGGAGAAAGTGCCGGCGGCACAGGCTATTGAAAACGTTCTGATCGTTGGTGGAGGCCCCGCCGGACTGGAAGCTGCACTGACACTTGCCAGGGCAGGTCATGAGGTGACACTGGCTGATAAGGCTGAGGAGCTCGGAGGACGCGTTCGCCGCGAGGCGGCGATCAAGAACCATGCCACATGGGGCCGCGTGCAGGAATACCGTCTCTACCAGTTGCAACAGATGGGCAACGTGAACCTCTACACGGGCAGCGAACTGGATGCTGAATCCATTGGTGACTTCGGCGCCGACCAGATCATTCTGGCCACAGGTGCGCGGTGGCTGTCGGACGGGCGGGGCCGGTCCAACTTGTCACCGATACCTGGTTTTGAAGCTAAAGCCATGACACCCGACGACATCTTGGACGGTGCCGAGATCTCGGGACCGGTCGTGATTTATGATGACGACCATTACTACATGGCCAATGCTCTGGCCGTTGATTTGGCTGCCAAAGGGCACGAAGTTCACATCGTCACTCCTTTGCCTTCCTTGGCAGGATGGATGGGCAACACTCTGGAACAGCCCCGTATGCTGCGTGAACTGGCTGCGGCGGGGGTGCGAACCTATCCTAATACCACAGCGTTGGGCTGGCAGGATGGCGCCTTGCAAGTAGTGCGAACAGATACCGGCGAACACCTTGCCGCCATTCAGTCTGAAACGCTTGTTTCGGTCACCATCCGCAGACCGGAAACCTCACTGGCGGAAGCACTGAATGCACAGGGCACTCCCTATCGGGTGATCGGCGACGCCGAAGTGCCTGGCACCATTCAAGCGGCGATCTATTCCGGCCACCGCCATGCTCGTGAGCTCCTGGGCACAGAACCCGAAGATCGCATTTTCAAACGTGAGCGGCCGACACTCTTTCTCTGACCCTAGGATCAATCATGACCACCAAAAAGACCCCACTCTATCACGCCTTCATGGCTCGAAAGGCTGATGTGCGTGCAGCAGCAGGATACTTCGCCCCTATTGCATTTTCTGACCCCCGAACGGAACATCTGGCCGCTCGCGAGGCTGCCGGGTTATTCGAGATCTTCGGCCAGTTCCTCTTGCAAGTCTCCGGCCGGGATGCCCTTCGCTTGGTGAATGAGACCCATGTGGCAGACATGGCCAAGTTGCCCGACAAACAGGGGGCTTACTGCGGCATTCTGAAAGACGATGGCTGTTTCCTGGACGACGTAATCACATGGCGCGTCAGCGAAGACAAATTCTGGGTTTGCCCTGCACCCCACCGCGTCGCTGTGATTGAAGCCTATTTGTGCGAAAAAGGCACTGGCATGGATGTGACAATTGTGTCGCTGGGCTATCGCTATACGTCCCTTTCCTTGCAGGGGCCCGCTGCGCGTGACTGCCTTCAACCGATGACCCCGGCGGACTTGTCGAATGGCGCGTTGAAACCCTTCGGCATCGTGCAAACCTCTCTGAGCGGGGTTGAGGACGTTGTCATCTCGCGCACCGGCTTTACTGGCGAGTTGGGATACGAATTGTTTATCCCAACGCAAAACGCAGAAGACTTGTATGAGGCTATTCTTGCGGCCGGAGCGGACAAGGGGTTGGTGCCTTGCGGTGTTGCTGCAATGGTTAGTCTGCGGATTGAAAAGCGGTATCCGATCTTTGGCCGCGACATCACCGAAGAAAACAATCCGGTTGAAGCAGGGCTGGGCTGGACCATTCGCGCCAAGGATGCCGGTTACCCGGGAAAAAGCGTTGTCGAAGGTTTGAAGGCAGCCGGGACCAGCCGCCTCCTGGTCCTGCTCGAACTCCCTGAAGGCACTACTCCACCTGAGGCTGGAACCGAGTTGTTCGCCGATGGTGAAAGGGTCGGCAGAGTGACCTCCTCGGCGAAGGGGCACTCAGTAGGGCGCACACTTGCCATGGGCTATGTCGACAGGGCGGTTGCCGAGGACGGCGTCCAAGTAGCTCTGGGAGACGTTATGGCAACAGTCCATACAAATGCGATCTATGACCCGAAAAACCTGCGATCGAGAATTTAAGGCATTCCGGCATGCGTTCACTCAAGGAAAATCATCATCCACGCCCGCCCTGAAACTGAAGGGCGGTGTGAGATTCGAACTCAAAGCCGCAGCAGGATTGAACCATCCCGGCGTGGCTACCGCCTGCAAGATTGTGCCCGCCGGCGGCAAAGTGACCCTGACCGTACTGCTACATCATGATCGTTCGTCGAAGGACAGGTTTGGGCCGGGCTTTCTCGCGGGAATTCGCTGCGGCTGCGAAATGCTGCAACCGCTCGCTCAGTAAAATGGGCTCACTGCCGCCGAATGCCAACGCAGCAAGCACCGCGATAGGGACAGGACGGAACCGGCAATAAGCGAACTGGGCTAATACCTTGAGCTTCAGCGGTCTCTATCGCGGGGCGGCCGTTCGTGTCTATTGAGCCGACCTCCGAACCGGAAGCGGCGAAATAGGGTGAAGAGCCCAACCTGTACCTTGGATTTTCTCGCTGCGCGTGCTCGCAGCAGAAAAATCGCCGCGTGAGCAAGAAATTTGATGCCGCCAAGCAGCAGGAAGAGCGGTCACTCATGCGCGCCGCAGCGAGATCACTCACCCGAATTCACAGGTCGCGGACAAAGTGTGAATTTGCTGCTATGGCACCAACAGCAGCAGTCGGCGCATCGCGGCATACCCCAATCTCTGTAGGCGGAGTATAAGGCAAACGGCTTGCATCGACATCGGCTTTACTGCTGCCTTTGCGACAAGAACTAAATTCGTTGCTTCCGAAAACGAAGGGAATTAGCCCTGTGCAATCACATAAAGCTTCCGAGTCTCCTCAAGCAATGTCCATTCGCCCTTCCATCCCAACGGCAGCATAAGGGCATCACCCGGTCCCAAATCCTCTACGCGGCCGTCTTCATGCCGCATGCGGATTTTCCCGCTGATAAAATGACAAAACTCAGAAGAGGCACTGCGGTCGGCAGTGAACCGGCCCGGTGTACATTCCCAGATGCCAATCTCAACGCGTCCATCGGGCGATGTAAATAGGGCGCGGCTGGCTTCCATCTGATTGCCTTCAAGCGAGGTTGGCTTGGGGGTTGCCGGGCTCAGTGGAGTGTCCGCCAAGGTCAGAAATGTAGATAGGTCAATCATAGTAATTCTCTCTGTTCATCGCCCAGACAAATAGTTGGCAATGCGCGCCAGACGTGAGGTCTGCGCCGTATTGCGCCGGGCTTCGCGACGATCTGCCATGTGATAAAGCTGATACATGCCATGCACCCCCAGCCAACGCAGCGGTTCTGGTTCCCATTTGCGCACGGGCCGGTTCACCCAGGGCAGCGTGGTCAACTCGGTGTTCCGGTCCAGCACTAAATCGGCAAGCGTCTGACCAGCCAGGTTCGATGTGGACACCCCTAAACCGACATACCCACCCGCGGAACCGATGCCTGAGGCCCGGTCATAGTCAACACGCGCGCACCAGTCGCGTGGCACACCCAAAACCCCGCACCACGCATGGTCCAGCTTTATTTCGGCCACTTGCGGTAACAGACGATGTATGATCGCCTGCAGCATCGCGATAGTTTTTTTGGGGGTCTGTCCCCGATCATCAATCCCGTTGTTAAATCGATAGGGCACACCCCGACCGCCCATTGCAATCCGGTTCCCCGCAGTGCGTTGCGCATAACAATAACCGTGCAATGCATCGCCCAGCAATTCGCCACCTTGCCAGCCAATCTGTTCCCAAAGTGCATCCGGCAAAGGTTCTGTCACAACGATTGAGCTGTTCATCGCCAGCATATTGCGGCTATGTCCCGGCAGGCTGGCAGTATAGCCTTCCGTCGCGCGGATAATTTTTTCGGCACGGATTGTGCCATGTTCCGTCGTGACCTGTCCTTTGGACATCCCCGTCACTGTTGTCTGTTCATAGATCACAACGCCTGCCCGCTCCACGGCCTGCGCCAGCCCGCGCACCAGCTTGGCCGGCTGGACCCGTGCCACGCCATGCAAGACAAGCGCCCCAACGGCATTTTGGACGCGTATCCGGTCTGTCATTTCACCGGCGCTGATCAGTTGCATGCGGTCCTGCGGGACTTCCCATAACATTGCGGTCGCGTATTCGTCGCGCAACCGGCCCATTTGCGCCGACGAGCAGGCGGCGACAAGTTCGTCTGTGCGGTGGATATCGGCGTCGATGCCTTCGGATTGTGTTACGCGAATGATCTCATCCACCGTACCGCGAAAGGCCTGCTCGAGCGCGATTACCCCTTCGCGCGAACTGGACTTGGCATACCGTTCTCGGTTCCAATAAAACGCACCGCTCAGCCAACCTCCATTTCGGCCCGACGCGCCAAAGCCCGCGAAATCGCGCTCGACGATGGCTATTGATAAATTGGGCGCTGCTTGCTTCAGATACCATGCTGCCCAAAGACCCGTGTAACCGGCCCCGATGATGCAAACATCAACAACCCGGTCACCTGGCAAAGCAGGGCGGCAGGATGGCAGTCCGCCCATATCTGCGTGCCAGAAAGAAATATCGCCATTGCGGATCATATCATCTTTATCCTCACCAGTTGCCGGTACCTTGGCATTGCCACTCAGCTCATGTGCTTTCCTGGAATGGCTACTGTTCGATCACAGTCGATTCACTTTACAAATCGTAAAGTGGAAAGAAATATTTTTCAAGTGTCGCCTCACATGATTTCACTTTGGCAAGACGGAATGCACCGGATCAGGTTGCGAAACCATCGATACCTGCTATTTTGACCATACAACTCATCAACCAATCAGGGAAAACATGTGTCGCAGGAACTGCCAGATTCTCAGAGCGCAACACCGCCGAAGGACCTGGACATCCTAGCGCGACGCCTGCGATTTTTTCGCACACTGCGGCGCTTGTCACTGCGGCAATTGGGAGAATTGTCGAACACGACGGCTTCTTTTCTCAGCCAGTTGGAACGGGGCACATCAGGTGCCACCACTTCGACACTGATCCGCATTGCAGAGGCCTTGTCGATTTCCGTAGCCGATTTGTTTGATGAGCGTTCCAGCTCACTTCACCGCGTTCTGAGGCGCACCGAACGTTCGGCTTTGCCAGCTGCGGCTGGCCTTCGCAAAACATTGCTTTCACAGCACCCGATCTTGGATTTCCATGTCTATTTGGGCGAATTTGACGTCGGAGGCTCGACCGGAGAAGAGCCCTACATGCACGGAAACTCGCATGAAATGTGTTTTGTCTTATCTGGCGAAGTGGAAGTCCAACTGGACGGGCAGCCGTTTCGTATGTCAGCGGGCGATTGCATTGAGTATTCATCATCCACGCCACATCGTGTCGTGAATTGCGGTACGACTACTGCCGAAGTGCAATGGATTGTCGCTCCCCGTCGTGCCTCTGCAATTTAAAGTAAGGTACTGAAGTCGGGTAAGAGGCTTTGGCATGCACCGAAAGCAGATATGGGCCTGAATTTGTGCGTTACTCTTCTTCATTTCCCGCGCGTTCTAAAAAACGTCGATGACCGCTTTTCACATGTTGCTCCCCTTCGTCAGTTCGTAAGCGGTGTATCGGCCCCGGAAGTTGACTGATCCGCAGAAGATTTTTCTGGCAGGCAGGCATTAGACCAACAATTCACTCAATGGCTGACTGGGCGATTCTCTATGCCGCAGATGTTGCACTGGGCGGCTTCAATCGCTCCAGAATGACCGAGCCTCTCAATGCAAACACGCTCTTTCCAGGCGCCGCCTTAGGCGCATGGCCGCCTAGCATCGCCGGACCTGTTTGCTGCGGCTTGAAGGTCCAGCAGCCTTCCATATAACCCGCGCCATGGCTGCAAAGATATTTTCGATGGAGGCGCGGGAGGACGGCGGTGCCCGGCTCGCGCTCAACTACAAGCACGTCGGCCGCAGTGGCATCCAGCGTATTTCCTGCGATCTGCCGCAGGTCGGCCTTTTGCAGCTGGTGCTCTTTGCGGAAGCGCTTAGCCTGCGCAGGCGTTTCGGTAATCCCATTACATCGGACGTGTCGCTCGATGGGCTTGAGATGTCCTATAACCCGGCGCAGCGGGAGCTCCATGTCGAGCGGCAGGCCGGTTATTCCAGACAGACAGCATGCATGCCGGTTGAGGTTTTTCTCTCTGAGATGGCAGGCATGACCGACATTTGCATTGCCTGGGCCGAGGCGTCAAAACACGGGCTCGCCCTGAAGCGCCTGCTGTTCGAATGCGCGGCACCGGCTGAACTTGAAAGGCTGCTAGGGCAAGACGAGGCCGATCTGGCCATGCATCAGATGCGGGAAATCGCCCTTCTGCTGCTGGTGCAGGAAGCCTCCGCCCGCGGGTCGGCGCTGGCACGCCAATTGCGCGGGAAGAAATCCCAGGGCCAAGCCCAGGAGGCGGTCAGCGGGTTTGTTCTGGAGCTTGCCGCTGAACTCGTCCCAGTTACTGCCTAAGACTGACCGGATGGGCCCAGGGCTCCATGGATTTAGGCATGAAGACTGTCGCCCCCCCACCGGGAGACCGGCCGGACACGGCTTTGGGCCGGAACCCCGCACGAGTTTCCGGCTGTGTGAGAATACGTCACCGCCCCGATTGGGGGCGGTGATAGCCTGTCAGTCGTCGATCCGGCCGACAGGGCAGTGCCAGGGCATCAACTGGCCATAGTCCAACTCACCGCGGTTGCGCTCGATTTCCTGCACCACCCAGTTCAGGTAGCTGCGGGGGTTGACCTTGTTCAGGCGCGCGCTTTCGATGAGCGAATAGTAGGTTGCCCAGACTTCAGCCGCCTCATGGTTCCCGGCGAAAAGCGAGTTCTTCTTCGTCAGAGCAATGCCGCGGATGCAGCGTTCGACTGCGTTGTTATCGATCTCAAGCCGGCCATCGAACACGAACCGCTGCAGCCCGTCAAAGGCGTTGAGCGTGTAGTTGATGGCCGTTTTCAGTTTCCCGGTGGCGTCATCCTGATGTTTCGTCAGGATGGCTTTGAGTTCGGTCAGGATGGGCAGGGTTTTCTCGAGGCGCAACTGTTCGCGCTCCTTCGGGGGCAGGCCTTTGGCCGCCTTTTCGACAGCATACATCTTGCGGTACATCTGAATGACCTTGGCTGCCAGCTTGCTCTTGGTCGCCAGATGGGCTTCGAAGAACTTGCGCCGCGCATGGGCATTGCAGCGCACCGGCATCAATCCGTCATTCTCCCGGCTCTCTTTGAAGAGACAGTTGTAACCCGAGTAGCCATCAGTCTGCAGGAAGCGGAGCGACGCGCCGGAAAGCAATTCCTCTGCAACTGCGCCAGCGCGGGAATGGGCATAGCGGTACACCACAGCTGGCCGGGCCTCGGGATTCCAATTGCGCTCATCGCGATTGATCACCCAGAAGTACCCGGTATCGCACTTTCCCTTTCCAGGCGCCTGAACCTTCACCGGAGTCTCATCCATTTGTGCGGTGGGACCAGCAAGCACATGCGCATGAAGCTCGTCCTGGACCAGCCCCACGTGTTTGGCCAAGTGGGAAACACCCTTGTCGATCGTTTGGCGGGCCAGATTGATGTTGGCGTTCCTGAACCGCCGCGCTTGCCGGTAGGGCGGAATATGCTCGAAGAACTTCTGGCAGGCGGCTTCGACTGCAAACCCCGGCTCCATGCCGCGTCCCTTCATGATGTAGTTTTTGGATTTCGCAGCCACGGGTTTGTTCTCCTTGCAGATCCCGCGGTTGCACGCGCAGGTGTGATATACGTCTTTCACCAGAACCACATGCTCCGGCACGATCCGGAAGCTCCCGGCACGTTCCTCACGCTTGATCGTCTTGAGATCATGCCCGCATGTGCCGCAGCTCATATCGTCGGGGAAATGATCAACGGTGATGACCTTGATATCCTTGGGCACTTTGCGCGAGCGCTTACCCTTGGGTTTTTCCTTCGGTTCATCGTCAAGGTCATCGTCAAGCGCGAGGCCAAGGTCCTCTTCCACGGGATCACCGAGGTCTTTTTCCGAGCTCTGCCCGAAATGCTCCTGGCGCAGCACCGCCAATTGCTCCGTCACCCGGCGCAGATCGCACTTGAGCGCAGAGATCCGCCGTTTTGCAGACTGGACTTCGCCTTCTGTCTCGGAGAACAGCGACAGAATGCTGCTGATCCGTGTGCCGATCTCAACCGTGGCTTCCTCAGGGCTGCTGGGAAGCTGACGAACAGCGCTGAGAATGCCGTCGCAAAGAAGGCCAATAGGGCTCAGCTCGCCAGCATCCGTTTCCTGCTGACCCGGCAGCCAGCCGGGCTCTTGGATGGTCATTGCAAATTTTCCTCATGGGGTATCAGCCCCCGCCCGCCAACCGGACGCAGGGAGTCACACACCGGAGCTGCGCGAAGTCGGCCCGGCTGAGGCACCATTCCGTGAAGACAGGCAAAGACAGCCCGTCCCGCCCTGCCGTTTACGGTCAGGGCCGGTTCGCTCATCTTTCCATTTCGGGAAGTGTGCCTATTGGGTGAGGAAGGCCGTCGCCCACGCAGAAGCCTTGCGACGGATCGCAGGATTTGCTAAGGGACCAGTGTCTAAGCTGGCGGGTTTCGGTCTGCCTCGCACGATCACGCCGGAATGCGCCAACATTCCGGTGTTTTCGTTTCTAATGATGTTCAGGTCTTCATTCCGGTCTCTCCTTCTGCTGATCTTCGCGGCGAGGCTGTTTACACCGGTTCGCGCGAAGATGGAATAATTTCATCTAAATCAGTGACTTGTGTGAAAACGGAAGTGTCATTTCGATAGTCTCAGAGAACGCACCCGCTGCACACGAAGACATTGTGCTTCGCTGCAATTCCCCCACAATTTACAGGTCTTGGCGCTCCCTCGCTGCTGTGCAGGAAACTTGCGAAAACGGCTCCACAGCGGATGCCGCCTTCACAAAGTTTCCGTATGTGCAATGACCAGGGAGCTTCTGGCCCCCAAGTTTCCCAGACCGGCGGCCGCTTTTCGGCAGACGATTCGAGAGGTGATAAGCTGTCAGAGGAACCGTACGGCTGAACGTGCCCTCACGCTGATCCTGGATGGATCAGCGTATGTGTCCGCAGGCGGCGAGGGTGATATGAGAGATATTGTTCAGCATCATGGGCGGAGATTACTCAGCTGCTGCTGCGAAGAGCAATCCGCGCAGTGTGAGGGAAGCCCTTGCTGCAGTAGGTTGTGATATTTTTACAACTTAAGATATTTATTTAGGCGCACCCTTCAATCAACGGGTTGCAGAATCCCCTTCCTATAAAGCCCATAGGGCTGTTAGCTAGGAAGGGGCCGACGGCGAACGCCCTCAACCGACCAGTGGTTTGAGTTAAGCCCTCCTGGCCAGGCCTTCAGAAAAAACATCACCATTCCACAAAGATCTGTTGACAAGACTTGGGCAGCCTCGTTCGAAGTGAATGATTGAAGAAATTGGTTGCATTGATCAATTGGTGGGGCGCCGAAACTGGACTGCGGAACCTTGCCGCCGTTCGCTGCGCCACGACGAGGTCAACAGTCTTGACCGGCCCTTACCGACGTTCGGGCCAAGCGCTGCTAAGGTCTGCAGGCGGCCCAGATCTGCCAGACGTTTCAGGCGTATTGTGCGACTCGTGTTAGCCCGAAGCCACCTGCCGTACGATGGTCAGCATGACCTGTAGTGCTAGTCCCGATACAAGGGAGCGGTCGCTCACGCATCGATAAGCAATCGCATGGTTTGAAGTCGCCTGCGAACCTTTTAGTTTCCGGACGGAGCGAAAGGCGTCCTACCACTCGGCATTTGAAAGCGCACTTGCGGCGCCTCGCTAGCGCGAATTATGTCTGGCGGCTTGTGAGTTCCGCGTGCAACATAGGACCTTACTACCAATTAGATTTAAAGGTAAGATTTCGATGTCCGTGACTGCCGATGCTCTCGCCGACCTGCGGTTCGGACTCCGTTTCGCCGCAGAGCGCTTTGGAGTTTTTGCTGAGATCACTGATCTTCCCGGGAACGCTGAATTGTTCCACTCATTAGCGTTTGAACGCAAAGAAGATGCCGAGAACCTAGATCGCATTGCGGAGCAGCGCGGCCTCCATGACGGCGAACCGACTATGGACGCAAGCAATGCCGGAACCGCTTTGGGCATGGGCGCGGGGGATCCCCTTTCCGCAGCTTCGGCAGCTTTTCGGGTGCAACGTGCAGAAAACACTCTTGGACGTATGGCCGGACAGTTGCGCTCACTTACCTCCCGCGGCGACCTGAGAATGGCGCTTGGACATGTTCGGGACCGTATCGACGAACGACGCGGGGAGGTGCGCGAAGCGCGACGCCAAGCGCGAGCTTTAGAATTTCAGCGCGAACGCGTGGCGCGCGAAGCAACGCCCGAGGAGGTGGGCGGTCAGCAGGTAACAGTGTGGTTCGCCACCAACCGCCAGCTTGGCAACAAGGGCAAGTTTCTAGGAGAGCGATCAAACGACGTGACCTATGGGCGGTGCCGCGTCTTTGTGCCCCATGATCGCGAAGTCGGATCACTTGGAAGGGGATTGCTCGGTCGTGTCCTACACGGGGACAACCGCGTTCGCGTCCAGAGCGTCGACGTTTTGCAACAGCTCGATTACTGGTTGGGGATTTCGTCCGAGATTGAAAGCCTAATAGATGGCGAGCGCACGGCGCTCGTATTCCTCCACGGGTACAACACCAAATTCGACGACGCCGCGCGTCGCACTGCACAGCTCAAGGCTGATCTTTCGCACAATGGCCCGGCGGCCTTCTTCTCTTGGCCATCCTTGGGTTTCGCAGGGGGCTATTCGGGAGACGAGGCGGCTATTGAGGGTAGCGAGGAAGATATCCGTTCGTTTCTGATCGACTTCGCACAGCGCTCTGGAGCAAATGCGGTACATATCATTGCCCACTCCATGGGCAACCGCGGGTTGTTGCGGGCCATGGACGCTATTTCGCGAGCGGCGACATCGGCCACACCCATACGTTTCGGCCAAATCTTCTTGGCCGCACCAGATGTTGATTCTCAGTTGTTTGACCGGCTTGCCGCTGCCTACGGCGCGTTGGCGACACGTGCGACCCTATACGTCACCCGCAACGACAGGGCGATCGGACTTTCGAGGCGCCGGCATCATTTTGCCCGAGTCGGGCTGGTGCCGCCCATATCGGTCGTGCCAGGCATTGACACCGTCGACGCCAGCAACGTTAATCTTGGGCTGCTGGGCCATAGCTATGCGGCCGAGATGCGGCCGGTACTCGCGGACATCCATCAGCTCATCAAAGGCGATACCCCGCCGGACCATCGTTTCGGATTGCGTCGGCCGCCTGGTTCAACAACTACGCATTGGGAATTTGTTCCATAATGATTGGCACTTTCTAAAGAGGTCGAATTGGAACCTGCGGTTCACGGAAGAAAATGGAGATACCCAACTCGGGCGTTTAGCCGACATTCACCGGTCACATACTGAACGACAAACCTCCAATCAACCGATGGAGGCATCGAGTTCAAGTCAATCTGGAACAGAGGGTCGGAGGGCCTTAAAAACTGAGGTCACGTCATCCTCCTTAAGAATTAGCTCATCGTTAAAAACGGTCGGGTCGAAACCGTAACCGCCATTCGCGAGAACACGGATACAGCCTTGATAGTTCACGCGGCGTGACTTCGAACGGTTCCGGCACGATCTCAAGATATTCTTGCGATCAGGGGAATGTTCGGCCCGCGAAGTCGCCCAATGCCGCGCATCACTCAAACGTCGCGCCTGGCGTCCGAGAAACCTGCATCGAAGCTGCCTTGCGGCCCCGCGAACCTCAGTTTCTTCTGAGGTTCCCAATCCTGGCGCCAGCCAGATGGCAACAGGCAGCCTTGCCGGGTGGTCACACCGGCGCGAGCAATACCGCCCCCATCTCAATTCCAGTGCGCCTTTCACGCCCCACTTAATACAGCTAAGATCGTACCATGGAGTACATAGGCGAATTCTCGGATGTTCGACATAAATCCTGGTGCATTCATTGCGGCCAGAGCATCACCAGCGGATCAACCAATCAGGATCACATCCCATCAAAATCACTCCTCGACAAACCCTACCCAGCGGAATTACCTACGGTCGAAATTTGCAAGAAATGCAATAGTTCCTTTTCGAGGGACGAGGAGTACTTTTCCGCTTTCCTGGGCGCAGTGCTGAGCGGAACGACCGACCCGGAAAAACAGGCGTTAAATATTTCCGCGCGTATCTTCAGCCGAAATCCGAAACTGCGAGAGCGCATAGACAAGAGCCGTATAGACTACCAAACATTGGGTGGGGAAACTCGGACTACCTGGAAACCGGAGGATGCGCGTATTCGCAATGTGATCGTAAAGAACGCAAGAGGCCATATCTATTATGAACTCGGTCAACCAGCACTTGGCGAGCCTGCTTCAGTATCTGTCATTCCGATGAGCGCCCTTTCCGATACCGAGCAAAGTGCATTCCTCGATTTCGATCATGGTTCTGGCTGGCCAGAAATCGGAAGCCGTATGATGACGCGGCTAATGACGGGGCAAGACCTTGACGGCAGTTGGGTCGTTGTTCAGGACAGTGTCTACCGTTTCGCAGCGACCGAGGACGATGGCTTTTTCGTCAGGATCCTCATTCGCGACTATCTTGCAGCTGAGGTCATCTGGCGGCACTAACCGTCGATATGGCCACAAGCAGCCCCATGGACACACGAAGCCCCGAGCAACGACGGTTCATAATGCAGTCCGTCAAGAGCAAAGACACTGGCCCCGAGCTACTCGTCCGGCGGCTCCTGCACGCGATGGGCTATCGCTTCCGACTTCACCGCAAGGATTTACCAGGGCGGCCAGACATCGTCCTGCCTCGCCACAAAAAGATCATCTTCGTGCATGGCTGCTTCTGGCATCACCATGGTTGCCCCAAGGGACAACTCCCCAAGTCACGGCTCGACTACTGGGTTCCAAAGCTTGAAGAGAATGTTAAACGGGACAGGACAAAGATAGAACAGCTTGAGTCGCTTGGCTGGAAGGTGCTGATCGTTTGGCAATGCGAGACAAAGGATGCAACAATGCTGACTGCAAGGCTACAAGATTTTGTGGATGATACGCAAATGGCGATCGACATGCAGTAATGAGCGCGCTATGCTAATGAGATGAATCAGGAATTATGGATGAGAGGGGAGTAGCGATGAGACCAATCGGGATTGACCTTTTTGCGGGAGCAGGTGGGCTGAGCCTCGGGTTTGAGCAGGCTGGGTTCGATGTCGCTGCCGCTGTCGAGATTGATCCGGTTCATTGCGCTGTTCACAAGTACAACTTCCCAAAGACAGCTGTTATCCCGCACTCGGTGGAAGGGTTGAGCGCCGAGCGCATTCGAAAGGCTGCAGGGATCGGCAATGCGCCAGTCGATTGTGTATTTGGCGGCGCACCCTGCCAAGGGTTCTCCTTGATCGGGCACCGAGTTCTGGATGACCCCAGAAACAAGCTCGCACTCGACTTCGTTCGCATCGTGGCTGAGCTTGAGGCAAGAACCTTCGTCTTCGAGAACGTCAAAGGGCTCACTGTCGGGAAGCACAAAACCTTCCTCAAGGAATTGGTCACGGCCTTCGATGCTAGGGGCTACGAAGTTCGTCAGCCGTGGAAGGTTCTCAATGCTGGCAACTACGGCACTCCGCAATTCCGCGAGCGATTGATTTTGTTCGGATGCCGGAAAGGAGAAACGCTGCCGGACTATCCCGCTCCCTTCACCAACCTGGCTGGTCGCAAGAAGGCAATCAAAGGTCTGGCAGATGGACCGACCGCCATCGACGCTCTCGGCGATCTCCCCGATGCTGATCGCTTCCAGACCCTGCTGGCGAGCGACACGGTGCGGACCGCGGGCTTCGGTGATCCATCACCTTACGCCGCTGAACTGCGCTGCATGACGAATGACGCGTGGCACTTCGGCTATGTACGGGACTGGAATCCTGCTTTCCTGACTTCGAGCGCTCGCACAGAGCATACGGCCATTTCTCGTGGGCGCTTCTCAGAAACGGAGCCTGGTTCCGTAGAACCCATCAGCCGCTTCTTCAAACTGCCGGGCGACGGCGTCTCCAACACACTGCGCGCCGGAACAGACGGTGCGCGCGGAGCATTTACGAGCCCGCGCCCTATTCACTATCGTTATGATCGCTGCATCACGGTTCGGGAGATGGCACGTCTCCACGGCTTTCCAGACTGGTTCCGTCTCAATGTCACCAAGTGGCATGGAGCGCGTCAGATCGGAAATGCGGTTCCGCCCCCGCTCGCAAGAGCCATCGCGGGACAGGTGATGAAGGCGCTTGGGACCCAACCAAACAGGCCGAAAGAAATCATAGCGCTCGGCGATGAGGCGCTGTTGTCCCTAGATCTCACAGGCGCTTCGGCACATTTCAAGGTGAAGGCACCGCCGAGCCGCCGCGATCAAAAGAGCGGCGCCAAGAAGCGTAAACAAATCGATATCGAGCGCGAGCGCTTAGCGAAACAGGTGGCGTAATGGGAAAGACGCCCAATCGATATGGCGCACTGATTGAAAAAATCTTTCTAGATAGATACCGGAACGGAGCAACGGAAGTCGAATTCGCACGCACGGACATTGAAGACGCAGCGAAAGAGCTCGATGTCAAACTTCCAAAGAACCTCGGTGATGTTCTTTATGCCTTCCGGTTTCGCGTAGCGCTTCCAGATAGCATCACCGCAACACAACCCCTTGGCTTGGAGTGGGTTATTGAGCTTGCTGGCCGGGCCTTCTACCGGTTTCGACTTGTAAAAATCAATCGGATCCTTCCGCGAGAGGATTTGGCACGGATTGACATCCCCGATGCGACACCTGAATTAATCCGAGCCTATGCGCTAGACGATGAGCAGGCGCTTTTGGCCATCGTTCGGTATAACCGGCTGATCGATACCTTCCTGGGCCTGACAACCTATAGCCTCCAGAACCATCTGCGAACGACCGTTAAAGGCGTTGGGCAAATTGAGATCGATGAGCTCTATATCGGCCTCGACAAGCATGGCTGCCACTATGTCATACCAGTTCAGGCCAAAGGCGGAACCGATCAGATCGGCATTGTGCAGACGACCCAGGACGTCCGCTTCGTCGAACAAAAATTCCCCGGCATGCGCTGCCGGGCTATTGCGGCACAATTCATGAGCAACAACGTGGTCGCGCTCTTTGAGCTGACCTTGCAAGACGACGAAATCAGAGTTGCTGAGGAAAGGCACTACCGACTTGTACCTGCCGGAGAACTAGATCAGAACGCCATCCGAAACTACCGCACCTGACAAGAAGAAAACAAATGCCTTCGAAGAAGACGCCGGTTATTGAATATCTTTACTACGAATACCTTAAAGGGAGAATCCCAGACGGGATCGTTCTTTCCAGACACATAATCGATGCGATCAATGCCACGGGATCGGATTTGAGCAAAGCCAATCCCGCAAATTTCCTTAAAGACATCATTCGCAACAAGACCGCCAACGATAACTGGCCAGATGCTCTTACGCTTGCAGGCGTGACGGCCAGACAACGCTACGGCGAGAAAAAGGTATTCCAGTTCCGTCCCTTCGAGCGGGGTCAGACAGAACCCTTTCCAGACCGGTATCTGCCTGGCCCCTCCACTCCAATACACGTCTTGCAATCTGCCAGCGTGCCATTCGCCGCTCGTCAGCTTGGACGAAAGGAAGAGAGCTGGCTGATGCAGGTGGTTGCAATGCTGCGAGTTATCGAAACCCAACTTGCCATCTTCTCGCCGCTGCGAAATAGGCTCCGTGACGTTACCCATCTACAAATGTCCATGAAGACACAGCCAGAGATCGATGCTGTTTATTTGGCCAGCCACGGAAGCACTCAAAATATCTCCAAAGGCGTAGACAGATTTTCTCTAGTGACATGCTAAGCCAAGCAATTGGGCGGGCGCATCCTCGAAGATCAAATTCGGGAACAGGTCGCCGAGGCATTCAAACAAACCAAGATGCTTGCCCGGCCGGATATTAATGCAGTAAAGCCCATAGCCGTCCAGGTTCAAGAAATTACCAGACCCAAGGACACTATTCGCGGAATAAATAAGGTCACTATTCGCGGAATATATATTGTCGAGTTCCAGCGGATAGCACGGCAGATCTTCGAAGCTCACTATGCGCCTGACAGATCCGATCCAGAACGGCTATACCGGATGCCGCTACGTCCGGTTTCGCAAGCTATTTATGCACTCAGTCCGGCCGTTCGTGGAGTGAACTTCTAAGCCTGCGTCTAGGGCTCAAAGGATGCGAAGTTGGGTAGGTATCTGTAGAGATTGGCGTAGTTATTGCCATCAGCTTCTGGGATTGGGCCAAGTTCCAGTTTGTTTTCACCATCACGGGGAAGGCTTCGATCCAGATGGCGCATCTCACGCGGGGTAAGGAGCGGTACCTTGATCCGAAGAGCGTCATCGCCATCGCGGTAGAAAGACAGTTCGCGAAATCCGGCACTTTCGAAGAGGGCGTTTTGTCCCTGATCAACGAAGACGCCAACAATCGTCGTCATTTTCGCGCCATCGGCATATTCGAACGCGCCAATCTGCCGAAACTGTAGCTTTTGACCGGCGCTGCGTACCGCATTGCTTGCGACAAGCCCATCCTCGACCTCCTGACGGATGATGCTCCGTGAAGTTTTTGACAGAGTCCACCCGCGCAAGCCGGCCGTCTCAAGTTCACTCGGCGTTCGTGCATCTCCAAACAAGTCTCTGAACTGCACAGGCGTGGTCACGTTGATCGGCTCTTCGTGGTGCGGTCGTTTGTCATCAAGTTTTTCGGCCTGCACCGAAACTGCGAGGACCGTCCCGCTCATAGCCCGAGTTGCGATTGTTCTGACATCATCGAGAATCGAAGGGGACAGTGGATCGTCGTAGTCAAGCCACAGGATAGATCGGTGCGTCCAATCCAATCCGGGCAAGACTTCCGCAGCCGTTCCCATCATGAGCTGGATGCCGCGAAAGGGGTTGTTGAAGGCAAACCGCTTCGCGTGGGCTTCTTCTTTCTCGATCGAGATTATGTCCTCGATTCCGAGTGCCCTGTGAAACAGTACGCAATCGGTGAACCAGATCGATCCGAACCCAATGTAGCGATAGCTCTCCAGCGATCCAAAAACCTTGAGCCTGGAAAACATCTCACAGAGCATCTTGCGTTCAGCAAACTTGGCAGGGCGCAGTGAATAATCAATAATTCGGTAGCTGGCCGTCATTCGTCGTCGCCGCCTTGTTCGTCGAAGATAATGTCGAACGTTTTCTCTCCGACAGCTTTTGCACTGCCAACTCCGAGCGCCGTCATCAGGCTCTGAATTTTAGCCTCTTCCCTTGAGTACTGAATTTTAACAGTTTTCGGGCCGGGCGCGCGCGGCGTCTTGTTCCAGGAAAAGACCTTCGGACCGCGAAATGTTTCTACATCCTGTGTCAGGGTTTCGCGGTTCAACGCCGAGAGAAGTGGAGATGCCCGGCTTCCAAATTCCTCGATGTCATCATCGAGTGTATTCAAAAAGTTAATTACCGTACGAGTGTGGTCAAGCATTTTGGGATAAGTAACCTGCCACACCGGAGATGACTCATCCAGGCCAGTTTTGGTCGTGTTCCACGGTAGCTTGCCCGACGAGCGGCAACTAAAGAAGACCACCCCCCTGAACCTTGCATACTGGTTGTGATACTTCGGAATACCGTCTTTCTGCTCCGAAACCGTGTTCCAGCCTGTCGCTTCCGAGCGATCAGCAGACAGGATCACCCTGCCATTGCATACGATGTACCACCCTGCATCGGAGGGGGAGGAATCCGATACGCCAGCGACTATTCGCGTGTTCACGGGAGTGTCCGTATCTCTATCCAGCGCGTACTCTTCAAGCGCAGGGCTGAACTGTCCACCTGAGCGAATGCGCAGGTCGGTGTTCGTCAGATGCTGCCCCTCAAAGTCAATGCCCAAGCCAAAGGCCAAGAATTGGCGTTGATGCGAGCGGATCATTCTTGAAAGGTCTCGCTGGAAGTGTGTCGATGAGAATTGCCGCGCCACTTCGGGCCTGAGGCGCTGAACAAGAATACGTGTGCCCACATCTTCTGCGGGGAATTGTCCTTTCTCTAACTTCTCGAAGTCAAAAAACCAATGTGTTTCGTCCTTCTCCCACTCCTCGACATCGACCTTCATCGACCATCGTTCGTTTTTTGTTGTTGAGTGGACCTCGAAATATCGCCCGAATTTGAACAGGGCGCGTTTCATCCCAACCCCAAACTGGCCGATTGAATAGTCAGTGGACTTGGCCTGGTTTGGGCGGCCAAAACGGAATGCGTATTCTCGCGCCGTCTCGACGTCGAAGCCTCCGCAATTGTCTGTGATCTCGAAATGGTCGTTATCCATTCGGATAACGACCTGCAGGCCTTGGAAATTTGGCTCATCTTCCGGGTGCAACCGCTTGGCACCGTCAATACAGTTGTCGACGAGATCAAGGACAGCCCGCTCCAGGGGAATATCGCGGACCAGCATGTCAACGAAAAATGCCTTCGTCGGCATCGCATTGATTTGAGGACTATCGTCTGCCATCTCGTCTCAATCTGTAAGCTACTTGAATAAAGTGGTTAATCCTAGCGGACCAGCGTGGCGTTTGTGTCGCTATCGGTCAAGTATCATTCTGAATGGTCAAACGTTCTGGCGCAAGCAATCGTCGATGCCTGTTCGCCTCAGGCAGCGTCCTACGCATTGCTGTCCTCGAGCCAAACGGATGCGTCCGGAGCAACTCCAACGTGCAATTTCCGCACTATGCCGAAGTTCCACGGGGTCAATGCCAGACAGGTTGCCGCTCCAGGTCTTCAGCGCGCCGGAGCAGCCGGGATACAATCCGGAGATCGACGCGCATCCCATGTTGGCAAGCACGGTCAACAGCTTCTGAAACAGTTTGGACAGCGATGGCGGAGAGATGCCGCTTAACGCCTTCCCGCCCCACAAAGTCACTCAGTTCCGCGGATGTAAGTTCACGCAACCGGACAGGCGGGCATCTGCTGAGAAGCGGTTCGGGCAACAGGCGGCAATAGTTGGACGTCAGCACCCAGGCCACCCAGCTCATGTCGAACTTCACCTGATAGTAAGGGCAATTCCAGCGTTTGGCGGTCATGGGTTCGAGCAACGGCAAGAGGGCCTCAGCCAGACCAAATGTATGGCCTTTGTTGGAAGTAGCTTTCCCGGCCTTCTCCACTTCGTCCACAACAAGAACCGGGTTTGCTACGCGCGCCTGCAGAATTGTTTCCAGCAGGCGCCCTGGATGCGCATTTCCCCAGCCGCGCTGCGACCCGACAATGCCGAACGACGCGTTCTCGCTGGTAGCTTCGACAACGGCCGTCGGGACTGCGAGAAGCTTCCCGAGGCGCCGCGCCCAGTGACTTTTACCGATTCCGGGCGGCCCATCCAGCAGCATGGGCGGCAGCCGCAGGCCCGGCCACCCTTCGCGCACAGACCGGCGCATCGCATGCCACATGATTTCCGTCGCCGGCCCCATCCAGGGCATCTCCCCATGCAGTTCAGCTGCCAGTTCATCAGCTTGGTGTTCAGTAGCGATCGCAGCCAGCCTGACGCCATCCCGCAGCACAGCGAGCCGCTCCCTGTGCTCCCGGGCAAGATGTCCCATGCCAGAAGTGGCTTTCCGGCGCTCGATAAGAAGAGCAACACGGCGTTTAATCCGCGCTCTTTCCTGTTCGCTGGGGCTGGTGGAGTGGCGGCGCCTTGCAGCGCTTTCACAGCTGTCTGCGTGCTCTGCACCAGCGCTGGTATCTGGCAGCTCCCGGCTTCGCAGGTCGCGCAGGTGCTGCACGAACCGTTTCTCCAGAGTGTAGGTGGTGTCATCCGGGTTGAAAAACCGGGCTTCGATGAAGGGGATGCGGGACATCAGGGTAAGGCCTATGGCAAATTGGGCTGTTGGCCGGGAGCACTCCGGCCGCTCAACAAGGAACTGACTGTTGGATTTACAGAAATACGGGCTTGCGGCTGTTTGATGCTGCCACCTGGGTCCAATCGATCCCTTCAAAAAGGGCATCGAACTGGACTTTGCTCAAGGTGACAGGCCCGGCTTGCGGTTTCGGCCAGGTGAAGCGCTTGCCATTCAGCCGTTTCATGATCAGCACAAGGCCTGAACCATCCCAAACCAGAAGCTTCAATCGGTCGGCACGCCGGGGACGAAAAACGTAAATCGCCCCGGAATAGGGATCGAGCTCGAAATTGTTGGCTACACAGGCCGCAAGCCCGTCCATACCCTTGCGGAAGTCGACCGGCTCCGAGGCAAGGTAAATCCGGTAGTTGCTGGCAGGAGAAATCATTGTGCTGCCCTCACTGCCCGCAACACTTCCACCAGGTGGTCGGCAGGATAGCCAGGGGGTATCTCGATGGCAGCCGCTCCGATACTGATCCGGCAGGAGGTGCTGCTTGCAGCCTCATGGTCTTTCTCGTGAGGAGACTCGGCCAGCCGCTGGGCCGCCGGAGCAACGACCTCGACAAAAGCTGGGCTTATCCCGGAAGTGCCGGCCTTCTTAACCCAGAGAGCGACCAGAGATTTGTTGGCGCCAATCTCCTCAGCCGTCTCGCGGATACCGGCTCCAGCCAGGATCTTTTGAACGGCCTTAGCGCGGAGCGCGTCAGGCCATTTTCGCCGCCCGGATGAGGAAACGGGGATCGTGAACCCCCACACCTTCACCTGTTCCGGCATCATTCCATCCAGCATCACCACCTCCTTTCTTCAGGTGGTGCCAGTATCTCAAACCTCTTATTTTATTGAAACATGGGGTCTTTGCACCGCTTACGTCAGTTCCGCAGCAATCAGCACTAAGGGCTCTCTGCTGCCCAATGCGTCTGCGGCGTTCCCCGAAGAAACGGCAAGCTGACAACAGCCATTCAAACCACCTGTAAACTGGGGCGTCAGCGCTGTGCTGATGTCTGGGTTTGGCGGGAGGATTGGAGAGCGTACAATGCCAAGAGTCCAACTACCCGCTGTCACCCCGAAACGAAGAGCCTGGAACAAAGGCCGGATCATCGGCCAGAAACGGCCGCTATTGCCGAAACAGGTCTGGGCGATCCGCGCGCGGCTCGAACTGGCGGGCAACCTGCGCGATCTTGCGCTGTTCAACGTGGCAATTGATAGCAAGCTTCGCGGATGCGATCTGGTGAAACTTGCTGTCGCCGACCTGGTGAGGGATGATCGCGTTCGCGAACGGGTGTCTGTGATCCAGAGCAAAACCAAGCGGCCCGTTCAGTTTGAACTCTCTGAAAACACGCGGAATACCATTGCCGCATGGATCAAGTCGCCAGAGATGCTCGGTTGCCGGTTCATGTTTCCCAGCAGGTTTCATGACCGCCCGCATATCTCGACACGCCAATATGGCCGGCTTGTGAGGGATTGGGTGGCCGCGATTGGGCTGGAGCCCAGCGGATACGGCACCCATTCGCTGCGCCGGACCAAAGCAGCGGAAATCTACCGCAAAACCGGGAATCTCCGGGCGGTTCAACTCCTGCTCGGACACACAAAGGTGGACAGCACTGTCAGATACCTTGGCGTCGAACTTGAAGATGCGCTGAGCATTGCCGAGCAAATCGACATTTGAACCACGTAGGCGGACGGCACTTGCCGTTCGCCAACCCTGAGCGCACCTACGTTCGGGTCGCAGCGGTGGGTCGGATCGAGCCCAAGGCGGCCATTTCCAATTCATGCTGCATGCGCACGCAGCGCGAAAATCGCTGCACCTGCTCAGTTCATGGCACGGCCCGGCAGCGGGAATAACTGCCATTCGTTGGTGGCGCGGCGAAGATTTTGAGGGCAACTCACAGGTTGCGGGACAAAGTGCCAATTCGCTGCGTCTTCACCGACGACTGGAAACTGAGCAATGCGACCGCGCTATCAGACCGCCAAGGAAGGAACGCCGCG
>NZ_JBQFYW010000021.1:0-65360 GCF_056541825.1 Ruegeria sp. AF8 | reverse complement strand
AATCTCTTCCATAGACGCCTCCATTCAGGTTGTTTGCAAACCCACAATGGCACATCGAGGCCAGCGGGGGCGTCTACACCTTCACAACCACAGCGGCATTTGTGCTGGCAGGCGCCGGGCTGTTGGATGACAATCGGGCAACGCTGCACTGGCATTTCCGCGACAGTTTTCGCGAAACTTTCCCTGAAATTGAATTGAGCGACCGTCCCTTTGTGGCGGACGGCGCCCGCTGTACATCTTCAGGAGGGGTGTCTTCGATCGATCTGTTTCTGGCTTTGATTGCTCAGGACCATGGGCAGGCTTTTGCGGAGCGCGTGGCTGAAAGCATGAACTACGGATCGATCCAGCAGGTGCAGAAAACCACCAGCGCGGAAGCGCCGGTGTGGACGCGGGTCCGCAATCCCAAACTGGCGACTGTCATCGGTGCTATGGAACAAAACCTTGAAGAACCACAGCCACCCTCAGCGCTGGCCTTGCAGGTCGGTATTTCTGGCCGTCAATTGGAGCGGTTGTTCCGCAAGCAGCTGAATATGACCCCCGCGCAGTATTATATGAAACTCCGCCTGCGCCGGGCCTATTTTCTGCTGACCCAGACGCAGATGAGCGTGTTGGATGTGGCGCTGGCTTGCGGATTCCAGACGTCCAGCCATTTTTCCAAATGCTTCAGGAAAGAATACGGTGCAACTCCGGCTCAGATGCAACGAGGTGGCTGAGGGGGGAGTGCCCATCTGATTTGTGATTGCCAATTTGTTTGCGCGTTCTGAACTGGTTACGCCTCACGCATGAAGATATCGTCCCAAAGCCCCACCTGAAGGGCTTTCGTTTTCCGCGTTTGATCATCGCATATGCCGTTTGGGTCTACCATCGCTTTGCGCTCAGCACCGCCGATGTTGAAAATCTGCTCGCTAAGCGCGAAGTGACGGTCCGCCTGCCGCTCCGGCGTAGCATGCATTCAAACGAACTGAACCACTACCGACTGGCGTCGGTAGGATCGGCGATATGGTTTTCGAGGTATTGCAAGACGATGTCCTCGGTAATGGCTCCGTTGGTGGTCGAGAAATAGCCCCTGCCCCAGAACCGACGCCCCCAATAGCGCCTGCGCAGTGCGGGGAATTCCCGTTGCACCTTGTGTGACGAACGGCCCTTCATCTTGCGCACCAGATCCGCAACGGCGATCTTCGGTGGCACCGACACGAACATGTGGACATGGTCGCTCGACAACACCCCACGCAAGATGTCGACCTCGTTCTCGCGACAGACCTGACGGATGATGTCACGCACCCGCAGGCGCACCCCGCCGGTCAGAACTTTGTAGCGATATTTCGTCGACCAGACGATGTGATAGCGGTGATAGAAAACGCAGTGTTTGCCGGTGTCATACTGCATGACCTTACCCTCTGGAAAATGAGCCTCCCGACTGGCTTCGGCTCATTTTCCAGAGGGTAAGGTCATAACACGATACCTCGCGCTGAAGCAGATCCGACTGGAAGTCGGAGGGTTTGCTCCAAAACGTGGATACTAAATGGGTGACCAACTGACCGCAGCGGGGGACGATGAAGTCGCGCGAATGCGACAACGACAAGGCCGCACCGGCGATTGATGCCTTGGCCAGTTTTTCGTTTACGTCGTGGAAGAGTCAGGACAGTTGCGAGATAAATTTACACCGGACGTGAACAATTCACTCTGGTGCATCTATCAGTCCTCGAAGATCCCCCGGTCAGCGCCGCGATGACATGCGGCGCAGTTCGACATGGAACCGGCCTTCTGAAGTCTGCAGGAAGAAACCTCGCCATCATGCTCGGAACGGAACCAGGGCATTTCGGAAATGCGCAGAGGCGTATCTTCCGGGGGCACCCGGTTCAGAAGCCCGGAGGAACGCCCACCTGCGTCGGCGGCGTTCTGGAACAGGTAAGCCTCGATCTCGGCGCGGGAGGCTTCATCCAGGGTGGCATTTTCACCGAAGTGGTCGTCCAGCGTGGTCATGATCTTGATCCAGGACCGCCGAGGCAGGAACCCGGCCGGATAGGCCATGTGGCATTCACTGCACTCGGCCTTGGTGGCCGCATGAGTCACCGGAGGCATGTATTCGCCTTCGCTGGCAAATACCGGAGCGGCGACAAGCGCAAGGAATGCGACGGAAAATGTGTGTTTCATGGGGTTTCCTTTCTTCAGAGGCTCATGAGCCAGGAGATGATGTCGGCTTTTTCCTGGGCGGTGCAGTCGCGCCCAAGCACAGAGTTGCAGTTCCGCCCGAACCACTTTTCGACGAATTTAGTGTCGGTGAAGCGTTCGGCGTTCGCGCCGGGGGCCAGGGGATCAATCGGTTTGCCGGTGCGGGCCTCACCGCCCCTCGTCGGGTCCGCTGAATGACAGGTGGTGCAAGAGGGCGTATCGGGTTTGCCACCCGAATGCGTAGCCATAAACAAGACCTTGCCGTTTTCCGGTAACGGCATTGCACCCGCCTTGGCACTGTAATGGCCGATCAGGGCCTGCGGTGAGGTGTCCTGCGCCAGAACAGGTTGGGCCAACAGGGCGACAGTCAGGATCAGAACGTGTTTCATTGGGTGGGCTCCTTGGGAATTGAAATCTGGAATGGGCTGAACCAGCCCGTCTCGGCATCATTGTGGCAGGCGATGCAGTTCGAGCGGCTGTAGATGAGGCGGCGGTTGAAGGTGCCATCAGCAACCGAGGCATGAAGACGCCGCCAAACGTCCGTATCAGCCAGAGCGACGAGAGAGGTTTCCTGCAAACCCGTCCATAGCAATGCGGGTTTGCTGTCTGCCGAGGCCGCTGCGTGTTGGCTCAACCAATCCACGATCTCAATGCGGGTTTCTTCCGGCAAGCTGGCATCTTCGCCGAAATGCTCGTCCAACCTGCCCATCATCAATTCCCATGACGCGGCAGGGCGGGTGGAGGGGTGATAGGCCATGTGGCAGGCGGCGCATTCATCGCTATAGACCTGCGCCATCGGTCCGACCGGCGGAAGGGTCAGGGGACGCTGAGACAGCCCCTTGGTTGCCAGAGCGGCTCCAATCACCAGCCCGGATATCAACAGGGTAGCGAGAACCAGATGCGCGGGATTAGGCGGCGCGACCAGATCATCGTCGCGCTTCTCCTTGCGCCCTGTGATCATCGCATGGGCGAGGTTCTCGCGGCTGCGGCGGCTTTCAATGATGACTCCGCCGACGTGCAGGACAACGAGACCCAGCAATGCAAAACCGGCCAGTTCGTGGAGTGCGCTCCAAAACGGACCCTGATAGGCGGGCAAAGAAGCTGCCAACGGCCCCGTCTTCAATCCGCTGCCCAGGGCAGTGACCCCGGTCAGGCCAAGACCGATGATCAGGAAAAGCAGGGCAAAGACCATCAGAGCCCCAAGCGGATTGTGCCCGATATGACGAGCATGGGCCGCACCGGCCTTCAGATGATCGGCAATCTGCGCGGCACTTGGAAGAAACTGCGAGAACCTTGCATAGGTCGGGCCGGTGAAGCCCCAGACAATCCTTGCAGACATAAGAGCAACGGCACAGGAACCGGAAATCAGATGCAGGCGTATCCACGATGCGTCCAGAAGGAACCCGGAAACCAAAGCCGTGGTGACACTTGCCACCAGTCCCCAGTGAAACACCCGAATGAATCGACCCCAGACGAGATGCCGGTCGTCACCCAGTCCTTCGAATGGCGCAGGAATGTCACTCATTGGTTCTGCCTCTCATCAAACTCTCCGGAAGTTTGTCAGAGGTGCGCTGATGCCGACCTGATGGGGGCTGTCAGGGAATTGTCAGGCTGTGGACAAGGGCAGAGTAATCCGAACCAGCAGCCCCGGATCGCGGGGAGTCAATTCCAGAGACCCGCCCAGGGCTTCGGTCAGTTCCGTTGCAATCGCCAAGCCAAGGCCGGTGCCGGTTTCGTCTTCGCGCCCACCCCGGCGCATGAGGGCTTCGATTTTCTCTGGGCGAATGCCCGGGCCATCGTCCAGCACAGACAAAATGGCCGCCGCCTCTTTTTCCCGCGCGAATACCCGGACCTTTCGTTTCGCGTGGCGAGAGGCGTTCTCCATGATCGCGCCAAGGATTTCGAACAGGTTTTCCATATCCGCAGCAACCATTATGTCGTCGGGTGTATCGACCTCCCACTTTAGCGACATGCCGGAACCGGTTTTTTGAACGACCGCGAGAACGCGATTTACAGCTTCCGCAACATCGGTTTTCGCGGCGGCTGCGCGAGATGCGATCCGGACCCGGTTGAGTTCCCGATCGACATGTCGGCGCATCGTGTCAGCGGTGCTTTCAATAGAGTCCGCCGTTTCAGCCAAGCCAGCCGCACGAACCCGGCGCGCCTCTCCGAGCAAAGCCTGAAGCGGCGTCTTCAACCCATGTGCCAGATCACCCGCCCGGTGCCTGGCCTGTTCAATGTCCTTTTCACGTTGAACAAGCAAGGCATCGACCTCGCTCGCAAGTGGGCGGATTTCCGTCGGGAAATCATCGCCTACACGGTTCACATTGCCGGTCCTGATTTCAGCAATTCGCTGTTCAATTGAGTTCAGAGGGCGGAGCCCTGCGAATACTTGCACCACTCCCGCGACGACAAAGAAGAGCACCAAAGTGAAAGTATACGGCAAAAGGTCTTCCCGGAATTCTTCTGTGCTTTCCTCAAGGTTGGCAGCGTCCATGGCAACGGCGGCGCGCATGGGGATGCCCCCCAAGCGCGCCGGAAGCTGAACACTGCGCTCCATGACAAGCAATTGGGTGCTCCCTGGCCCGGGAAGGTAATGCACATGAACCGCTCCGTCCTTTAGATGATCAGGCGGAAGATCAAGCGCAAGGTCCCAAAGCGATCTGGAACGCATCTGCCGTTCTTCTGTTTCGATCTGCCAATAAAGGCCGCCAAAAGGGATGGTAAACCGGGCATCGGCCGGAGCCGATCCGATCCGGATTTGCCCTGTGTCATCGCGTTCGACCCCGGCGAGAATTTGGTCGAGTTGGACCGAGAGCTCGTCAATGGCCCGCCGTTCCACATGAGAGGCGAACAGAAGTCCCAGCCCCCAGAACGCCAATATCAACGCGACCGACACAGAAAGTGCAGAGGCCACAAAGAGCCGAAGACGGAGCGAACCTGTTTTCACCCAAGATCCTCCGCTGCCTCCAGGAAATATCCGAAGCCGCGCTTGGTGCTGACAATGCCCGCCCCGAGCTTCTTGCGCAGCCGGGTCAGGATGGCTTCCAGAGCATTGGCCTCGCGGGCGTCGTCATCCCCATAGAGATGTTCCAAAAGTTCCGTTGGCGGCACGACACGGGAACGATGCAGCATCAGATAGGACAACAGCCGGTATTCCAAGGATGTCACCGATACCGGCACCCCTCTGACCGATACGGACATCCGGTTCGTGTCGATGGTCAGATCGCCCAATGTCTGCACCGGCGAACCCTGACCGGCAGAGCGGCGCACCAGCGCCCGCGACCTTGCCACCAGTTCCTCCATCCGAAACGGTTTGGGCAAATAGTCGTCAGCGCCAGCCTCGATCCCTTCGACCCGCTCATGCCAGGCGCCGCGCGCAGTCAGAACCAGCACCGGCATTTCGCGGCCATTGGCACGCCAGCGTTTCAGCACACTCAGCCCGTCCATGCCCGGCAGCCCGAGATCAAGAACGACAAGGTCATAATCTTCGGTGTCGCCCAGGAACCATGCGTCCTCGCCGTCCTCGGCGGTTTCCACATGAAAGCCCGAGGCCTCCAAAGCCGTCTGGAGATCCTTGCGGATGATCGGATCATCTTCGACCGCGAGAAGCCGCATCAATCATCCCCTTCCTGCCAGCCTTCCTGTTCGACTGCGAGTATCTCACCCGTTGTGGCATCCACCATGACCTCGATCATGCGCCCCGAACCGGTGATCAGCTCAAGCTCATAAACATAGGTGCCATCTTCGCGCTCAAACTCTGCCTCGAGCAATCGGGCGTCGAATTCGTTCAGAACGTCCGGAATGATTTCCGCCAGCGGGATGACTTGGTGCTGGCGCACCGCATCCCGGGCCGCGTCATGGTCTTCGGAAGCGAATGTTGGGCTGGCCAAGGCGCCTATCAGGATGATCAGAGCGTGTTTCATGTGGGTTAAATATCGCCTTTGCGCTGACAGTTCGCTGACACCTGCTGTCAGACCGGCATCAGGAGAGATTTGAGAAAAGGGGACACCAATAGGGCAATCCCGCCCGACTCAGTATGGAGAACACCATGAAAAAGACTCTTCTTGCCACCACCCTGATCGCCGCCGCCACCGCAGCTTTTGCTGTCAACGCCGCCACCGACAAGGTTCAACCCGCGTCGCCCGCAGCCGTCACCTGGATGCCGGTTGGCGAAGTTGTCACCAAGCTGGAAGCGCAGGGTTACCAGGTTCTGGAAATCGAACGTGAAGACGGCCGCTACTACGAGGTCGAAATGCGTGACGTAAACGGATTCCAGGTCGAGGCCTATCTGGACGCCTCGACCGGCGAGCCGCTGCCCAATAGGTCTGAAATGGACGATGATGAAGAAAGAAAAGACGACGACTGATCGGCAAAGCTCAACAAGAACGCCCCCCCATGGCGAGGTTTCACCATGGGGGTATTCATGCGGGGTCAGCCCGCCCAGAATTCATGCTTGAAGAATTCATTGAGATCGAGCAGCCAACTGGCTGGTGGAAGACCGAGCACGGTAAGCACGACCAGTGCAACAACGGCAGCAAGTCCGATCATGGCTTCGATCCGGTGTCCTTGCGGGCACATTCTGTTGCCAAGGATCATGGTCTTGAATGTTCGAAGATGCAGCGCTGCATGCCACAGCGAAAACCCGACAAAAAGCGTGGCCAGAACAATGTGGATGTCATTCCATCCTTGGCGGTCCAATCCCAGCAGCTTCCAGTCGATCGTATTGGAAATTTTGCCCTTCGGCGCGAAATACAACACCTCTCCGCTGACCAACATGGCCAGGAAGGAAAAGGTCACTCCGAAAACCGACATGGCGCGACCGGCTATTTTGAATCTGACGCTCGCCGTTGCTTCTACGTTGGCCATAATTGCCTCCATTCATGCTGTCTGCAGCATAGGGCGAATGCGGAAAACCCGCTTTGATCCAGATAAAGTCCCGTATCGAAAGAGAAAGGCCCAATAACCCAAGCGGAAGATCGCTCGGCCAATTTCAAACATCGTGTCAGTTACCGGACATTCATAACTTTCGCAGCAAATGCCCGGAAACCGCCCTTTGTGCTGAATACCACCTGTCGAGAACAGAGATCGATGGTTTAAGCCCCTACCCTTCCTTGGCTTTGCGCGTCCATCAACTCGTTGCCCACAGGCCGGAAATTGGAGTCGCAAACATGTTGTCCGCGAAAGGTACAACCTGATCGTGGTCGTAGAGAACGTGCCCCTGGATGAACTTGTGACCACACGCCTCTGCCAATCTACGCATCCCGGAAAAGTCGCTAGAAGTAACGGTAGCAGACGACTTCACCTCGACCCCAACGATCTCGCCACGCCTGTTTTCGAGAACGATATCTACCTCGTTTCTGTCTTTGTCGCGGAAATGTGAAAATGTGCACCTTTGCTCGCTCCAGGTGGCAATCTTGCGCAACTCGCTGAACACAAAGGTTTCCAGAATCGACCCGAAGGGTGTCTTGTCCTTTTTGACAGTGTCCGGAGAAATGCTGCGCATGGCTGCCAGAAGGCCTGCATCCAAGAAGTGCAACTTGGGGGATTTGGTCAGGCGCTTCAGGCGATTGGTGAACCACGGCTGCAAACTGTGCACGAGAAAGAGGTTTTCAAACACTCGCACGTATTTCTGAGTGGTCACGTGATTCAGACCTATGGCAGCACCGATCCCCGAGTAGTTGACCAGTTGACCAGAATGCTCCGCCAGAACTCCCAGTAGTTTTGGCATGATTGCGAGCTGTTCGATCTGGGCCACATCGCGAACGTCTCGTTGTACAATCGCATCAAGATAATCATGGTACCAATCCTGCTTTCGTCCCCATCTTTTCCGGCCAAGAGCCTCGGGGTAGCCACCAGAAAGAACTGTCTCAACAAGTTCATCTCCAATGACCGGCTTGTCTACGACAGGGGCTTTGGCTTCGAATGCCCGGTCGATAAAACCCGATTTCGTTTCTAGGATTTCCGTCTGGCTGAGAGGCAGGAGACGGACAATTTCCATTCGCCCGGCAAGAGAGTCCGCGACCTTCGGAATGGTCATTAGGTTGGCGGAACCGGTCAGCAGAAACCTCCCTGCCCTTTTGTCATCATCCACCGTTTTCTTGATTGCCAGAAGGAGGTCCGGTGCTCGCTGAATCTCGTCGATGACCGCCCGGTCCAACCCGCGAACAAAACCGACCGGATCATCTATAGCTGATTGCAATACAGTCGCATCGTCCAATGTCAAAAAGGGAACTTTGTCAGAGGCGATTTCTGTTGCCAGAGTTGTTTTGCCAGACTGCCGAGGTCCGGAGATCAGAACAACACGCGTGTCGGACAACGCTTCTTCTATTCTGGTTTTAGCAAATCTTGGATACATGTTTGAGCGGCTTCTCTTCGTCCGATTGAAAGTAAGGGACCGACCAGTTGAAAGTCAACATCCGACCAACTGAAATCGAAAGCCCTGAAAACTGAAAGCACTGCTTGAGCTTTACATCACAACAAGTGAATTTTTTTCGTGGTTTCTTTCTGTAGACCGGCCGAGATTTTGAACATCGGCCTTTGTTGCCAACAAGGCCGTTGGTCTCATTTCAACACTTTCCATCTTTGCCAAAAGAAAAATCACACAAGAGCCTTGAGACCATTTCTTCTCGGCGCGCTGAAAGACATTCCCCAGAACCATGAAAGGAATAGCTGGGCCACGTGCTGAATTCATTGCATACCCGGTTTTGTCAAATCGAAGATACGATGCGACATCCTCCATAAGCCGATCGTAATGTGCCTGATCCTTTGCCAAGCGTAGTTAGGAGCGGTTCTATTGCAATCTTTTGACCATTGACCTTCTTGCTACCTTGAAACGCAGCCTGCGTTTCAAGGTTGTTTCAAACTATCCGTGGTTTTCGAATACACCCGGTTCCAACTCTTCCCAGAACGCGAAAATCGCCGTTGCGTTTAATCCCGACCTCCACCCGTGCGCGCGGAAATGTTCGCGATCCAGATCGTCAGTCAGGCCAGACAAAAATAACCTCTTGTCCGCATCACGCTGGGTCGGGTTTCGCCGCGAAACCAGATCTTCGACGACGGCCAGTTTCCGAGCCCGTTCGGTGCGCTCTGCCGCGCGGGCCTCATAGGCCTGATCCTCACGCGCCTTACTCTCTGCCCGTTTCCGGGCCGCTTCAAGAGTACCGGGGCTTGGCTCAACCGGCTCGGGCGTCTCAGTCGCTCGTTCTCTTTCTGAAGCCGTTTCAGCTCCTTCAACTGGTCTACACCCATTCCGCCGTACCTCTTGCGCCAGCGGTAATAGGTTTGTTCAACAACGCCGATCTGCCTGATCGCGTCAAGACGGGACATGCCTTGCCCCATCAGAACTTCAACCTGCCGTAACTTCGAGACAATCTCTTCCGGCTTCGGTCTCTTGTTTGCCATTCTTGGTCCTCCGTTTCCTAAACATAACGGTGGACCAGTTCAGTTGGGGAGGCTCAGTACGTGAATTTTGGACATTACCATTTTCTGAGCACCACCGAACAAGCTACTGAGCGAAGTAGCGCTTGAACATCACAGTCAGAAATCCAGATTAACATTGCATCTCGTTTGAGAACCAACCGATGACCTTGTCGAATGCATCGCTGTTGTTCGCGTTTCTGTTTCTAAAGAGTTGATAAAAATTCCCCGTTTCAATTTTTTTTGGGAACGCTGGTACTAGCAGTTCATGATCCACGAGCTGCCGCACGATGTGTTCCCACCCCAATGCCACACCTTCACCGGCAAGTGCCGCTTGTAAAACAACGGAGTAGTCGCTGAAAGTTATTTCCCGACTGACCGACGGTAATTTCATCTCCGCCATCTGCAGAAAGTCATTCCAGGATACGCGTGGGTTTGCAAAATGAATCAGCGTATGACCGCCCTGGAGGAGATTTTCCTTAGGTTGATTGAAATTGGCATAGTACTTGGGTGAACACACGGGCAAAATTGCTTCCTTTGCAAACTCGTTAATTACCGGGATCGCGCTACACGTCCCCTCAAGGCGCACGCCTAAATCGGCTGCCCCCAGTTCGCCAATCGGCTCTCCGCTCAGTATTTGAAACCGGAGTTCGATTTCAGGGTGCTTTGCCGCCAGGCTACCGATCCTGGGAATCAGCCAATGTGTGACGAAGGCCGAAGAAGCCGACAAAAGGACGACTTGTTGGCCCTGCATGTCCTTTTGGATTTCTTCAATGGCCTTGGTGATTTCGTCGAAGCTCTTGTTTACCACGTCAAACAGGTGTTGCCCGTGTTGTGTGAGCGTTACCCCTTTGGGTGAGCGTTTGAACAGCTTGAATGCCAGTTGTTGTTCGGTTTTCTTGACCAGCCGACTGACCGCCGCCTGTGTGACGCCAAGGCTTTCCGCCGCTTCTGAGAAGTTCTCGTAAGTAGCAGCTGCCGCAAATGTGCGCAGCTGGCTTCCTGATGGGATTTTCTTAAACGAACCAGTCATGACTTTTTGTAACACCATCCCGATCATTTGTGGAGTTGCCTTTTATGCGCCCTGTGCTTCTCTTACTTAAAAATTCTGCCTTCTAGCAGGATTCTTTGTATTCAACGGGAGGATGGAATGGGTTCCAAAAAAGTAACACTCAACTCGGCAGAAGAAGCTGTCGTTAAGAAAATTCTGGCTGAAGAGGGCCAGATGTCGCGCCGCACAGCGATGAGCTGGCTCGGTGCAATGGGTATCACTGCGGCAACTGCGGGCACTTTGATCAGCACCGCGGGGCGAGCTCTCGCAATGACACCCCAGAAAGGTGGGCGTCTTCGGGTCGCCGGCCATTCGACCAGCGCCAAGGACACATTAAACCCCGCGCATGTCAATCTGAGCACCGACTATGCCCGTGCCCACATGTTCTACAACGGGTTGACCCGCATTGATGAAAATGCCGAAGCTCAGCCAGAGCTGGCTGAGACCTTCGAGCCAGGCAAGGATGCCAGTGAGTGGATATTCACGCTCCGTGATGGCCTGACATTCCACAACGGAAAATCCGTCACAACTGATGATGTGATTTTCTCGATCATGCGCCACAAGGACGAAGCGGTCGGTTCAGGCGCCAAAGCTCTGGCGGATCAGATATCCGAAGTCGTCGCCGATGGCCCCAACAAAGTGATTGTCCGTTTGCATGCCCCGAACAGTGATCTTCCGGTCATGCTTGGAACATTCCACTTTATGATCATCCCAGAAGGCACCACAGAATTTGCAACCGCCATCGGCACGGGTCCCTTTACAGTGGGAGAGTTCACGCCCGGCGTACGTTCGATTGCCTTGCGCAACGAAAACTACTTCAAGGACAATCGTCCTTATGTTGATGAGATCGAGTTTTTCGGCATCGCGGACGATAGCGCGCGCATCAATGCGCTATACACCGGTGATGTCCACATGATCAGCCAGATCAAGGCCACTGCTGCAAAGGAAATCGATGCCACGGAAGGCTTCGAGGTCATCCGCACCGGCGCACCGCGTTTCTCGCAGCTGGTGATGGACAATTCCATCTCGCCGATGGACAACAAGCATCTGCGGTTGGCGATCAAGTATCTGGTTGATCGCGAGCGGTTGCTGAAAACTGTGGCGCAAGGGTATGGCCAGCTGGGGAACGATCACCCGATCGCGCCGTCCAGCCCGCTATACAACAGTGAAATCGAACAACACATGCTAGATCACGACAAAGCGAAGTTCCACCTCAAAGAGGCCGGAATGGATGGTGCCACGCTGGAACTTCATATCAGCGAAGCTGCGGCAAACTCAATCGAGACCGGCCAGTTCCTGCAACGTGAGGCAGCGCAGATTGGTCTGAACATCGACCTCAAGCGGGAACCGCGCGATGGCTACTGGAGCAACATCTGGCTTAGCCGCGGGTTCTATGGCGGCGAATGGAATGCGCGCCCGACCTATGACATGATCCTGTCGCTGGCCTGGACGTCTACGGCCAAGTGGAATGAAACCAAGATTCAGCATCCGCAACTGGATGGTCTGATCGCAGAGGGCCGTGTGACGGTGGATGCTGCAAAGCGCAAGCAGATCTATGGGGACATCCAAAAGATCATCTCGGAAGATGGCGGCAACGCAATTCCAATGTTCATCGACTATCTGGATGCCCGCTCCAGCAAGCTGAAGGGCCTGACACCGGTGCCGACCGGCGGCATGGGCGGTTTCAACTTTGCCGACTCAGTCTGGCTGGAAAGCTGAATTCTCCCTGAAACTTGGGGCCTTCGCGGAAGATGAAGGCCCCTTTTTTGCCTTGATCGGGGAACCTGAATGCTAAACATGATTGCAAAGCGTGTAGGCGTGGGAATTCTGACCCTTTGGCTGGTCACAATTCTTGTTTTTCTTGGAACGGAAATCCTTCCTGGTGACGTTGCTCAAGCCATTCTGGGGCAATCCGCCACGCCGGAAACAGTGGCGGGGCTGCGGGAAGCGCTGGGTCTAGACCGGCCAGCTTATGTTCGTTACTTTGAATGGCTTGGCGGTTTCGTCACAGGTGATATGGGAACGTCGCTCGCCAGCAGCGCAGATATCTCCTTTCTGATTGCCGAAAGACTTTCGAACACTTTGCTTCTGGCAGGTGTGGCGGCGATCATCGTTGTGCCTATTTCTGTTTGCCTCGGGCTGTTGGCGGCCATGTATCCCGAAAGCCTGTTTGACAGGTTCATTTCAGTTGGCACGCTTTTTCTTGTCGCGACACCGGAATTCCTCTTGGGTACGCTTCTGGTGATATTCTTCGCGGTCAGATTACAGTGGTTTCCCGCCGTTGCCTATGTCACGGAATTCAATTCACTTGGCCATTTCTTTAGCACAATGGCGTTGCCAATTCTGACCCTAGCCGCAGCTCTTACCGCTCAGATGACGCGGATGACGCGGGCCACAATCGTCAATATCCTTGGCTCCAGCTACATTGAAATGGCACTTCTCAAAGGCGTGCGTCGCTGGCGGATGATTTTTGTTCACTCGCTGCGCAACGCGATCGGCCCCATTGCCAACGTCGTCGCGCTGAACCTCGCGTATTTGATAAGCGGTGTGGTCATAACCGAGACAATATTTGCTTATCCGGGGTTGGCCAAGCTGATCGTCGATGCGGTCGCAACCCGGGATTTCCCGGTGGTTCAAGCCTGCGCCATGGTGTTTTGCGCCGCCTACATCATTTTCATGCTGCTGGCGGACATCATTGCAATTGTTTCGAATCCTCGGCTTCGCAACCCAAAGACTTGAGAGGTTGGTTTCATGGCCAGTGCCGCACGTGGAGATGCTCTCCCCAAACGTAGACTGGAACTGACATTCATGGGCTGGGCAGGTGCTTCGGTCGTGGTTTTCTGGGTGTTCGTTGCCATTTTCGCCGACTTTATCGCCCCATATGATCCAAACGATTTCCCATCATATGACAGCTACTTGAACCCGACATCTGACTATTGGTTTGGAACCGACTATCTGGGACGCGATGTGCTTTCAAGGGTGATCCATGGCACACGTCTAACCCTGGGAATGGCCTTTGCCGCAACACTTCTGGCGTCGTTCATAGGAACGTCTCTGGGCGTGTTCGCGGTGGTCAAAGGTGGCTGGACTGATGCGATAATCAGCCGGATCAACGATGCGCTTCTGTCCTTTCCGACCATTATGATGGGCCTTGTTCTGATTGCCGCGCTTGGCTCTTCCGTCACAATCCTGATCGGGGCAACGGGTGTGATTTATGCTTCCAGCGTGTACCGGATCGCTCGGGCCCTGGCGATGGATGTCAATCAACTGGACTATATAGAAGTTGCACGTGCCAGAGGTGAAAGCACATCTTGGCTGTTGTTCCACGAAATTCTTCCTAGCATCGTCGTGCCCATGGTCGTGGATTTCGGCATTCGGTTGTCATTTGCCATCCTGTTCATGAGCGGCCTCAGCTTTCTCGGCCTGGGAGTACAACCTCCGCTGGCAGATTGGGGTGGAATGGTCCGCGAAAACATGGGCGCATTGAACGCGGGCGGCTGGACCCCGGTGTTTCCGGCACTTGCAATCGCATCACTGACCATCGGTCTTAACCTGATCGTCGATGACTACGCCGCTGGTGGCGGACGCGGCTTTGCCAAAAGGATGATCTGATGGAACCATTGCTTAAAATTCGCGAGCTTCAGATTGAAGTTGAAAAACCAGCCCGGCCAAACATGGAGCCTATCGTTCAGAACATTGATCTGGACATTATGCCGGGTGAGGTGGTGGCGCTGGTGGGTGAATCCGGGTCAGGCAAGACCACAATCTCCCTATCGGCAATGGGGTACACCAAACCGGGCCTGAAAATATCGAAAGGAACAGTGACCCTGGGTGATACAGATATCCGAGCGCTTGAAGGTCAAGCCCTTCGGCAACTACGCGGCGATCGGGTGTGCTATGTGGCACAAAGCGCAGCCGCCGGTTTCAATCCGGCGATGACAATTACCGATCAGGTCATCGAACCGGTCCTGGAACACAACAAGATGCCCGCGGCCACGGCCGGGGAGCGCGCGCTTGATCTGTATAGGCAGTTGAATCTGCCGCATTCGGACACAATTGGCCAACGCTATCCCCACCAGGTTTCCGGCGGGCAATTGCAGCGATTGATGGCGGCGATGGCGATGTGCAGCGGGCCCGAGCTGATCCTGCTGGATGAGCCAACCACGGCGCTTGACGTCACGACGCAGATCGAGGTTCTGAAATCCTTCAAAAACCTCATTCGAAAAAGCGGATCTGCAGCGATTTATGTCAGTCATGATCTTGCCGTTGTGGCCCAGATCGCCCACCGCGTGGTTGTTCTTTTGAACGGAGAAATCCAGGAACAAGGACCTGTCGCGGACGTTTTGCTGAACCCGCAAGATGATTACACCAAAGTGCTGATGAGCGCTGCCGACCCGGAACTGTCCCTGAACAAGCGAAGAGACAAAGCCGAGATTAAAGACACGACAACAGAAGACACAGTCCTAGTGGAAATCACGGATGTCCTTGCTGGATATGGCCCGATTAACTCTGAAGGGCTGCCCGCCATTCCGGTTCTGAAGAACATCAACTTGAACATCCGCAAAGGTTCGGTCGTTGGCGTCATTGGCGAAAGCGGATCGGGAAAAACCACGTTGGCCCGGTCTTTGGCTGGCCTGCTTCCCTGGGCGCAGGGCGATATGAAACTGAATGGCGTGTCTTTGAAAAAAACTGTCCGGGAACGAAGCCTGGACGAGTTGCGCAAGGTTCAAATGGTGTTCCAGTCAGCGGATGTTTCGCTGAACCCAAACCATACAATCGGCAAGATCCTTGGCCGCCCGATTTCGTATTTTCAGGGGCTTAATGGCAGTGCCAACCGTAAGGCCGTTGAAGAGCTGCTGGATCTTGTCCAACTGCCGCCTGGGTTTGCCAACAGAAAACCGGGGGAGCTGTCCGGCGGGCAAAAACAACGGATAAATCTGGCGCGTGCGCTTGCTGCCAAACCCGAGATTGTACTGTGCGACGAGGTCACCTCGGCCCTGGATGCGGTCGTCCGGGAAACCGTGATTGATCTGATCCGTGAACTGAGTGAACGCCTGGGCTTGTCCTTCATGTTTGTTACCCACGACATTTCGACAGTCGCCGCTCTCTGCGAAGAAGTGGTGGTGATGTATCATGGCGAGATCGTCGAAGCAGGCAAGACGGCTGATATTCTTCACGATCCGCAGCACCCCTACACCAAGGTTCTCATGGCGTCTGTTCCGCGTCTCCGGCCCGGTTGGCTGGAAGACGCGATCGATGAGCGGAGCGCTATCCTGGAAACCGCAAAAGATCTTGAGATCGCAGACTAACTATCAAACTGAGTAGAGAAATGAACGGTCAATCCCGGCGAAGAAGAAACACGCGTCGAGGACGCGGAGACGGCAACCTGAAAACTCAGGTACAGAAAGCTGCGGCATATATTGCGCGCAAAACACCTTATTGGGAGGTTCTGGACAACGAAGCGCTCACCCAGATTGAGGAGGCTGCTGACACCCTTTTGTGGGAAATTGGCATGGAGTTCAGGGACGACACCGAAGTCCTGGGGATCTGGAAGAATGCCGGGGCCGAAGTTGATGGTGAAAGGGTTAGATTTCCAAAGGGCATGCTGCGTGGCCTTGTCCAGGCCTCCGCACCGTCTGAATTTGTTCAACATGCCCGGAATCCTGAGAAGTCCGTCCGGGTCGGGGGTAAGAACACTGTCTTTGCCCCCTGTTACGGACCTCCGTTCGTCATGTCCCAGGACGAACCGCGGCGTTTCGCACAGATCAAGGATTTGCAGAATTTCGTCAAGCTCGCTTACATGTCCCCATCATTGCACCATTCTGGGGGGGTGATTTGTGAACCGACCGACATTCCGGTGTCGCATCGTCATCTTGATACTCTCTATTCACATATAAAATACTCGGACAAAGCTTTCATGGGGGCAGTGACCGCCGGAAGCCGTGCTGAAGACAGTCTTGAAATGATCAGGATCCTTCATGGCGACAGTTTTGACACGCGAAAATGCTATTTGACCAGCATCATCAACGTGAACTCACCCCTGATCATGGACGACACGATGCTTGCTGCGCTGAAGATCTATGCGCGGGCCGGGCAGGCAGTTGCAATCACGCCCTTTCTGATTGCAGGGGCGACGGGACCATCCACGATTGCGGCCAATCTTGTGCAGGGGCTGGCAGAATCGATGGCCGGAGCCGCGCTTACTCAGCTCATCAACCCCGGCACACCAGTTCTGGCCGGGTTTCTGTCATCGGCTATGAACATGCGTTCGGGCGCCCCGTCTCGCGGACCGGAACCTATGCTGGCTATAGTCGGCATAGCACAGCTGTTTCGCAGGCTGGGCATTCCTATGCGGGGTGGCGGGTCTTATTCAACTTCCAAGCTGCCGGATGCCCAATCCGGGCAGGAGGCCATGAGTTTCCTGATGGCCTCGGTGCAGGCCGGTTCAAATTTTGTCATCCACGCGGCGGGCTCCTATGAAGGAGGATTATGCACGTCTTACGAGAAATTCGTGATGGATGCGGACAACGCCGCCATTCTTCAACGAATGCTGGAAGGTATCAGGATCGACGATGAAGAGCTGGGTCTGGACGCCTTTCGCGAAGTGGGAATTGGCAACCACTTCCTAGGATCGGCCCACACGATGGCGCGGTACAAGGATGTGTTTCTGGAGTCGTCGATATCAGACTCACAATCGTTCGAGCAATGGTCGGATGAAGGCGGAAAGGATGCCGCTACCCGTGCCAATGGATTGTGGAATTCCATGTTGAATGACTATGAGGCACCTCACTTGGATCTAGAAGTGGATGAGGCGCTTTGCGAATTCATCGCCCGCCGTAAAACCCAAATTCCCGAAGCGATGGAATAGATGCCGTGACACAGGATAATGTTATGGTTCGCGATCCTTTGCTCAAGCCGATGCAGCTGGGGCACTTGACGCTGAAAAACCGGATCATTTCGACAAGCCATGCGATTTCGTACGCCGAGAACGGGCGGCCGGGTGAACGCTATCAACTGTACCACGAGGCGAAGGCCAAAGGTGGGTTGGCGCTGTCGATGTTCGGAGGTGCTTCTAATATTGCGCCGGATTCACCGCCTATGTTCGGTCAGCTCGACCTGTCGAAAGACGCCATTATTCCGGATTTCCAACGCTTTGCGGAACGGTTGCACGCACATGAGACGGCGCTCATGTGCCAGATCACCCATATGGGCCGGCGCACTTCGTCGTTCGGCGGCAACTGGCTGCCGACAATTGCACCGTCGCGAAGCCGCGAAGAGATGAGCCGGACATTCGCCAGGGAAATGACGGCGGAAGACATCGACCGCGTGGTCAAAGCTTTTGGCGACGCGGCATGGCGCTGCAAAGAAGGTGGCCTTGATGGGTGCGAGTTGCTGGCGACCGGGCATCTTGTAGATCAGTTCTGGTCGCGCCACACAAACTCGCGCGAAGACGATTTTGGTGGCTCGGTCATAAACCGGGCGCGGTTTGGCCGTCTTGTTCTGGAAGAGATGCGCCGGCGCACAGGGAACGACTTTGTCATCAGTCTGCGCATGCCGATGGAAGAGGGTTTTGAAGGTGGCTTGACCCAGGATGAATGCCTTGAAATTGCGCGCCTCTACTGCGATGCCGGGCTGGTCGATATCCTCGGTGTCGTTCACGGGCATCTGGACACCTATAAGGGTCTGGCGGACTACATGCCCGGTATGGCACGTCCCATTGCTCCGTTCCTTGAAATGGCAGGAACGTTTCGGCGCGAAGTCGACATGCCGGTGTTTCATGCGACCCGGATCACCGATATTGCCACCGCTCGCTATGCCATCCGCGATGGTCTGATCGATCTTGTTGGGATAACCCGTGGCCATATTGCCGACCCCAACATCGTCAAAAAGATTGCGTCCGGTCAAGAAGACCGCATTCGCCCCTGTGTCGGGGCCACCTATTGTTCGACCTATCGTCAATGCATCCACAACGTCGCCACTGGGCGGGAAAAATTCATACCGCATGATGTTCCGCGAAGAACCGGACGCAAGAAAAAGGTTGTTGTTGTGGGCGGCGGTCCCGGTGGGATGGAGGCAGCGCGCGTTTCGGCCGAGCGCGGACATGATGTGATCTTGTTCGAAGCGGCGGATCGGTTGGGCGGTCAGGTTCAGCTTGCTGCCAAAGCATCCTGGCGGCGGGATCTGATTGGCATCACAGACTGGCTAGCTGCCGAGATTGACAGACTGGGCGTTGACCAGCGTCTGAATAGTTTCGCAGAAGCGGATGACATTCTTGCCGAAGAACCGGATGTCGTTTTTATCGCAACCGGCGGTATCCCCCAGGATAGCGACGCCGACATCTCCGCGCCGGTTCTGTCGACCTGGGATGTGCTCGCCAACCCAGATGCAGTATCCGGCACTGTGTTGATCGTCGATAATCTGGGACGGCAGCATGCGCCATCTTGTGCCGATCATCTGGGATCGCGTGGTGTCACTGTCCATTTGGTTACGCCCGACTCGGCTGCCGCGTATGAAACCGGCAAGGTCGAACGCCCGCATTTCATGGAGCGTCTCTATCAGCACAATGTGCGGATTACGGTAGATCATCGCCTGGTCAGTGCTAGGCGAGATGGCAATCGCGTCACCGCCCAGTTTGAGAATATCCTTGCTGGAGACACCTGCGAATTTAGCGCAGACCATCTGATCATCGAAAACGGTACATTCCCGAATGACGAACTGTTTGCAGAATTGAGAGATCAGTCGGTCAATCGGGGTGTGACCCACATCGAAAGCGCCATTGCGGCTGCCCCGCAGCCAGGCGCAGACAACGAAACAGGGTTTCAGCTGTTTGCTATCGGCGATGCGGTTTCGTGTCGCGACATCCACACGGCCATGCTGGATGCCATGCGCATCAGCCTCGCTCTCTGACGCAGAAAGCCCAACCTATGACGACTACTCTTTCTTGCGGTGAAGCGCTGGTTGATCTGCTTGCGGATTATGGTTTTGATACGGTGTTCGGTATTCCCGGCACCCATGCGGTGGAACTCTATCGCGGCCTGCAGGACGGCAAGATGCGCCATATCCTTGCCCGCCACGAACAGGGGGCGGGTTTCATGGCCGATGGGTATGCGCGGATCAGCGGCAAGCCGGGACTGTGTTTTCTGATCACGGGGCCCGGCCTGACAAATGCCTCGACCGCGATTGCCCAGGCCTATTCGGATTCGGTTCCGATGCTAGTGGTCAGCTCCGTGAATGAAAGCTGGTCCCTGGGTAAAAATTGGGGACGTCTGCACGAAACCACAAATCAGCGAGCGTTATCGCGACCCATTACTGCGGCAGGCGGAACGGCGTTGAAGCCCTTAGATATTCCAAATCTGATCGCAGATGCAATCGGGATGATTCAGGGGGGGCGTCCGCGGCCGGCCCATGTCGAAATCCCGCTGGACGTCTTTGCTCAGACTGTAAGCGAGCGCTGGCGTGCCCGTGCGCCGGTTGCACCCGCCACGGCAAACCGCGCAGATATGGACAAGGCGGCCGTATGCCTCAAGGAAGCCAAGCGCCCTGCAATCATCGTTGGGGGCGGTGCGAAAGCTGCCGGTAGCGACGTACTACGGCTGTCAGAAATTTTGTCTGCGCCTGTCGTCACAACCATCGCTGCCAAAGGGGCGGTCCCTCACGCCTGCCCGCTCAACCTTGGCGCGACATTGTCGATCCGCCATACGCAGGAATTGCTGAATGAGTGCGACGTGATCCTGGTTCTTGGCAGTGACCTGGCACAAACGGACATTTGGAGTGATGAATTCGCGTTCAAAGGTCTATTGATCCGGGCGGATATTGATCGACAGGAACTAGAGGACAACTATGGCGCGGACATTGCACTCCATGGTGATGCCGGGCAGGTGGCAGCCCATCTGGCGGACGCCCTAAGCGACCACTCTTCAGGAGCATTGAAGTTTGAAGTGACGGCGCGAGTCGCCTCCTGTCTGCAAGAACAGATGGACAGCCTGACGGTCAAACAAAGCGCACATATGGCGTTTCTGAAACACCTGCGCGATACCCTGCCCGCAGACACCATCGTTGCCGGAGACATGGCGCAGGTTGTTTATACCGCCAACCGTTACTTGCCGTTCGACTGTCCTGGGTGCTTTTTGCAGCCAACGGGCTACGGCACGCTTGGGTATGCGTTACCCGCGGCCCTTGGCGCGCGCGTCGCTGACCCGGATCGCCCCATTGTCGCCATTGCCGGCGACTACGGGGCGATGTTCACAATTCAGGAAATGGCGACGGCGGTTCAGGAAAATCTGCCCATCGTATACATTATCTGGAACAACGCGGCACTGGGGCAAATCCGCGATGACATGACCGGCGCTAATGTGCGTCCAGTCGGCGTAGAGGCCACGCCGCCTGATTTCGTGACACTTGCCAAATCCTTCGGGTGGACCTCTGAGCGCGTTGAACATGCTTCGGAAGTGCCGGATGCCCTTCGAGATGCACTGAACGCAGATGGCCCTGCTCTGATCGAAATCCCCGAAACGGTTTATTTCGAAGCCCTGCCAGACACCGGGAGAACCGGAGCATGAAATTGACAAAACTTGCGGACCGTATCGCGGATCAGGGGTCAGCGGCCTGGGATATCCACATGCAGGCCAAACACGCGAAGGCAAGCGGCGAAGACGTGATTGTCATGAGCGTTGGCGACAATGACATCGACACCGATCCGGCAGTTGTAGAAACAGCCTGCTCGGCAATGCAAAGCGGGGCCACACATTACGTCGAACCACGGGGAATTTTTCCTCTTAGGAAGGCCGTGGCGGAGCATCTTTCGAACGCGTCAGGTGTTGCATGCACAGCCAATAGCGTCACGATCACCGCTGGCACGCAGAATGCATTGTTCATGGCCAGCGCTCTTTTGCTTGAGGTCGGTGACGAAGTAATCGTGGCCGATCCGATGTATGTCACCTATGGGGCGACGCTAGGCGCCTTTGGCGCCCGGATCGTTCGTCTGCCCTGCCCGGCAGAGCTGGGATTTCAACCCGATGTGGGGCAACTAGATGCGCTTGTTACAAAAAAAACCAAGGCAATCTTCTTTGCTTCCCCGGTTAATCCAACCGGCACCGTGTTTTCCCGTGAAGTTCTAGAAGCAATAGCCGACGTCGCCATTAGGCACGATCTGTGGGTTGTCGCCGACGAGGTGTACCGCCTGCTTGCCTATGATGAGGATCCTGTGCCGATGATGTCGCTGCCTGGAATGGCCGAACGTTGCATTACAATCGGTAGCCTTTCCAAGTCGCATTCGATGTCAGGCTGGCGCATCGGTTGGGCATGCGGGCCGGAGACCTTCAGCAACTGCGCGTCAGCTCTGTCGCTGGCCATGACCTACGGCCTTCCCGGCTTCATCCAGCTGGCAGGCGTCAAAGCTATTGAGATGAATCCCAGCGTTTTGAAGGATCACTACCGGCATCTGCGCGACATTGCTGTTGAAATCCTCACCGATCAGGGAAATGCCAGTGTGCTGGCGCCGGAATCTGGCATGTTCATATTGCTGCCCGTTGCGCAGACCGGTCTAAGCGGAGACCAATTTGTCCGCAAACTATATGCGGAAACTGGCGTATCGGTGCTGAATGCTGAACTGTTCGGCCCAGAGCTCAAGGATATGGTTCGGGTCACCTTCGCCTTGGAAGAAAACGAACTAAGGCAAGGTCTCGGCCGTATTTGCAAGTTCCTCGCGGGCCAAACTCCAGCGTCAAACACGGTCCAAGCCTGCTAATTTTCCAGCCTGCCGCAAAAGGGAAAGCTCATGTCAAATGGCTGCATACTCGCCATCAACCCGGGAACAACGACCACCCGGTGTGCGCTTTACACCCTTGATCCGCGGGGAGTGACTCTCAAAGCGGCGAAGACTATGGATCATGACGAAACAGTCATGGGTGCCTTCCGTTGCATTCCCGATCAGTTTTCATTCAGAATGAAATCGGTCCTGGCATTCCTGAACGACCACTTGCAGGATGACCCAATCCTGGCTTGCGTGGGCCGTGGCGGAATGCTGACGCCGGTCCCGTCAGGCGTGATCGAAGTGAATGAGGAACTGGTCGATTTCTGCTTCAATCATCCTGTTTATCAACACGCCAGCAATCTGGGTGCGCCGTTGGCTCGGGAAATCGCCCAAATACACGGGGTAAGAGCCTTTGTTGTAGACCCGGTCAGCGTCGATGAACTGCCCCCCGTTGCTCGTATTTCAGGTTTTGCAGACATATCGCGGTTTAGTTTTGTGCATGCGTTAAATGTCAGAGCCTGCGGCAGGCGTCTGGCGAGTGAAATAGGAAAACCTTTTGAGGAGCTTCGTGCAGTAGTCGCGCATCTCGGAGCCGGAATTTCTGTGGCCATGCTAATGGATGGCAGGATCGTCGACTCCTCCAACCGGATGGAGTGTTCGCCCTTCTCCCCAGAGCGTTCTGGCGGGTTGCCCCCTCTTCCGCTGATCGAGTTTTGCTACTCGGGGAAATACGAGAAGGCGGAACTTTTGGGCAAGCTCTACGGTCAAGGCGGGCTTTACGGTTATCTGGGAACCAAAGATGTGCGCAAGGTCGAGGAAATGGTGGCGCAAGGCGACGAGCGCGCAAGATTGATCTACGATGCAATGCTTTATCAGATCAGCAAGGCAATCGGTGTCATGGCGGCGGTTGCAGATTTTGATCTGGATGGGATCGTTGTCACGGGCGGAATGGCAAATAGCCGGACTGTCACAGGTTACTTAAGGAAGAAGACCGCCAAGCTCGCGCCCTGTTACATTTACCCCGGCAGCGACGAATGCTTGGCCTTGGCACAGGGGGCAGCACGTATTCTTTGTCGCAGCGAAACAGCAATGTCTTGGCCGGTGGAAAGGGCCTGATATGGCGCTAACCTCATTCATTCAGATCCGAGGGGTCGCAGAAAAACATGGTCCTGTACGGATCGCCGTGGCTGGTGGCGATAGTGAAACTGTCTGTACCACCGTCGTTAAGGCGATCGAGAGCGGGCTGGTTTGTCATGCGATTGTCACCGCCAAACACGCCAGTGCCTATGTGCATGTCGCAAACAATGCGTGCAGAGGGAAAATGACCCTTGTTTCAGCGGATGACGATCAGATGTGCGCTCAGCTTGCAGTCCGGTCGGTCAGAACCGGCGAGGCCCAGATTTTGGTAAAAGGGCATGTCGACAGCCGTACCTACCTGAAAGCCATCGTAGACAAGCAGGATGGCATTCGCGGCACTGGCACCCTTTCAAATGTGACGGTTGCAGAAATGTCTTCGTACCCTAAACTGCTTGCCGCGACAGATAACGGGATCATTCCCGAACCTGACCTGGATCAAAAACGGGCCATCGTCGCTAATGCCGTTGGTCTATTTGAACATCTTGGCTACCATACCGTTCGCGTTGCCGCGGTCTCTGCAAGTGAAAAGCCAAGCTCATCTGTCGCCGGATCGCTTGATTTTGCTCAGATGGCAGAAAGCTATCGTGCGAACTGTTCGGCCGGGTTGTCTTTTGACGGCCCGTTTGGATATGACGTTGCCGTCAGCAAAAAGGCAGCACTAATCAAAAAACTGGGCGTCTCTGAAGTTGCCGGAAATGCCGACGTCCTTTTGTTTCCAAATATCACCTCGGCAAATTCAATAGTTAAGGCTTGGAAGCTGCACGGCAACGCGCAAACCGCCTCTCTGGTCCTAGGCGCTCAGGTTCCGGTGGTGCTGAACTCCCGTTCCGACGGACCTGATAAACGGATACTGGCTATCACGTTGGCTGCGGCGACGTGGAAGCGCCAATCAATCGCAGGATTGTGGGAATGAAGAATCAAAATCGGTGCGGTCCGACCGTGAACTGCCGGCGCGTCAAACCTAGTACATCGATCTCCGGAGGGAAGCTGTGGCGAACTACTTAGAGAGGATTGTTTATCTCAATGGCACTTACGTGAAAGGGAAGGACGCACGGATTTCTGTATTCGATCGCGGGTTTCTGTTTGCAGATTCGGTTTATGAAGGTCTTGGAGTCTTGGACGGCCGTGCGTTCGACCAAGAAATGCATCTTGATCGGTTGAAAAGATCTTTTCAAAAGCTGAATTTCAATAATCCGCATTCGGATGCGGAATACGCCGAGATTTTTGAGCAGCTTATTTCCAGAAATCAAGTGCAGCGTGGTTTCATCTACCTGCAGATCACACGGGGAGAAGCGGATCGCAATTTTGTCTATGGGCTTGATGTCAAACCGAATGTTCTGGCGTTCATTCAGCCACACGGATCGGATGGACCTGATAAGGATCCTCTGTCAGTCACGATGCGGAGCCATATCGATCTACGGTGGAAACGCCGCGATATCAAAACCACGAATTTGTTGGGCCAGGTGATTGCAAAGGCGAACGCTCATGCTGCAGGTGATTATGAAGCCCTTCTGATTGACGACGAGGGGTTCGTAACTGAAGGCGGAGCGTCCAGTTTCTTTATTGTCAAAGGTGACCAGCTCTTTGCGCGGCCTGCGGACAACAACATATTACATGGCATTACACGCCGGGCGATGCTTCGTGTTGCAGATGAAATGGGGCTCGAATATGTGGTGCGCAAATTCCAGTTAGAGGAAGCCCTCGCCGCGGATGAAGCGATATTGACCGGATCATCAAGCTACATCCAGGCAGTAGTTCAGATCGATGGACAAAAAATCGGGACAGGCGAACCCGGACGATTTACGCGTTTGCTTTATAAAGAATACCTTCGGCAGATACGACATGCAGCGCCACACAAATCGGCTTGAAAAAGGGGGAGGCTCATCAGTGCGGCCTTGTTGCACAAATCGGAGGATGAGCGCAGTTTCCCCTTCCCCGGATAGATCTATTCCACGGGCCGCGTAACAGGTATGCCAAGTGCCGTGTAGCCGTTCAAAACGGCGATACGCACCTGGAGCTCGGCAACCTGGCGCTCGAAGTCTCGAGCCATGAGGGATTGGCCGAGCAGCTTGATGTGGTTCATCTTTGACTCGACCCGTCTCCGGCGGTGATATCCGCTCCACCGTCGCCAGATGGCGCGGCCGAGATACTTCGAGGCGCGCAGGGCTTCGTTTCGTGACACTGCGCTCGGGCTCGTTGGCTTCCTGGGCTTGGCGTTCTTGCGGGGCGGGATGACAGCGGCGGCACCACGGGTGGCAATCGCCTCGTGGCATTTGCGCGAGTCGTAGGCCCCGTCGGCGGTCACGGAACCGATCTCATCGTCTACCGGGATTTGGTCAAGGAGATCAGGCAGAATGGGCGCATCACCGATGTTGCTTCCGGTGACTTCGACGGCCCGAACTTCCAGCGTTTCCTCATCGATGCCCCTCTCGGGATCTTGCTGCGCATGACCCTGCCGGGCAAGGGATGTGTATCTTGCGCCAGATGCGCCGCTTGGGGCCACCCGCTGCCCGGCAGCACATGAATCGCATGTGCGAGAGGGGGCTTGCGGGCGTTCCACTCGCCTTCACCCTCGGCCTTGATACCGGTGCTGTCCGCTGCCCGGCAGTGCATCACGCAGTGATGTCACGAGAGGGCATCAGAAGGTTCAACGGGCACGCGCCACCACGGTACGGGATACTCACGTTCAGCTTCCGCTGTCGACGGCACAGGGTGCTGAAGTCTGGCACGTTCCAGTCCAACCCGACCAGCCGAAGAAGTCTCTGCAAGAACCCGGTCGTCTGTCTTAGTGGCATGCCGAAAAGCACCTTCATGGTCAGGCAGGACTGGATCGCGGCATCGCTGAAACTCGGCGGCCTCCCCGCTTTCCAGTCGGCGGGGGCTTCCACAACATGTCGGGATCAAACTAGATCGTCAGAAATCTGCGTTGCCGTAGCGCTTCATTGTAAGCCGACCAGTTCGTGGTCTTGTACTTCGTCGGGGTCCAACTGCTCATGACCTCACGCTATCATGCTGGATTCAAGCAGTGAACCCCTCCCCCGATTTGCGCAACAAGGCCTATTCAGAGTGCAGTAATTACTAGCATGAAAAATGTTCAGTCTGTTGCCGTCTAGACTTTTGGATTGGAGCTGCAATTCAGCCGGGTTTGGATGGCTTTAGCCACTGCCAGCGCAACATGGTCGCGCCCAGCTGCCGATACGATCTGCACGCCAATGGGCAACCCTGTTGAAGTGCGCGCGGCGGGCACTGTCACGGCGGGGCAGCCGCTAAGGTTGTGGGCACTCAACTCGTTCCAGAAACTGAAACTTTGCGGCGTGCCTTCGTGCAACCGAGCGGGCTTTGGCGCCACCGGCCCAAGCAAGGCATCATACTCTTCCATGAAATCCGCCAGACCGGCTTTGAAGGCTTTTATCCGCTTTTCGAATGCGGTGTCTGTGCCGTACGGCGCTGACACTGATAGTTGCGGCATAAGTTTCCTTGACCCGGCAGTGCCACCGCGGATGGCGGACCTGGCAAGCTCATGCTTCCACAATTCTCCGTCCACAGACACCAAGGCCTCAAACAATTTGGACGCGTTGGACAGGCAGGCAGGAAAATCCTGGTAAAGGATAGCTTTTGCTTCCTGCAAAGCAGCCGCGGCACCTCTTACGGCCTTGGTGGTATCATCGGAGACCTGATGGGCTCCGCTGCCGGTGTAGTAGGCCACCCGCAGGCCCGCCAGATCCACGTCTTCGATATTGCATGAGTAAACCGACTTAGCATCCGGATCATTTCCATCAGGACCGCTGATAACAGACAATGCCAGAGCGACGTCTTCGACGTTGCGCGCCATCGGTCCGACCTGTGTGAGCAGGTCAAGCATGCCCAGCCCATAGGAGATACAATGGCCGGTGCGAGGGACGAGACCGGCAGTTGGTTTAATACCAACTATCCCACAAACATGGGCCGGATCACGGATACTGCCGCCGGTGTCACTGCCGATGTCCAAAGCGGCGCATCCAGCTGCCACCGCTGCCGCCGCACCGCCACTGCTGCCACTGGGTGAGCGTGCCAGATCATGCGGGTTGTTGGTACGGCCATGCAGGGGGGGATTGGTATGCTCGGCCCGGAAAACAGTCAGCTCTGAAGTGTTGGTTTTGCCCAGAACGATGGCGCCGGCCTTGCGCAGGCGCGCCACAACGGTCGCATCCCGGTCGGGCACAAAACCAGCCCGAGCGGCCATTCCGTAGGTAGAGACAATGCCTTCTGTATCAAACGAGTCTTTGATTGTGACAGGAACCCCCATGAACCGCCCTGAGAAACGGCCTTGAGCAATTTGCGCATCGGTCTTATGCGCTTCGTCGAGCGCGCGTTCCGCGGCCAAAGTAACGATTCCATTGATGGCCGGATTTACTGCTGAAATGTGCTCCAGATGCAAGGTCACCAGTTCGCGCGCAGAGATCGTCTTGCGCTGTAATGCCTCCGCCATCTGGACTGCGGAAGCGAACAGCCATTCTTGCATCTGGTACCTTTCCTCTTTGCCGGAAGGGAGCACCTAGCCATGTGCTCCCCTCTCATGTGAAGTTTCCGTGGAATAACCGCATTCATCCACCGAAAGCATAGAGTGTCAGCCTGCAAACCCCATCTTATAATGATGCAAGTCGTAGGTGAGGTGCATTTCAGCTCCGAGAACACCAGGGCGTACATGACGGTAGAGCGAGCGCCAGTAGGGCTGGATCGTCACGCCCTCATCCTGAATGAGTTTCTGGATCTTTGCCATGACCGCGCGGCGTTTTTCCGCATCGGCAATTGCAAGCGCTTCATCGAGTAAGGCATCGAACTCGGCATTTGCCCAGCCGAATTCGTTCCAGGGTTCGCCCGAGCGGTAGGCGACCGCCAGAATTTGAACAGCCAGCGCCCTGTGGTTCCAGTTCGTTGAGGAGAACGGGTATTTGGCCCAGTCGTTCCAGAACGTCGATCCCGGCAGGACAGAGCGTTTCACCTTGATCCCGGCATCACGCAGCTGGGCCGCGACGGCATCCGTGGTGTTCCGGCGCCAGTCATCGTCGATAGACAGAAGCTCGTGCTCGTAGTCCTCCATGCCCGCTTCTTTCATCAGCGCAAGTGCTCCTTCCGGATCATACACTGGCGGTGGCAGTTCGGCATATTCCGGATGCACCGGGGCAACGTGGTGGTTTTCAGCTGGAATACCTTGATTGTTGTAGCCCAGTTCCAGACAAATTTCGTTGTCAACGGCCATTGCAAGGGCACGGCGCACCCGCACGTCCTCGTAGGGGCGTATGCCGTTGACCTCGGCCTGTTGGTTAGGACGGACGACAATGGTCGATGCGGTGACCACCTCGGATCTCTCAAATCCGATGCCATCTAGCAGCGAGATGTAGTCCCCCAGCGATTCATATACCACATCAATCTCTTCCGACTCGGCTGCCGCCAGCCAAGATGACGGATCGGTTCCATAATCAATGAATTCAATCCGGTCCAGGTATGGGCCGCCGTGGACCTCAGTCCCCCACCACTCCTGCTCAGTATTGCGGACCAGCGTGGCCTTCGTGCTGACTTCCAGTTCCTCGATCAGATACGGGCCGGTTCCAATGTTTTTGTGCCCATCCGCTGCGTTGTAGGATTTGTGAATGATCGCAGCGGGATAGTCCGCCATTGCCGGAATAATCGAGATGTCCGGACGTGGTAGTTTCAGGCGGACGGTATGTGAGTCCACAACCTCGATGGCGCCCTCGATCGCCTTACCGGTTTCTGGGTCTACAAGCGTTCCCATTCGGCCTGCCATCGAGTTGCCGGTAACCGACTTGTCGCACCAGCCCGCCAAATTGCGCGCGACGTCTTCGGCGGTGAAGTCATCCCCGTTGTGCCATTTCACGCCTTTGCGGACATTGAGCGTGTATTCGGTGGCAGTGTCGTTCACTTCCCAACTTTCAAGAAGCATGCCCCGGAAGCTGCCATCGTTGTTGTACTCGATGAGGTATTCCAGCGTGCTGCGCGTAAGGTTTCCCATCTCAGACCAGTCATAGGTCCGCGGCTCTTTTAGGCCCTGCACATTCATCTGGATACGCAGCGTGCCGCCCTGACTAGGAACTACTGCGGTTTGGGCCTGTGCAGGGCTGGCTTCGCCAAGCAAACCATAAGCGGCAGTGGTGCTCACGCCAAGGGCGGTGGCACGGGCCAGGAATTCCCGGCGGCTGAGCTTTCCTTGCCGCACCTCCTCTGCGTGCATCCGGGCTGCGGGGTGAATTGGGTCGATAGTCTCATTGTGGGTCATTTCGGACTCCCTGTGTTGATTCTGGTAGAGCATCTTCAATAGATTGCAAGCGATGGCCCGCCGGCCTGCGCGGCTGGCGGAAATTCGCGGCCCATCTGCTCGATAAAGGCTTGTTTTTGAGCCTTGTAATCAGGGTGGAAGAACAGGTTCATGTGTTCCCCCGGGTCTTCGGCGAGGTGGAACATCTCACCCCATTCCGGGTTTTCTGGATAAATTGTGACCCGCCACTCCTGGGTCAGAAGCGTCTGGTTATAGGTCTCCATACGGGTGCGTGGGTGGTACTCCGCGTATAGTTGGTTGCGGCCGCAGGCATCTGCGGCCGTCAGCCTTGCCTGAAAGGACTGCCCGTCCTGACGGCGGATCTCCAAGCCGAGGTGGGCCTGAAGCGTTGCGCGCAGATCCAAGTGACTGGTGACACCCTCGCGCGTGCCGGGTGTCACGCCGGGGCCGGAGATGACCAGCGGCACATGCAGCAGCGGACGGTAGGGGCTTGGCCCTTTGCGGATCAGCCCGTGATCGCCCAGCAGCTCGCCATGGTCCGACGTAAAGATAATCAGCGTTTCCTCAGCCAGACCCTGCGCCTCCAATTGCGCCAACAGGCGGCCGATGCATTCGTCAATCATCGAAACCATGCCATAGGTGTGAGCGATTGCCTGGCGCAGCGAGGCCTCCGAAAACCTATGTGTGGTCTGCATGAAACCCTGCTCGCGCGGCGGCCCCGGATTGCGCAGGAAGTCGACATAGCTCTTGTCGGCTTCTTCACGGTCGCCATCCAGGATGTAGGACGGCATCGCCGCCAATTCACCAGCGGTCAGTGCCGGGGTCGGAACCTCCAGCGGGTCGTACATATCGCACCAGGGGGCGGGCGGAGAAAACGGATGGTGCGGATCGGGATAAGATGCAAACAGGAAGAAAGGCTGCTCCCCATCCTGCTCCTCCAGAAAACCGCAGGCCCGGTCGGTGATCCAGGTGTTGTAATGAAGCTCTGACGGGATCGCGGACTTCCAGACTTCGTCCAGATCCTTTGGCCCGGGTTCCAGTGCATTTTCTGGGAGGTAAAGTGCCGCCGCGTCCGGCGCAGTTTCCCGGAGCCAATTTGCGTAATGGCCGCCTTCGGTCGCGCTTACCGACTCGCCGATCAGAATGTCCACCTTGTCAAATCCGTAGAACGGGCCGGTCCAGCCTTCGCTTTGCGGCAGCTCCCAGAACGCATTGGAATCCGGCATTGCATGCTCCGGCCCGGCCAGGATCGGCTGGAAGTGGAATTTCCCAGCTCCGTGGGTTCGGTAACCCGCATCCTTCAAATCGTGAGTGATCAGGGGCAGGTCCTCGGGCAGGGCCACTCCGTTGCGGGTCAGCCCGTGGTGCCGGGCGAACAGGCCGGAAAACAGGGTGGAGCGGCTTGGCGAGCAAATCTGATGGGGGGTGAAATGATTGCGGAAAACCGCGCCGCGCGCCGCCAACGCGTCGATATGCGGAGTCCGAGCAACCGGGTTGCCGGTGCAGCCAAGGCTATCCGCCCGCTGCTGGTCGGTCATGATCAGGATGACATTGGGTGGCATTGCAGATCTCCGGCTTGGCGCTGCCAAAAGCCTATTGCTTCCCCGCAATCCGGAAAAATACTATCTTTTGCCAATGATATTTGCAAAATGCATATCATGTTCACGCAGAAGCAACTGGAGGTCTTCCGGGCAGTCATGCAGACCGGCTCCGTCTCGGCGGCGGGACGGCGGATGAACCTGTCCCAGCCCAGCGTCAGCCGAATTCTTGGTGATCTTGAGCGGAAATTCGGGGTGCCGCTATTTCAGCGCCAGAGCAAAGGCGTGAGGCCCACACCCGAGGCGGAGGCCTTTCTCGAAGAAGTGGAGCGTAACTACCTGGTGCTGACAAACCTCGAGGAGGCAGCAGCCCAGATCGCGCGAAAAGAGCGCGGCACGCTCTCAATTGCCACCATCACTGCCGCCTCGCTGGAAATCGTGCCTCGGGCACTGGAACGGATGCAAGTCAAGGAGAAGCAGATCAAAGTCTCCTGGCAGGTAAAATCCTCGAAATGGGTGCTGGATTTTGCCCGCTCCGGCACGCTCAGGACCGGATTCGCCAATGTCCTGCACATGCCATCCGGGATGCAGGTTCTGTACGAAAACACCGTTCCGCATATGTGCTTTGTTCCCGAGGGGCACCCGCTGTCAGACGGGGAAGGACCGCTGCCGCTGCGCAGCCTGCGCCCTTTTTCGATCATCGGATTGCTGGGACAAGTTGCAGACGAACTGGCGCTGCGCAACATCGGAGAAAATGTGCAATCACCGTTGACCGCGGAAACATCGCTGGCCGCGCTCACCCTGTCGCGGCACTGCGGCGGCCTTCCCATCGTGGATGCGTTCACGGCCCACTACTGGCAGCAGCACAACAGCGGGCAGCCGCATGTTGTTAGCGAGCTGCCATTCTACAGGTTCGCGGTGTTCGAGCCGCTTGGCACCAGGGCCTCGATGATTGACCGGGATTTCCAAGCTTCCCTGATTTCTGAAATTGACAAGATTGTCTCCTGGGTAAACAAGCTGGCCTGATGACATTAGAGATGACATGACCCTGTTGCATGGATCAGAACTGGGGCAGATTGGCCCCAAACCCATCACTTCAGAAAACGCGCTCATGTTCTGCACGACCGAGAGATGTCATGCGGTTGAGTGCTTTTGATGCAATTCTTGCTTCAGCTATTTGAGTGGCAAGGTCACGCGCTTGCAGGCGATCGCCGATAACCTGTTTCCACCTGCCGATCTGGGCTTCAACCTTTGATCTCTGGTTGTATCCCGTCTCAATTTGCCAGTTCATAGGGTGATGTCACGTTAACTTGCCGTTTGGTTGTTCATGTCCGTAGTTGGACGTAGGTGACATCGATGAAGTCATCGCTAATCAGCTACAAGCGCCACCGGTTTCCTCCTCAGATCATCGCGCACGCGGTGTGGCTGTACCTTCGCTTCAATCTGAGCCTGCGGGAAGTTGAAAAGATGATGTTGCAGCGCGGGATCGATGCGTCATACGAAATTGTCCGGCGTTGGGTCATCAAATTCGGGCCGACGATAGCTCAAAACTTGCGGCGGAGACAGGGTCGTCCGGGTGATGTCTGGCATCTGGATGAAGTTGCCGTGAGAATTTCAGGTCGCAAGTATTGGCTTTGGCGCACGGTCGATCAGCATGGCGTCGTGCTGGACGAAATACTCCAACCGAAACGGGACAAACGGGCGGCAAAACGGCTGTTACGCCGCCTGATCAAGCGTCCTGGTTTCATTCCCAAGCGGATCATCACAGACAAACTGCGCTCCTATAGCGCCGCCAAGCGGGAGGTCGCGCCGGGGTTGGCTCATTGGTCGCACAAGGGCTTGAACAATCGAGCCGAAAACAGCCACCTCGCATTCCGAAAGCGGGAACGGACGATGCAGAGATTTCGGTCCCCAGGAGGTTTGCAGAGGTTCGTGGCCACCCATTCAGCCATTCGGAATTGCTTCTGTGCCCCCGCTCGTCGTCGTTCAGCCTTAACAATTCGATATCTCCGCCTCGAGGCATTTGACGCCTGGAATGCCGCTACTCGAGCCGCTTGAAATCCGAGCATAAGCATTCCTTGGCGGGCCGGAAGTTAATGTGACAACACCATCCGACTCCCTGGCCAGTCGCAGCGGTGGTTCTAACTCTATCATTCGCTCCTCCAGTGTTTGGGTCATGGCGTTGGCGTCGGTCCGTGTGCCCGAACAAGCGTAACGGTTTTAACGCCTTCGATATAGGCGACTCAGCTCAAAGCTGCCTTGTGGTGCCGCAGCTCCAGTGCCTTCCCCGCCTCGAGATCGTCAGGCCATCTGGATGGCGGCAGCTCAGTCCGAAGTCGCCATCGGGTCAAATTGCCCTGATGGAAGAAGCGAATGCTCATAAGGCCGGCGTCAAGCAATAGAATTACCGGACGAAGGCGAAATATGACGAAACCAGTATTTTACCGGCCTGCGGCTTCAGGACGTTTCGTTATGCTTTGGTAAATTTCCTGCCAAGGCAATCGGGGAAAACCTTTGCCGGTAGCGGGCCGGCGACACACCTGTCCGCCGCCGGAACAGCTTGCGGAAATATGAGGGGTTTGCATAACCCACTTCTTCACTGATCTCATCAATCTGCAGGCTGGTCGTTTCCAGCAATTGTTTTGCTTCTTCGATGCGCAAAGTTTGAACGTAGTCGATAGGTGTATAACCGGTCGCCGCCCGGAAACGCCGGTTAAATGTTCGCTCGTTGAGGCTAGAGCGGCGCGCGAGCCTGCCAACGATGTTACTCTCGTGGTAGTTTTCAGCGATCCAGCTCTGGGCATCCGCGATCACGGAGTCCGCGTGCCGGTGGGCGGTCCGCGCGCCGGCATACATCAACTGCCCCTCTGCCCGCTCGCCAAACAGGAATATTTTTGCGATCCGAACCGCCTCTTGTCCACCGGCAAACCGCGCGACAAGATACAACGCGAGATCTTCCCAGGACGACGCTCCGCCACTGGTCACGATGCGGTCCGCCTCGCCGGCTGTGCTCAGGATGCGCTCCGGCGCCAGATTTACCGACGGATAGAATTTTTTGAACTGTTCAACGCTCGCCCAATGGCAGGTAGCTTGCTGCCCGTTGATAAGCCCAGCCTCAGCGAGAACCAGCGAGCCAGTGCAGACCGAACAGATAATGGCTCCTTGGTCGAAGCATTCGCGCAACCAGGCGCATTCATCCGGCCAGCTGCCGCGCGGATCAAATGAAGCTCCGACGGCGATGTCGGGCACAATCACAACATCGGCCAGGCCAAGTTTCGCCTGAGGCGTGATCTCAATGCCGATTGCGGTCGGAATTGTGGCGAGGGACCGCGCTACGATTGCCGGTGAGAAGCGAGCAGGTGTGTTTTCTTCGCCGGTCATGTCCGACCATGCCCGGCCGACCGATTGGAACACTTCATAAAGCCCGTACAAGGCCAGCGGCGTCGCTTGGGGCAGCGCCAAAAGCGCAAACTTTGTGTCCCGGGTCTTACCTTCCATGTGGGATTTTGTCCGAAAAGGGCCGTTTCTGTCCATAGCCGATCTGACGGCATGCGCGGACCGGGGGTAGGCAGGGGTAGCAATTTCGAAAGGAACCACCAATGACCCACCACGCTGCCCTCCCTCCTGTGTTCGACCAAACCAGGGCCGAAGCATTTCTTGACACAGTTGCAGCAACCCTGAACAACGGTGCCGTGGCCGCTATGATTTCAGTCGGCCACCGCCTGGGTCTGTTTGACACGCTTGCCTCACTGCCGCCCAGCCAAAGCGCCACAATTGCCGAAACCGCAGGGCTGGCCGAGCGTTACGTGCGGGAATGGCTTGCGGTAATGGTCACGGGACAGATCGTTGACTATGCGCCGCAAGAAGAAACCTACAGCCTGCCTTCCGAACACGCCGCGTGCCTGACTGCCGGCGCACCATTCGGGAACCTGGCTGTCTATGCTCAGTCGGTTGCGCTTTTCGGCAAGGTCGAGGACCGCTTGATGCAAGCCTTCCGCGATGGCGAAGGAATTTCGTACAGCGATTACCCCTGCTTTCACCAAATCATGTCCGAGGACAGTGAACAGACCGTCGTCGCTGGCATCGGCGAGATTATTCAAACGCTGGCCCCCGATCTCGCCGAACGGCTGGATCAGGGCATCGACGTTCTGGATGCCGGTTGCGGTGCCGGACTTGCGCTGATCCGGATGGCTGAACTGCATCCAAACAGCCGGTTCAAAGGGATTGATCTTTGTCTGGACGCCATCGAGATGGCCCAGGGCACCGCAGCGTCACGCGGTGTGAGCAATGTGGGGTTTGAGGTGCGGGACCTGTCTGGTTTCGATGAAGCCTCAGCCTACGATCTGATCACCTCCTTCGATGCTGTGCATGACACCAAGGACCCCCAGGAACTTTTGAAATCCTATCACCGGGCATTGCGTCCTGGCGGTGTTCACCTCATGCAGGACATCGGCGGGTCGGTGCAGCTCGAAAACAACCTCGATTTTCCCTTCGCTGCCTTTCTCTATGCCATTTCCTGTAGCCACTGCACTCCAGTGTCTCTGGCGCAGGGGGGCAAGGGCCTCGGCACCATGTGGGGCTGGGAGACGGCTGAAACGATGCTGCGCCAGGCAGGTTTCCAGAGACCGGTGCGCAGTGTTCTGCCGCATGACCCGATGAACGTCTGGTTCGTCAGCCGGAAAGAGGCGCCGGTATGAGGCATGAACGTATTGTTGGGTTGTGTCGCAAACTTTTGTCGTTTGGATTGACGGGAATACAGGTTCCGACGTCTTTTCTCAGAGCATAGTTCTCCAACAGGTTTCAGCATGATCTCCTTGAAAGGCTGCCATTTCCCCAAGGATGCAGTTTTGTACGCTGTTTACTTCTATCTTCGGTACACGGTGTCCTATCGTGATCTGGAAGAGATCATGGCTGAGCGCGGTGTTCGGGTTGACCACGCCACCCTGAATAGGTGGGTTGTGAAATACTCGCCGATCGTCGCAGCTCGTGCGCAATCAAAGAAGCGTCCAACGCTGAATTCATGGCGCATGGACGAAACCTAAAGCGTCCCACCGAAAACCTGAATCGTTGGGATTCCCATGGCTGCTGATTTGTGATTCATCCTGTTTGGGAGGATGTATCATGTCAGCACCTTTGCCGGACGCGCTTCGGGCGCGGTTTCAGAGATTGATTGAGGAAGGGTTAAGCGGGCGGGCGGCGGCGTTGCGGCTGAAAGTGTCGCCTGCCACTGGGGCGCGGTGGGGGCTTTCGATCCGGCGCACCGGGCAGGCCCGCGCAGCCCCTCAGGGTCGCCCCAGGGGCAAGGGAAAGCTTGATCCGCATCGTGCTTTCTTCGCGGAGATCATCGCGCAGGATGGCGACATCACAATGCCGGAGCTGGCGTCAGCCCTGCATGACGTGACCGGTGTGCGCGCGCATCCCAATGCAATCGGCAAGTTCCTTCGCAAGCTCGGTTATACGCACAAAAAAAAAGTCGCTGGTGGCCGCCGAGCGCCGTCGCACCAAGGTAAGGCGTCAACGCGAAGACTGGTTCAAGCTCCGCATCCCGGCGGTATCGACGCGGCCAGAACGTGTTGTCTTCATTGACGAAACCTCGGTTAAAACCAACCTGACCCGGTTGCGGGGATGGGCACTGCGTGGGGATCGCCTTGTCATGGATGCGCCATTCGGCTCGTGGGGTACGCAAACGTTCATCGCGGGGCTCACCGCCGACGCCATGATCGCGCCCTGGGTCATCAAGGGGGCGATGGATGGCCCTGCCTTCGCGGCTTACGTCGAGAAGGTGCTGGTTCCGGAACTAGCCCCCGGCACTGTCGTCATTCTCGACAATCTCGCCACCCACAAGAACGTATCGGCGGCCAAGGCGCTGCGGGATGCCGGGTGCTGGTTCCTCTTCCTGCCGCCCTACAGCCCCGATCTCAACCCCATCGAAATGGCCTTCTCCAAGCTCAAGGCCCACCTCAGGCGGATCGGTGCCCGGACATTCACCGACATGTTCAAGGCCATCGGAGAGGTCTGTGATCTCTACTCACCTCAAGAGTGCTGGAACTACTTCAGGGCTGCCGGATATGCCTCAGGTTAAAGGCGGGATGCTTTATATTTGTGTTCGCGGCAAATGGATGTACCTCTATCGGGCCGTCGATAAAGCTGGGAATACTCTTGATTTCATGCTGTCTGAGCGTAGGAACCGTCCAGCAGCAGCACGGTTCTTTGGCAAAGCGCTGGCTTCAAATGGAATCCCGAGCAAGATCGTCATCGACAAAAGTGGAGCCAACGCGGCGGGCATTCGAGAGGTGAACAAAATCCTCAATCGGTTTGGCTGCCCAGCCAAAATCCAAACGGTCAGGTCCAAGTATCTGAATAACCTGATCGAACAGGATCATCGATTTATCAAGCGTCGCGTACGGCATATGTGTGGGTTCAAATCGTTCAGAACCGCATCAGCTACTCTGGACGGCATTGAGGTCGCCAACATGATCCGCAAGCAGCAATTCCCCAGCAATACGACCTCGGGTTTTCGGATGCTTGCCGAGATCGCAGGATAGGTGTGTCCAGTAGTTGACTGCCTATGGTCGTTGCAAAAGTTTGCGACACATCCAATCATGCTAATCTCTTCCATAGACGCCTCCATTCAGGTTGTTTGCAAACCCACAATGGCACATCGAGGCCAGCGGGGGCGTCTACACCTTCAAAGCCAGTTTTGCCCACTCCCAATCAGTCTGACAATCCACTCAAGACTATTTACTTTGACAAATCCGCCCGCCGCCACACCATGGGCGTATCTGTCGGCTTTGCCGCCTGCTCGAGAATCTTGGTGATCAAACCATGGTATGGAGATTTTCGGCAAACCGGGTCCGTGGCCGACGCGTCTCCGGCAATGGCCAGCGCCTGGCAGCGACAGCCGCCGAAATCGATTTCCTTTCGATCACAGCTCTGACATGGCTGGGGCAGCCAGTCGGTGCCGCGATAGGCATTGAACGCCGGGCTGTCGAACCAGATTTCCGCCAGCCTTCGATCCTGAACGGAGTCGAATGTCAGGTGCGGGATGCTCTCGGCCGCGTGGCACGGAAGCACAGTCCCGTTTGGCGTCACGTTCAGCCCGGCCGATCCCCAACCGCCCATACAGGATTTGGGAAAGTCCGCATAATAGTCCGGCGGCACGAAATCGAAGGCCAGCGTTCCGCGCAGCCGCTTCTCGGCCTCGGCCACGATGCGTTTGGCCTCGATCGTCTGTTCGCGCGTCGGCAACAGGTGATTGCGGTTCTTCGTGGCCCAGCCATGAAACTGCACACAGGCCACTTCAAGCCGGCGAGCCCCCACCTCGACCGCCATGTCGATGGTACGGTCCAGATCGTCCAGGTTATGCCGGTGCATCACCGCGTTCAGCGTCAGAGGAATTCCCCGCTCTCTGATGTCAGCAGCTACCTTCATCTTGCGGTCAAACCCGCCTCTGTATCCGCCTACCCAGTCCGCCAGTTCCGCATTGGCCCCCTGCAGCGAAAGCTGGATATGATCCATTCCCGCCGCCTCAAGCGCATCCAGCCGCCGCGGGCTCAGACCGATCCCGCTGGTGATCAGGTTGGTATAAAGCCCGGCCTCATGCGCCCCCTGCATCAATTCCACGATATCCGTGCGCGAGGTCGGCTCACCCCCGGACAGGTGCAGTTGCAGAACGCCAATCTCTGCCGCCTGCCGAAACACATCGATCCAGGTTTCGGTGTCCAGTTCGCTGTCACGGCCCAGTAATTCGGTAGGGTTGGAACAGTAAGGGCAGGCCAGCGGACAGCGATGCGTCAGTTCCGCCAGCATGGCGATGGGCGGCGGCAGACTCATTTTCTGACCCCCAGAAACATCCGGGCGCGCAAACCGATCATGAACTGCTGCACATCCCTGGATATCTGTTCCTCGGGGGCGTCGTAGGTGGCCGCCAGATCGGCAATGATCGTGCCAAACGCGGCATTGCCGTCCACCCGGGACAAAATGGCTTCACCGATCATGTCCAGGGCTATGGCCTTTTCCGGTGCCAACAGAACCTTGCCGCCCCGCACCCGGTCCTCGACCATTCGGACACCGCGCGGCAAATAGGGGCGATCCGTATCGGCCAGCGCCAGGCTCATGCTATGCCCTCTCCGGGCTGCCAGGCACCGGGCGGAATGCGACCCGGTTCCACGTAAGCCCCCCACAAAGCGTCCAACTGCGCCCAGAGCACATTGGTCTTGAACATCAGCGCCTCACAGGCGGCATCCTCTTTTTCCGGCGTGTCGGCATGCTCCAGAACCCAGGCCAGCCCGAACTTCACGTCCTTAGGTGCCTCGGTCAGACGTTTTTTGAAATAGGACATGCTGTCAGCATTGGCGAAATCATAATGCTGCAACATGCCCTCGATGCGGCGTTCGTGGATCGAAGGCGCAAACAATTCGGTCAGCGACGAGGCCACTGCCTGAAGCAGCGGCATATCGCGGACATAGCGGATATAGGCATCCACGGCGAATTGCGTGGCCGGCAGAACCCCCCGTCCGCTTGCGACGTAATCCGGGTCCAGCCCGACCGCCTCGGCCAGCTTCAGCCAGCGGCGAATCCCACCACCGCCATCCACGTCGCCGTCGTGATCCTCGATCCGGCTGCGCCATTCCCGCCGCATCTGCGGATCGCTACACCGGGACAGGAACGCGGCATCCTTCATCGGTATCGCTGCCTGATAGGCCCAGCGGTTGATGACCCAGGCCCTGACCTGATCCGGATTGCATTTGCCCCCGTGCAGCATGTGGTGAAACGGGTGCTTGTCGTGATAGCGTTCGGCCCCGATCGCCCGCAGCCGCTGTTCCAATGTTCCGGTGGTGCGGCTGTGTGCGTTCATGTCACGATCTCCATCCCGTCAGCAGCGACGCGCCAGCCCTGCGCGAGAACAAAAGCGCGTTCCGGTCCGTCCGGCTGCCAAACCGGGTTTGTATTGTTGATATGTATAAAGGTCTTGTCCGCTTTCAGCCCGGCCAGCCGGGCAATCGACCCCTCCGGCCCGCTGATCGAGATATGCCCCATGCGCTTGCCGGTTTTCACGCCGGTGCCCGAGCGGATCATCTCGTTATCTTCCCACAGCGTGCCATCAAAGAACAAATTATCCGCATCCGCCAGGGTATCCAGAAGATCGCCGGTCACATCCGCGCAGCCGGGAATATAGTAGGCCACGGTCTGCCCGTCGCTCAGGCGAACCCCTACCGTCTGTTCACCGACCAGATCGGTCTGAACCGTCTCGCCTTCCATGAACAGCGGCACCTTGCCCGGCACCGAGAACACCCGTGCCTGCAATCCCGGCAGGACCTCAAAGCCTTGGCCGATCTCGACCGGTTCCCGCGACACCTTTTCTACGTTCACCGCGTCAAACACCCGGTTATCCGCCAGAACCTTGTGGATTTCCGAAGTGGCAAACATTCTGAACGGGGTCTGCTCGCGCAGGGACAGCAACCCGGCGATATGGTCGATATCCCCGTTTGTCAGCAATACCGACGCAAGCGGCGTATCCCGCAAATCGCGCGGGTGCATCGCGGGGCAGGCCATCATCTGGGCGCGGATGTCGGGAGAGGCATTCAGCACCGCCCAATCGCGCCCGTCCAGAGACACGGCCAGCGATGACTGGCTCGCCGAAGCGATCTTGCCGCTGCGGGCGTCCTGACAATTGGAGCACCCACAGTTCCACTGTGGCAGTCCCCCGCCAGCCGCCGCGCCAAGAACCAGAAACCGCATGGCCGCTACCCGATCAGGTGCGGATCAAAACAGATCGCGTTCGTATTCGCGACCTTCGTCCTCGGACGGCGCGTACATGTTGATTTCCATGCCGCAGTTCACTTCTTTCAGTTTGGGTGCAGTCCAGGCCATCTTTCATCCTCCGCTGGCTGGTTAGGGTGCCCCAAACCTACCAACGTGCCCCAGCCTTGCGTATTGGTCTTTGGTCGTAGTCCCGACCTGCGACCAAAGTCCAATAGGGTGCGCGCAGCTCTGCCGCGTAGGGTCGTTCCATGCGCGCGATACTATTCACCCTGTTGTTCTGGCTTGCCGCGACCCTGTCCCGGGCCGCCCCGCTGGACCGGGCGGTGCTTGCCGACCTAATCATGCCGCCGTTTTCGTTGGGCGAGCCCATCGACGACAATGGCGTCTACCATTTGCTGAATTCAGGGGGTGCCGAAGCCGGATATGTTTTTGAAACCGAACCGCTCGCCCCCCTGCCCGGTTTTTCCGGAGCAGCGATCAACGCGTTGGTTATGCTTGATTTAGAGGGGAAATTCCTCGACGTGCGCCTGATCGAACACAATGAACCGATCTTTGTGTCAGGCTTGGGCGAAGCCCCGTTCCACAAGTTTTTCGAGCAATATCCCGGGTTGTCCATCTCCTCGTCCATCGTTGTCGGAACGCCCTATGGCAGCGGCGGGGCCGGTTCGTCGCTGGCCTATCTGGACGGCGTTACCAAGGCCACGGCCTCGGTCCGTATCGCGCATGAATCGGTTATGGCCGCAGCCCTCACCGTCGCCCGGAAAAAGATGGGAGGGATTTCGACTACCCCGCCCGCGCACCCCGATCCGGAATACTCCGAAACCATGACATGGGACGATCTCGTGTCGCAGGGCATCGCAACCCATACAGTCATTTCCAATGCTCAGGTCGATGGCGCCTTTGCCGACACCCTGTGGGAGGATGATGATTCCGAAGCGCAATCCAACCCGGACGCGCCCTACCTCGATCTCTGGATCGTGGATCTCGGCCCGCCATCCATCGCCCGCGCGGTTCTGTCCGGGGACGGGTTCCGCGAGCTTCAGAATTTCCTTTCAATCTCGCCCAGTGACGAACCGATCCTGGTGATCGAAACCGCGCGCCACGGGCTGGTCAGCCCCGATTTCGTACGCAACACCGCGCCGGACTGGTTGTCGGCGGAACAGGACGGTTTGCCGGTTGCGCTGCGCGACAGCGATCTCTTTGTCGAACTGTCGGACGCGCTGCCCGACGCGTTTCATGACGGGGCGATGATGATCCTGCGTACGGACCGGCGGCTTGGATTCGATCCCTCGCGGGAATGGACCCTGAATGTCGCCGCCATCCGCCAGCACGGAATGTTCCAGCCCGAAACAGGCGCCATCAACCTGCCGGTCACTCATGCAACCGATGAACGGTTTTTCTCGCGCCCCGAAATGGCAAGGCCCGTCCCCCCCTGGCGAGAGGCGCTGCGTGCGCGGCAGGTCGACCTGATTATTCTGGTCCTGTTCCTGACCGGGCTGACCGCGCTGCTGTTCTGGTCCCAGAACGCGCTGGCGCAAAGCCGAACCCTGACCCCGGCCCGGCTGGCGATTCTTGCCTTTATGACGGTGTTTGTCGGCGGGTGGGGCCAGGGGCAGCTGTCGATCGTCACCGTGCTTGCGGTGGCGCGCGCCGCCATTGAAGGCGGCAGTTTGGCCTTTCTGACCTTTGATCCCTTTTCACTGCTGATCTGGGGTTTCACCCTTCTGGGCTTTGTCCTTTGGGGGCGTGGGTATTTCTGCGGCTGGCTGTGCCCCTTTGGTGCGCTGCAGGAGTTCGCCCACCATCTCGGACGCATCCTGCGCCTGCCCCGGATCGAACCCTCGCCCGCGTGGGACAAGCGCCTCAAGCTTTTCAAATATGCGGTGCTGGCCGGCCTCTTCGTCACCCTGTTCGCAGCTCCCGACCAGGTGGACAAGGCCGCCGAGGTCGAACCCTTCAAGACCGCTATCACCACTTACTTCATCCGCGACTGGGACTATGTCGCCTATGCCGCGCTCTGGCTGTTGTCGGGGATGATGCTGTTCAAAGGGTTCTGCCGCTATGTGTGCCCGCTGGGCGCGATGATGGCCATTGGCGGATTGATCCGGGGGCGCAAATGGATCGAGCGGCGCAGCGAATGCGGGTCACCCTGCCAGCTGTGCAAGGCAAAATGCGGCTATGGCGCGATCCGCCAGTCCGGCGAGATCCGGTATTCCGAATGTTTCGGCTGCCTCGATTGCGTCGCCATCCACAATGATCAAAACCGATGCGTGCCGCTGATCATCGCGGCGCGGCGCGCCTCAAAACGATTGGAGGCCGCCGAATGACCTCATTAACCCGACGCCGGTTTCTGAGCATTTCCGCCGCGGCAGCGGTAACACCCGCCATCGCAACCCCACTGCGCTGGCAGGGCCACGCCATGGGAGCACGGGTTTCGGTGGTTCTGCATGCTCCGGAAGATCAGGCGAAACCCGCCCTCGATCTGCTGAGGCAGTTACTGCCGCGCCTGGAACGTCTGTTCAGCCTTTATGACAGCAACTCCGACCTGTCCCGCTTGAACCGAAGCGGCAGGCTGGGCGCACCCCATTCGGATTTCGTCACGCTTCTGGAACAGGTCGGTCAGGTTCACAGCGCCACAAGCGGGCTGTTCGATCCGACCGTACAACCGCTCTGGCTGGCACTTGCACGAGGCGAGGACCCCGCACGGGCCCGCGCTTTGTTGGGCTGGGATCGCGTACAAGTCTCTCCCCGGGTTGTAGCCTTGGATTACGGTCAGGCGTTAACCCTGAATGGGATCGCGCAGGGTTTTGCCACCGACATGGCCCGGCAGGTCCTGCGGCAATCGGGCCTGACCAGAACGCTGATCAACATCGGAGAGTTTGCAGCCCTCGGCGGTCCCTTCCGCCTTGGCGTGGAAGACCCCGATTTCGGGTTGGTAGCGACCCGCACGCTGGAAAACCGAGCGATTGCCACATCCAGCCCCTCGGCACTGAAACTCAGCGCGGATCAGAGCCATATCCTGCACCCCAACGCGAACCCGCGCTGGTCCACAGTCAGCGTCGAGGCCGACAGCGCTGCCATCGCCGACGCGGCCTCGACCGCCTTCTGCCTGATGCCTGAACCCGGGATTCGTGATGCGCTGCGCGCCCTGCCCGGAACCCCGAAGGCGACGTTGGTCGATCACTACGGTGATCTGAAATCCTTGGGTTAAACCCGCTTCAGCGCAAGTCTGGTGGCGCGAACGTCAGCCCGTATTCGGCGAAAATCCGGCCTACGCGCCCATCTTCAACGCCGACGAAAATCGCATCTCCAACCGCATAGGCCAGCGGCCGATAGGCGAAATGAACCGCAACCCCGGCGGTCCATTTTCCCACGGCGAACCCCGGCAGTGGCGGGCTGTGCACCGCCAGTTCTTCGGTGACGCCATGCTCCAGCTGCGCCCGAGGCCCCATCGCCGCCATGGTTTCCCCGGCGCTCAGCCCCGCCATGGCATCCGCCATCGAAGTGTACCGGGTCACGTTCTGCGACAACTGCCCGCCGGGAAAGGACGACAGATAGAAATCAGCAATCGAGTCATTCTCGACCGCAACCGTGTCAAACCGGAAATAGGCCGGAACCGGGGGATCCTCGGGATAGGCCTCTTTTCGGTAGGCAATGGCGATTTCTTCGACATGGTATTGCCCGGTGAAAACCACCTGCTCGACCCGGCAGGCAAATTCGCTGTCGTAGGGCACGTGCAGCATGACATTGGCCACGCTACCGCCGACGATCGGTCCTTTCCAGATCCAGTTTCGCAGATCGGTCTGCAGATCCTCGCCCGGTGCCACCAGTTTGAACCGGGCCTCGACGCCCAGCTCCTCCGCAATCAGGCGCCCGATCTCGATATCAACGCCCGTGATCTTTCCGTCCTCATCAAAGGACCAGGGCGGGAAATCCTCATAGGCGGCAAAGGTAATGAACCCGCGTTCCTGGATCGTGTCGAGATCCTGCCCGACCCGATCCCGCGAAACATTCTGGGGCTTGGCTTGGGGCACATGGTCTTCACACCGGGCGAATGCGGTCTGTGCCGAGACACAGATAACCGACAGGGAGAAGAAGGTTCCGGCAAGAAAACGTATCATGTGCCCCAATCTGCTTGTTTCTAGTTAGCCGCGGACAGACCAACGGTCAGGACTTCGGCCGCACCGGCATAATCCGGCTGGTCCCCCGAGATCAGGCTGGCCGCACGAAAGGCAACACTGTCGGCCACGGGCGCACCGGAACCGGTCGCCACACCTTGGGCCACCGTCTCCAACTCGTCGCGCAGGGCCTCGACATCACCCGTGCCACCATCCACCATCGCGATTAGTTCATCCCGGATCTGCATCAGCCGCGGCGTGACGCCGTCCAATTCGCCATCATCGGGCCGGGTCTCGAGATAGGTGCGGATTGCCCAGGCCGCTTTCTGCCCCAGCAATTCACCAAAGGCAGGCATCTTGGTGATTCCATTCTGCGTGTACCCGGTCTGGAACCGCTCGACATACCATTCGTCGCCATATTCTTCGGCTTCGAGATAGCGCAGATCAGGCGCCAGCCCACCAGACACGCCGCCCAGGCCGTGGCACCGCGCGCAGTTCTGATTGTAACCACTGCTGCCGATCTCGATTGCGGCCTTCCAGACCTCTTCACCCTGATCGCGATAAGGGTTTTCGATCAGCCACTCTTCACCCACATCCGGCAAAGCATCGGTATCCATAGGTTGCGGCGCCACGTCGCCATGCGCTTGCGCCATCGAACTTGCGGTAATCAGGCCAAGTGTGGCCATGGACAGTCTGAACATCGAGTCCTCCCGTTCGTGTGTTTCCCTCCTCGTTTTTAGCGGAGGCGAACACCGGCTTGATACGAGACTTAAGTTTGAGATCGGCCGTTTCACCATACGACCTTGGTCCAATGGCCCCCCCTGTCGATCAGGCCTTAGCCTTGGAGTGACCGACATTCTTCTGGTGAGGAACCGTGCGAAACCACTTGCTCATAATTGCGGGTCTGATGCTGGCAGCGGGCAGTGCCGTTGCCGAAACCCGCATTCCAATGGTCTTTCTCAAGCAGGAAGCCGTCCGCCCGCCGACCCTGTCCAACCTTGACCCCATCCCCGGCGATCTGGGGGAAATGGGTGCCAGGCTGGGCCTGAGCGACAACATGACCACCGGTGCCTTTCTCGGCCATGATTACAGCCTGGAAACCGTGGTGATCCCCGTCGACGGCGTTCCGATCGCAGCTGCGGGTCAGGCGCTGGAACAAACGCCGTTCCTGATCCTCGATGTCCCAGCGGACACCTTGCTGCAGATTGCCGACCTGCCCGCCGCGGATGACGCCCTGCTGTTCAACACCTCCAGCGCCGACATGGACCTGCGCAGCCAGGACTGCCGTGCCAACCTGCTGCACACTTTGCCATCCTACCAGATGCGCAGCGACGCCATGATGCAGTTTGCCCGCACCAAACGCTGGGACACGCTGGCCCTGATCACCGGCGAACACCCGCAGGACGGTGCCTTTGCCGATGCATTGCGCCAAAGCGCGGCCAAGTTTGCGTTGAGCATCAACGCCGAAAAAACCTGGGCCTTTGATGCGGATATGCGGCGCAACGCGGCGCAGGAGATTCCGCTGTTCACGCAGGACCTTGGCAAATATGACCTGCTGCTGATCGCTGACGAACTCAACGATTTTGGCCGCTACATTGCCTTCAACACCTGGCTGCCCCGCCCGGTCGCCGGCTCCGAAGGTCTCAAGCCTGCGGCCTGGGCTCCGGTGGTCGAACAATGGGGCGCGGCCCAGCTGCAATCGCGGTTCCGGGACCTGGCCAACCGTTCGATGCGGCCCCAGGACTATGCTGCCTGGGCTGCCATTCGCTCGATCGGCGAGGCCGTGACCCGCACCAACAGCGCAGAACCCGCCCAGTTGCGCGATTTCATCCTGTCGGACGCATTCGAGCTGGCCGGCTTCAAGGGCCGCCCGCTCAGCTACCGCAACTGGAACGGTCAGCTGCGCCAGCCGATCCCGCTGGTCACCCAAACTGCGCTTGTCGCCCAGGCCCCGCTGGAAGGGTATCTGCACCAGCACAACGAGCTCGACTCGCTTGGGCTCGATGCGCCCGAAAGCGCCTGCGAGGCCTTCCAATGACCCGCTTTCATCTTTTCTCAAATACTCCCGCCGGAGGCATCCAACGGAAACGCACAATGAAACATTTGCTCTTTACCGCTGCCCTCAGCGTCGCCGCGCCGCTTCACGCCGCCGAAATCTGGGTTACCAACGAAAAGGATGACACGATCAGCGTGATCGATGTGGATACGCTGGAGGTCACCCGCACGATTCCAACCGGTGAACGCCCGCGGGGCATCACCTTTTCCAAGGATTACAGCCGCGTCTATATCTGTGCCTCGGACAGCGACACCGTGCAGGTGATGGATCCGGATACAGGTCAGATCCTGTACGACCTGCCCTCGGGTGAAGACCCCGAACAATTCGTGCTGCACCCCAATGACCGGCACCTCTACATCGCCAACGAGGATGACGCGGTGACCACTGTAGTCGACACCGAAAGCCGCAAGGTGATCGCGCAGATCAATGTGGGTATCGAGCCCGAAGGCATGGCCGTGAGCCCCAACGGCAAGATCGCCATCACCACCTCGGAAACCACCAACATGGCACATTGGATCGATACCGAAACCCGCGAGTTGTTCGCCAATACGCTGGTCGACAGCCGACCGCGCCACGCCGAATTCACCGCCGGTGGGTCCGAACTTTGGGTAAGTTCCGAAATCGGCGGCACCATCACTGTTTTCGACACCGCCAGCCAGGCCGAGAAGGCCAAGATCGAATTCGCCGTCAAGGGTGTGCATCCCGACCGGGTGCAACCCGTCGGCTTCGAATTCACCGCTGACGAAAAGACCGCCTTGGTCGCGCTCGGCCCCTCGAACCACGTGGCGGTCGTCAATGCCGAAACCTTTGAGGTCGAGGATTACATCCTGGTCGGCCGCCGGGTCTGGCACATGGATTTCTCGCCCGACAAATCGCTGCTTTTCACCACCAACGGTGTCTCGGGCGATGTGACCGTGATCGACGTCGCCAAACGCGAGGCGCTCAAATCCGTCAAAGTGGGCCGCTTTCCCTGGGGCGCGGCGATGCGGCCGTGACGTCACCCAACCACCACCCTCCGGCCGGACCGCCAGTGGCGGGCACATCCGGCGCGAGGTTGTCCAAAAAACCGAACCGACAGGAGCTTGACCATGCTGACGAAAACCCTGACCGCCGCCCTTCTGGCCCTTGCCCTGCCCGCCACCGCGATGGCGGATGACGATGATGATGAACCCCAGTTCGGCATGGCCGGCCTGCTCTCGGCCACCAACAAGGAAGACCTGCCGCCGATCATCCTCTCTGCCGGCATGCCCCTGACAGAGGCCCCGTGGGAACTCAAATCCGGCACCTATTACGAGTTTGAAATCCAGGGTGACGGTAGCCAGGAACTGGCGCTTGTCGGCTCCGAATTCTTCCGCGCCATCTGGATCGACGAGATCGTAGTCGAAGGGCTCGAGATCCGCCCGCTGGGGCTCGACAGCATCGAGTTCGACGAGGCCGGGGAAATGGAAATTGGCTTCATCGCGCTGAAACCTGGCAACTACCACCTCAAGGTTCCGGGCTCGTCCGGCGAAACCCAGAAGCTTGAGATCGCCATACAGTGACCGGTCTCAGGGTCCAGAACCTGAGCTACGCCTATGGCCCGAAACAGGCGTTGGACGACGTGAGCTTTCACGTCCCGTCCGGCGCCTTCTGCGCCCTACTGGGCCCGAACGGGGCTGGTAAATCCACCCTGTTTGGCCTTCTGACACGGCTGTTCACCGCGCCACAGGGCCGCATCGAAATTGCCGGATTTGATCTAGCAGGAAACCCCCGCAAGGCGTTGAAAAACATAGGCGTTGTCTTTCAGCAGCCCACGCTTGATCTGGATCTCTCTGTTCACCTCAACCTCAGCTACTTTGCCGCGCTGCACGGATTGTCGGGCAGGTTGGCCCAATCCCGCATCGATGCCGCATTGGACCGGCTCGACATGCGCAACCGGTCACGGGAAACCGTGCGCAACCTCAATGGCGGTCACCGGCGGCGGCTGGAAATCGCACGCTGTCTGATTCATCAACCAAAGGTGCTGCTGCTGGACGAGCCCACAGTGGGCCTCGACGCCGCCACCCGCCGCGTCATCACCGACCATGTGCATGACATGTCGGCGGCCGAAGGGTTGACGGTGCTCTGGTCAACCCACCTGACCGATGAAATCCGGGACAGCGATCAGCTGGTAATCCTGCATCAAGGACAAGTCCTCGAAACCGGAACCTGCGGCGCGCTCCGGGGTGCAACCCCGCTCAACGACCATTTCCTCAACAGGACCGGGGCCGATGCATGATCCGAGCCTTCATCTGGCTAAAAATACCTCCGCCGGAGGCACCGGCCTGGCCCGGCCAGGCCGGTTGGGTGCCATGATCCCTGCCCTTGTTGCCCTGCGCGCCATCATCATCCGCGAATCCTTACGCTTTGTTCGCCAGCGCAGCCGCTTTGTCGCGGCCCTGGTGCGGCCGCTGTTATGGCTGGTCGTGTTCGCGGCGGGTTTCCGCGCGGCGCTCGGTCTTTCGATCACGCCACCCTACCAGACCTACACCACCTACGAGGTTTACATCGTGCCCGGCCTCTGCGGCATGATCCTGCTGTTCAATGGTATGCAAAGCTCTCTGTCGCTGGTCTACGATCGCGAAATGGGATCAATGCGGTTGTTGCTGACCAGCCCCCTGCCCCGGTGGTGGTTGCTGATCTGCCGTCTTCTGGCCAGCACATTGATTTCGATCCTTCAGGTCTACGTCTTCCTCGGCGTGACCGCGATTTACGGCATCCGCTTTTCACCGCAGGGGTATCTGGCCCTGCTGCCGGCCTTGCTGGTAACCGGTATGATGCTCGGGGGGCTGGGGCTGGCCCTGTCCTCGGCCATCAAACAGCTCGAGAATTTCGCCGGGGTCATGAATTTTGTGATCTTCCCCATGTTCTTCCTGTCCACCGCGCTCTACCCGCTGTGGAAAATGGCTGAAAGCTCGGAGCTTCTGCACGACATTTGCACCGTGAACCCGTTTACCCAGGCGGTCGAACTCATCCGTTTCGCGCTCTATGGCAGCTTCAATGGCTTCGCTCTGATGTGGACCGGCCTGGCCGCGGCCGTGTTCCTGGCCCTGTCGGTCTGGGGATACGATCCCGCGCGGGGGCTGACACGGCGTAAGACCTGACCTGTCTTACGACCATTGTGCAATACCCCGGGGTCAACCAGTTCCCAATAATGCCCCTAGCCGGAAATCCGCGCGAATAGGCGTCTGGCTTTGAAACAGAGACATCATGGGAGGAGCCCACATGAAACGCTTTATCACTGCAGTTGTTGCAGGGGTCATGTTGGCCGGCACGAGCCACGCCGGAGTGACCGAAGAAGATATCAAAAATGACCAGTCCGTCACGTCGCAGATCGTGACCAACGGCATGGGACGCCACCTGCAGCGTTTCAGCCCGCTGGACACGCTGAACACGGATAACGTTCACAAAATGGTTCCAGCCTGGGCCTTCAGCCTGGGCGGCGAAAAACAGCGCGGCCAGGAAACCCAGCCGCTGATCTATGACGGGGTGATGTATATCACCGGCTCTTACAGCCGTGTCTATGCCATCGACGTGATGACCGGCGAGGAGATTTGGCAGTACGACGCTCGCCTGCCCGAAGGCATCCTGCCCTGCTGTGACGTGATCAACCGCGGCGGCGCCATCTATGGCGACAATTTCTATTTCGGCACCCTGGATGCCCGCATCGTGGCGCTGGACCTGAAAACCGGCGACGTGAAATGGCGCAAGAAAATCGCCGACTACAAGGCCGGCTATTCCTACACCGCCGCACCGCTGATCGTGGACGGCCTGGTTGTCACCGGCAACTCGGGTGGCGAATTCGGCATCATCGGCGCGGTACAGGCCCGCGACGCCGAAACCGGCGAGCTTGTCTGGGAGCGCCCGGTGATCGAGGGCCACATGGGCACGCTGAACGGTGAAGAATCCACCATGACCGGAACGCTCAACGCGACCTGGCCGGGCGATATGTGGAAAACTGGCGGCGGTGCAACCTGGCTTGGCGGATCCTATGACGCCGACACCGATACGCTGGTCTTCGGGGCCGGCAACCCGGCGCCCTGGAACAGCCATCTGCGCAACGCGGGCACCCCGATCGAGGGCAACAAGGGCGACAACCTCTATGCCGCCAGCCGCATTGGCATCGACCCGAAAACTGGTGAGATCAAGTGGCATTTCCAGACCACCCCGCGCGAAGGCTGGGATTATGACGGCGTCAACGAAGTGGTCGCTTATACCGATCGCGAGGGCAACAAGCGCTTTGCCACCGCCGACCGCAACGGCTATTTCTACGTGTTGAACCGCGAGGACGGCGCATTTGTCAGCGCCACGCCGTTCGTCAAGGACATCTCGTGGGCCAGCGGCATCGACGAGACCGGGCGCCCGATCTTTGTCGAGGAAAACCGCCCCGGTAACCCGGCAGACGCGGCAGACGGCAAGAAGGGTGACGTGATCTTTGCCTCGCCCTCGTTCCTGGGCGGCAAGAACTGGATGCCGATGGCGTTCTCGCAGCGCACCGGCAATTTCTATGTCCCGTCGAACGAATGGGGCATGGATATCTGGAACGAACCGATCACCTACAAGAAGGGTGCCGCCTATCTGGGCGCAGGCTTTACCATCAAGCCCAATTACGAGGATCATATCGGCAGCCTCAAGGCAATCGACCCCGATACCGGCGAGATCAAGTGGGAATACAAGAACGACGCACCGCTTTGGGGCGGCGTGATGACCACTGCCGGCGGCCTTGTCTTCACCGGCACCCCGGAAGGCAAGTTCATTGCCTTTGACGACGAAACCGGTGAAGAGCTGTGGTCGTTCCAGACCGGCTCGGGCATCGTTGGCCAGCCGGTGACCTGGGAACAGGACGGCGAGCAATATGTCTCGATCGTCTCGGGCTGGGGCGGCGCGGTTCCGCTCTGGGGCGGTGAAGTGGCCAAGAAGGTCAACTACTTGAACCAGGGCGGCATGGTCTGGACATTCAAGTTGCCCAAGGAACTGGCTGCAGCCAACTGATCCGGCACTGAGATAAAAACAGGAACGCGCGCCCTCGAGGCGCGCGTTTGTCGTTCTACGACTTTAGGCGTATATCCTGCAAACCTGCTACTTTGGTATGATGGCAGGCAACGCTAGCTGATCTGGATACACATGCGCGCGCACTCTGACATGGCACATACCGTCACTTTCAACTCAGCCCTTATCGTGGACGACCACCCCTTGTTCTGCGATGCCCTGTCGATGACATTGCAGGTGGTGTCGTCGATCACCAGCATGCACACCGCCCCGACTCTTCAGGATGCGCTCGACATGATCGCGTGCGGCCCGGAACCGGATCTGGTGGTGCTGGACCTGAACCTGCCGGACGTAAACGGGCTGGATGGTTTGCTGCGGCTGCGCAACGCCACCAAAAGCCCGATCCTGGTGGCATCGTCCATGGCCGACAACCGCATCATCAGCGCGGCGATTCACGCCGGCGCCGCCGGGTTCATTCCAAAGCACAGCCAGCGGGACGTGTTCTACCAGGCGCTGGAAACGCTCAAGCGCGGCGAAACCTTCATCCCGCCCGACTGCGTTCTGCTCGAAGAAACGGACACCGCCGACAAGGATGACGCAATGAAGCGGTTGGCTTCGTTGACCAACCAGCAGGCCCGCATTCTGCAGCTGATCTGCGAAGGCAAGCTGAACAAGCAGATCGCCTATGATCTGTCGATCGCCGAAACCACGGTCAAGGCGCATGTCACCGCGATCATGCGGAAACTGGGTGTTCAGAGCCGCACGCAGGCGGTGCTGATCGCAAAGCAGACCAGCTTTGCAAATGTATTGCACGATCAAACACCACAGGGCTAATCTGGCCCACGGTTTTTAGGGGAGGAAATGAGATGGGCCATCTTCGTGGTCTGTCCGAGGCGACACAGATCGTGCGGTCAGGACAAGTCGATTGCCTAGCCTCGGATGCGGTTGCGCAACTGGCCAGGGCGCTCAGGCCTGGAGATCTGTCCCTGGTTGTACTATTTCTGTCTCCGCAAACTGATGTGTCCCGCCTGATCGACGAAGCCCAGCGGGTTTTTGCGCCGGCACAGGTGGTTGGCTGCACCACGGCCGGAGAGATAGGCGAAACGGGCTATACCGAAGGCAAGATCATCGCCGTCGGGTTTCCGCAAACCCACTTTCACACCCGGACCATCCTGATCGACGATCTTGACCAGTTCGACGCCCAGAACCTGATCGAGCGCATGATCCGCAACCGAAACCATATGGCGGGCGAAACGCCGGACTGGACCTCGGATTTCACCTTCCTGTTGATCGACGGGCTGTCCACCAAGGAAGATATGCTCACGTCCCAGCTGTCCGTCGGGCTCGGACCGGTGCCCTTCTTTGGCGGCTCGGCCGGTGATGGCACCGATTTCGGCAAAACCTATGTGCTGCATGGTGGGCGCGCGCATTCCAACGCCGCCATCCTCATTCAGATGCGCAGCCGCTGTCCGATCCGCGTCTTCAAGACCGACCACCTGATCCCGGCCCAGAAACGCATGGTGGTGACCGGGGCAGATCCGGCCCGGCGCATCGTCCACGAGATCAATGCCGAACCGGCGGCACGGGAATACGCACGTCTGCTCGACAAGGATCCCGAGCAGCTGACAACCTTTACCTTTGCGGCGCATCCGGTGGTGGTGCAGATTGGTGATCAGCACCACGTGCGCGCGATCCAGCAGGTGGCCGAAAATGGCGATCTGGTGTTTTTCTCGGCCATTGACGAGGGTGTCGTCCTCACGATGGCCGATGCTGAGAACATGGTCACGCATCTGACCCGTGAAATGGCGGCCCTGTCGGACCAGAAACAGCCGGAAATCGTGCTGGCCTGCGATTGCATCCTGCGCCGCCTCGAAGCCCAGCAGAAACAGATGACAACCGACATCTCACGTGTGCTCGGGGAAAACCGGGTTGTCGGCTTTTCTACTTACGGCGAACAGATCAACTCGATGCATGTGAATCAGACGCTCACCGGCGTCGCGATTTATCCACCCGAGGATGGCTGAGACATGACCAGCGAACTGATCGATCCCCGCGACACGCTCGAGCGTCAGAATGAGAAACTGCTGAAAATCACTGAGACGCTGATGCGGCGGGTCGAACAGAGTTCCGAAGCCTCAGGTGCCGCCTACGCCCAGTTTCAGCGGGCGGTAATGCTTGAAGAGGAAGTGCGCTCGCGCACAAAGGAACTCGAGCACGCGCTGGATCTTTTGAACGTCTCGAACGCAAAACTGGCCGATGCCAACGCCGAAACCGAAGCGGCCCGTGCAAACCTCGCCAATGCGATCGAGACGTTGAAAGAAGGGTTCGCCCTATTCGATCCAAGCGATGCGCTTGTCATGTGCAACAGCCGGTTCAGCAAGCAGATGCGGGATATCTACCACCTGCTCAAACCGGGGCTGAATTTCGAAAACTATGTCCACTTGATTGCCCACAGCCCCTATCTGTCGCTGCCCGAGGGCGAAACACCGCAGGGCTGGGAGACCTACCGTCTGGCCCAGCACAAAAAAAGTCACGCCGCCTTTAGTGTTCGCATAGCCGACAACCGCTGGCTGCAAGTAAGCGAACATCGCACCCCGGATGGCGGCACCGTGATCATCCAAACCGACATCACCGAAATGATGCGGCTCGAGTTGCAGGAGCGCGAACGCCTGTTGGATGATCAGGCAAAGCTGATCAAAGCCACGCTCGAGCATCTGAATCAGGGCGTTTTTATCTTTGACTACCAAAGCCAGCTTATTGGATGGAACCACCGCGCCGGTGAGCTTTTAGCTATACCGGCAAACCGGGTGCAGTTGGGAACCTACTTCGCATCCTTCTACCGCGAGGTTCGCGACGATCTGGAATTCCTTGGCCCGATTGACAACACCGATGTCGAAGCCTGGGTGGCGAGCAAGACCACGCGCGCTCCGCTGTCTTTCGAAATCGCCATAGGCGCCGATCGTGTCCTCGCCGTTTTTGCCCAGCAGATGCCCGACCGGGGATTCGTGATCAGCTTTACCGACATCACCGCAGAACGGGCGGCCGTGCGTGCAATCCGGCAAGCGAACGAAACCCTTGAACAGCGCGTGGCCGCGCGCACGCTGGACCTCGAGGACGCATTGTCCGAAGCCGAGAGGGCGAACGCTTCGAAATCGCGCTTTGTCGCCGCGGCCAGCCACGACCTGTTGCAACCGCTTTCGGCCGCCAAGCTGTATGTGGCCTCTCTCGACTGCGATCTGCAGCGCTCCGAACTTCGCGAACGCGTATCCAAAGTCAGCAATGCGCTGGTCAGCGTCGAGCAGATCCTCGCCGCCCTGCTGGACATTTCCAAACTGGACTCGGGTCTCGCCTCGGTTGACGTCTCGTCGATAAATCTCCGGGACATGCTGACCCAGTTGAGTGATGAGCTTGAGCCGCTGGCCCGAGAAAAAGGGTTGGAATTTCGGTTGGTCAACTGTGATGCGTGGGTCGAAAGCGACTCGTCCTATCTCCGCCGCATCCTCCAGAATCTGGCGTCGAACGCCATTCGCTATACGGACCACGGCAAGGTGCTGGTCGGTGTGCGGCACGGTTCGGGCTCGGTCCGGGTCGAGGTCTGGGACACCGGCCCGGGCATCCCCGAGGATCAGCAGGAAAAGGTGTTTGACGAGTTCCACCGCCTGAACGCCACCGCCAACCCGACCGAGGGCATGGGCCTTGGTCTCGCCATTGTCGAACGCGCCTGCCGCCTCCTGCAACACCCGCTGCACCTTTCCTCACGAGTCGGGCGCGGCACATGCTTTGCCATCGAACTGCCGCTCTGCTTGGCAGCCGCGGGCAACAAGCCCGCCAAAATCCCCGCCTCAAGCGGCAAGTCCCTGGAACACCAGATCGCCGTGCTGATCGAGAACGACGCTGAACTGCGCTCGGCCATGACCATTACGCTCGACAATTGGGGGCTTGATGTGCTGCCCTGCGCCAACCTGGACGAGGCGCTGGATCTGCTGCGCGAAATCGACACCGCGCCGAACGTGATCATCGCCGATTATCAGCTGGATGACGGGGCGCTTGGCATCGATGCGATCCACTCGATCCGCGCCCTACATGGGCCGGTGCCGGCCTGCCTGGTGACCGCCAACCGTTCGCCCGATCTGCACGGGGCCTGCGAGTCGCTCAACGCGGCGCTGTTCTACAAGCCGATTGATCCGGACGAGCTTCGTGGATTTCTGGAAGATGTGTTGGCGGGGACCGCAGTATAGGTCTGCTTGGGTGTCTGTAAGGCGAATCTGACCTTTGGGTTGGAGCATTTGACTATTCTTGCTCGGTGTTTGCGCCCCAATGTACCGACACGCGTTTACCGCACGCGGTACGCCTAGCGAATACACACATCCGACCGCGTCAGGAACCGCCGCCCTGATCCATTCTCGAGCGAGAACATGCCGCCGATCCCATCAATCGCATCGATGACCAGATCGGTGTGTTTCCAGCGTTCGTATTGATCGGCGTTCATGTAGAAAGGAACATCACCGATCTCGCCGACCAGAACATCCTTGTCCCCGACAATGTAGTCGCCCTGCTGAAAACACATCGGGGCCGAGCCGTCACAGCATCCGCCCGACTGGTGGAACAGCAGATTTTCTCCGAACCGGCTTTTGAGATCCGAGATAAGCTCCAACGCTGCGTCGGTCGCGGTGACAGTCATGGTTTCGGTCATCACATGGCCTTTCGGGAACAAATAGGAAAAGCCGCCCCCGCATCACAGCGAGGACGGCCTGTACGTGACCTGTTTAGAAGAAGCCAAGCGCGTTGGGGCTGTAGCTGACCAGCAGGTTCTTGGACTGGCGGTAGTGATCCAGCATCATCTTGTGGGTCTCACGACCGATGCCTGACTGCTTGTAGCCGCCAAAGGCCGCGTGGGCCGGATAGGCGTGGTAGCAGTTGGTCCAGACACGACCGGCCTGGATTTCACGGCCAAAACGGAACGCGCGGCTGCCATTGCGGGTCCAAACGCCGGCCCCGAGGCCGTAGAGCGTGTCATTGGCGATTTCCAGCGCTTCGGCGTCATCTTTGAAGGTGGTAACCGACAGAACCGGACCGAAGATCTCTTCCTGGAAGATCCGCATCTTGTTGTGACCCTTGAACACGGTGGGTTCAATATAGTTGCCACCTTCGACGCCAGGCAGGGTCGAGACGTTGCCACCGGTCAGCAATTCGGCGCCTTCATCCTTGCCCAGTTGCAGGTAGGAAGCGATCTTTTCCTTCTGCTCGATTGAGGCCTGCGCACCGATCATCGTGCCCATGCTCAGCGGGTTGCCCTGCTTGACCGCCTTTACGCGCTCCAGAGCGCGGGCAATGAAATCATCGTAGATCGATTCCTGGATCAACGCGCGCGAGGGGCAAGTGCAGACTTCGCCCTGGTTCAGGGCAAACATGGTGAAACCTTCGAGACATTTGTCGAAGAATTCATCATCCGCTTCCATCACGTCTTCAAAGAAAATGTTCGGGGATTTGCCGCCCAGTTCCAGGGTGACCGGAATCAGGTTCTGCGACGCATATTGCATGATCAGGCGCCCGGTGGTGGTTTCACCGGTGAAAGCGATCTTGGCGATGCGGTTGGAAGAGGCCAGCGGCTTACCGGCTTCGAGGCCATAGCCGTTGACGATGTTGAGAACACCGGCGGGAAGGACATCGGCGATCAGTTCAGCCAGAACCATGATCGAGGCCGGGGTCTGTTCGGCAGGCTTTAGAACAACGCAGTTGCCGGCGGCGAGCGCTGGCGCCAGTTTCCAGACCGCCATCAGCAGCGGGAAGTTCCACGGGATGATCTGACCGACAACGCCCAGAGGTTCGGGGATGTGATAGGCATAAGTGTCGCCGTCGATTTCCGAGACATGGCCTTCTTCAGCGCGGATGCAGCCGGCAAAGTAACGCCAGTGATCGACACACAGCGCCAGGTCAGCGGCGATAGACTCGCGGATCGGCTTGCCGTTGTCCAGAGTTTCAGCGGTTGCCAGGGTCTGGGTGTTAGCCTCCATGATGTCGGCAATCTTGAGCAGCATGTTGGCGCGCTCGGTGGTCGAGGTCTTGCCCCAGGCCGGGAAAGCGGCGTGGGCGGCGTCCAGCGCGGTCTCGATGTCATCAGCGTTCGATCGGGCGATTTCGCAAATCACTTCGTTGGTGATCGGTGTAGTGTTTTCGAAATACTGGCCCGACCTGGGATCAACGAATTCACCGTTGATGAAGTTTCCATAGCGCGCTCTGAACGGGAATTCGACGCCAAGATGCGAAGTGTCCAACGCGGTGCTGACCTGTACGTTTTGAATGTTCATGCCATTCCTCCCCTTTTAAAGAGTTCCAAGAAATGCAGCGGATCCCACGGCCTCAATCCTTACTGGTTCAGGCACCGGACCGGTGCTGGGCCAAACATAGGAAGCAGAACAATGTTTCGATATTGTACCTTGGTCTGAGCGACTTAGGTCTCACTCGACACAAACCTGGTAACTGATTCCGGTGCAAAAAATTGGACGGTCAAATAGCTTTTCGACACAACAGCAGAACGGGTAGTGTCGCAAACTTTTGGAACGACTAAAGCCAGCGATATGCTAGACGCAGTTATCCTGCGATCTCAGCAAACATCCGAAAGCCGGAAGTCGTATCGCTAGAGAATTGCCGCTTCCGGATCATGTTGGCGACCTCGATGCCGTCCAAAGTGGCGGAAGCGGATTCGAACGACTTAAACCCACACATGTGCCGAACACGCCGCTTTATGAACCGATGATCCTGTTCGATCATGTTGTTCAAAAATTTGGATCTAATCGTCTGTACTTTGGCTGGGCAACCGAACCGCTTCAGAATCCTGTTCACTTCTCGAATGCCAGCTGCATTTGCGCCACTTTTGTCGATGACGATTTTGATTGGGATCCCGTTTGACGACAGTGCTTTGGCAAAGAACCTGGTTGCTGCTGGACGATTTCGTCGCTCAGACAGCATGAAATCAAGGGTGTTTCCAGCTTTGTCGACTGCTCGATAAAGATACATCCACTTCCCGCGCACACGGAGATAGGTTTCGTCCATGCGCCAGGAACTCAGCGTTGGTCGCTTCTTCGATTGCGCGCTCGCGGCGATCATCGACGAATACTTAACGACCCACCTGTTGAGAGTGTCGTGGTCCACCTGCACGCCGCGTTCGGCCATGATCTCTTCCAAATCACGATACGACACCGTGTAACGCAAATAGAAATACACAGCGTAAAGAACTGCATCCTTGGGAAAGTGGCAGCCTTTCAGAGAGATCATACTTAAAACCTGTTCGAAAACTATTCGACGGGAACAGACTGCGAAACCTGAGTGCTCGTCAATCTCAGTTCAAAATTTGCGACACAACCGTCTCGTAGGAAACGTCGATCCCGCGCGCAAGCAGCATCTCTTCAACTTCGCGAAGGCTCAAATTGAAGCGAACGTAGAGCCACACAGCGTGGGCGATGATCTGAGGAGGAAATCGATGACGCTTGTAGCAGATTGACGATGAATTCATCGATGTCACCTACGTCCAAATCCCAACATGAGCAACCGATCGACGGTTTACGTGACAACACCATTGAAACAAAGATGATAGGACGCCTCAGGAAACTGGATTGTAGCTTTACGCATTGTTCGAAACCGGATTTCGCAGTTACCGTCAGTGTCAGAGCGTGTGTCGACATCAGGCTGGCGATTCTGTTTTTGAATCGGCCGCCAAAGGAAATTGAAGGGCGACCAACCGCCGCTGGGAGAGTGCAATGACAAAAATTGAAAACCCCGCTTTCGATCAATTGCTGGACGAAGTCCGCGCCATCGCTTCGGCGCGGTTGGACAAAACGGACTGTGACGATTTCCTGACCGCGCTGGACTTGTTGTTTGGCCGATCCTCGTTCGAAGACCTTCAGGGCCGGACAGCAGAAGAGGTTTATGGCGCGTCTCTGGCGTTGTGGAAATTCGCGGCGCGTAAACCATCGGGCGCGGCGCGAGTGCGGATGTACAACCCACGCATGGCGGAACACGGGTGGGAATGCGCCCACACCGTTCTGGAAATTGTCAATGACGATATGCCGTTCCTTGTCGACTCGGTCACGTCTTTTCTGGCCGGGCAGGGCTTGTCGATCCACTCTCTGATACACCCGCTGTTGCGGCTCAAACGGACCCCCGACGGCAAGCGGGTCGGCGCGCCCGACGCATCCGATGCCGAATGTCTGGTCGAGTCGATGATTCAGGTTCAAATAGATCAGATCGGGGATCAGGCGCAGATTGATCGGCTTGAGGCAGAGGTCGCCCAGATCATGAAGGATGTGCGCGTCTCGGTTGAGGATTGGCAACCCATTATGGAGCGTCTGGGCACCGTGACGGAAATGCTCAAGAGCAATGCCCCCAAGAAATCGAAAACGGTCACGGCTGAGGTTGTCGAATTCCTGGACTGGCTGGCGCAAAACCACTTCACCTTTCTGGGATACCGCGAATACGCAGCACATGGCAAAACCGGTACGATGCGGCAGGTGGGCAAGACCGCGCTTGGCCTGATGCGTGATCCGGACTTCACCGTCCTGCGTGACCTGGAGGGCAATTTCACCGATCGCTCGCCCGAGATGGACGCTTTTGCCAGCGATATTTCTCCGCTGATGATCATCAAGGCAAACCGCCGCTCGACGGTTCACCGCGCAACGCATTTTGACCTGATCGGGGTCAAGCAGTTTGACGCAAAAGGAAAGCAGACCGGTGAACATGTGTTCATCGGGCATTTCACCGCCGCTGCCTATAACCGGAGCCCCAAGTCGATCCCCCTGTTGCGGCAAAAGGTCGAGCGTATCATCGAACGCTCCGGGTTTACCCCGGACAGCCATGACGGCAAGGCACTGACGCATGTATTGGGGACCTATCCGCGGGATGAGCTGTTCCAGAGCTCTGACGATCAGATGTTCGAAAACGCCATCAACGCGCTGCATCTGACAATCCGGCCAAGGTCGCGGTTGTTGCTGCGCCCGGATCGGTTCGGGCGGTTCGTGTCCTGCCTCGTTTACGTCCCGCGTGAGCGCTATAATACCGAGTTGCGGACCAAGATCGGCGACATTCTTGCGGAAGAGTTCGAAGGCCGCGTTGCAACATGGTCCCCCGCCTTTGACGAAGTTCTGGCGCGGGTGCATTTCGTCATTGCGCTCAGCGGCAAGGTTGCCTCGAAGGAAGAGGCCGCCGCGCTAGAGGCGCGGATCATCGACGCGGTGCGCAGCTGGGGTGATCACCTTCATGACGCGCTGGTTGAACGCAAGGGCGAATCCGAAGGCAACAGGTTGCATGCGCTTTATAGCGATGGATTTGCCGTGTCCTATCGGGACGAGTTTCAGGCCGTTTCGGCTGTGTCCGACATTGACAAGATGGAGCAGTTGGCCGGTGAAACCGACCTTGTGCTGAAGTTCTACCGCAGGCTTGAAGACCCTGAGCACAGCGTGCGTTTCAAACTGTACAAGCGCGGGCCGTCTGTGCCGCTGTCCGATTGTCTTCCGATCCTTGAAAACCTGGGTTTCCGCATTCTGGCGGAACATCCATTTCTGATCGACCGCGGCGATGATACAATCTGGATTCACGACTTTCACATGCAGTCGTCGGACGGGCAGAATATCGACGTATCCGCCGTCCGCAGCAATCTGGAGGAGGCCTTTTCCACGCTATGGGCAAAGGAGGCCGATGACGACCCGCTGAACCGGCTGGTGCTGGTTGCCGGCCTGTCCATTCGTGAAACGGCGCTGTTGCGGGCGTATGGCGGGTATCTCCGTCAGGCGCGTATTCCGTATTCGCTGCCCTATATGCAGGATGCCCTGATCGCCAATCCCGGCATCTCGGGTAAGCTGGTGGCCCTGTTTCAGGCCTTGTTCGATCCGGCCATCTCAGGGGATGCCGCCGCGCGTCAGAAGGGGGCAGGTAAATTCGCGGCGGATATCGAAGCCATGCTGGAGAAGGTCGCGAGCCTCGACTTTGACCAGATCCTGCGCCGGTTCCGCAACGCCATTCAGGCGACGCTGCGCACCAACTATTTCCAACCCGGCGCGGATGGCCGCGACAAATCCTACATGTCATTCAAGTTCGATTGTTCAAAGCTGGACGAGCTGCCGCTGCCGCGCCCGTGGCGCGAGATTTTTGTCTATTCGACCTCGGTTGAAGGGGTGCATTTGCGCTATGGACCCGTTGCGCGCGGCGGTTTGCGCTGGTCCGACCGCAAAGAAGATTACCGAACCGAGGTGCTCGGGCTGGTGAAGGCGCAACAGGTCAAGAATGCGGTTATCGTTCCGGTCGGCTCGAAGGGCGGGTTCCTGCCCAAGACCCTTCCTGCCGGTGGCACCCGTGAAGAGGTGATGGCCGAGGCGGTGCGCTGTTATCGGATTTTCCTGTCCGGCATGCTGGACATCACCGACAATATCTCCGGCTCCGATATCGTCCCGCCCAATGCGGTCGTGCGCCGCGACCCTGACGACCCCTATCTGGTTGTTGCCGCCGACAAGGGAACGGCGACATTTTCAGACTTTGCCAATGCTTTGGCCACGGAATACGGGTTCTGGCTAGGCGACGCCTTCGCCTCGGGTGGCTCAAACGGCTATGACCACAAAGGAATGGGGATCACGGCCAAGGGCGGATGGGAGGCCGTGAAGCGCCACTTCCGCGAGCTCGACCACGACACCCAGACGCAGCCCTTTACGGTCATAGGCTGCGGTGACATGTCGGGGGATGTGTTCGGAAACGGAATGCTGTTGTCGGACCAGATCAAGCTGGTTGCCGCTTTCGATCACCGCGACGTTTTTATTGACCCGAGCCCCGACCCGGCCACCAGCTTCGCCGAACGCAAGCGGTTGTTCGAACTGCCGCGCTCTAGCTGGGAATCCTATGATCCCAAGCTGATTTCAAAAGGCGGCGGCGTGTTCTCGCGGTCGTCCAAGTCGATCAAGCTGACACCCGAGATCAGAAAGCTGACCGGGCTGGACGTCAAAACCGTCACCCCATTTGAACTGATCCGGGCCTTGCTGAAATCACAGGCCGACCTGATGTGGTTCGGCGGGATCGGCACCTATATCAAAAGTGCCGCTGAATCCCACGCCGATACCGGCGATCGGGCCAACGACCAGATCCGGGTCAACGCCAACGAAGTACGGGTGCGGGTGATCGGCGAGGGCGCCAATCTGGGCGTCAGCCAAATGGGCCGTATTCAACTGGCTCAGGGCGGTGTCAAGATCAACAACGATGCTGTCGACAACTCGGCAGGGGTCGATTGTTCGGACCACGAGGTCAACATCAAGATTGCCTTGGGCGCAGTCGTCGATGCGGGCGACATGACGGAAAAACAGCGCAATACGCTGCTGGCCAAGATGACCGACGAGGTCAGCGAACTGGTGCTTAAGACCAATTACCATCAGACCCTCGCAATCTCGCTGGACGAGGCCGCCGCCCCCGCGCTGCTCGACAACCATGTCCGGTTCATGGAAGGGCTGGAGGCCGAAGGCAAACTCGACCGCGCGGTCGAGTATCTGCCCGATGACGAAGAGATCGCCGAGCGCCGCGCCGCCGGTCGTGGCCTGACCCGGCCAGAGATCGCCGTGCTTGTGGCCTATGCCAAGAACGACATCTTCTCGGATCTGGTGAAGTCGGATGTTCTTGACGACCCGTATATGGAACGGTTCCTGATCGAATATATGCCGACCCCCTTGCGTACCGCGCATCTTGAGGTTCTGCGCAACCACCGCCTGCGGCGCGAGATCATTGCCACCGTGGTCGTCAACATGCTGGTCAACGAAATCGGCCCGACATTCTGCGCGCGCCTGCGCGAAGATACCGGCGCGACCGTGGGTGAGATCGTCAAAGCCTTTATCATTGACCGCGAGATTTTTGACCTTGCCGAAACCGCAGCCGAGGTCAACGCGCTGGACAACAAACTTGCGGCAGATGTGCAGATCGAAATTCACCGCGCGCTGTCAGAGATGCTCGCCGCTCAGTGCCAGCGGCTGATCAAGAATAATGTCCGTTCGATTGGCGATGCGATCTCGGTCTATCAGCCGGGGATCGCCGCAATCGCGTCAGTGGCCGAAGCGACGGTCAGCGCGTTTTCACTGGAACGGCTCAAGCAGCGGACGGATGAATTGCTTAAAAAGGGTGCGCCGGACGATCTGGCCTCGAAGGTTGCCACGCTCGAATTGCTGGGCGGTGCGATGGATATCTTTGATGTCTCGGAACGGTTGCAACTCGAGGTGCGGGATGTGGCGGCAAGCTATTTTGCAACCGGGGCCCGGTTCAGCCTCGACTGGTTGCGGTCACGCGCCAGAAGCGTTGCTGTTGACGACCATTGGGAACGGGTCGCGCTTGCCCGTCTGATGTCGGATATCCGGGTGCATCAATCCAACATCGCCGCCGCCGCGCTGGTGCTGTCCGGGGCAGAGTCCGGTCAGGATTGCGTTGCCCATTGGGTGGACCAGAACGGCGATCTGGCGCAACGCACGGACCGGCTGATTGCCGAACTGAGGTCAGCCGGTGCGCTGAGCGTTTCCAAGCTGGCGGTTGCGTCTTCGCATTTCGCGTTGCTGGCGACCTAAAGTCGGGACTGTTCGTAGCGAAACAAAAAAGGACCGGGCCTATGCGAAACCCGGGCCTTGTGGTGGCGATTGGGGTCAGACCCCAATGCCGGGGGGTCAGGAAATCTCGCCCATGCAGAGATATTTGGTCTCAAGGAAATCCTCGGTCCCGTATTTTGAGCCTTCGCGACACATCCTCCAATGGTTCAGCGAACGTTGGGGTGGATTCTTAAATGAAGTGCAACTTCTGCATCAAAAAAGAAAATCGCTGTCTAAAAGGGTTGAAACATCAATGCCACGCAAAGTAACGGAATTCCCCGACCCGTCTGATATGACTGCATCTCCATACGAGTTCACAACCAAATAGTTGCTTTGGAGATCAGTATAGTCGGCTATGGAGTTGGCGGTCGAAAGAACAAGAACAGGTGTTGTCACATTAACTTCCGGCCCACCAAGGAATGCTGATGCTCGGATTTCAAGCGGCTCGAGTAGCGGCATTCCAGGCGTCAAATGC
>NZ_JBQFYW010000020.1:0-69132 GCF_056541825.1 Ruegeria sp. AF8 | reverse complement strand
ACATGGGCGGCAACGCAGCAAGAAACCGCCGCATGTGCAAAGCGATGCTGCGTCAGCGAAGAGGAAAAAACCAAGGTCGGTTTTGTCCGCTTCTTACCAGTTTATGCCCCACGCAGCGAATGGCCACTGATGATTGCGTTTTCGCCGCTGAACAGCGGCGTCAGCCTTTTGACCAGCTCTTCAGGTGAGAGCCGATGTGCCAGGTCGGCAAGTGCGGGCTCACTGTCCGAACTGACCGGGGCCAGATTCAAAAGGGTGCCGAGGTTGTCCGCAAAGCTGGGTGCTTTCACCGTTTTGATTGCTTGCGTTAGCTGGCGGTCCTCGGCTGTTTCCTCGTCATCGGTCGTCTCGCGCGGATCTTCGAAGTATCCGTAGCCGACCACACCTTGATCAAGGTATCCGTCATACCCGGGTGGATCGTAAGAGCGTGGTCCAGTGACAGCCGCACGCCGCGACAAGGGCGGTTTGGCGACAGGCTCAGGCTCCGGTTCTTGGGCCTCATCCGATTTTGCCGACCCGGCACTTTTCAGGAACTCATCATACCGGGTCACAACGCCATCCTTGACTACCGGCACATCCGGCCAGGGTTTGCCCTTCTGGCTGTCACTCAGGGCTTTGAACCGATTGTCTTTGTAGAACGACACCCGGTGCGTGCGGATCGGGAACATGCCCTTGCCGGTGATAATGACCTCTTCCTTGCCCAGACGGCCGATTTCTTCCGGGGTGAGCAGCGCCCGGCTTTTCTCGGACCAGCTTTCAGACCGGCCGGGGTCTTTCGACCAGTTACGGCCCGACACGGATTTCTGCGTCACCGTCTTGTTGCCGAGCGCCTTGGACAGCTTTTGCTTGGTTTCTTCTGAGTTGGGCGTCAGCCAGACATGCAGATGCGAACTTTCGGTCAAGATCTCTTCCCCGGCCTGCCCATAGTGTTCCCGCAGCGACGCCGGCGATTGCACGATCAGGCACAACCGACCGCCATAGCCGGGCAGGGTGGTCACAGCATCGAGGACGCCTTGCATTCTCCCCAGCGAATGAAACTCATCGATCAGAAACAGAACCGGCAGGAAATCCTCATTTGAGGCCATGAGCCGTCGACGCAGCGCGTTGATGGCGCACTGGATGAACAGACGCACCAGAGGACGGGAGACCTGCTTATGCGCCTCCGGAATCGAGATGTAGCAGGTTTGAGGTTCCCAACGCATCGATTGAAAGTCGAAGTCATTGGCCTTTGTGGCGCGCACGATCGCAGGGTTGCGCCAGGCATTCAGGCCCCCGCCCATCAGCACCGACAGGTAGATCCCCAGCTGTTTGTTGTCCTGGCCCGCCATACGCAGCATCGCGCCCTTTGAAACAGGATCTGGCGCGCGCGGGGCGAGGGCGGCAAACATGCCCTTATAATCCGGTATCTCATCATCGCCTGCCACTTCCGGCGTCAGCACCTGCAGGACGCGCCCAAGCGACGGTTCAGGTTCATTGCAGACGATTGCCGCCGCGGCTTCAAAAATTTCCTGTGCATCTTCCATCAAAGACGCCTCAGCGCCGGTTGTGCTTTTAGGGGCCAACAGTGCCGCGCTGATTTCAGAGATACGTACAAGCCGGTCCTCCAGGTCATCCATTGCCGCAATCTCAACCAGCGGGTTGAAGCTGTGCGACCGACCTACAAGCGAGCCATCCGGATTGTTGGGGAACTGCACATCGAACGGCGACAGGACCCGCACCTTGTCGCTTTTTGCCAACCGTCGCCGCGACGTGGTTTCGAAAAGCTCGCCCTTGACGTCATAGACGATCAGGGAACCGGGATAGTCGAGCAGAGTGGGGACAACGATACCAACTCCTTTACCGGATCGAGGCGGACCCGAGACAAGCACCGTTCCTTGATCATCTGTATAAGCGCGCAGGTGCGGCGCATTTTTCTCCGGTTTGCCCAGCTTGCCAAGCACCAGGCCCCAATCACTGATCAACCGTGCCGCGCGGATCTCTTTGGCGGTGGCCCAGCGTGCATCCCCATGCGCATCGGTTGCGGTCACGCCAAACACCATGCCGCCAAAGAGATAGGCAAGGCCCGCGCCGGTCATCAATCCAAGCGTGATGCCACCCCAGAGTACCAGGTCCCAATCCTTCTGGTGCAGCGTGTTGCGCTGGCTGAGCAGCAACCAGGGCCGCCATGTTTCAATATCGCCATTCACCTTCCAGGCTATCAACAGCGCAGCCCAGAGCGGGATGCTGAGGACGCCAACTGCTATCGTATAGGGAAGGTGGGTCTTTGCCTGTATGGTGCTCATGGCACTCTCCTTCAGGACAAGAGTGTTAAGGGATGGAAAGCTCGAAAACGCTGCGGGGCACAACCCGTGTTGCGCCCCGCTTGGAATGATGCTCAAGGCGTCACATATAGAGGTCTCGCGATACGAACACGTTGATGTTCTCCCCCTGATTCACCCAGATTGTCGGCGGGATCGACAGGTACTCCTCAAAGGCATCCTGACCGGAATTCGCAAAGCCATCGGTTCCGGTGGACAGATCGTTCTCGCTCAAAGTGCGATTTCCGAAGCTGGAAATCCCCGAGAAGATCGAGATAAAGAACGCCGCTTCAAACTTGAGGCCAAAGTGGTGCTGCACATTGCCAGTCAGACCGGCGCGGCCCAGACCGTCGACGCCGCGCGAGCCGATCATGATGGAACGCTTATCCGTCGTGATCACCCGGTTCCAGGCCACCAGAACCCGGCGCTGACCAAGGGAGATATCCGACGAATATTCACCAATCAGCGTTGAGCCTTTGGGGATCAGAATCGTGGTTGCATCCGCTGACCACACATCCCGGCTTATGGTGGCTTTCAATTCACCGGGAAGATCGGACGATATTGCTGTATCCAGAACACCCGGAATCATGGTGCCTTGCGTGATCAGGCGATGCACATCCTGCAACTGGGTTGCCCGCGCTGTCTGGACGATACGCGAGGCGGCGGCATCGAGGAAATCGTTGCCCGTGCTGGTATTCGAGCCATCACCAGCACCCGCCCCGGCAGCACTGCGCCCAAGGCTATTGGTCAAAGGCTGGGTCAACCGATCTTCTTCAGCCGCAACGGCATCCTGTACCGCATCGCCTTGCTGTGCCGGTTCAGACGCTTGGCCCGGTTCTGTAATCGGCCTGTTCGCTTGAATCCGCGCGAGCAGTTCCCGTTGCCGGCGCTCATCCGCAAGCCGATCCTCTTCCAGCTTCTTCAGGAACGCTTCAAGGGCCTTTTCTTGTCGCGCGGTGCGTTTTTCGAGCGCTGCGAGGGCCGCCGCGTCCAGATCCGAGGCGGGCGCTTGCGGGGCGGCCTCCTCAACAGGTGCCTCGGCCTGCGCTGCTTTGATTAACTTGCGCAATTCCGCCAGCTCAGCCTCCAGAATGGCAACGCGCGGGTCTGGCTCTTGTTCGACCTGGGGCAAAGGTTCCGTTGGCACGGCTCCAAAAAGGGTGCCGCCCTGATTGCGCTGGTCCGGTGTCTCGTTGACTTCGGGAATGATGCTGCCGCGTCGGCCGGTTTCATCCCCGCCACTGTTGATCCAGAAGAACAGGCCAACAAAGGCAACGAATGCGCTGATGCCGAGGATCATGGGCAGGTTCAGGCCGCGTTTTTCCTCCTCAGAGCCTTCGATGCGGTTCTCAAGCAGTTTGTTTTTCTCAGACATCAGCGGTTCTCCCCACCATGACTTGAATTGCGCTGTGACGTTGATGACGAAACCCTGCGGGGCTTATTCGGGTCGCGGTTCTGGTCGATTTCATAGAGGGGGATGTTGAACACGCAGACCACATATGGCCCGTCTCGCAGAACCAGGCGCGGATAAACACCGGTGACAACAATGGTGCCATCGGCCAGATCCGTTGAGTTGACCAGACGTTCGCGCCCTTTGGCGTCCATGGCAAAGACGGCAGGCCGCACGCTTTGCTGTTTCAGGCGCAGATAGGTCTTGCGCCCATCATCAAAGGCCACTTCTGGCCGCAACAACCTATCACCGCTTGCGCTGTATTGCAGATTGGCAGGCCGCCCGGTGGTGTTGAATGCCGTCTGGATGTTACCAGCCTGTCGCGGTTTGAATCCCTTTTTCTGATCCGGATAGCTGAACCGATAGAGAAACCCGACATTATCAGGTGGACCGGCATCATGCGCCTGAAGGAGAAACACATAGCTGCGCAGGTTGGTTTGCAAAATGAGGTTGCTCGCCTGCGAAGTGGCATGTTTGGCCTTCAGGACAAAGCCGTTGCCAGCGGTCAGAGGGATAAAGTCCCAGGTCTTCGGATCGCCCCGGACCTCATCGACCATCTGTTCACCTTCCTGGAGGTGAATGCTGAGAGCATACCCCCGTGAAACATTGATCTTGTAAACCTCGTCGGGATGATAAACCAGGGTCCGGACACGCGCGTCGGTGCGGGTGCCCCGCCCTTGTTGTTCAGCTGAAACAGAGGCCGCGCCAAGCGCCAGCATCACAGCAATAGTGCAAATTAAACGCAGCATTATCGCGCCTCCTCATCCAGTCGGTAATTGGCGACACAAAATCCGGTTGGGTTGTTCCAACGTTCTTCCAGTGTCATGTTTCCGGTGCGGTCGAACTCGTACCCCATCGTCACCACAAAGTTCCGCGTCGTGACCGGAGCGCCCTGTTGTTGGCGAGCGCTTTTCGTGATGCGCAGCGTCGCCGAGTTTGAGTTGTTCAGCGTGACAGACCGAATACGGACATCAACGCGCCCATAGTTGCCGTAGATGTTCATTGGGCTGTTGGGATTGTCCTCGTCATAGAGCGCGGCCAGATCCTCTGCGGCCCCGCCACAGGTTCGCTGGTACACATCGGTCAGCCGGTCGCGCTGATCATGTACATCATAAGTTTCCCGGTCGCGGGTATACTGGAACAACAGCGCCTGCGTGACATACTCGTCATCGTCCAGTGTCAGATCACCCAGACGGGACTCCACGTTGACCAGGCCGGTATGCTTGTCGACCGTCATTGTGATGGGCACGACCTGTTTGAGAGGAGTCAGCCCCATGACGGCCGCAACGCCCATCACGCCAATGAGCGCGCCAACCCCGGCCACGATATAGGCCAGTTTTGTCCTGCGCCGCATAGAGAGATACATTTCCTCTTCCCAGCAGTCGTGGCCTTCATGAATTGGGGTCGTATCGGGCAGGGGAGAGCCCTGATACTGCCCGTCAGGATTGAGCGGATCGGGCCTCAAATCTGCCGCTGCATGTTGCATCTGGTGACTCCTCGTCTGATGCGGGGCCAGCCCGCCAATGATTTCAATGAGTTTTGATCAGCTTCTGCGCCGTCGTGCGTCTTCGGCCATGCGTTCAGCCCCGCGCCTTACAGTATCCCGAATGCGCTGGTTGTTTGCCTCTGTTGCGGATGGCCTGTCGGCCTCATTTGCAGCACTGGCCCGCTGGTTGGAGACGTCGCCTAGGTTGTTCCCACCCGAGCCACCGCCAAGTAGCCTGCCTCCGAGAAGTTTTGCACCATGTTCGCCAGCGCCTCTGATCTGAGACTCGCCGAGGTTCAAAGCCGCGCCACCGATCCGTTGCGCGATCATCGGACAGATCAGAAGCAATCCCGCTGTGATTCCGCTGATACCCGCGAGCTTGAACATTTCCAGTGGAACATCTGTGCCAGAACGCACGCCATTTGAAACTGCCTGAGATACATCCCCAGTTGCTGCCAGCGATATTCCCATGACACCAAAGAGCAGAACCTGGAAAAGAACCAGCATGGTAACGCCGCGCACCCAACCGTTGAAGATTTCCGCCGAACTGCGGAGATAGGCCCAAACAGCCAACACCGGGAAGATCGCCAGAAGTATCGCCAACAGAACTTTTGAAGCGATCAGGAGAGCAAGTGCGATGATAATCATCGCCAATATCGCGCCAGCCGCTAGCAATGCAAACAACAGCACACCGAGCGCGTCGCCGGCGATGTAATCCGTTACACCATAGGATCCCAAGGCAGCGACGATGTTGTCGAATGAGGTCTCCGCGACATCTGCAAAAGCAGTGGCCACACCACCAGCATTCCCGGTACCCCCGAAAGAACTGATAATCGTGTTACCGACATTTACCGGGAATTGCGTAATGAAGGGGAAGATATATTGGGTCCAAAGCGCACCTCCCGAAACGGCCGAGTAGAATAGCGTGAACCGAAACAAAAACATTATAAAACCGTCGAGGGAAAAACTGCCTCGATATGCTGCCGTAGCCGCCCAGACCGACAGCGCGGCCCCGGCGAGCATCGTAAGAAACTCGGCGCTGGGTGTCGCAAGCGCCTGGAACACCTGTTGCGACCCGCCGTTTATTAAGTTGTCAAAGCTTTGATCTGTGCCAACCAGAAAATCTCTGATGCTCATGAGCCACCATCCCCTTTTCGGTATTTGACTACACAAGCCTTCCAGGCTTTTTCAGAAGACCGTTCCTCAGCCGACGCACGGGCGGACTCTTCGAGGATTTCGTCGAAAGTCATGCCCATCAGATCGTCGTCGATTCCGAAGTCTTCTTTGATGTAGAAATCAACCTCTGGCATAGGTTCACCAGCCTCAAATGCAGCTTCGCATTTCTCCGCGTATGCGAAACGCCGCACAGCTGACTCACGCCGCAGAGATACGCCCTGTGCCTTTGACAGCCGGGTTTGTTCTCGCTTCTCCTCAGCCGTCAAAGCCAATGCAGGTTGGTCCGCCGCCAGAGTGGTGGCGACGGTTGCTGCGATAAGAAGCGTGTGAGCGGTAAAGCGCATCAGTTTGATCCTTCAGGTCTGTACGCCTGACGCGCGACGATGTCCTGTCCGCGCAGGCGCTGGTTTACGATTGCGGCGTCCAGCTGACCTTGTGCAGAGAGGGTCTGCAACAAAGTGGCGAGCATCATGCCGTTCTCAATCGCTATGCGTGTATTCAGGTCGATGCTAGCTTTCAGATCATCGGTCGCGGAAATCTGCTCACGGTAGCCGTCATAACGCTCCATCGCTTCCCCGGCTCCGGCAAAGCCTTCCTCGGCAATGGCGAGGCCGGCGAAGCTCGCGCCAGACAGAAGGTCATGTGATTTCGTCACCGGGTCTTCCGCAGCACGGCCCAACGCACGCAGTCCGTCCAACGGCTGAAAATCCACCTTCAGTCCTTCCATGTGGTTGCTCAGGCGGTTGTTCACCGAATTACCGGTCATCGAGAGCGTGGACAGCGACGAGGACAGCTTGCGCGGGGTGATATCGCCGTTGAACAGGTTGCCGATCGTTTCGCGGGCGCCAGTGATGGCATTGTGCGTTGCTCGCGCCTGGCGCAACTGTTCCTGAAGTTCATTCAGCTGCAACAGGGCATTATCCAGGATCTCGGTGTTCAGACCAACCATTTCGCCGCTGGAATTGAGCAACGCGATCAGCTCTGCATGTTCCGCCGCGCTGAAGGTTGGAACACCCTGTGCTTGGGCTGTGTCGGCTATTCCGATGAATCCGGCCAGTGCAAGGGCAACAACCGCGGAGGTGCTTTTGAGAATGGTCTTCATTGTCTTGTCCTTTCAGGGGCGGGATCAGATTTTTTCGATGCTGAGCGGCGGGGTGGTGGCAAGGCCGGTTTGGGGGACCGGCTCTGCGTCTGCGATGTTGCAATTGGCCTTCAGCTCGCGGGGCGGATCGAGAGCATCACCGGTAATGGTGCAGGCTCCGAGAACCGGCAGGCCGAAGGTAAGGAAAAGGCATGTGCGGATCATTGGGAGGTCTCCTCAAGGGGCTTTGGGGGTCATGAAGGCATCGAGCCAGCCATCCTCGCCATGCTCGGCGCGCAGCTGGTCCATCTCGGCAACGCTGTCGCCGGTGGCAGACAACACGCGGTAAAATTGCTCGGGAAGCTCAAGCCGCGTTGATACAACGGCTGACCCGTCTCCGTCATTGATCAGCACCAGACGGGATTTGGGTGGCATGGATGAAATCGCGCTGAATTCGGCCTCAGTGAGCCGGAACGCATCAACATAGGTTTTGCGATCCGCTTTGGGGTTGGCAAAGAAGATGCGGTTTTCCGTCGACTGGATCAGCGTGTCCGATATTGAGGATTTGGCCGCGTCTGACGTTTCCTGCGTCATGAACACAAGAATGCCATCCAGCTTTCGGATGGTTTTGATCCAGTCTCGGATACGGGGGCCAAACCGGGGATCGTCAAACAAAGCCCACGCCTCATCCACCATGATGATCAGCGGCTTGCCTTCCGCCAAATTGCGCTCGATCCGGTAGAACAGGTAATCCAGCAGGGGCAATCGGATATCAGAAGCCTTGAGCAGTGCCGTCATGTCAAATGCGGTCACGGCCTGATCGAGGCTGAAACTGTCTTCCGCATTGTCAAAGAGCCATGCGCGATTGCCGGTTCCATGCCACTTGCTAAGCGCATCGAGCAGCTGCACCGGCGCGTCGGCATCATCGACAGACCGCAGCGTATCGGCAAAATCCGAGAATGTGCGCAGGGGCGGATCACCCGAAGCAAGGCGGCGCAAGCCGGTGGCAATCCGCCGCTCTTGTTCCGGGGTCAGTTTATCCGCACCCGTCAGGCGTTGAATGAAACCTTCAAGCCATTCGATCCCAACTTCATCTGTGGCGACAGCAAACGGGTTGAAGCCGAGGTTCATGCCGGATTGCAGTTGAAGGTACGTGCCGCCAATGGCTCGAATGAAGGTTTCCGATCCCCGGTCTTTGTCAAAGGCAATAAGGTGTGGGTGTTGGGGCAGGCGGTAGCAGCTGGACATCAGGAAGTTCGCCAGCAGGGTTTTGCCTTCACCGGTCGCCCCAAAGATGGCCGTGGTTCCTGGTCCCTTGGATTTGTCAGACCCCTCGCGGTGGAATGAGAACCAATAGGGCGTACCGCCCAGCGTCCGGAACGCGGCAATAGGTCCGCCCCAACGCAGTTTTTTCCGCGATCCCGTCGGCCAGGAATGCAGGTTGGCGAAATCGGCAAAGTTCTTGTCGGACACAAAGCGCTTTTTGCTTCGGGTCTGATAGGCGAAGTTGCCGGGCAGCTGCGCCCACCAGGCCGCTTCCAACCCGATATCTTCGCGCCTCGTGCGCAGGTCCGCGCCCGTCAGACAGGAGTTCACCCGTGTGGCCGTGTCTTCCATCTCGTCGCGCGTGTCACCCAGAACAGAAACCGTGAAGTGATGCCGCCCAATGGACATGGCACGGGAGGCAACCGCGTCGCGCGCCTCATTCAGATCCTTTTGCAGCGACTCCGCCTCGTCGCCCGCGTCTTCCATACCCCTCTTGGCGTCACGGATCTTTGTGCCGCCCGAGATGCGATCCATCGGCGCGTAGCATTGGGTCGCAATGAACTCGCAGCGCTCACCAAAAAGCTCATCGAACATATAGTATTTAGACCGTTCGGGATATGCGTTGACCGCAAATACCGCGGCAAAACGATCCTTGTCCCCGCCCGGTGACAGGCTGTGAACATGATCTTTGCGGAAAGTGATGCGCCCGTTTGGAACGGCATCGGCCAGATGGGTCCAGACGGACGGGGCCTTTTGCCAAATCCCGCTTTGCAGCATCGAGAGGAATGACAGCGTGCGGCTACGATCCGCCTCTGTTCCCGTGAGCCTCCGCGCACCAAACACCGACAGATCCCGCATCGCCTGTTCTGCGGCCATATGCAGGGCTTTGCGGTTCTGTTCGCGGGCTGCACTTGTTGCCGGGTCGGTTGTTGCTGATCGTAGAGACCGCAACCCGGCATCGAGCAGCCGCTTGCCGCTGGTGTAAGGGCGGCGCACGATCGTCAGGAAGTGGCGCAGTTGATAGGTCTCAATCTGGTCCAGCTGGTCTCGGTAGTGCTTGTCCAGCTTTGCAGAGAAAGCGGGCTCGCCTACAGGCGGCAGCGTATCGGCTAGTTGGATTTTGGTACGGATGATATGGCTGTAGAACGCTGTCCGATTGTCTTCAAAGCTGGAGGCGAGCCGGGCGAGCGTATCATTGGCGGCCTTGATTGCCGCCCGGTCTGCGGTTTCGTGGATGAATCCGGTGAGTTCCAACACTGCCACCAAATCCCCGTTGCGGGTGGTGAATGTCCCATCCGACAGGAAGCGCACAAACGGGATATGGGTGGTCGCTGGCACCTCTCGCGCGGCGCGGCGCGCGGACGGCATGGCCTTTTGAATCTCCGGGTGCATGTTCATGTCAGTCTCCGGCGTAAGAATTGCCGCCCCAGAAGGGCTTGTTTTTTGTGAACAGTTTGCAGTCGGCCATGGTTGCTACGTGATCCGGCAGATACGGGTCGACACTCACGATCCAGCGGGCAGCGGCGTATGATGGCGCGATGGCGAGCAATCCCCAGAAGCCCAAAAAGCCCTGGGTCATGATAAACGTCATCAGAGGGATGCTGAGCGCCACAATGTGAAACGTCATAGGCATCCCGGCCCGTTCAGAGGGCCGGGTAATAGCCTGGAATATGCGGTTATCGTCGCTCATCAGGTCGCAAATCCCTGAATGGCTTCGGCAATGCCAAACGCACCGTAGAAGATGCCCAGTACGACGAGGATCACAAAGAAATGGCCCCATGTGACCGGCACGCGTGGGCTGGCGGCCGAGATCCCAGCCAGCGCAATGGCTGCACCACCGAGCAGAATACCATTAGCGCCGGTCACAAAGGTTCGGATTTGGGTCAGGATGGACACCGGCGCATCAAACAGAGATTGCGCCATGGCCGGGCTGCTGAACGCCACGAGGGCCAGCGCGGCCAGCAAGGCGACGTTTTGAGGGTTGCGATTCATGTAAGATAGTCTCCTTGAACTGAGAGGATCAGGCGTCGGGCGGCAGCCCGGCCCCTTCGAGAACGGTTGCGACGTAGTGGGTGGTCTCCGAATAGGGCGGGACGCCTTCATAGCGTTCCACGGCACCAGGTCCGGCGTTGTATGCGGCCAGCGCCAGCCGCCATGTGCCAAATTTCAGGAACATGGCTTTGAGATACCGCGCGCCGCCATCGAGGTTTTGCACCGGGTCATGCGGATCGACGCCAAGAGCCGCGGCGGTGGGTGGCATCAGCTGCGCCAATCCCAGTGCGCCTTTGGGGCTGACCGCTTTCGCATTCCAGCGGCTTTCCTGATGGACCAGCGCATGAAACAGCGTCACCGGAACACCGTGGCGTTTGGCGGCGCGTTCCGCTTCAGCTGCCCACTCGCCTTTGGCACGCGGGATTGCGTTCCTTGAGACGACCTGTTCAGAATTGCCGCCATCCTCATAGTGCAAGCAAACCATTGCACCTGCCCGGAATGCGGGTTCCAGGCAGGTGCGGGCGGGGGCGGTCGCGCAGAGCAAGCGCCCTCCACTCAGCAGCGGGCCATTACGGCTCGCGCAAATTGCGGCCTCGTCGTTCTGCGCATGGGCAGACGATGCGAGTGCTGCGATAAAAGGGAGGCTAATCAGCAACGGTTTGAACACGTTTTTCATGTGGGCCGACTGTTCTTTTGTGACATTGCGGAGGTTGAAGTAGGGGGAGCTTGCTGGTCGAACCCCATCCCAAATGTAGTTTGATTAGCATCCCTCTCCGTCGCGACATCGTCCTGTCGGCGGGGAGGGACTCCATAGGCGTCCTCGGGATCTCTTTTGGCCACGTTTTGACCGTCTGCACTGCCTACAGTTTCGCCCACGTGCCCCTCCGGTGTTCGTGAGTGATGGCTCGAGAGGGACGCGCCACGATGCGGGAACGGGCTCATCGGCCTATCGTCAAACCAGCACCAGCTCGCATACCGGCCTTCTTCAGAGGCTTTGGTGAGAAGTGCCAGCGCCCCGGCATCGTCGGGGTTGTCTGCAACAAAGACGGCAATAGGATCTGCCGTGTCCAGCAGTACGGCGGAGGCGATTGGCGCATCAGCAGGTAGGTTGAACCGCATCTGTTTCTGGAAGGCACGGGACTGTTCGGTCAGCGCATTCAGCACCTCCAACTCGCGCAACCCTTCAAACGGAATCCAGTTCTCCGTCACCAGCATCATTCCGATTTCATGCAGAACCGGATAACCCGCTTTGGCGATAGAAAAGCTGGCGATCAGGATGGCATGGCCGGACCCCATCGCTTCAAGGAGCCGCAATTGATCCCCAAACACCTTGTCGAACTTCGCGGCCAGATCGGCGTCCGCGAAGAACGCGCAGTCAGGCGCATGTTTAAAAATGAAGCGCGCGCCATGGGCGGTAGGTTCCATACCCTTGTATTCCGCGATCACGAGGCCAAGCGGGGTTGCGCCGCGCCCGGCATGACGCAGGTTTGCAAAGACTTGGTTCCGTCTGGCGGCGATCTGGGGCTTGTCGTCGAGTTTGAAAAATTCCGGGACATAGAGGATGCGGGCCAGATCCTGACCCTTGACGATCTTCGCCGCCGCAGCCCGGCGCAGGGCATGATGGATCACACCCCAGAACCGCTTTCCTTCCATTCTCGGATACCATTTGTCCAGTTCCGCCTCATGCCAAAGGAAGTGCAGAACGCTTGTGATCGTCAGCTTGCGTGGCGCGGCCTTGGCCTCGGTTGGCTTTGCGCCTGTCTGTTCCGGGGCGGTCCGGCTTTTGCTGTTCTTGCGCAGCGGAAAACCCAGTTTAAGTGTGGTGGTGCCATCGTCAGGATCTTCGGTGATGGCCGTCGCATGGATCTGCGCCAGTCCCGACAATTCCTCGGGTGGCAGGAATGACGGGCAACCGACTGCGTGATCGGGCCCGGTGCCGGGCATACGTTTGACGATGAACCTGCCGCCAACGGCAGCGACATACATGGGTGGCGCCGGAACCCGACATCGGCATTCAACGCGATCACCGGATTTGTGTGCCTGTGACAGGCAGGTTTGACCTGTTGCACTATCGGGGTTAAGCGGCTTCTGCCAGAGATAGAGAGTCAAGGGCTTGGCCTTTCATCTCTTTGGTGCGGCGGCTTCTCGGCTTTGGTCTGAACATTGAGTGAGCAGCCGCCGCTTCCATTATTCTGCACTGCGCGCGAACACGACTGGCGGGCGTGGGCATACTCTCGGATCAGTAATTGCCGGGGCGCTGCCGGTCGACATCCTTCGGTTGGGCCAACGCGTAGAACAGCTGTATTCAGAGTTCGCAAAGGGTCAGCACTACTGACGTAATTAACATAAAACGGATTACGCGGGGCGCAACCGCCCGCCGTTTTGGCCAATATTGACATCTTGCAATCTTCGGAACCCGATAGAGGCTTCAAAGCTGGCCGAGGCGTGTGCTGGTCTACGGAAGTCAATGTGATTGACTCCGCCGCTATGCTGTCCTTTTTAGGAACAGCATCGGGGTTTGCTGTTTTCTTCATCGTTACGGTTTTCTCTTGATGCGCGAGAATTGCCCCGGATGGCTTTGGGGCGTCTCTGGCCCTGTCAGTTGTTGGCGCAACCGACAGGGCCGTTAACTGCTCGATTTAGTTCTCTTCCTCCTGCTGCATTCTAGTTTCCAGTCTTTCAGCTCATGCGCACCAGGACCGGCGTTTGCCGCCCCAGTATTCTCGCGCGAGACCCTCAGAAATGAGGATCTTGGCAACATTGCGTCCATCTACCTGACCGACCGCCAGGAAGCGGCCGTGCCTGTCGACGTCGTCTTCGATTTCGAGGTTAATGTGCCCGGCTGTTTGGATGAGTTCAGTAAGCCGGATCTTGGCTTTCAAACCCAACGCTTTTTCGGCGGCACACTGCGGTTTGTAGGTTTCGGGCGCATCGAAACCCACAAGACGATAGCTGTCACGGCCATAGTCAATTGTATCGCCGTCGACGATGATCACGTCGGAAGCTGATACCTTCAATGTCGATTTCCGATACCCGACCAGATCCGCCAGGATCGCCGCACCGACCAGCAATGCTATCAAAGAAAGAGCCACTTTCATCCGGCTTGCCCTCCCGTCGGAATAGCAAAACCAGACTGGTGAGAGGCTCGACCCAAATTGCCCATTAGCAGGGCCTTACTACTCCGGTTCTCGGAACGAACTGAAGGCAGTGCGACGTCAGTCCTCGTCTTCTTCCTTGTCGAAATCCAGGTTGATCTGCCCCCGCACACCATCTGTCGTGATGGTGAGGTCGTTGTGGAGAGTAATGTCGCTGCCCTGCCTAAACCGGCTGTGAAAATTGAAGAGACCCGGAAACAGTGACAGTCTTCTGGGCACAACCCCTTGGGACGTTGCCCTCTCGGAGATGAGGACGTTGTCCTTACCGTCATAGCGGTAAATGCAAATATATTGCGGACGTCCATTTTGCCCCAGCTCGACTAGGTCATACCGAAACTCATAGTCCTTACCTGATGCATCAAGGTCTCGTGCTTCACCTTGGGTGATCAATGGAAAGTTCTTTCTGTGCGGCATGGTCGTCCCCCTATAGGACGACTTCTTGCATTCTTTCGAATTCTCCGAAAGTTCTGATCTGGTAATTTCAATACTGCAAAATTTAAAATTTGCAAAACAGAAAATATGATGATCTAACTTTTTTGCAGAAATCAGCGCAAACGATCCACGAAATCACGTTGCTCGAAAGGACCACACCATGTTTCGACCGAAGCTACTGGGATGCACATCTGCCATCGCTCTTGGATTCACCGCTCCGGCTTACGCCTACCCAATCGACTGTGCGATTTTCTTATGCCTTGCTGGAGGGTGGCCCAGTTCACCAGATTGCAATGCCGCTCGAGCCGAGTTCATCCGGCGTATCACCCCCCTGCCGGTCGAACCGCCGCTTCAACTCTGGCGATGCCCAATGGGCGTGACTTCTGGTTCTGCCGACATGTCACCCATGCAGCGCCTCGATGCCATCAAATCATCAAGTGCCAACCCGCTTCCTGAATTTCCCGGGACATACGGCAAGACCCCTCAAGTTATAGATGTCACTTACTCTCAAGAGTCTTGGTCGTCGCTCGATGTCTCTGATACCTTGGAATTGGTGCCGCTTGGAACAAGCGAAAAACCGTTGGCAACTGTCGGCGCCGGTTCCCCTGCCCTCTCTGAGCCCACGTTGGCAAACGTGAATCTATCAACTCCTGATTTCGATGTAGTCCGATCCATACGGGTGTGGCACGTCCGTCACTACAGCTACAAAGTGCGGGAACGCGAAGGGCCTTGCGAAACCCGTTTGGAAATGGATGTCGGATCGTACGACGAAAACGCCAGTTTCGGCTGGTCCGATCGCTCGCCTGGCCCGCGTCCTGCGTGGCTACCTTTGCGGCGACAATGTCCGAGCTACTACCGCGGTGTTGGTGTGGAATGGTCGGACAGTTTTGGCCGCTACGACTATGTGCTCGTGCCATACTAGCGAACACACACAGTAGCTATCTGAGCGCGGCCAGAACACGGCAGGCCTACGAGGTCGGCGCTATCGGCATGTCTTTGTTTGTTGAGCCGAAAAGCTCACAAATTTGAGCCAACACGTTTTCGCGAACACTTGGAACCTCATACAAGACGTCGTGTCTTGCGTTTTGCATCAGCTCCAATTTCCCATTGGGCCAACGTGCCATTCTGTCCTTGATTGCGGGGATTGCGACGATTTCGTCCTCAGCGCCACAGAACGTGAGACACGGAATGCTAGGAGACTTCAGCTTAGAAAGTGCTCGAGTTTCTTTGAGGGCTTGGAACAACCAAGACATACTTGGTCCGCCGATCTGCTGGTCAGGCAGAGATTCCGAAACGTTCCGATAATACTGGTACATATCAGGGTCATGCGTCAGCCGATTGTCATCAAAATCCGTTGTCAGCACATAGCTTTCCCCGCGCGTGCCGGGAGCATAGGTGTCACCTTTCCCGAGCGTTTGAAAGGCCCATGACAATGGCCAAGCGCCGAGCCGCTGCAATACCGGGAGATTGATGTCCCACAAGGGGGCTGTGAAAGCACAGGCTGAAACTGCCAGACCTTCGATAATTGCTCGCAGGCCGACACATGCGCCTAGAGAGTGCCCAATGAGGTACCATGGCTGCGGCAGATTGAGAGACTTAGCCGCTTCTATCGCGGCCGCGACATCTTTCTGGTAGTCAACGAACCTGACAACATGTCCAATCATCGGATCTTCGGTGAGCCTGTCGGAAAGTCCCTGGCCGCGCCAATCAACAGCGAAGGCAGTGTAACCAGCGCGATGTAGATATTCGACGGTGCGCCCGTATTTTTCGATGTTTTCCGTTCTCCCCTGGAACAGAAAGACGGTGCCCTTAGATGGTTCCTCAGCTGCCCAGTGGGCCACCCGGAGACGAGCATTGTCATCAGCAAAAACCCAGAAGGCGCGCACATTGGATGGGCCTTCCGCGACTTTGGGATGAATGGGGGCTTCGTCCAAAACATTCGTCTTAAGCATCTAGTTTTCTCGTTTTTGTTGAGATCAGCCGACCTAAGGAGGGGCGTGTAAGGAAGCATGCGGCCAAGATCAGGGCGGTAATCATAAGGATTGCGAAGCCGGGAAACATACCAATTAGCAAATAGGTCACCGTCAACAGGAGCAGGATCCCGTACATCGCCATCAAGGATAAACTTTCCGCTTTCTCGCCGTTCAGCAGGCCTAGGCTGGTAACCGCTTTACGTATTCTGGCCGTGCAGATCACAAACACTGCGAAAATCACAAGCAGACAGAAGAAGCTGTAGTAGAAACCCGGCACATTCTGATGGAAGCCGTATCCGTTCAAATGCGGACCGCTACTCCGAAAAAGAGTTAGCAGATCGGCCGCCAGCCAACCGATGATGTCCCCACCGTCGGAGAGCAGGAAGCTGGCCTGAAGCTTCATCAAAATAGTGATCATCAAGCCCAAAGAACAACACCGGAAAACCCCAACGATCAGGCCGTTGCCGATCCTCGTAGCGTTTCTTCGCTTTTCTTCAGCCCCGTCGTGTGCGAGGCCCGAAGAAAAATCGACGAAATCGTCGGTGAGCGTATAGAGGACGATCAGGCCGGCAAAGAACAGATAGGACCCAAAAGCATTCAGCAGAAAGACAAGCCCGGAGAACACAATGGCGTTCGGAACTGAAACCAGATCAGGTTGGAAGATCGCAATTCTTCCCCAGTCGACCGGCCAGTTCCCGGCATCCCCAGTCAGCAACGGGATCATATGTGTTTCCATCCAGTTGAAAGCCGAGGCTATCAAAACGGTCACAACAAATACCGCCCAATACACATAGGACAGCGTCGCAACCCTGCTTGCCCAACTTGTTTGTGGTGGCGTTGAAATGGACCTCATCACCAAGTCAGGTCGCCATTCTTCTTTCCACTGCTTTAGCAGATTGATCAACACGGCGAAGTAGATTGGCAGAAGTACAAGGAAAACAACATTCCAATTTGGGGCCCACAAAAAACCGACTTGCTTTGTGGTTCCGGACGGAAGTGCGAATAGAATGCTGTGGATGTTTAATGAAAACGACATCAGCCCCAAAGCGGTAGCAGCAGCGAATACCACGGCAGGCAAGCCCAATGACGAATGAGTGCTGAACATCGCTTCCGTTCGACCGGCCAGTCCAGGGATCCTCTTTGCATCCGTTGACATATGGTGTTTCGCCGTATTCACAAACGCATCTTGATCGCCGCCTCTGGAAGTGCCCTCAGAGAGGTTCGCTTCGCGTTTTTTAGCACTCCGCATCTCTCGTCGCTTTGCTGCCAAACGCCTGTTGGCGGTATTGAGTTCTGCCCTCCACGCGGTGATGGCGTCAGGATCGTCACAGCCGAATACGCGCGCCAACCAGTAAATGTTGTCTGCGCTGATGCCTTTGTCATTGTCCTGAAACCAATGCTGAACGGTTCGAAGGTCTACACCCGTTTTATTGGAATCGAATTGCGAGATTGTGCTGGCAAGAAGTTCTGGCGTCCAGGAGCCGACGGGCAATCCGTTCTGGTCAGTCGGTAGACCAGCGCCGACAGACATCAAATACTTAAAGAGCTCTTTGATGTCGTTGCCGTTTTTCGGCGGAGGAACAAAATATTTCCCGCGCTTGATCAATGGCTTCCACGCTTTCGTTTCGTTCCATTTCGTCCTGTGTCGTTTCGTTTCGTGTGATTGTCAACGAGCCATGATATTCATCTATAAGTTGAGCAATATCCCGCTTCATTTCCTGGGGTGGGTCACAAAAATCGAACAGTGGAAGGTCCCCTACCCTTCGCTTGAAGCTGGATTTTGAGAAATGGACCTGCTGGATACCAAGGAACGAAAATGCAAACACAGCAACCAAACGAGCGCGCGAAAAGAGGCGAGCCGATCATTGAGGTACAGGACGCCGATACGGGCAAAACAGTGGTGCTCGTCTATGCTTGGAACAACGGACAGGTAAGCGTCGCATCTAACAATGGGTTGAAGGTGGTAGAGCTTTCTCCCTCGGCGCGCCTTCGTCTTTGAGAAACTGGTCCATTTGGCGGCTGCAACGGTAAGAGGCGCTAATTGCACATAATTTCGCTTCTGCGGTTTTGGCTATTTTTCATAACCATAGTTATCGGCCCCGCAGACTGCGAACGTGCGCTTGGCCAAGTCTATGCCAAAAATATGTATATTTTCCATTGTGTTATCCTCCCTATCGCGACCATTCTAGGTCACTCCGGTTCAATTGCGAACCGGCAGGAGGGGCATCCAATCCATCACCTTATCAGCAGCATTTGTGTGCGCCGGAGCGCGCTACCCTGAAGTGCGACGCCTAATAGAAAACAATGTGTTATCTAATGGGAGAACATCGCATCATAGCCGTTTGAACACAAATGTCGCTCGCGAACGCCGGAAGATGGAGAACTGATTGCCCGCACTCTTCGAAGGCAAGAAATCCTATCATCGATCCAGAAAGCCAGCTACAAGCCCACCAATTTCAACCCTACGAGAATACATCAACAGATGCCCGGCTTGGAAAACTTCAAGCTCGGCGTTGGGAATCCTGTGAGCCAAGAGAAATTGATTAGCAGCTGGGATGAGCCCATCGAATAACCCGCAAATCACTTGGGTTGGCTGGCCAAGTCGATGTAGCCACCCAAGGCTTGTCCAGGAGCACATCGCGGCGACCTGGCCCATATAGCCATCGTAGGAAGGCGCAATGCTGTTCTTTGAGTACTCCTCAAAAAGCCCGGGCGATGTGATTGCCTCCCCCCCATACATAAGAGGCCCGATGAAGTTCCCGTACTTTCTGCTGGAGTACCTGAGTGGAAACATGATCTCCAAAAGTGCGATCGGGGTTCCCCACCAACTGGCCACGCCACCTGCGGACGTCACGGCTAAAATGAGCCTTCTACATGAGTGAGGGTCGTCGAAGGCCAGCTGCTGCGCAACACTTCCACCCCATGAAATCCCCAGCACATCATACTCATCTATGCTCAGTTTCGTAAGCAGCGCTTTGGCAACGTTCGCGTGCTCAGGTATCGTCAAGGGTGTTCGAGGAACGGATGACTTGCCCACTCCAACCGCATCAAAAACAACTATAGGTCGGTCCAGAAACTGATCCAACAGTGGATACAGAATCTCAATAGCTTGACCCAATCCGTTGCATACCAACAGGGGCGGCTTGTCGCTCTTCACGTCACGAAACAGCGCGCGCACAGTGTTACCGAGGATGTCCATATACATAAACTGGCCCCCGTGTTTGCAATCGTCTATTCGTGTCACTTCTTATCCCCAGCCTCGAGCTTCTCGATGAAAGCCTGCGCTTCGCTTCTTGTTTCAAATATGTGGGGAGCAACGGTTCTTGAGAGCATTTTCCCAAGCTTCATACGCATGAAACCGCTAGTCGAATAGCGCGAAACTCTGTCGTAGTACGTGTCCTCGAGGTACTGTACCATTTCGCGGTATTCCGCGGCGACGTCTTCATCTAACCGAAATGAGCCGTAGTTGACTACGAGGTCCACTCTACGCCCGGCTGAGATGCATTTGGCTTCCAATGCCTTTCTAATTTCCGCCACATCTTCACGGCGACGGACGTGCAGGTTTTGGAGATTGACGAACAAGACGTTTCTGCGAGCGTCGTAGGAAACCCTGTCTTCTATTCGAAGGTCGAGCAATGTGCTCTTGAGGTCCATCAGTTCAGGCAAGAAGATACGACTATCCATTTTTTGGGGGTCGCGAACGATGGGCGAGAAATCCATATGTGCGAGTATGTCGGCCTCAATATCGATCCCTGGGGCAACCTCGATCAATTCAAGGCCTTCATCGGCAAGTCGAAAAACGCAGCGTTCAGTGACGTAGATGACTTGCTGGTCGTGCTCAGCGGCTACTCGTCCATTGAACGTCACTTGTTGTACATGATCGACAAACTTATGTGTCCGACCCTCTTCAAGAATGTTGACGTTTCCGGATTGAAACTCAACGCGCAAACCGCCCGTCGTGAAAGTTCCTGCGAAGACGAGCTTTCGTGCATTCTGGCTAATGTTTATGAATCCGCCTGCCCCGGCCAACTTGGTTCCAAATCGGCTTACATTCACGTTGCCCTCGCGGTTGCACTCCGCCATGCCAAGACAGGCAAGGTCGAGGCCGCCGCCATCGTAGAAATCAAACTGCTGATTTTGCTCGATGATCGCGTCAGCATTGATTGTAGCCCCAAAATCGCCACCGCTTGCTGGCATTCCGCCGACGGCTCCTGATTCCGCGGTCAGCGTGATATCGTCAAGGAAATTCTCCTCGGCAGCGATTGATGCTACTCCTTCGGGTATTCCAATTCCCAAGTTAACGACCCCGTTAGGCGGAAGCTCGAACGAACAACGCCGCGCAATAACCTTCCGGGCATCCAGGGGCATTGATCGAATATCTTCTATTGGTACGCATATCTCGCCAGAGTACGAAGCGGAGTAATGTGTTGAGTAAGTCTGTCGGTGGTTTTCTGGGGATGCCTTGACGATACAATCGACCAAGGCTCCCGGCACCACGACCTGACGTGAGGGGATGGAACCATGTCGGGCTATTCTTTCGACCTGCGCGATGACAATACCGCCAGAGTTCCTCGCCGCCATCGCCATTGAAAGAATGTCCAATGGCAGGGCTTCTCTTTCGCTGGAAAGGTTGCCCCACGGATCGGCCGTTGTGGCGCGAATGAATACAACGTCGACCGGAAACGCTTTGTAGAACAGAAACTGTTCTCCACCTATCGGAAGCAATTCGACGAGGTCCTCAGATGAGAAGGTGTTTACTTTTCCGCCTCCTTGGCGCGGGTCGACAAAGGTCCCGATCCCAACTTTCGAAATCGTCCCGGGTTTGCCGCCTGCGATGTCACGAATAAGATGGGTAATGATTCCCTGTGGGAGATTGTAACACTCGATCTTTCCCTCGATTGCGAGTTGGCCGAGCTTTGGCGCCAAGGCAAAGTGTCCACCGATCACGCGTTTTAGTAGCCCGTCCTTGGCCAATCGGTTGAGACCTTGCTCTCCACCATCTCCCTGTCCCGCCGCGAAGGCCAATGTCAAGTTCCTCGGGGAGCCCGTTTCCTTGAAGCGTTTTTCCAAAGCTATAATGAGCTCGTCTGGTGTTCCTGAGCCCACCAACCCCGAGGTACACAGCGTGTCCCCATCTCGGATGACAGCAACGGCGTCTTCAACCGAAACGACTTTGTTCCTCATGCTCGTCCCCGCAAGTTAAACGACAAATCAAGCATCTTGGGGAACTTCTTCCAGAACATAGCTTCCGGGCGCAGACAGAAGGGCTGGGTAATCCTTGTTGCCAGCGCTCTTGGGTGCAGCCTTTGGTTCATCCTCCGCATGCTCCGCCAACCAATCCAACCAGTGTGGCCACCAGCTCCCTTGAACTTGGGTTGCGCTGTCTCTCCATTCCAAGGCGGAAAGACTTCGATCACCGCCATGGAAATAGGTTTTCCTATTGTTTTTAGGGTGGTTGATAACAGTGCCCGAGACGTGCCCACCGTCCGTGAGTATAAACTCGGTCTCACCTCCGACCAAGTTTGTGGCCGTGTAGGATGTTGACCAGGGAACGATATGATCACCTATTGCTCCGACGAAATAACACGGAACATCAATTGCCCCTGTGTCGACGGGTTTACCCAGAACTTCCAAGGCTCCCGGTTCCTTGAGCAAGTTCTGGTGGTACATTTTCTCAATGTAGAACGCATACCATGCAGCGGGCAGATTTGACGTGTCAGCGTTCCAGAATAGAATGTCAAAGGGTGCAGGTGACTTGCCCAAAAGGTAGTTGTTGACCACGAAGCCCCAAACGGATTCGTTAACGTGCAACAGTGCCATAGCTCTTGCTATATCGCGCCCCGGAGCGATTTTGGCTGTGTCCAGACGACCTCTGTACGCAGCTATCTGAGGCTCGTCGACAAATACTTCAACGTCACCCGGGTCACTGAAGTCGATCATTGCCGAAAGGAAAGTAGCGGTTCCGACCCTGGATTTCTGCTTGGCGTCCATTATCGACAGCGCGACGGTGAGCATAGTGCCTCCGTTGCACCAGGAAAGCAGGTCAACTTTTCGGGCACGGGATATTTCTTGGCAAACAGAAAGCGCTTTGAAAATCCCTTCCTCAACATAGTCACCCCACCCGAGTTCGGCGAGTTCGGAGGTGGGGTTTCGCCAAGAAATTGCGAATACACTGTATCCTTGGTCCAACATGTATCGAACCATCGACTTCTTTTCGTTGATATCGAAGATATAGAATTTGTTGACGCAAGGCGGGACTATCAGAATTGGTCTGGCGTTCACTCGGGGAGTCCGTGGGTGATATTGGATCAGCTCGACGAGATCATTCCTGTAGACCACCGACCCCGTTGTCGTCGCCAAGTTCTTGCCGACCTCAAATGCGCTCTCATCGGTCGTGGAAATGTATCCCCTCTCGAGATCGGCTAACAGGTTTTTGAAGCCGTCGACCAGGCTTTGACCGTTGGATTCCCGTGCCAATTGAAGAGCTTCGGGGTTGGTGAGTAAGAAGTTGGTAGGAGCCAATGAGTCTGCCAAAAGGCGCGCGTAGAAGCTGATTTTTCTTTGTTCGTGGGGAGGAAGACCAAGGGAATCGGCAACTTCTACCAATGCATTGGTAGAAAGCTTGTAACTCTCCCGGAGAAATGAAAACATTCCTTCGTTCCACGACGGGTGAAGAAACCTGCGATCTTCCGCTTTTGTCGCGTCCTGTTTCGATCTAGGCAAAAAACTATCGGCCCAAGCCTTCGCTAGGCCGGATTGGAACTTTGCAGCGCTATCCATCCAAGAACTTGCTTGATCACTAGATGGGCTTGTCATTTTTTTCATGGCCTGACGAAATTCTTGGTCACCCATCGTTGCCATGAGTGGATGGGATCGCACCAAGTTTTCGACCACATCACGGTAGTTTTGACCTAGTTCCTTGTCCATTTATCCACTCCTTGTTTAAACGCCGGCTGCTCCGACGCAATGGGCAATGTTCCTCGAGAAGCAGGATCCTGAAGCGCGCGTTGACCGCGGTCTGTTCGCCTCCCTTTCGGGGTGGCCAGCGAAGCTTCCAGATCCTGCATCCCGGGAGTTGCCTAATTCCCGTAGGCGACCTTTGGCAGCCATGTGACCAACTCTGGGATTACGAAAACGAGCACCAACCCAAGCAATTGAAGCAAAATGAAGGGAATAACACCGCGGTAGATTTGCTTCACTGTCACACCTTCGGGAGCAACGCCTTTCAGGTAAAACAATGCAAAACCAACTGGTGGCGTTAGGAACGAGGTTTGCAAACAGATGGCAAAGAGGACAGTGAACCAAACGAGGTCAAAGCCAAGACTTTGAATGACGGGGCCGACCAAAGGCAGGATGATCAACGTGATCTCGATCCAGTCTAGGAAGAAGCCCAGAATGAACGTAAAGAACAGAACCGCGATCACTACGCCGCTTGGCCCGAACGGCAACCCGTGCAAAACGTCTCCGATGAGTTCATCTCCGCCGTAACCGCGGAGTACCAGGGAAAATGCCGTCGCCCCGACAAAAATTGCGAAAATGAAGGCAGTTGTTTTGGTCGTTTCACGTCCGACCTCCCGTAGTACCTTCCAATTTAGTTTTTTGTTGAACGCTGCAAGGATCAGCGTGCCAAGAGCTCCAACTCCGGACGCCTCTGTGGGAGTTGCAATGCCAAAGAAGATGGACCCAAGAACCGCGACGATCAAAAGCGCAGGTGGAATAATGGAGCCGACGGCCTTGGCCACATCTCTAAGCTCAAGAGGTTCGTCGGACGCATTCCCCGCCGGAGCATCCTGCGGTCGCACCAGTCCCCAAATGAGAATGAAGCCGATGTAAAGAAAGCCGAGCATGACACCCGGGATCAGCGCACCCATGAACAAATCGCCCACAGGAAGTCCCTGCCGATCCGCCATAAGGACGAGCATAATGCTCGGGGGAATCAAAATACCGAGCGTCCCGATCGAACAAACCGTACCGGTCGCCAATTCCGTGCGGTAACCCGCTTGCAGCATTGCTGGAAGACCCAGCAAAGCCAGCAGGACAACAGAAGCACCTATGATCCCGGTCGAAGCCGCCAAAAGAAGACCGATGACCGAGAGTGCCACGGCAAGACCACCGCGGACGCGCCCAAAGAGCTTTGCCATGTCCTTCATCAGATTTGCGGCCACGTCGGATCTATCCAACATAAGTCCCATGAAGATGAACATGGGCAGCGCAACAAGGACCCAGTTGTTCATTGTGTCCCAGATACGGTTCACAACAACAGAGGAATAGGCCCAGTCAACACCATAAAAGGACCCAGAAAATGCATCCGTATAAGTGGTTAAGAAATGTCCCAGGGCCGTGAATAGAACAGCAATGCCGCCAAGCGTCCAAGCTATGGGAAAACCCGCGAATAGCAGCCCAATGAAGCTCGCGAACATGAACGCGCAAATGATTTCAGTGATTTCCATAGTAGTTCTCCTGCGCGCTCAAGACTCGCCGTTGGAGGAGGTTTTGAGAGCCGTGGGAAACTTGAACAGCAAGCACGTGACCCTGGAAAGCCTCGCAATTGTTGCTATTCCCAAAAGGAAAAACCCAATCGCAAGCATGGACTTGATCGCCCATCGTGCGGGAAGTCCTCCAGGCGCGTCCGATGTTTCACCGAGCGCAAAAGAATGTGCAGCAAACGGTATCGCGTAATAGGTTACAAGGGCGATGAACGGCAAAAGAAAAAAGATGATCCCTACGAGCTCGACCCAGCCTTGCGCACGTAGGCTCATTCTATCGTGCAAAACATCAACCCGGACGTGATCGTCCGCCTCTAGGCAGTAGGAAAACCCGATCAGAAACCCCACCGAATAAAGGTGCCATTGGATTTCTTCGAACTCGATTCTTCCTTGCCCCAGGATGTACCGGAACGTGACGTTTGTGATGATGACGGCTAGTAGAACCAGCCAGACCCAAGAAATCTGATTTCCGATCCACCTTATCAACCTGTCCACACGCGTTGAAAACTTGGTCGGCGGCAGCCGGGTGTGATGGACGAGTTGGTCCAGTCCGACGTGCGGTATCGAGTTGTTTGATCCCGGTCCCATTTTTTCCTCCCCGGCTGCCTATTATCGATTTCTTAGAAGTTGCGTGGTAGGTAGCCGACGGAACTCCAGGCTTGGTAGTCCTCGTGGAAGGCTTGTTGGGCTTCGTAGATTCGGCGGAAACCTTCGTCTTCCGCCACCAACTCCGCAGCTACTTCACGGTAGACGTCACGAAGTTCCTGAAGCATCTCGTCGGGGAACTTGCTGACGATCACGCCGTTGGCAGCGTTTTCCATCAGTTGCGGACCTGAGAGCGCCTCCGCTCGTGCCAAGTTCTTAAGAACACCGGCTGTGCAGGCAGTGTCCACAACCGCTTTGTCCGCCGCAGTCATGCCGTCCCAGACGTCCTTGTTTACAACGAAATGAAACGCCGTGAAGGTTTGGTGCCACCCTGGGAAGTAGTTGTACTTGGCGATCTTGTAGAGACCCAGCCGAGTGTCAGCCGGGGGTGTTGCGTACTCAGTGGCATCAATCGCGCCCTTTTCCAACGCTTGGAAGAGTTCACCCCCGGGCAACATGGTGACCGAGGCTCCAACGCGCTGCAAAACCTTGCCACCAAGGCCTGCATAACGGATCTTCAAACCATCGAAGTCTTCAAGAGACGTCATCTCTTTTTGATACCAACCAGCGGTTTCTGGGCCAGTCAACCCGCAGAGAATCGGGTGGATATTGTGCTCGGCATAAAGCTCTTCACCCAGTTGCTGACCGCCTCCTTCGTACCACCAAGCCGAATACTCCTGGGGGTCAAACCCGAATGGCACGGCTGAGATCAATGGAGCCGCTGGTATCTTACCCTGGTCATACCCGAGCCATGTGTAACCAACTGAAAGTTTGCCGGCACCCACGGCTTCGGTAATCTCAAATGCAGGAATGAGTGCCTTTGGCTCGAAGATCTTCATCTGGATGTGACCATTGGTCATGGTATCGACGGTCGCTGCGACATCCACGATCTGGTCGCCGAGAGCGGTCAAACTGGTTCCGAATCCGGTGGGTACTTTCCATCGAATATCTTCGGCGCTGGCAGCACCCGAAGAAAGTGCCAAGGTTGCGCCAGCAACGATGCCAGCAGCGGCGAGCCGCGCCGCGCCTGCGATGTTGTTAGGTTGAATTGTTTGCATTTGGTTCCTCCCGTAGTGTTTCGGCGTCACGGGCTTGCTTTGCCCGAGATAGCCAAGGTGGAACGACAATATACTTGCAATTTTGCACGCAATATTGGATTTAGTGCAGATACGATCTGCATTTTTCCACAAAGAGGCCAATGTTTAACTGGGACGATCTGAAGTTTTTCTTGGAGCTTTGTCGAAAGACCAAGCTGGTTCGCGCAGCGGACACGCTGCGGGTGGACCACACTACGGTTTCGAGACGGGTCACCGCCTTGGAGGGAGCACTAGGAACAAAACTGGTCGAAAAAACTGAAAATGGATACCGGCCGACCGATGCCGGTGAAAAGCTCATCCCAATCGCAGAGCAGATAGAGAATTCCGCACTCTACCTACAAGATGACATCGGAGGTGGAGGTAGCCAGCTTTCGGGGCCTGTAAGAGTCGGAACCCCAGACGGGTTCGGCAGTTTCTTCCTGGCCCCCAACCTACCCGACCTAATATCCAAGCATCCTGGACTGGAGATAGATCTTTTAGCCGTACCCAGGTACGTGAGCCTGTCACGCCGTGAGGCAGACCTCTCAGTCACGTTGGAGCGCCCAACAACCGGGAGATTATACGCGAGAAAGCTGACCGACTACCATCTACAACTTTACGCATCCCGAGATTACCTTGAGATAAATGACCCAGTCACGCGGCGACGAGACCTACGAAAGCACACACTTATAGGCTATATCGAAGATCTGGTTTTTGCCCCCGAGCTTCGTTACATGGAAGCCGTAGGAAAGGATCTCACCGCCAGTTTTCGCTCGACGAGCCTTGTTGCGCAGCGCCAAGCAATCTTGGCCGGGGCAGGAATAGGTGTACTTCCGCGGTTCATTGCGAATGACGATGCACGCCTCGTTCCAATCCTTGGCAACGACTTTCAACTCTCTAAAACTTTTTGGTTACTGATGCACGAGGATATACGCGGTCTCGCAAGAGTTAGGGAAACTGCTGATTTCATAACCGAATGCGTTCGTTCCCAAAGAAATGTTTTCTTGGAAGAATAGCTTTCGTGTATTTTTGCAGATTGGCTCTGCAAAATATGGAGCTGATTCTGCATTTTCATAGCAATAGTCTCTTCCCGAAGCTTCGGAGCCTGAAAAAAGGAACTCCGAGTCAGATCCATCTGCAATCTATTTCGGGAGCATTTTCGTGACGCCAAGCAACCAAGACCCTATTCCGCATTTCGTCGATGGTTCGGCGTGGCCCGGCACCGGCGACCGAACCGGCAAGATCCTTAATCCCGCCACCGGAACCACACAAGGCACCGTAAGGCTTGCAAGCAAGACTGACGTTGAACACGCAATTACAGCAGCAGAGGTCGCATTCCCGGTCTGGTCCGCCGAGTCTCCAATGGCACGGGCACGTGTTCTTTACAAGTTCAGAGACCTTGTCATGGAGGAGATGGACTCACTCGCTACGACCCTTTCTCAAGAACATGGAAAAACCTTCACCGACGCGAAGGGCGATATTCAACGTGGGCTCGACGTTGTCGAATTTGCGTGTGGCATCCCACACCTTTTGAAAGGAGAAAGTTCGGACCTTGGCAAGTCCGGTATCGACATCAAATCCTATCGCGTACCTTTGGGCGTCGTATCGGGCATTACCCCGTTCAACTTCCCCGGGATGATCCCAATGTGGATGTTCGCGGTTGCGGTCGCATGCGGAAATACTTTCGTGATGAAACCATCCGAAAAGGACCCAAGCGTGCCTCTTCGGTTGGCGGCGCTATTCATCAAAGCAGGTGCACCAGCGGGCGTTTTGAACGTTGTCAACGGCGACAAAGAGGCAGTAGACACAATCCTTAACGACCCTCGAGTCAAAGCGGTGAGCTTTGTCGGTTCAACACCGATCGCCAAATACGTCTACGCAACCGCCACGGCAAATGGCAAACGTGCGCAGGCAATGGGTGGAGCAAAGAACCACGCGCTTATCATGCCCGATGCTGACATCGACTTCGTTGTCGATTCAATGGTGGGTGCTGCCTTCGGCTCCGCTGGAGAACGTTGCATGGCTCTGCCGGTTGCGGTCCCGGTTGGTCAGGCGACAGCAGACGAGTTCATCGAAAAAATTGCGCCACGTGTGCGAGACCTGTCGATTGCGCCGCCGATGGACGACAAGGACATGGGACCACTCGTCTCTCCGGAGCATCTCGCAAAGGTAAAGAACTACGTTGATATCGGCGTCGAAGAAGGAGCGAAGCTCGTCGTTGATGGACGGGACTTCAAGATGCAAATGCAAGGCTACGAAGATGGTTATTACATGGGAGGATGTCTCTTCGACGACGTGACACCGAACATGCGAATTTACAAAGAAGAGATATTTGGACCTGTTCTGTCGGTTGTTCGAGCTGAAAGCTACGACGAAGCAGCTGCGCTGCCCACGAAACATGATTACGGGAATGGTGTCGCAATATTTACCCAGGATGGTCGAATTGCACAGCACTTCTCTAACACTGTAGAAGTTGGCATGATTGGGGTAAATGTTCCCATCCCGGTCCCGCTATCCTTCCACACCTTCGGTGGTTGGAAAAACTCGGCATTTGGAGATCACAACCAGCATGGCCCTGAGGGCGTACGTTTTTATACAAAGGTGCGGACGATCACCACAAGGTGGCCCGAAGGCAAGTCGACAGGCGCCGAATTCACGATTCCAACGCATTACTAGGAGGCCAAAATGACAAAGATTGGTTTCATCGGGATCGGGAACATGGGTGGCCACATGGCCCGAAATCTGATCAAGGCTGGGCACGAAGTAACCGTGTTCGACCTTTCTCAAGCTGCACTGGATGCTATTGCTTCGGATGGCGCTATGATAGCGACCTCCGCTGGCGGTGCGGTGCGCTACTCCGAAGTAATCATAACCATGTTGCCTACAGGCAAGCATGTCGACTCGGTCTATAGGGAAGAGGTAATCCCCCATGCCCAAAAAGGAGCCATATTAATTGATAGTTCCACGATCGACGTCGAAACTAGTCGGGCAGTAAGCGATTTGGCTCAGACGAAAGGTCACTCGATGTTGGACGCGCCGGTATCCGGAGGAGTTGGTGGCGCTGAATCCGCGACCTTGACGTTCATGGTCGGAGGTGAGGAGTCCGCCTTCGCTGCCGCAAAGGAACTTCTTGGTCAAATGGGAAAGAACATCGTCTATTGCGGTGGCCCAGGCACGGGGCAGGCGGCGAAGGTTTGCAACAACATGATGCTCGGGATTCAGATGGCGAGTGTCGCTGAAGCGTTTGTACTTGCTGAGAGACTTGGCCTGGAGCATCAGAAGCTATTTGACGTGGCGAGTACGTCTTCCGGGCAATGTTGGTCACTAAATTCGTACTGCCCCGTTCCAGGACCAGTATCAACTTCGCCCGCAAACCACGACTACGAGCCAGGTTTCGCTACTGCACTTATGCTTAAGGACATGAGACTCGCACTGGATGCGGCGGCGGAGAACGGAGCAACATTGGACGTCGCGCATGCTTCTACGCTTCTATACCGAAGCTATGCTGAGGGGGGGAACAAGGAAAAGGATTTCTCTGGCATCGTGAACTTGCTTCGAGAGCGGATAACATCGATGCAGTAGATCACCCATCTACCGTGAAACCATTTTCATCGAGCAGATGAGAGAATGGGAAAGTGGCAAGTTTGGCGCGCATACTGATCTGCTTTCCCATTTCATTTAGTTTAGGGGCTGTGGCAGCTTGGGCGTAACTAAATGCCAAGCGACATGAGTTTGGGGGTATCCTTGCAGCGACATCACCGGGGGTCGCTCGCCCGCAGCTAACGCATTGTGCTTCAGCCGATTTGCCTCGACCCAGTGCTCGCCAAAGCCAATTAAGATGTTTCACCTGTGCGGTGCATCAATTAGTTGCATCTGAATCTCAGTACGCTTTGCGATACAGTCGACCTTTCAAACGCACGTTGATCCAAGGCTGTACTCAACTATGCTGTTGCGTATTTTGCTACAAACTATCATATTATGACACTAGTTGCTCACAATATGATAGGCAAGAGAATGCTCCACTCTGATCGCATAAGGCAATTCGACAGGAAAAAACTGAAGGCTGTTGGTGAATTCTTAGAAAGAAAAACACGCGATAGGATCGTTCCCGGAGGTCAAGTTCTCTTGGAACAATCAGGAGAGATCATCGGGTCCTGGATATCTGGTTACTCGGATATTGCGGAACAGAAGCCTTGGTCCGACGATACGCTGGTACGGATCTATTCGATGACCAAACCCGTGACCTCGCTCGCCTCACTCATACTCTTCGAAAGGGGCCAACTGCGGCTAGATGATCCGCTAGAGGAGTTCTTGCCTTTTTTTTCTGAGATGGCGATCTTAAAACGAGACGCCGCCTCGATCAACGAGACTGTACCTGCAACTCAGAGGATCACGATTCGACACCTTCTCACCCATAAGGCCGGCTTCACCTATCCATTTAATCCAGGCCTGCTCGCCAACAGCTATAGAGATGAGGGTATCGACTTGACGCGACCCGCAGTTTCAATGCGTGAAGAAGCGAAGAAGCTCTCTGAGTTGCCACTTTTGTTCGAACCCGGAACACGTTGGGCCTATGGCTTCTCGACGGACGTTCTGGGGCTCGTAGTTGAAGAAATCTCTGGCATTTCTTTAGGAGAGTTCTTTGAGCGGGAGATATTCTCAGTACTTGGAATGACAGAGACGATGTTTACGGCGGCGACAGATCAAATCCCGAAATTGGCTAAAGTATACGGACCTGGAGCTCGCGGTCTTGAATTTCTCAAAGCCCCGACTCAGGTAGGTTTGAGTCCTAAACGTCAGGAATGTCATTCTGGAGGTGGCGGACTGATTTCGACCGCGAGAGATTACATGAAGTTCGCGCGCGCTTTGAAAGGAAATGGGAATGGTACAAACCTGGTATCGCGCAGAACGCTCAATCTCATGCGCGCAAATCATCTCGAAGGTGACTTGCAGGAATGTGGCGAACCGTTGTTCGCAGAAGTACCATTTCAAGGATTTGGATTCGGACTTGGCGGATGGGTGTTGTTGGATCCGGCATCAGCTGGTGTGATCGGAACGAGAGGCGAATTTGGTTGGGGTGGCCGCGCATCCACGGTGTTTTTCATCGACCCGAAAGTTGATCTCTCCATGGTGTTCATGACGCAGTTGCTGCCTAGCAACGCACATCCACTTCGAGCAGACTTGAGGACTGCGATTTATCAAGCTCTCTGTTAAACGCTATCCACTGATCAGAGAACATGATCCGAGAAGGGGGCAATGTCGCGTGTTAGATTTCGCGCGGCCTGCATGATCTCCGGAGCAACTTGCGAAACCAATTCTTCGGCTTTCCAGTTGGAAGTATAACCAATAGCTGCGATCGCACCTACGGGACGTCCTGTATTGCTGGTCACGGCCGCAGCCAAGTTAAGAGCGCCGTGCGCATGTTCTTGATTGGTGAACGCAAATCCACGCTCACGCGCACGCAGGATCTCTTTCTTTATGTCGCGCAGGTCGACGATCGTATGTGGCGTTATTTTCTCCACGCTCATATGTCCGATCACTTCATCGATCTCGTCATCCTGATTCATTGACAGCATCGACCTTCCGCTTGCCGTCGAGAGCAGACGAAGTCGAAGACCCGGGTGCGCGGTGTCAAAAGAGGAAGTATTGCTCTGTAGCGGGATCAAGAACATTACCTCGTCGCCCATCCGCGTTGCAAGGCCAACGCGAATGTCGAAAGCTTTTCTCAATTCCACGACATACGGAAGAGCATGGCTTACAAGTGGGCTGGTCGACAAAAAGCTATTTGCGACATCCAACACTTTCGGCGTCAAGAAGTAACGCTTCGAAGATGGGTCCTTTCCGATGTAACCAAGTTCGCGCCACGTGTGAGTTAGTCGTTGTACCGCACTCTTGTCCAAGCCGGTGATTTTCATGATGTCCACGAGCCCAAGCTCGCGGGAACCTGACTTAAATGCTTCAAGTACGGCGGTCGCCTTCTCTACGGATTGAACATAAGGGATCCCCGTTTTGGGCACCGTCTGAGTTCCTTCATTCCTTGCCATTACATGCCTCCAATAGTCTTCACACTAGGCCCTTCACCGATACAGATGAAGCCAAAAATCAAGTTGACGGGGCATTATTTGATCTTTATATATCACATTATGATCCTTTAGATCGCATCAAGATACCGGGAGGAACTGATGAAGACGATGTTTAACGCCGCTTTTGGGGCCGCGCTTGCAGTGAGTGTTTCGGCAGGCATTGCCGCTGCAGATGAAGTCAAATTGGCATACGGAAGTTTTCTTCCTGAAGGCCATCTCGTTCACAAATCTGGCTTGGAGCCATTCTTTGAGCGCGTGGCGGCAGACTCAGGAAACACTGTGCAGTTTGAACTTATGTCGGGTGGCGTGATGGGCGGAGCCCGTGAATCGCTGCAGATCGTGCGTGATGGTGTCGTTGACAGCTCACTCATCCTCGACGTGTATCTAAAGAGCGACTTCCCAATAGCATCGATGTTGGGTGGATTGCTCGCAGTTCCAGATGATCCGTTGGTCTTTGTCGGAGCTGCAAATGAGTTCCTGCTCCTGAATTGTCCGGAATGCAAATCTGAACTGGACAAGCACGGGCTGGTTGCATTCTCTTACTATGGCACGAGCCCTTACTACCTGATGTGCCGAGATCAGGTCACGGGGTTGAGTGATCTGGACGGCAAGAAGATTCGTGCTGGTTCCCGCCTGGGCGCGCTTGCGAACCATATGGGGGGGACCGCAGTTAGCGTAGCAGTTTCAGAAATGTATGAAGCCTTGCAACGAGGGCAGGCAGATTGCACCATCGCTGCTGCTTCCTGGCTGAAGGACTACAACCTAAAAGACGTGATCGGATCGCTCGTTGACAAGCCCTTTGGTTCTTACTTCACCCCGATGCTGTTCAATCTCAGCGCGGGCAAATGGGAGGGCCTCAATGAAGAACAACAAGCGGCAGTAATCAAGAACCTGCCGTCATTGTTGGCCGCTACTGTCTACGGTTACCTCGACCAGAGCGATGCAGCAATTGCAGCGGGTCAAGAAAGCGGGATGTCTATCATTCCTGCCTCTGATGAATTCGTCGCCCGGCTTGAAGAGTTTCAAGCAGGTGAGCGCGATTACGCAATTGCGGCTGGGACCGACGCCGGTGTTGAGGGAGCTCAAGAGATTGTCTCGGAGTTCTTCGAGACCGTCGAGAAGTGGAGGGCAATTGTCGCCGCAACTCAGGGTGACCGCGAGGCCTACGAGCAGGCTCTTTGGAACGAAATTTACTCAAAGCTCTAGTCCAAACCCAACTACTCCCGGGACGCCTGCACGACTGGTTCGTGTGGGCTTCTCGGAAGCTGAATGCGAATGTCAAGATCCTGGGGAGGTGATCCGTGTCCAAATTCTTTGACAAATATGCGCAAGTCACGAGCTTCCTGGGCGGGATTGCACTTGTGCTTATGGCCTTTCACGTAACAGCCGACGTCATCGGAAAGCAATTGTTCGGGTATCCGATCCCCGCGACCTTAGAGTTTGTTGCTAGCTACTACATGGTTGCCATTGTCTTTCTTCCACTTGGTGCAGTGACAATGGAGAATGGCCATCTGATCGTAGAGCTATTTACGCAAGGCCTTAGTGAAAACCGAATTGCGCTCCTGACATTCATCGCGTCGACTTTGGCTGCGGTCTATGTGGCCACAATTTTCTGGTTCACCTTTCAGGAAGCCGTTCACGCCACTCAGATCGGCGAAGTGTGGGAGACCGCAAACGCCGACTTGCAGACCTGGATTGCTAGGTGGTTCGTGCCCATCGGTTGCTTTGGAATGCTCGCACAGTTTTGCCTTCAGGCGGTCAGAAGCCTGAACCAAGCACGCAGCGGCCAAGACCTGTCTGCATAGACTAAAATTAGGGGTAAAGAAAATGGACGGTATGACAGTCGCCGCATTGGGCGTCGTAATCCTTCTAGGCATGCTCGCGATCAGAATACCGATTGCCGTCGCTCTCGCTACAGTCTCGATCGGAGGTATTTGGGTGCTCCGAGGCGCGGACGCTGCACTGGGCACGCTAGGGTCTTTGCCATACGAGTTTTCAGCATCATGGAAACTTTCAAGTGTCCCAATGTTTCTGTTTATGGGTGCAGTTGCGTATCACACGGGATTGACGAGTTCACTATATAAGGCCGCAAGGCTCTGGTTGAATAGTCTTCCTGGCGGATTGGCCGTGGCATCCAACTTCGCTTCTGCCGGATTTGCTGCCGCATCAGGATCAAGCTTGGCCACAACTGCGGCTATGGGCCGATTGGCCATTCCGGAAATGCTGAAATTCGGTTACGACAAAGCCTTGGCGACTGGGACTATTGCAGCAGCAGGAACCCTTGGGGCGCTCATCCCGCCCTCGATCGCTTTCGTCATCTATGGCTGGTTTACGCAGCAACCGATTGGCACGCTCCTGATCGCCGGTTTGTTTCCCGGCATTCTGACAGCCGCAATATACACGATCATGATTGTGACAAGATGCAAACTGAACCCGGAACTGGCCCCTCCTGTAGAAATTAAGGCGTCCAGGCAGGAGAAACTCGATTCACTCAAGGAAGTATGGCCCCTTCCGCTTTTGATTTTGGGTGTTATTGGGAGCATTTACTCGGGTTTTGCGACCCCGACCGAAGCTGGTGCTCTGGGAGCTGTTCTTGCTCTCCTGATTGGGTTTCTAAAAAGAAAGCTAAATCAGACCACTTTCAGCGCCTCGGTGTCGGAAGCACTTCGCACAACTGCCTCGATCTTCTTCGTTGCAATTGGCGCAATCTTACTCACTCGTTTTTTTGCAATGGCAGGAGTTCCGCGGGAACTCTCGAGTTTGGTTGTTGCTTGGGACCTTAGTCCGTTGGTTCTCGTAATTGCGCTGGTTGGGGTCTACCTCATCCTCGGAATGTTCCTCGATCCAATTGGACTGATGTTGATCACGCTTCCGGTGTTTCTTCCAATGTTCAGGGCGCTGGATATGGATTTGATCTGGATCGGGGTGATCGTCGTGAAAATGATCGAAGTCGGTCTGCTCACGCCGCCAGTAGGACTTAATGCATATGTCGTGAAAGGCGTCGTAGGCGATGACATACCGCTGACCACTATCTTCCGTGGCCTCGGTTGGTTTCTGGTTTGCGAAATCGTGATCATGGCCCTGCTTATCGCCTTCCCAGCAATCTCGCTCTGGCTCCCAAGCCTCATGAACTAAGGCAACGTAGTGAGCATTTTGGTCGGGCTTTATCCCTAAACCAGGCTCCGGCGAGCGCCACAAAAAATTGAGAAGAAGAAAGGAAAGTCGGCATGTACGACCTTTTGAAAGGCGTCCGGGTTCTGGACCTTACGGCGGTCGTTCTTGGACCGATGGCAACTCAGTATCTTGGTGATTTCGGAGCCGATGTGATCAAGGTCGAGCCACCTTCCGGAGACATCTTCCGGCATGTTCGTCCTGCCCGCTCGGATGGAATGGGCGCAGGGTTTCTGAACTACAACCGGAACAAAAGATCCGTGACACTCGATCTCAAAACAGAGGAAGATCGCAGCAAGTTCATGGCACTGCTGGCCGACGCCGATGTTTTGGTTCACAATATGCGTCCAGGTGCGGCAAAACGCTTAGGGATTGGTCCAGAGGCTATCCGCAAGGCCTTTCCAGAATTGGTGTACTGCGTCGCAGCGGGATACGGCAGCACCGGACGCAATGCCGAGCACCCGGCCTATGACGACATTATTCAGGCCGCTTCAGGTGTTGCTCATTTGAATCGCAATCAGGATGACGAACCTCGTTTTCTGCCCACAATCATTTGCGACAAAGTCGGCGGCATGCACCTGGCAATGGCGGTTCTTGCCGGGATTGCCCATCAGGCGAAGACAGGGAACGGCTGCATCATCGAGGCGCCCATGTTCGAAGGCTTGGTGGCATTCCTCATGTCCGAACAATTGGCAGGCGAGACGTTCAGACCTGCCAAGGGCAACGTGGGGTATGAACGGCTCCTTTCCCCTCATCGCAAGCCTTTTCCGACCAAAGACGGTTTCATTGGCGTGCTTCCCTACAACGGAAAACACTGGGCCAGTTTTCTCAACTTCGTAGGTCGCGAGGATCTGGCGCAAGCGGAATGGGTTCAGGATTCAGCCGCTCGAAGTGAAAACATCGACAAGCTTTATGCTGTGGTCGCCGAGGAGATGCCCAAGCGAACGACGACGGACTGGCTGAAGACATTGCGTAACCTCGACATCCCCTGCACGCCTATCAACTCGCTAAACGACCTGCTGGAAGACGAGCATCTGTCAGATGTCGGATTGTTCAGCGAAATCGAGCACCCGACCGAAGGCGCGCTGCGAGCTATCCGATCCCCGTTTTGGGTTACAGGCATCGATGAACGTCCAGACGCGCCAGCGCCCGGCTTGGCGGATGCAGGTGAGACCCTTGGTTGGTGGCCAGTACGTTAAATTGCAGCAATGATGTGGATCGGAAAACCGCCATCGTGTTCCGCTCAACCACCGGCATTGAACTTACATTCGCCAATAGTCTCGCCGAAGTTCAATGAGCAGATGTGAGTTCAGCGCTTGTCGCCGTTCATCGGTATTGTGACGATTTGCCTTTGGCATAGCTCCAGCAATGCAGAAATTGAACAAAGGACCTTTCCCTATCTCGCGAGAACGGTCGTAAGTTCGGTCGAGCATGTTCTAGGCCGCCGAAAAGACATTTCTGCCGATACGGAGTGGGTGTCTCTCTATTTGGCGACGATTTCGGACTTGCACATATGCAGCGCCGAAACAGCAGATTCCGAACACGCAGGCACTTTATCTCTGAAACGAGGTGCTGAATGACGGCACTGCCCGCAGCTTTGGGCGGCACACGTTAGGCACAAACCGTTCACTACTTGGTCGGGTATAAGTATCTCTACAGATTGGGAAGTTTACCTTTCTAAATGCGATTTCTTATTTCTGACCATTCGAGACCGAAAGATGCCAGTCGACTACCATCGCGATCACACACTAGTACATCTTCGCGGAAAACTAATCTTCTGTTGCTTATCGCTGACGCAAATTCCGCTCTGAGGATCGATTCCAGTCTTCTTACTTAATTCTTGTACAGGAACTATTTTTCCTATATAGGAAGTTTGAGGAAAAATGGGAGGACCACATGAACGCACTACCAAAACTAATCGCCGCTTCACTCGCTGTGTCTTTTTCCGCGACCGAGGTGTTGGCTGTTGAGTGGAATGTCTCACTCTGGGGAAAGCGCAGAGCTATGACAGAGCATGTTGAGAAGCTTGCCGAGTTGGTATCCGAGAAAACAAACGGAGAGTTCACCCTCAATATCTCTTACGGAGGACTCTCAAAAAATCGAGAGAACTTGGATGGAATATCAATTGGTGCATTTGAGATGGCACAATTTTGTGCTGGCTATCACCGCGACAAGAACCCTTCGATAACCGTATTGGAACTCCCCTTTCTCGGAATTACTTCACTTGAACAAGAACGCTTGGTCAGCCAAGCAGTGTACGACCACCCTGCAGTCCGCGAAGATCTAGCGAGGTGGGATGCTACGCTCCTAATGCCGTCTCCTTTGCCCCAATATAACATTGTCGGAGTCGGAGACGCTCCGAGTACATTGCAGGATTTCGAAGGAATGGCGGTCCGTGCGACCGGTGGGATTGGCGTCGCTATGGAAACGATAGGCGCTGTTCCAACATCAATGTCTGCTAGCGAAGTAAGGCAGGCTTTGGATAGCGGAATTGTAAGCGCTGTTTCGTTTCCAGAGCATGCGCATATGTCCTATGGCACCATCGAAACAGGAACTTGGTGGACAACGAATTTGAATCCTGGAACCGTCAACTGCCCGGTAGTGGCCAACACCGCCGCTCTGGAGTCACTTTCCGAGGAGCATCGGGAAGCACTACTGGGATCAATAGACGAGGCGCTCAGCCACTACCTCGAGAACTACCAAAGTGTAACTATCGCTGCCTTTGGGCCTGCTATTGACGAGCGCGGGATCGAACGCATCACTTTTTCAGATGACGAGATCGAGGCATTCAAGTCCGCCGTAGCTGGCCCGGCCGCGGCCAAATGGATCGAAGAAAACACGGCGCGTGGCCTCCCAGCTCAGGAAATCTACGACTTGGTTCAGAGTCTAATCAAAAACTAAGTCAAACGGAATTTTCTGCGCACGCCGCCACCTTTACTGGTGGCGGCAACTTCGAAAGGTCCCCCCATGTCAGCAAGGTCTTCCGTTCGGTTAGACGACTCGCTCATCAGCAAAATTGATCAAAAACTTTATCGAGTAGAGACAAAACTAGCGCTGCTAAGTGGGCTTGCCGTTTTTGCTCTTATGTTACTCGCGGTCGTATCAGTTGGTGGGCGCCACTTCATCAACCAGCCTCTCCCGGGCTACGTGGACTGGATCGAGCAAGCTATGCCCTTGATAGCTTTCATGGGCATTGCCTACACACAGCGCGAAGGCGGGCACATCCGGATGGATATGCTGATCGGTTTTCTAAAGGGCAGGCCCCTATGGGCCGCGGAATTCATTACAACTCTTTGCATCTTGCTTGTCGTTTTGATGCTGCTTTGGGGCTCGTGGGCACACTTTGAAAGAAGCTTTGATTTCTCAGAACCCTACTGGAGCCGAGACAGTTCCATGGATATTGCACTGCCACTTTGGCCTGCAAAGCTACTCGCACCAGTTGCGTTTTTCATCCTCTCGTTGAGGTTGATCGCGCAGCTCATTGCTTACGCCAAGGCGTTTTGGGCCAATGACTCACATCCCGTGGCTGTGCCTCTGATTGAAGATACGGCGACCATAGCCGCCAAAGAAGCCGAAACAGTCTCCAACTAAGGACAGCCGCGATGGAACCGATTGATATTGGAATCTATGTCAGTATTGGCATGTTGGGATTGATCATACTCGGTATGCGAGTAGGATTTGCCGCAGCCTTGGCTGGCGCAGTTGGATTGATATGGATATTCTGGGCTAAGAAGAATTACGCGCCAAACGAGTTCGGCTGGGCTTTTTCAGTCGCCGCTAAAACAGCTGGCCAAGTGCCCCACTCAAAAGTTGCGAGTCAAGCTTTATCGCTGATCCCCACCTTCATACTCATCGGTTATCTTGCCTATTATGCCGGCCTAACACAGGCGCTCTTTACGGCTGCAAAGAAATGGGTCGCCTGGCTTCCTGGCGGACTTGCGGTGTCGACAGTATTCGCAACAGCGGGTTTTGCCGCTGTGTCTGGAGCATCAGTAGCGACCTCTGCTGTCTTTGCTAGAATTGCAATCCCTGAAATGCTGAAGATTGGATATGATCGAAGGTTTGCTGCGGGCGTCGTTGCTGCCGGGGGCACTCTTGCTTCGTTGATCCCTCCATCAGCAATCCTTGTTATCTACGCAATCATCGTGGAACAGGATGTCGGAATGCTGCTGCTAGCAGGTTTTGTACCCGGCGCGTTTTCAGCAGTCATATATGCAATGCTCATAGTCGGAATGGCACTTCTGTTCAAAAACTTTGGACCGCCGGTGACCGGTTTTTCCTGGAAGGAACGTTTTTTGTCGCTTCCTCCTGCTATGCCAATATTCGTTGTTGTCGCGGTAATCATCCTATTCGTCTATAACCCGTTCGGCGGCGATGCGCTGGGGACGCCTACGGAAGGTGGTGCAATCGGTGCGTTCGTTGTGTTTTGTATGGCTGTGGCAATGGGTATGCGCTGGCCGCAGCTCCGTGATGCATTGTTGGAAACAGCAAGACTATCTGTCATGATCTTTACGATTATTTGGGGTGTGCTCGTTTACGTTCGCTTCCTAGGATTTGCTGATCTGCCGAGAGCTTTTTCCGACTGGATAACCTCACTTGATCATTCACCGATGCTGATCCTAGTTTTGATACTGTTAGCCTATGCAGTATTAGGAATGTTCATGGACGCGATAGGCATGCTATTGCTTACGCTTCCAATTACCTATCCTGCTGTGATGGCCCTAAACGGCGGCTTGGACGTCACGGCAGCTGAATCAGCATTTGGCATGAGTGGCCCCATGGCAGGAATCTGGTTCGGCATTTTGGTCGTGAAGATGGCTGAGTTTTGTTTGATCACACCTCCAATAGGGTTGAATTGTTTCGTTGTCGCCGGGGTGAGAGATGACATCAGTGTGCAGGATGTCTTCAAGGGCGTGACGCCGTTTTTCATTGCCGACGCGTTGACCATCGCACTGCTAGTAGCGTTTCCATGGATCGTTTTGTGGTTACCCAACCTTGCCGGCTAGGAATTGTCTGAAATTTGGCGGAGCAATGTGAGCTGTTCCCCAGAACTGTCCTCAACTTGTGCTTGGCATGTTCTCCAACTGAAAAGACACACGTTGCAGAAAAGCTGTTTTATCGAGGCGTAGATCGCTGGGATCGTGAAGGATTGCTAGGCTAGCCCGTTGGCGCAAGATCTGTTCCGAAAGCATGGGATAGTCCCGCTGAAGTATCAATAACGCGTAGCTGAGAATCGGTTTTTCGAATGAACATCCAATGATTTGAAACTTGTTTCGGAGCACGTCAGCATCTACAGGAATGTAGTGCTTGTTCAACTCCAGTTTCCCACTCCAAGTTTCGTGATATATGTGGTTTGGGGCCATTCTTGGTTTGAACCTGCCTGCTCCTACCTCGAAGAGCGCCGCAAATTTCGTACCGGACTATGAAACATGACAATCCGACATATCGAAAACTTTGTTTCTCTGTTCCAAGCATTCGGAACAGAGCAGCAGCCCATGACGCTTACAGCGCTATCTGAGGAGCTTGGCCAACCCAAATCGAGCATGCACAAAATGATCGAGACGTTGCTTGAACTCGGTCTAATTTATGAAGTCAAACCTCGGAGAGGATATTACCCGACCCGAAAACTTCACAGCATTACGAAGATGGCTTTGATTGGTGATCCGATTGTGGAGCTGATGCAAAAGCACTTGGACTCATTGGCGAAAGAGACTGGTGAAACAGCACTACTGAGTATTAGAGACGGTAGCCAAGTTATGTACTTGGGAGTCGCTGAATCTCCGAATCCTATTCGATACTTTGCGGCGGTGGGCGATCGGCGACCAGTCTACGCGACTTCGGGCGGCAAGGCGATCTTTTCCTCTTACTCTGACACAGAACTTCGGTCGCAGGCTGAAGAGCTTAAATTTGAAGTGTATTCAGATGCCACTTTGTCATCCGCTAAAGAGTTCGTGGATGCGGTTGTAGAAGGTCGAGAGCGCGGTTGGCATGTTAACCTATCTGAGTACACCCCCGAAGTGTCGGGTGTTGGTGTGCCGATATCTGTGGATGGACGTCGGATGGCGCTTTCAATCGCTGGGCCAAATTACAGGATGAACGATCGCATTCCTGAGCTGGCCAAGCTGATTCATCGCCAATCGAATAGCATTTCCCTTTCCAAACCTTAGACAGAGCTTAGCGCACAGAGTATAATCACCTATCTATTTCGCACGACTAGTTTTCGGGCTCATGTTGGAACTTTGAGTGTATCCGAGAGGGCGCTACGTTCCGGTACTGCATTGTTTCCTACGGCGGCATTCTGAATCTGGACCCGCAGACCAACGTGAGAGCTCCAAAGCTGTGGTAAGGCTGAAAATTGCTTCAGGCGTGAGTTCCAGCCTTGACTTTGTTGTTCCTATATGGGAATTATTTTTCGTACAAGTGAACTATTGAGTCAACTTGAAGCCTTGGGAATAAGGCCATCGTTGTGGAGCAGTTAGGAATACTCAAGTGATCGACTACCTAAAGGGCGTAAAAATCGTGGACCTAACGACCATTGTTCTTGGCCCAATGGCCACGCAGATTCTGGCGGACTTGGGTGCTGAAGTAATCAAGGTAGAAACAGTTGAAGGTGATTTAGCCCGCGCATCAGGCACAACTGGACCTGATGGCATGGGAAGTATGTTTGCAAACAACAACAGGAACAAAAAAAGCCTTTCTATCGATCTAAAATGCCCTGAAGGGAAACAAGTTCTAAATTCATTGATAGAGAACGCCGACGTTTTTGTTCACAATATGCGTCCCCAAGCGATCGACCGGTTGGGATTTTCTCCAGAAAGTGTTTCCGAGTTGAATCCCAAGGTAATCTACTGCTCCGCGACGGGATTTGGGACAGACGGTGTGTACGCAGGCACACCAGCGTATGACGATATCATTCAAGCCGCTTGCGGACTGGCAGGGCTCCCCCTGGAGGTGAACAGAAGCCCTGAATATGCGCCAAGCATTATCGCGGATAAAATAGCGGCATTGCATGTAGTGTACGCCCTACTTGCCGCCTTGTTGAAAAAGGAGAGGACAGGTCGCGGCTCCATTCTCGAGGTTCCGATGTTTGAGGCTCTCGTAGCATTCACCCTTAACGAACACTTGGATGAGGCGACTTTCAATCAAGATGGTCATCTCGGGTACGGACGGCTCCTAAACGAGCATCGGCGTCCGTTTCAAACTCAGAATGGCTGGCTTGCCGTAATGCCCTATTCAAAAAAACAATGGACGGCAGTTCTGAGCGAAATCGGTCGCGACGACATACTTTCAGAGCCTTGGTTTTCTTCAGCTTCTGAGCGGAATCGAAAATCGTCGCTGCTATATGAGGCACTCTCATGTGAACTCAAGAAGAAAAGTACCGAACAATGGATCAGGGAATTGAGGAAACTAGATGTTCCGTATTCCAAAGTTACTTCAATTCAAGACTTGGTTTCCGACCAACACCTTCAAGATATTGACTTCTTCAAGCCGACTGATGGACTGGAAGGTAGAGTGCGATCTATTCCCCAGCCGATTGTATTCTCGAACGAGCAAGCTGCTCGCGATTTGCCTCCACCTAAACTTGGTGCTCATTCGACAGAAATTCTCGGGGCACTTGGATATAGCTCCGAAGAAGTATCGGATCTGATTGATCGAGGAATTGTTGTTGTCAGAAAATGACAAATTGATGGATTGAGAGGCCCTTCCAGGTTTGGGTCAGTACTATTGTTTTAAAATGCGCTGTGGAGCTTCTGGGCAAGCACCAACCAGAAGATCACTACGTTTCCCTAGACTTGGCCATTTGCTTACGTCGCTGAATTGAGGCCGGGAAGAGGGAGACACTAAGTGCACAATTCGCACGGAAAGTACTCTCAAAGCAAAGCAAAAGAATGAAAATGAGGACACAGTCATGCTTACAGGGAAAACAGCGCTAGTAACCGGTTCAACCAGTGGAATAGGATTGGCAATCGCGCGCAGCCTTGCCGAAGCAGGCGCGAACGTCATGCTAAATGGAATCGAGCGAGAGTCTCTGGGCAAACCTATCGCTCAGGATCTCCAGGACAAATTTGGCGTACGCGTCCGGTTTGATGGCACCGACATGCGCGATCCTTCACAGATCGAGCGGATGATCTGCGAGACTGAGGAAGCATTCGGATCGGTAGACATCGTGGTCAACAATGCCGGCATTCAGAACGTTGCCCCGGTCGAAGATTTTCCTGTCGACAAATGGGATGCGATCATCGCCATAAACATGTCCTCGGCGTTCCATACAACGCGTGCGGCGCTACCAGGCATGAAGAGACGTGGTTGGGGTCGGATTATCAATCTGGCGTCCGCTCATGGGCTGGTCGCCTCTCCGTTCAAATCCGCATACGTCACTGCCAAACACGGCGTAGTGGGCCTAACCAAGACAGTCGCGTTGGAAGTAGCTCAGACGGGGATCACCTGTAACGCGATCTGCCCTGGCTACGTTCGAACACCGCTTGTCGAAAAGCAGATCCCAGATACGGCGGCGGCGCGCGGCATTACAGAAGAAGAAGTCGTTCGCGATGTCTTGCTCGCCGCCCAACCGACCAAGCGATTTGTGGACACCTCGGAACTTGGCGCGCTTGCCGTGTTCCTATGCTCCGATGCAGCCGCCTCAATTACCGGAACGGCCTTGCCTGTCGATGGCGGTTGGACGGCGCAGTGATCGGCGAGTGTCCAAATGGTCGATAAAGTCATATCTGCGCAGGCTGCGGCGGAGTTGATCAACACCGGTGATGTGATTACCACATCAGGTTTTGTGGGCATTGGCGTTCCCGACGAGCTCTTGTCGGCGTTGGAAGCTCGGTACCTCGAAACGCGAGCGCCCGGCAACCTGACCCTATTCTTTGCAGCGGGACAGGGCGATGGGCAAGAGCGCGGTCTCAACCGGCTCGGTCATGAAGGTTTGCTTGGCAGAGTCATCGGCGGTCATTGGGGCCTGATCCCCAAAGTCGCCCAGCTTGCACTTGATGACCGCATTGAAGCCTACAACCTGCCACAAGGTGTGATTAGCCAAATGTTCCGCGACATAGCTGCGGGCAGACCAGGTACTGTGTCTCACGTTGGGCTTGAGACCTTCGTCGATCCAGCCTTGGAGGGGGGTAAGGTCAATGCCCGCACCAGGGAAGATATCGTCGAAGCCGTTACTTTGGGTGGCCGCAAGCTCTTGTTCTATCATGGCGTGCCTCTCAATGTCGCCTTGCTGCGCGGCACCACGTCCGACTCGCTTGGCAACATCTCGATGGAGCGGGAAGCGCTCACGATCGATATCCTGGCGCAAGCCATGGCCGTGAAAAACTCCGGCGGTGTGGTGATCGTTCAGGTTGAACGCCTGACGGCAGACAACTCACTCAATCCCCGGTCGGTTGTGCTTCCCGCTGCTTTGGTCGATGCCGTTGTCCTGGCCGAGCCCGACAACCATGTCCAGACATACGCAACTGCTTATTCGCCTCACTTTGCGGGTGTACTGCGGTCGCCGGAAGTCCGGACGGGCCCCGCCGCTCTTGATGCGAGGAAGATCATTGCACGCCGCGCAGCCTTCGAACTTCCCGTCAATGGAATCGTGAACCTCGGTATCGGAATGCCGGAAGGCGTTGCGGCGGTCGCGCGAGAAGAAGGAATCCTGAGCCACGTCACACTGACGGCTGAACCTGGCGTCATCGGCGGCGAACCCGCTTCAGGTCTCGACTTCGGGGCTGCAGTGAACACTGACGCCATCATTCCACAGAACAATCAGTTCGACTTCTACGATGGTGGCGGCCTTGACCTTGCGGTTCTTGGCATGGCGGAAGCCGACGTCAAGGGAAACGTGAATGTCTCACGCTTTGGGTCACGGTTGGCTGGCGCCGGGGGCTTCATCAACATCTCCCAGAACGCCCATAAGGTCGTCTTCACTGGAACCTTCACCGCCGGCGGTTTGCAAATCGGTCTCGAAGGCGGCCGCGTCAACATTGTCCGCGAAGGACGTGCCCGCAAGTTTATGGAAGCCGTTGAACAAGTCACGTTCTCAGGGTCGCGCGCGTCTTCGCAGCACAGGTCCGTGCTCTACGTCACAGAGCGCTGTGTCCTCGAGCTGACCGGCAAAGGGTTGGAACTGATCGAAATCGCACCGGGGATCGACCTGGATCGCGACGTACTCGCCCAGATGGCATTCAAACCACTGATACGAGACCTGAAAGAGATGGACCCTCGGTTGTTCGAGAAGGGACCGATGGATCTGCGCACCGACTTGTTGCACCTCGACCTTCCTTCTCGCATCGTTCTCGATCATGGATCGCGCCGCTTGTTCATTAACCTCAGCAAGATGCGGATCAAGTGGCCCGCCGACGTTGAGGCCATCCAGGAGCGAGTGATCGAGCTGTGCGACCCACTGGGCCAGCCAGTGGACGCGATCGTTAATTATGATGACACAATGATCGACGAGGAGATCGCGGACGCATTCGCCACCATGGTCCGTTCTCTCGAAGGGCGTTTCTATCGAACCGTCACGCGCTATGCGAGCTCTGCGTTCATGCGGGTCAAGCTGGGCGAGCGGCTCTTTCCGGGTTCCCAACCCCATATCTTTGAAACAGCCGAGGATGCCGAGCGCTTCCTCAGCCACGAAACATAGCGGAGCCTGCCCTATGCAAGAACACGTCATACTCTTCGAAATGGGTCCGCGTGATGGGCTTCAGAACGAGCCATCCCCCATCCAAACCAACGACAAGATCAAACTTGTCGACCTGTTATCCGGTTGTGGGTTCAAGAAAATCGAAGTGACGAGCTTTGTCAGCCCAAAGTGGGTCCCGCAAATGGCGGATGCAGCGGACGTGCTTGCAGGCATTGATCGCGCAGAGGGTGTCTCTTACACCGGCTTGACGCCCAACGAACGCGGAATGGAGAGCGCGCTTCGTGCGCGGGTGGATGAAATCGCTATTTTTGCGTCGGCATCAGAAGGCTTCAGCCGAAAGAACATCAACTGTTCAATTGCGGAGAGCCTGGAACGCTTTAAGCCCGTCGTGGCACTCGCCCACGAGAATGACATCCCCGTCCGGGGATACGTCTCTTGCGTGACCGACTGCCCCTATGACGGTCCAACGTCGCCTGAGAACACAGCGAGTGTCGCGCGGTCACTCCTCGATATGGGCTGCTATGAGATCAGCCTTGGCGACACGATCGGGAAGGCCACCCCCGAAACGACGTCGTCGATGCTCGACCATGTCCTGGAGACTGTGCCAGTCAATCATGTCGCAGGGCACTTCCATGACACGAATGGACGTGCGCTCGACAATATTGAGCTTTGCCTTGCCCGCGGAATACGCGTGTTCGACGCCGCAGTTGGCGGCCTGGGTGGATGCCCCTATGCGCCAGGCGCGAAGGGCAACGTGGCAACCGAAGAGGTCGCCGATTTGATGGCCCGGCTCGGCTTCGAAACCGGCCTCGACATGGAAAGGCTGCAAGCCGCCGCGCAATTTGCGAAGAGCCTGAGGAGACCGTCATGACCACCTACGAAACGCTCTCACTTGATATCGACGACCGTGGCGTCGCCTACGTATCGCTAAACCGTCCACAAAAACGAAATGCGCTGTCCGCGCAGATGATATCTGAACTGACTCACTTAGCCGAAACTGTAGGCGCAGATGCCTCGACGCGCGCGATGGTTCTGTCGGGAACAGGCGACGTGTTTTGTGCTGGTGGCGATCTTGGTTGGATGATGGAACAGATCTCCGCGGATCGCCCAACTCGGATGCGTGAAGCCAGAAAACTTGCGGAGATGCTGAAGGCATTGAACGAAATGCCAACCCCATTGATCGGAAAGATCCATGGTGGAGCCTTCGGCGGAGGCGTTGGGATGGCATGCGTTTGCGACGTCGCGATAGGGCAAGAGGGAACCAAGTTCGGTCTAACAGAAACACGTCTTGGTCTGATACCCGCCACCATTGGGCCGTATGTCGTCGCACGCATGGGAGAAGGGATGGCGCGCCGCGTCTTCATGTCCGGGCGAGTGTTCGATGTGGACGAGGCAGTTGTTCTTGGAATTGTGTCTGCAGCCACACCTAAAGATGGAATGGACGATGCAGTCGAACTACAAGTGCGCCCCTACCTCTCGGTGGCCCCCGGTGCCGTTGGAGCGGCAAAGGCATTAGCGCGCAAACTCGGACCTAGAATAGATGACGACGTCATCGATGACACAATCGAGCGTCTCGCCGATACATGGGAATGCCAGGAAGCGGAGGAAGGCATAGCGGCCTTTCTTGGCAAGCGAAAGGCAGAATGGAGCAAATGATATGCTTGCTTCCGACGAACAGAACACACAGGTGTTCATGAAATTATGGACAACTCAATTTTCATGAATCAACGCATTGTCTAAGTGTCTGACGTCAGCGCCTATGGGTCCAAATAGCGTTATTTGATAAGAGAGTGTTCTTGGCTCATCGTAACGACTGAGGAGTGGACGATGAGAAAGACAAGTAAGAGCCCTGGCGAGAAGATCGTCAAAGACATCAAGCGGGCAACACGCAAACAGTATTCAGCCGAAGAGAAGATCCGGATCGTGCTGGATGGCCTTCGCGGCGAAGACAGCATTGCTGAGCTGTGCCGCCGCGAGGGTATCTCGCAGGGTATCTACTACAAGTGGTCGAAGGACTTCATGGAAGCTGGCAAGCGCCGACTAGCTGGCGATACGGCCCGCGCTGCCACAACCGATGAGGTCAAAGATTTGCGCCGCGAGGCACGTGATCTGAAAGAGGTCGTGGCGGAGCAAACGCTGGAATTGCGCCTTCTCAAAAAAAGCATGATCGACGATGGGGGCGACCAAGAATGAGGTATGCCGCATCTGAGAAGCTGGAGATCATCAGGCTGGTTGAGGGCTCGCATCTTTCGGCCCGCCAAACGCTGGCCAAACTTGGCATCCCGCGCACCACATTCTACCGTTGGTATGGTCGTTATCAGCAGCGTGGCGAAGCTGGGCTGCAAGACCAATCCCCCAAGCCAAAGCATGTCTGGAACCGCATCCCTGACGAGGTGCGGCGCAAAGTTGTGAAGCTGGCGCTGAAGGAGACCGAACTGTCACCACGAGAACTGGCGGTGACGTTCACAGACAAAGAAAGCTACTTTGTCTCAGAGGCTTCAACGTATCGGATTCTGAAGGCGCACGACCTGATCACCAGTCCCGCCTTCATCGTTCTCAAGGCGGCAAACGAGTTCAAAGACAAGACAACGGCCATCAACCAACTTTGGCAGACCGACTTCACCTATCTCAAGGTTCTTGGCTGGGGATGGTTCTATCTCAGCACGATCTTGGACGATTACAGCCGCTACATCATCTCCTGGAAACTCTGCACGACCATGAGGGCAGAGGATGTGACCGACACGCTGGAAATGGCGTTGCAGGCGTCCGGCTGTGATCAGGTTCATGTTGTCCACAAGCCGCGGCTTCTCAGCGACAATGGCTCCAGTTACGTCTCCGCTGATCTGGCTGAATGGTTGCAGGGCAAAGGTATGGAGCATTCTCGCGGTGCACCGTATCACCCTCAGACGCAGGGCAAGATTGAGCGATGGCACCAAACCCTCAAGAACCGCATTCTGCTGGAAAACTACTTCCTGCCCGGCGACCTCGAAGCTCAGATCGAAGCCTTCGTCGACCACTACAACCACCAGCGCTACCACGAGAGCCTAAACAACGTCACACCCGCCGACGTCTACTTCGGACGCGACAAAGCCATTCTACAACAGCGAGAAAGGATCAAACGAAAGACATTCGAAACGCGCCGCTTGCTTCACAGCCAACGCGCCGCATAATCAAACCAAACAGATGAGCCAAACTCTCTTAGTTCAGGCCGCCACTGGTTCCAAAAACTCTGATGACGGACAGTCGATGACTATCTTTCGTGGAAGGCCATTGCTTTCAAGCATTCGAGCGATGAATTTCGTAGCGGCAGGTTTGTTCCGACGCCCTGAAAGCATGAAATCCAATGTCTTGCCGTGTTTATCGACCGCTCGGTAGAGATAGACCCACGCACCTTCCACCTTGATGTAAGCTCGTCCATCCGCCAGGAGCGGTCACACGGTCCCTTGCGCCTGCGCGCGACGTCGGTTGTCACTGTGCCCTTAATTGCTGGACGCAGATACATCCTCGCGCATTTGCCCAGGTTTTGCCCTTTTTTTCTCGGATATCCACAGGTCACCAACCGGCGACCTCACATACATTCGGTGAAGGATCCAAAGGGGCCGCTGTACCTGTTCACGTCTGTCTAACACACGACTTATCCCCAGAATGCACAGTCTTGGAATTAAGGGCACAGTCCGGCAATTAAGGACACAGTCCAGAAATTAAGGGCACAAATTGGAACTGATTATGCTCAACTTTTTGAAGCGAGCGTCCAGCAATTAAGGACACAGTGACAGTGGGTTTAAGTCATTCGAATCCGCTTCCGCCACATTGGACGGCATCGAGGTCACCAACATGATCCGGAAGCGGCAATTCTCGAGTGGTACGACTTCCGGCTTTCGAATGTTTGCTGAGATCGCAGGATAGCTGCGTCTAGCATATCGCTGGCTTTAATCCTTCAAAAAGTTTGCGACACAACCGTCTGCCGTCAGGGCCCACCGGACAGATTTAGGGGTTTGAGCAACGGATGATAGCTGGTTCATCGTGATCTCTCATCTGTTAGGTGTTGGAGATGGAAACCAAACGCTTGCACGCCCGTCGAACAGGGTTGCGTTGCAAGCCCCTACCCGCTTTACGCGCAAAATTTATCCTTTTTGATCTTTACACGGATTACATCACCAAATCACTATCACTAGCGATAAGTACCGCTTATCATGTCTGATTGATTTTGGCGAAAATCGAGCATAGAATGGGCCACATGACAGCCCCTACCCCCTATCTGCCCGCGCCCTCCCCGGCCCTGTCGCAAGCGGATCAGGACGCGCTGACAGACCTTTATGTCCGCGGCACACCGGCCAATACACTGCGCGCCTATGAGCGCGACCTGCTCTACATCACCGCCTGGGCCAATGTGGCCTTCAAGAAGCCGCTTGAATGGCCAGAAACTCATGCCACCGCCCTCGCCTTCATCCTCGATCACGCCCGGGATCTGAATGACGCGGCGCCGGACGACCGCGCCCGCTGGACAGCAGAAGCGCTGATTGCGCAAGGGTTGCGCAAATCGCTGGCCTGCCCGGCGCCCTCGACGCTGGACCGGCGCATCGCCTCCTGGCTGGCCTTTCACCGGATGAAGAATCTCCCCTCGCCTTTTGACGCCCCGCAGGTGAAACAGGCCCGGGCCAAGGCCCGCCGGGCGGCAGCCCGCCCCCCTGCCCCGAAGTCACAGCACCCAATCACCCGCGATGTTCTCGAACAGCTGCTGGCCACCTGTCGGGGGTCCCGGCGGGATTGCCGCGACCGCGCCATCTTGATGCTGGGTTGGGCTTCTGGTGGTAGACGGCGCTCGGAGATCACCGGGTTTATGTTTGAAGACGTCTCGCTGAAGGAGTTCGACGAGAAAAGCCTGGTTTGGATTTCACTGCTGGAGACCAAGACGACAACCAAAGGTGAAACGCCGCGGCTGGTGCTGAAAGGCCGCGCCGCCCAGGCGTTGGTCCATTGGATCGAGGTGGGACAGATTAAGAACGGGCCACTGTTCAGACCAGTCTCAAAAGCGGATCGTGTGCTGAAACGTCGGCTTTCGCCGGACGCTATCTATCAGATCGTCAAACATCGCCTCCAGTTGGCAGGGTTGCCTGAGGACTTCGCCTCGCCGCACGGTCTGCGCTCTGGGTTCCTAACCCAGGCCGCACTGGACGGCGCCCCAATCCAGGCCGCCATGCGCCTGTCCCTGCACCGCTCCATGGCGCAGGCGCAGAAATACTATGACGATGTCGATATCGCTGAAAACCCGGCAGCGGATTTGTTGGGGTGAGCATTTACTGAGTGATCAAAGAAATCCCAGCCTGACAGATACGCTGGCTTTCGCACCTATGTCTTGCCCCCTGCCGCATCCGTTAACGTGGCCAGTGCCGAAACATGTCGCGGCAGATCACAACGGGAATGCAGGATATCGACTATGATCACACTTTCCGGCTGGTCCAGGTAGACGAGGAAATGCTCCCCTGCACGCACATATCTGAGATCTACCGACTCCTCGACCAATAGAGAACAGCTGCGGCTGGCCACCCTACCCTCTGCGATGGCCTGGCAGCGCGCTATCAGTTCTTGTTCATAAAGATCGGCTTGATGCGGTCCAAACTTGTCGATGGTCCATCGGGCAATTTCCACCAGGCTGGCTTCGGCGCGGCGTGTCAGTCGAAAGGGTCTGGTCACGCTTTGGTTCGTGCCCTTGCAAAGGCACGACGGATCGCATCCGAACCGCTGCCCTCTGCCAGATCTCCAGCCTGAGCCTGGGCCACACCCTCCTGCAGGCCTTGTTTGAGAGATACCAGCCCCGCTTCTTCCCGCTCCAGAAGACGAAGGCCCGCACGCAACGCCTCACTAGCGTTCTGATAGCGACCGGATGCAACCAGGTTCTGCACCAATTGATCCTGCGATTCTGTAAGTACGACATTGCGGGTTACCATGGCTTAAGCCTCCTCTTTGGCAATATATGCCAACGAGACTGTCGTTTCAACGATTGAGGAGCCCATTATCGCAAATTCGAGCAAGCTGGTTTTATCGACGCCAAAGGGACATGAACACACGGATCGTGTCTGTGCTCCCATATGAATCCAACGACAGCAGAGACTTGCGCCAAAAGCCGCGCCGCGCAAGCACAGTTGCACTGGATCGAGGGCGGTTCCCTGTTCCGTCGTAACTTAAAGGCACACAGTACTCTAAACCCCGTCTCTCCCTGTATGCCATTTCTTGGGCAATCGGCCAGCGGCTGACCCTAGCCGGAGTGTCCGCGGGATTTGCCTCTCCGCACGGGCTGCGCTCGGGGTATCTGACCTTGGCCGCCATGCCCTTCTCACAGCATCGTCCTCCCGTACTGGCGCAGAAGTACTGTTGCGACGTCGATATCGCGGAAAACTCAGTAACGAATTTGTTGGCGAGAGAATTTGACCAATCAGCTCAACTAGCTCCCTGCCCTTCCCAATTGCGCGATTTGCGCCACATGCCGTTCGGCCTTCACTCCAATTCCAAACTAGAGGTTTTCTACTCAAAGCGGAGCTTAGGGAGGAGTTTTACAGGAATGCCTTCGCATGCCTACGTTAGAACTTCATCGACTGAAAGAACCCATGATCCCGCTCAACCGAGTTTACAACTGTAAACCACCCTGCTCTGATGCTAAGCGTATGTAGTCCTCCGCGTTGGAAAACCTACAATATAGGCGAAAATCCTTGACTTAGCGCAATGAATCACGGCTGTTTGTCTCAAGTGGCGCAAAAATGACCACATTCTTTAATTTGAGGCAACTACATGATTCCCGTGACACCACTTGCGGCAGAAAGACCATCGGCACTCGCCACGGAAATATCTGAGAGATTAAACTCGGCTATCCGGGAACATCTACTTGCTGCATTTGCCCCCGACAACACCAAATCACTGCGAAACTTTGCAGCGCCAGAAGCTGCTGAACTCTTAGGAGTCTCAGGTCAATTCATGCGCAAAGTCCACGCAGAGGGAACGATTCCTGAACCGAATGACGTACGCAGCGGTCGGCGTTACTATACTGCCCAAGAACTCTGGGAGGCTCGCGAAACGCTTGAGAAAACCTCACGCAAAAAAGGGCGCTATGTCCCTCGCCGGACTGAAGGAGAAAAGCTCCAAGTCTGGCAGTTGATGAACTTCAAAGGCGGCAGCAGCAAGAGCACCACAACAATTCATTTGGCTCACTATTTTGCGCTTCGCGGTTACCGTGTATTGGCCGTTGACCTGGATCCTCAAGGCTCTCTTACATCCATGTGCGGCATAAGCCCAGAAATAGAGTTTGACGGGCTGACGATTTACGATGCTATTCGATATGAAGATCCGGTAGATATGGCGGACGTCGTGCTTCCGACATACTTCCCCGGTCTCTCTGTGGCTCCGTCACGGCTTGTTCTCTCCGAATTTGAGACAGAATCTGCAGTTCACTCCAATCCGGACCATCCGTTCTTTACGAGAATACGAAATGCCCTGGCCCAGGTAGAAGGCGATTTTGACCTTGTTCTGATTGATAGCCCACCTCAACTCGGATTCTTGACTATAGCAGGGATGGCCGCCGCCAGTTCATTGCTTGTGCCACTGACACCTTCAATGCTGGACGTGTCTTCGACGGCTCAATTTCTCGAACTCGCTGGGGCTTACATGGCAGTCATTGAAGATGCCGGCGCCACACTCGAATACGACAACTTCAAATTCCTAATAACGCGTGACGAGCCGACAGACGTTCCGTCTCAACAACTGGCTTCTTTCATGCGAGCACTGTTTCAGGATCGCGTTATGTCGGCTACGGCGCTCAAAAGCACTGCAATCAGTGACGCCACAATGCTCAAACAATCAATTTACGAGGTCGTGCGGTCAGAAATGACGCGCGCAACTTATGATCGGGCAAAGAACTCAATGGATGCGATCGGCTCTGAGGTAGAGCAAATGATCCATCAAGCATGGGGACGCAGCTAATGGCTAGAAAATCGCTACAGGAGATGTCGGGGATCGCAAACACCATCGCGCGCTCTAGCCCCAAGGCCATCGATAAAGCCCCAAAACCCAATGCCCCTGCTCTTGGTGCGCTTCAGGGCTCTCTTGCCGCAATCAGGGAAATTGACCCTGCTCTGATCGACGATTGGGGGCCAGCCGATAGGCTTGGTGAGTTTACAGCTGTAAACACTGACGAAGAAGACGATAGTTTTGAAAGCTTGCTGTCGAGCATACAAGACGGTGGCCAACAAGTTCCCATTCTTGTCAGAAAATCGAAATCCGACGGTCGATACGAGGCAATTTATGGGAGGAGGAGACTCAGGGCCTGTCGTGAACTCGGTATTAAAGTCCGCGCTAATGTTCAGGATATCGACGATGCTTCAGCGCTTCTCGCCAAGGGGCTTGAGAATGCTGCGAGGCGCAATCTTTCCTTCTACGAGAAAGCACGTTTCGCGGAGGCGATCCTGACTTCAGGGCATGACACTGCAACGGTGCGGCAAGTATTGAACCTTTCGAAATCAGGGCTGTCCCACCTGACAAAAGTTACCCAACATGTTCCTGCAACGATTGGTGACATGATAGGCGCAGCCCCAAAATCTGGCCGCCCAAAATGGACCGTGCTTGCAGAACACTTCATTGCAGGCAAGCTAGCGGAAGAAGAAGCGGCAAACCTGCTAGAAACCATTGAGCCATCAATGTCGTCAGATGATCGGCTAGAAATGCTCCTTAAAGCAGCTGCCAAACGTGGTGCACGACAAAGAGAAGGTGCAGCCGAAGTCAGCCCAATCGTAGGCGTTACAATCAAATCCTCCAACGGATCACTAACTGTTTCGGTCAAAAGGACCGGAGCTAACGCTGGCTTCGCTAGCTGGTTGGACAAAAACATGGCTGAAATCATCAAGCGCTCACACGCTGAGTTTACAGCTGTAAACGCTGAGAAAAAGAACTGAGGACGAGCAGAAAGGAGGAAGGCAAACAAACAAAACCCCCGAAACCGGAGCTTCGAGGGCTGCTGCGCAAAGCGCAATTCTTAGATTAGACACCTAGAATCTAGCAGCACCCGAATCGCCACACAAGAAAAAACGCTCTTGAGCGAACGGGTAAATTTTGTCTGCCAATAGATAATCATGAAAACACTAACAGCATTGGCTCCAAGTGGAGCAACCTTGTCGGGAACGGCAGGGCAGGGGAGTAGTACGCCCAAAAAATGGCTTCTTCTTCGCGCCGTTGAAGAAGCCAGAGAACCTCTTGGGTTAAAATCCACAACTCTCAATGTCCTGAGAGCGATGGTTTCTTTTGTGGGCGGTGATCAGATTGCTGCGGACCAAGATGATCATCACATCTGCTTCGCTTCCAACGCGGCAATCGCCAAACGAACTCATGTCAGCGTGCAGACAGTTGAGCGTCATATCTCGGCGCTGGTTGGGCTTGGGCTTACCCGTCGCGTCATGAGCGCAAACGGCAAGCGATGGGCGCGCCGGGATCGACAGGGCAGGGTGGTCACCGCAACTGGGCTCTCCTTGATGCCTTTGTCTGAACGGCACGCTGAGTTCATCCAGGAAGCCCAGACGCATGCCGATCGAGTTCTGGAGTTCACTGTACTCCGCGACAAGGTTTCCGCCGCTATGGCGCGCCTTAGGGAACTCGTAGCAAATGACACCGCGATCTCTGATTTGATGACCACCGTACGCAATGCTCTGCGTCGCAAACCAGATGCGAATGTACTCAGCGAGCTGCTGGCTGAAATCTCTGTGGAAATCTCAGAGATAACACAGACAGATACAGAAAATTTGAGGGCCAGTGACAGTGAAATTGAGGGGCACAAAGAGGACTCTTTGAATCCGGAAGTTAAGAAAGAAAAACTTTCTCAGATTCAGGTTTCTAAAGACCAAATGGAGCGCAGTTTTCCACGGCTATGCTCAGAACTACGCTTTGCTAAAGATCAGCCCCACTGTGATCGGCTTATGGATGATATCGCCGAGTACCTACGGCTTGGCCAAACTTGGTATACAATGAAATCAACGTTTGGCCCGGCTATTCGCTTCATTGTTCTCGGATACATCTTTCAACGTGCTGAGAACATACAATCTCCAGGGGCTTACCTGATTTCATTGTTGGCTAAGATCGAAAAGGGGGAGCTGTCTCCAAAGGCAATGCTCTCGCGAACCTCCAATGCTACGTAAATTTGGAGAAATAGGATGAGATTTACCGTTTTCAGATAACGCATCCAATCGATGATCCGATTGAAGAGTTTGGAAAAGGTGAGCAATAGGATTGACCCCTATAAATCACGCATCCATAAATAGTGAGCTATAGAAAGGAAACTTATACCTCACGATGTGGAACTGGCAGTACCCTGATTGGCCGACCTTTCGTTACGATGCCGCAAGACTCGAACCATACGAGCAACAGTTCCTGTTGTCCTCAGGGGAAGTTCTTGGAGCGGTTCATCATGTGAACACGTCGGATCGAGATCAATTACGTATCGACCTTCTAAGCGAAGAAGCGATGAAAACCAGCGCGATCGAAGGTGAGATGCTGGATCGGCTCAGCGTACAATCTTCCTTGCGTCGGCATCTTGGGCTGGCTCCCGACAGCTACCCATCCAAACCGCGCGAGCAGGGTGTTTCAGAGATGATGGTGGATGTTTACTCCAACTATTCGGCACCACTGTCACACGACACCTTGTTCCGGTGGCATGACATGCTTCTGTCTCATGACAGACAACTGGAAACGATTGGGGCCTACCGGAGGCATGAGGATGCGATGCAAATCGTCTCAGGCAGGCTAGACCGTCCAACGGTTCATTTTGAAGCGCCACCTTCACGACAGGTTCCGGCTGAAATGGAACAGTTCGTAACCTGGTTCAACCGGACCGCACTGGATGGTCCCGAACCGTTGCGTGCGCTGATCCGGGCCGGATTGAGCCATCTGTATTTCGAAAGCATTCACCCCTTTGAAGACGGCAATGGCCGGTTGGGCAGGGCGCTGGCTGAAAAGTCCCTGGCGCAAAATATTGGTCAGCCAAGCCTGATTGCACTTGCTTTCACGATCGAGCGAGAGCGGAAGGCATATTATGATCAGCTTGAACGCCATCAAAAAACGCTGGACGTCACACCATGGCTTATCTGGTTTGCAGAGACTGTTCTTACAGCGCAGCAGGTGACTCTTGAGCGGGTTGGGTTCTTCATATCCAAGACGCACTTCTATGACCGGCATCGCGATCAGTTCAACGCCCGGCAAAGCAAAGTAATCGCACGTTTGTTCAAAGCTGGACCGGGTGGGTTCAAAGGGGGATTGAGCGCGGAAAACTATATCTCGATCACCGGAACGTCACGCGCCACGGCGACGCGGGATCTCCAGGACCTGGTAGAGAAGGGCGCTTTGATCCGAACGGGTGAACTCCGGTACACACGCTATTGGTTAAAGCTGGATCGGGACGGGTAGGGAGCTGAAGTACGACACGAAGGGCGGAAAGCTGACACTCGCCGCGCTTGCCAAATGGATCTTCGATTCCCAGAAACCGGACGTTCGGATCAACCAACCATGAGAGAATTTTTGACTGGCGGTTGGCACGAGTGCAGTTTTAACACGCAAAAAAGATCAGCTGCTTTAGTATGTGAGACCAATCAATGAAGCAGTTTCGGCGCAGATCGATACCGTCAGTTGTCACTCAATTGGGACGAGTTTGGTTTGGAGGACGAACCGCGTTACCGGATCAACGTTTTCGTTTTCGAGCAAGTCTGCAAACTGGCTGTCCAGACGTGTTTCATCCCAATTGCGCATGGCAACCGCAATCTCCAAAGCCGACGAGTGATCCTGTTCCAATGCGCGGGAAAAAATCCTGATGATCTGATCTCTGAGTACAGGCGACGCCGAACCTGAGTCAGCCAGGGCGCGAAGGAGGGATCGCTTATGGTCCGGTTTGAGGTTTGCCGACCCTAACGCGGCGTCGACAACCGTGATTGCGTCTGGTCCATCGACAGATATCCCAGCCAGAGCCCAATCATACGCATATCCCGAGCGTTGAAGAACCGACCTGGGATATCGTGATCGGACAGTTTGCGTGGCCTTGTCATCGTCGGTCTGAAGGCCCAGCAATCGGATCGCAACCGGAACGAAGCTAATACGAGAGAGGCTGTCGAACTCGCGCAACAACTCGCCTGTAGCAATCGTGTTACGCAACATCTGGATGCTTGTGTAAGGTGCTCGGTCGATTTCGATCAGGGCGGTATCTCTTAGCACCCGATCTTCGTGCGCAAGGTATCGGGCAAAAAACGCAACGCGCGCATCGGATGCCGTTGCGCGATCCTGCCACAGCGCTGCTTCGGCCCAAAGCGCATCCAGGAATTTTTCACGCTCGGTGGTCAGCGTGAAAATCCTTGTCCACATGCGTGACAAGCTGCGTCCGGCGCCATCCTTGGCAACCGTGCCGTAGGTCAGCAGAACTGTCATCTCGGGGTCAGCACGAAAGGCAGCGCGGGTTGTGCTGTCGATCAGGAAGGGAATTTCAGGAACTCTCTCCAGATCGTCCGATGTGCCCTTAATGATTTGACGCGGGACAAATATGAATGGGTTGTCTTGCGCTGGTCCTGCCATGACGACGATGTCGGCCGTGATCAAGTGATCCGCAAGTGAGGCCTCGGGCAGCGTGATGCACACTTGGCATGCCAAAGCCGAACGCGGGCCGAATAGTCCAAAACAGAAGATCAAAATAAGTATGAAAACCCGAGAAAAGGCCGGGGGCAGCTTTTCCCAAGATTGGCTGCACTTATGACATGAGCCACCACGCATCGCTCTATTCCTCTACCACGCGCCGCAGTCCGTCCAAGTCGATCAAGACGGTACGCCCATATTCCAAGCGTATCAGGCCTTCGCCCGCCATTTCCCCCAAATAGACAGAGATCTTGGACAGGGCGATATTCGACAGGTCCGCAAGTTCCTGCTGGCTGGCTACAACGATGTCGGTAGGCTCGGCGCCCTGCAAAGCGCCACGCCATCCGCCCAAACGCAAAAGCGCCGCCGCGATGCGTTTGCGGGTGTTTCGTTGCGCAAGGTCATTGGCTGCAGACATTGCCAGCAGTTGGTTCATCGAGGTGAGGCGGGCAAATGCCTCCCATAGGTCAGGGCGTGCGTTGGCCAGTGGCCGAAACCGGGAATAGGCGATCCTGACCAATCTGACATCGCCTGCGGCCTTCATCTCCACCAAACCGTCAACGCCAAGCAACAACTCTGATTCACCAAACCAGGCACCGGGGTGGTGGATGTGACCCAGAACCGGCTCCATCTCGGTCAGGGCGAGGCGAACCTGAACCTTTCCCGAGACGGTGCCATAGAGAAAGTTTTGCGGCCCACCAATAGCGTAAACTGTTTCCTTATCCTTGTACGTGACGAATTCGGAAATCTGCTCGAGTTTTTCTAAGCTTTCCTGAGATACGCCTCTTAGCCATGCTGAAGAAAAGATAGGGAAAAATGTATCTTTAGATTCCTTCTTCATCGCAATTACCCCATTTGGGAAAGTATTTGGCAAACCGTTCTGTTAGCTTTGCCCAATAACGTTTACGTTACAATAGCATAATTACCTGATAATAAACAATATTATGGGGGCATTGGAGATGTATTCCGCTCAGGTTTCTCGTGAGTTTCTGTTCTCGACTTCTGCGATAAGCTGCGCTGCTATAACTTGCATTGCAGGCATATTAGCACATTCTGCAATGGCCCAGGATGCGCCGAACGTTGCGCCCGACCGGGCAGAGTATTCACCGTACCCGGACAAGAGTTTTCCCAATCAGGTCTTTTTCGGGGATACGCATCTGCACACATCCTATTCGTGGGATGCCGGATTGGTCTTTAACAAGCTGTCCCCTGCAGATGCCTATAAATTTGCCAAAGGCGAAACGGTGGTTGCGTCCACAGGCATACCTGCAAAACTGCAGAGGCCGCTGGATTGGTTGGTGGTCTCCGATCACTCTGACGGTCTGGGCATCGCACCACTGCTGACGCGCGCTGATCCGACATTGTTGGAAGATCCTTTGGGCGCAGAACTTTACGAACTTGTCAGCCAGAAAACGATCGAAAGCACGCAGGCTGCTTATAATCTGTGGTTGGGACGCGCCTACGAAGGCACGAACCATCTGGCGTCGGATCAAAATGTGCCCAAGATTCCGTGGGAAGAGATCATCGATGCCGCCGAAGAGGCCAATGTGCCCGGTAGCTTTACCGCCTTTATTGGATATGAATGGAGCTCGGCCCCGGACGGAAACAACCTGCACCGTGTCGTCGTTTATCGGGATGGCAAGGAAGAGGCCAACACCCGTATTCCGCTGTCCAATGAGCTTAGCAATGATCCCGAGGCGCTGTGGGACTGGATGGAGGACTACCAGTCCGAAACCGGAGGCCAGCTTCTGGCCATCCCACATAATGGGAATCTGTCCAACGGGCTGATGTTTGATGACAAACGGTTCTCGGGGGAACTTCTGTCTGCGGAATATGCTGAGCGGCGGCAACGTCTGGAGCCTCTGTACGAAGTAACCCAGATGAAAGGGGATGGTGAAACCCACCCGGCCTTGTCCCCCGATGACGCCTTCGCGGATTTTGAAACATGGGACAAAGGCAGTTTCGGCACCGAGGTCAAAACACCGGAAATGCTGCCGCGTGAATATGCGCGATCTGCTTATCGTCTGGGGCTTCAACACGAAGCTGCGCTTGGCACGAACCCGTTCAAGTTCGGGATGATCGGGTCAACGGACGCACATACATCCCTGTCCACCTCTCGCGAAGAAAACTTCTTTGGCAAGATCACTGCTCTTGAACCTTCGGCCCATGAAATGCGCTTCAACGAGGCGATTACCGGTCGCCTTGGTGACGAAGCTAATCAGATCAAGGCATGGGAGACCTCAGCCTCGGGCCTGGCCGCCGTCTGGGCGCGTGAAAACACCCGCGAGGCTATTTTTGACGCCATGATGCGGCGCGAGGTTTTTGCTACGACCGGTACGCGCCTGCGGGTTCGAGTCTTTGCTGGGTATGACTTTGAAGAATCCGACCTGCCGCGTTCGGACTTCGACGCCCATGGTTATGCTAACGGCGTGCCGATGGGTGCGGATCTGGTCGCTTCGGGCGATGGCCGCGCACCGCGTTTCATGGTGCGGGCGCTGCGCGATCCGGATGGGGCAAATCTGGATCGCATCCAGATCGTCAAGGGCTGGATGAACGCGGATGGAACCACCACCGAACGGGTTGTCGACATTGCCTGCGGTGGGCGCGACCTGATTGACGGCGCTTGTGATGGCCCTGTGGGCGACACGGTGGATCAGGAAACCGCCACCTGGACCAACGATATCGGGCAGGCGATTCTGGCCGGTTTCTGGGAAGACCCCGATTTCGACCCGTCGCAATCGGCCTTCTACTATGTCCGCGTGTTGGAAATTCCTTCGCCGCGCTGGACCACCTTTGACGCCAAGTTCTTTGGCACTGAACTGCCCGAGGGCGCGCCAATCTCAATTCAGGAACGCGCCTACACCTCGCCCATCTGGTACACGCCGTCCTGAGGAGTTTTACCATGTATTTGAAAGCACTTACTGTATCGGCCATTGCACTGTCTTCGGCAGCCTTCGCGCAGGACGCGCCGCCATGGAACCCGGGCGACCGCGAATACTCACCATATCCACAAGAGGAATTCCCAAACCAAGTCCTGTTTGGCGATACCCATTTGCACACGTCATATTCGGTTGATGCGGGCATGATTGGCAACACGTTGGGTCCCGATGAAGCCTACCGATACGCCAAAGGCGAAACAGTCACCTCATCGATGGGCGTCAAAACACAGCTCATCAGGCCTCTCGACTGGCTTGTGATTTCGGATCACGCCGAGGCGCTGGGGGTTGCCCCGATGATTGCCCGGTCTGATCCGATTATTCTGGAAGACCCACTGGGGCAGGAGTTGCATGCTCTGGTGATGCAGGGAACCGCGGATGCTGCGGGAGAAGCCTTTAACCTTTTCACCAAGACAAAGGCGGATGGAACGAACACTCTGGCGTCCGACCCAAATGTGCCAGTGGCCCCATGGGAAGAAATCATCGACGCCGCAGAAGTAGCTAACGAACCGGGAAGGTTCACGGCACTCATCGGGTTTGAATGGACGTCGGCCCCCAATGGCAACAACCTGCATCGTGTTGTTGTCTTCAAGGACGGTAAAGATGTTGCGAACAGTCGAATACCGTTGTCGTCTGACCTTGATCCGAACCCCGAAGCGCTGTGGGACTGGATGGAAGAGGTTGAGGCTGAGACCGATGGCAGTTTGCTGGCCATTCCGCACAACGGCAACCTATCCAACGGTTTGATGTTCAATGACAAGCGATATGGAACAGACGAACCGATAAACGCGGACTATGCGGCGCGACGTCAGCGTTGGGAGCCAATCTACGAGGTCACCCAGATGAAAGGGGACGGCGAAGCCCACCCGATGCTGTCGCCGGACGATCCGTTTGCCGACTTTGAAACATGGGACACGACCTCACTGGGTGGATTTGAACCTAAAGTGCCCGAGATGGTCTCCGGCGAGTATGCTCGTGAAGCATTAAAGCGTGGCCTTGCACATGGTGCGGAACTGGGCACCAACCCATGGAAATTCGGGGTGATTGGATCCACGGATGCCCATACCTCTTTGGCATCGACGCGTGAAAACAACTTTTTCGGTAAAGTTGCGCAGCTTGAGCCAACGGCGGACCCGATCCGTTTCGAGGAACCCGTCGCAGGACGGCTCGGACCACAGGACACATGGTTAAGGGCGTGGCAAACCAGTGCATCCGGCCTCGCGGCCGTCTGGGCGCGTGATAATACGCGGGAAGAGATATTTGACGCGATGATGCGCAAGGAGGTCTACGCAACCACCGGAACGCGCATTCGGGTGCGGGTCTTTGCCGGGTATGACTTTGAAGAATCTGACCTCCCTCGGTCGGACTTCGCGGCGCATGGCTACGCCAATGGCGTACCTATGGGGGGTGATCTGGGAAAGAGTGAAGGTCGTGCGCCGCGATTCCTAATTCGGGCTTTGCGAGACCCCGATGGAGCCAACCTGGATCGGGTTCAAGTCATCAAGGGCTGGCTGAACGCCGATGGAAATACTTCCGAGAAAGTTTATGACGTCTCGTGCGGTGGTCGTGAGGTGATTGAGGGCGCTTGTGATGGTCCGGTTGGAAACACGGTTGATGCGCAAGAAGCCACTTATACCAACGACATCGGCCAGGCCATTTTAGGCGGCTATTGGGAAGACCCGGAGTTCGATCCAGACCAGAGCGCGTTCTACTACATCCGGGTTCTGGAAATCCCTACCCCGCGCTGGACCACGTATGACCGCAAATTCTTTGGCGTCGAACTGCCGGAAGGTGCGCCTGAATCCATTCAGGACCGGGCCTATACATCGCCCATCTGGTACACGCCGTGACCCGCCTAACCTGATTAAACAATTCCCATCCAAAAAACAGCGCGACAAAAGCGTGAATTCGTTTGAACGAGGTGACAAAAATGAAGAAGTTTCCAAGCCGCCTGCGCCCCGCGCTGGGTTTTGTAACCCTTGCTGCCCTGACGGTCCTTCCAGTCAAACCAGCCTTCGCTGTTGAAGGGGGTATAGGAGCCTACTTCATCGGCACGCGCGACACGTTTGCCGGTTTTGTACCCGAGCCTGGCACCTATACGACACTGACATTCGATCATCTGGACGGCAGTGTAGAGGGCCTGTCTCTTGGTGGTTTGCCGATTGCGGCAGATGCCGATGTTGAGCTTAACCTGTGGCGTCTAAACCTGACGCAGGTGTTCGATGCACAAATCTTTGGTGGTACACCAGCCATCGATATCACTTTGCCCTACGTGAACGGCGATCTTTCATTCACCGCGATCCGTCCACCTTTAGAAGGGGCCAGCATCTCGGACACTGCGTCGGGTCTTGCCGACATTACTGTAACCGGCCTTGTGGGATGGCACCGTGGCAATCTACACTACAGTACCGGCCTGTCTGTTTTTATCCCGACCGGAAATTATCAGACGGCTTCAATCGACATCGCAAACCGTTCCATTAGCGCGTTGTCGGTGGGAAAGAACGTCTGGTCATTCCAACCCTATTTTGCGGCGACCTGGTTCGTTCCGGAGCGCGGTTTTGAGGCATCAGGCGCGATCAGTTTGCTGTTTAGCGAAGAAAACGACGACACCAACTACCAGACCGCGCCCGCAATCCAGTTGGAAGGCGCCGTGATTCAGCGGTTTCGGTCAGGCTGGGGCGTCGGGCTTGCGGGCTACACATATCAACAGCTCGAAGATGACAGTGGTCGAGGAGCGGATGCCCTGAAACTTGCGCTTGGGGCCAGCAGCCTGAAGGCTCAGGTGAGCGGCATCGGACCGATTGTGACCTATTCAGGGGGAACACTTCTGGGGGCAGAGGCTTCCCTGAAGCTGAAATATACACATGAATTCTCGGCGAAAAGGCGGTTGGAGAGCGATATCCTGACCGCACAGATTTCGCTGGCATTTTGACCTGCGGGACGTTGAGCATGAAGACAATCTTGCCAGCGATTGTTGTTGGTGTCCTGAGCCCGTTTGCTGTTCAGGCGCAGGAGAAATCTGAGTCATTGCAATCGGCGGCCAATGACCCGACTGCTTCAATCATGTCATTCCAGCTGCAGGGGTTCCATTCATTCAACCTGCATAACTCACCCGAAGACAGCAGTCTGATACAGTTCCGCGCCGCGCTTCCGTTCACACTGGGGCAAACCAAACACATTGCACGGCTTACGCTGCCTTATGTGACAGACAGCGCCACCGGGCAGTCGGGGCTGAGCGATACCACCCTGTTTGACCTCATGACCTTTGATCGGCGCTGGGGTCGTTTCGGGGTGGGCGCGGTGGCCTTGTTGCCGACCGGCGAGGATGGTCTGAGCGCGGAAAAATGGGCTCTGGGGCCGGCAGCAGGCTTCGCAAAACAGGAAAAATGGGGACTCTGGGGGCTTTTCAACCAGAACCTTTTCACCGTCGCCGGGGATGACGACCGGCCGGATGTCAACCTGTCCACAATCCAACCTGTCTTCAACTACAACCTCGGCAATGGCTGGTCGGCAGGGACATCAGAGATGGTGTTTGTCTACGATTGGGAAGCCAGCGAATTCAACAGCCTGCCGCTTGGGGTCAAAATATCGAAGCTGGTCCGCGGCAATGGCCTGCCATGGCAGTGGTCCTTGTCCTACGAACACAACTTTTACGATAAGGCGATCTCAGCGGCCGACACCGTCAGCTTAACGCTGAAACTGTTGGTGCCAAAGGGTGGATGATTACCATGTGCGAGAACACAAAATGAACGCGCATTGGCAAACGACAAATCTGCCAAGCCCGAGCGACCCGTCGTCGGTTGATCCAAGCCTGATACGCCGGATTTTCACCGAGCCGTTTGTCCATTTCGCGATACTCAGCATAGCGATCTTCGGCTGGTTCAAACTTGCACACCCTGACGCATGGTCCGCTGATCCGGATGCGCGGGTCGTCATTGTCGATCAGCGGCAGATCGATGTTCTGGCCGGTCAGTTTGAAGACACCTGGCGGCGCCCTCCGACAGCTGACGAGTTGGCAAAGCTCAAAGAGGATTGGCTGAACCGAGAAGTGCTGGTGCGCGAAGCGCTGGCGCTGGGGCTGGATGGCAATGATGAGATCATCCGCAACAGGCTGGTGCAGAAGATGAACTTTCTTCTGACCTCCGAGGCGGGTGCCGCCCGCCCCGAGGATGAAGTGCTGCAGACCTACCTGACGGATAATGCCGAGGCGTTCACGACCCCCGCAAGGCTTGCGGCCAGCCTTGTGTATCTGGGTCAAAACCCCAGCGATACGTTTGTCGACCAGACGCGTACGCGTTTGGCAGCAGGGGCAGATCACCGCCAGTTGGGGCAGGCGTCGCTGCTTCCTTCCGGGTTCGGCCTGAGCGTTCGCACCTCAGTTGACGGAAATTTCGGTTCGGGCTTTTTCGAGCAGGTGCAGCAAATGCCGCTGGGCGAGTGGAGCGGACCCGTTCAGTCGTCCTTCGGACTGCATCTGGTGAGGTTGGACAACCTATGGGAGGAGACTCTGCCGCCGTTAGGTGCCATCCGTCATCGCGTGCTTGCGGACTGGCAGGAAGAACAGTCCCAACAGGCAACGCAAAATTTCGTCGACAATCTGCGATCTACCTACACGGTTCAGGAACGCATCGAAACGGCGCAGTCTGCGGGTGAATCATGAGGCGTTTGCTCCCTCTTTTTGCAGTGTTGGCGGCGCTTCTGGTGCCCGCATTTGCTCGCGCCCATGCGCTGGAGCCGGGGTATCTGGAAATCTCGCAAGAGACCGACAGCGACTGGCACGTGTTCTGGCGCAAGCCGGATGTTCGCGGCGCGCCGATGGATATCGACGTAACGCTGCCAGACACTTGTACAGCGCCAACGTTTGAAGCCCCCGTTTTTGATGGTCGTGCCTGGACACAGATATGGCGCACGACCTGTACCGAAGACCTGCGTGGCAACGCGATACGGATCGATAAGCTTGATGCGCAAAGAACCGATGTCCTGCTTCGGGTGGGATATCTGGACACGGTGAATATGGCGACCTTCCGCCTGACCCCGGACGCGCCTTCGGTGACATTACCGGCGCAGCAGGGTTTGCTCCAAACTCTGTGGCAATACGGCATTCTGGGGTTCGAGCACATTCTGGAGGGCTGGGACCACTTGCTGTTCGTATTCGCGCTGCTGGTGCTGATACGAGAATTACGTCAGCTTATCTGGGCCGTGACCGCCTTTACCGTCGCGCATTCGATCACGCTGGGGCTGGCCACTTTCGGCGTGCTGAACGTCCCGGGCCCGCCGGTCGAGGCTGTCATCGCTCTGTCGATTGTATTTCTGGCGACCGAGGTTCTGCGCTCTGGCGACAAACCCAAGACACTGGCCAGCCGGTTCCCTTGGGTGATTTCCTTTGGGTTCGGCCTGCTGCACGGTCTGGGCTTTGCCGGAGCGCTGGCCGAGATCGGCCTGCCCGATCAAGACATCCCGGCAGCCTTGCTGGCGTTCAACCTTGGGGTCGAGGCCGGGCAACTCGCCTTCATCTTTGCAGTGCTGGGCGTGTTCTTGACGGTCAGGAAATTGGCGCAGGCAGTTTGGGGCTGGTCATTGGCGCAAGGCCCGTCGCGCCAGATCCTTGGATATCCTATCGGATGCGTCGCCGCGTTTTGGCTGGCCGAACGGCTGGCTGGATTTTGAACAAAAGAAGGAAGGAGAAGGGACAATGATGAAAATACTTGGAGGGGTGATGCTGGTCGTCACTGTTGCGCTTGCCGGTTGCGACGTGGTGGACCCGGACTGCACTCCGGAAAAAGCCGCGAAGCGTCAGGTCCAGCAGGCGACGATCGGCGTCAGCACCAACCGATGCACACCGGCTGAGACTGCACGTGATACCGCAGGTATCGACGGCTGAGGAATTCGGACGCTCCAAAACACTGAGCGCGATTTGAGTGGTGGCGAAGTGACACCCGATATCGTCCATTAGTTACGGTTGTCACTGCCTCAGGCTTTGGAAGCCCGGATCGGTTCCCCGTTCAAACCTCGTAGATCGGGGAACCGTCAAAAACTGTAGTAGACTACCCGGATTGTTCGGAGGCCGCATGCGCTGGAAAGGACGACGTACAAGCCGCAATATCGACGATCGACGCCATACGTCTCGCGTTACGTCCCGTGCGGGTATCGGCGGTCTTGGCCTGATCCTGGTCGTTGTCGTCGGGTTGTTCCTGGGCGTGGATGTGACCCCGTTTTTGACCGGTGGTGGTCAACTCTCGGCCCCGCAAGCGAATGAGCCGGTTCAGATTGACGACGAAACCGAAGAGTTTGTGGCCGTCATCCTGGCCGATACCGAAGAAATCTGGTCGGAGATATTCCGGAACTCCGGCATTCAATACACGCCCCCCGTCCTGGTCTTGTTTGCTGACCGGACCCATTCAGCATGTGGACGAGCCATGTCCGCAACCGGTCCATTCTATTGCCCGGTAGATCAGCGCGTCTATCTGGATACGTCCTTCTTTCAGGTCATGGAACAGCGCCTCGGTGCGCACGGCGACTTTGCCAAAGCTTATGTGATCGCACATGAAGTGGCCCATCATGTTCAGAACAGTCTTGGCGTTCTCGAACAGGTGACCCGCGCCAAAAACCAGTCCAGCCAATCCCAGGCAAATGCCCTTTCGGTGCGCGTGGAACTTCAGGCGGATTGTTATTCCGGTGTCTGGGCCCGCGCCGTTGATCAGCGGTTTGGCGTACTTGAACCCGGTGATATCGAAGAGGCATTAAACACCGCTGCCGCGATTGGGGATGACGCTTTGCAACGCGCGCAACAGGGCGTGGTGGTTCCGGACAGCTTTACTCATGGCACCAGTGAGCAACGGCAAAGCTGGTTCTATCGGGGGTATGAAACCGGGGACCCAAACAGTTGCGATACTTTTTCGACAAACCGGCTGTAAGCTAAAGAGAACAAATCGACGGCAACACAACACGAATATCCTGGTCCATCCAGCTATGCTCTAAATTCCGAAACAGATAGCAGCAGTGATCGTCTGCTTTGTCGAGCCGCACCGCAGCATCGCGAGGGTTTCCGAAGGGCGTCTGTGGGTGGCTCCTGCATTGCAAGTGTTTTCTGGTGATTTCTGCGGTCATTTTCGTCAGTACCTTCGTCTGTCCGGCCTGTTTGTGTGG
>NZ_JBQFYW010000019.1:0-73894 GCF_056541825.1 Ruegeria sp. AF8 | reverse complement strand
CAACCAGGAACTGGGCGAACCCTTCCGCCGCGACGCGATGAAAAACCCGGTCCGAGTGGCCGGAATCGACAAGGCAGACATGAAGCCGCAACAGGTCTGATACATGACCCTTCCCTTTGACCTCTCACTGGGCCAAGGGGGCTTTCTGGCCGCCGCGCTGTTTGCGGCGGCCTTTATTCGCGGGTATTCCGGTTTCGGGTTCTCCGCGATTTTCATAATACTCTCGGCTTTGACGACCAATCCGCTTCCGCTGATCCCAGTCGTGTTTTCCTGCGAAATCCTGATGACTGCCTTTCAGGCGCGGGGCATTCGCCCGGATATCGACTGGCGGCGGGCGCTGGCGCTTTTGGCCGGAGCAGGAATTGCCGTCGTTCCGGCGGTCTATGTCATGGCGCGGCTGGGCGAACAGGAAGCACGGGTTGCCATATCGTGCCTGATCCTTGTCCTCAGCCTTGTTTTGCTGAGCGGCTGGCAATTCAAACGGCCGATCGGCCGCCCCGGCCATATCGGCGTCGGCATTTGCGCCGGAATGGCCAATAGCGCCGGGGTTGGCGGATTGCCGGTCGCGGCATTCATGACGGCCCAACCCATCCCGGCGGCCGTATTCCGGGCAACCATGATCGTGTTTCTGACCGGAATCGACCTGATGACGCTGCCGGTCATGGCTGCGAATGGCCTCGTATCTTCGGATACGGCGATTGGGGTCGTTCTGGCTTTTCCGATCCTGGGGCTTGGCATATGGGCCGGAACCCACCGGTTCTCGAAAACATCGCAATCCCAGTTCCGTAAATTCGTGATTCTGATGCTTTCGGTTTTCTCGATCCTCAACATCATAAAGGTTTTGGCATGACACTGTCCCCCATCGAACTTTTGCGCCAGAACCCTCCGGCCGCTCGCCCGGTCGTCGCGATGAGCGAAGGCAGCGATCCCCGTATCGTCGCCGGTGCGCTGGCGGCACATAAGGCAGACTTGACCGACATCATTCTGGTCGGCCCATACCAGGATGTCGAAGCGGCCTTGCAGGCCGAAGGCGCGGCAACGGGCAATGGCCTGACGATTCATGATCCGCTCACGTCCGATCTGACACCTGAATTCGCCTCGGCGTTTCACGAGTTGCGCAAACACAAAGGCGTGGATGAGGCTGCAGCCCGCAAAGCCGCTCAGGACACGCTGGTCTATGCCGCCATGCTGGTTCGGACAGGCCGCGCAACCGGCACCGTCGGCGGCGCGGTTCATACCACCGGGGACGTCGTTCGCGCCGCCATTCAGGTCATCGGAACCGCACCCGGTGCGGGAATGATTTCATCTTTTTTCCTGATGTACCCGCCGGAAAATACCAACGCGGATGCACGGGCGATGCTCTATTCCGACTGCGGCCTCGTCATCGACCCAAGCGCCACCGAACTGGCATCGATTGCCACGGCCTCGGCCCGATCCTGCCGCGCCCTGCTGCGCCAGGACCCCAAGATCGCCATGCTCAGTTTTTCCACCAAGGGCAGTGCCAAACACCCCGCAGTCGACAAGGTGACCGAGGCAACACGGCTTTTACACGAGGCTCAACCCGAGTTGGAAGCGGATGGCGAGTTGCAGTTCGACGCCGCCTTTGTCGAGCCGGTCGGCGCGCGGAAATCGCCCGGCTCACCCGTAGCCGGAAAGGCGAATGTGATGATCTTCCCCAATCTCGACGCCGGCAATATCGCCTATAAGATCACGCAGCGCATCGGGGGATATTCCGCCATAGGTCCGGTGATGCAGGGCCTTGCCAAACCCGCCAACGACCTTTCACGCGGATGCAGCGCCGGAGATGTGACCCAGATCATCGCCGTCACAATTCTGCAAGCTTCCGGAACAGAATAACTAAAAAACCTCAGTTCCAAGGAACTCTGTTTTCAAAACTGAAAAAAAAATACATCTTCTGCCCGAACCAACCGACAGGACCTGCCAATGCCCCATCAACAGCCGATCCTCGATACCTCCCCCAAAGTTTCGGACGAAATCAGGCGGACCACCTGTTACATGTGCGCTTGCCGCTGTGGCATCAACGTTCACATGAAAGACGGCCAGGTTGCCTATATCGAGGGCAACCGCGATCATCCGGTCAACAAAGGTGTTCTTTGCGCCAAGGGCTCTGCCGGGATCATGCAGGTCAACGCACCGTCGCGGCTGAAGGCGCCGCTGAAACGGGTCGGACCGCGTGGGTCCGGTGAATTCGAAGAGATCAGCTGGGACGAAGCCTATGACATTGCTGTCGGCTGGCTAAAGCCGATCCGGGAAAGCAACCCCGAAAAACTGGCGTTTTTCACCGGCCGCGACCAGAGCCAGAGCTTTACCAGCTTTTGGGCGCAGAATTTCGGCACACCGAACTATGCTGCCCATGGCGGGTTCTGCTCGGTCAACATGGCTGCGGGCGGCATCTACACGATGGGCGGTGCGTTCTGGGAATTCGGTCAACCCGACTGGGACCACACCAAACTGTTCATGCTGTTTGGCGTGGCCGAAGATCATGACAGCAACCCAATCAAGATCGGCCTGGGCAAGATCAAGAAGCGCGGCGCGCGTGTGATCGGCGTCAATCCGATCCGCTCGGGCTATAACGCGGTGGCCGATGAGTGGGTCGGGATCACGCCCGGCACCGATGGTCTGTTCATCCTGTCGCTGATCCATGTGCTGATGAAGGCGGGCAAAATCGATCTGGACTATCTCAGCCGCTATACGAACGCACCGGTTCTGGTGAATGCAGCCGAAGGACCTGACAAGGGCCTGTTCCTGCGCGACGGGGACGACAAACCGCTGGTGGTCGATCGTGTGACCGGCGAGTTGACGGCGTTTGACAAGCCCGGCGTGCGCCCGGATCTGTCCGCCACTTATGAGGCAGATGGCGTTATCCACCGCCCGGTCTTCCATCTAATGGCCGAACGCTATCTGAGCGACGAATACGCACCTGAGAATGTTGCCGATCAATGCGGCATTCCCGCCATCCGCATCCGCGCAATCGCGGGCGAATTGGCGCGCGTGGCCTTTGATGAGGCGTTCGAACTGGATCAAGAATGGACCGATTTCCGGGGCGAAAAACACAGCAAGATGATCGGCCGCCCGGTTGCGATGCACTCGATGCGCGGCGTGTCGGCCCATGCCAACGGGTTTCAGACCTGCCGGGCGTTGCACGTGTTGCAGATCCTGCTTGGAACGGTCGAGGTGCCCGGTGGTTTCCGGTTCAAGCCGCCCTATCCCAAACCGGTCGAGGCGCACCCGGTTCCCCACGTGGGTGTCACATGCGGTGGCCCTCTGGATGGTCCTCACCTTGGGTTTGTTCGCGGTCCTGAACATCTTGCACTGAAGAAAGACGGCAGTCCCGCCCGGATCGACAAGGCGTTCACCTGGGAAAACCCGATGTCCAGCCACGGGCTGATGCATATGGTGATCTCGAACGCTCATGCGGGCGATCCCTATAAGATCGACACGCTGTTTATGTACATGGCCAACATGTCCTGGAACTCGACCATGAACACCAAGGGCGTCATGGAAATGCTGACGGACAAGGATGAAAACGGCGATTATGTGATCCCGCACATCATCTACTCGGATGCCTACAGCTCGGAAATGGTGGCTTATGCCGATCTGATCCTGCCCGACACCACCTATCTGGAACGGCACGACTGTATCTCGCTGCTGGATCGCCCGATCTGCGAAGCGGACGCAGCGGCCGATGCAATCCGCTGGCCCGTGATCGAGCCCGACCGGAACGTCAAGGGCTTCCAGTCGGCACTTTGTGATCTTGGCGCACGGCTGGGCCTGCCGGGTTTCGTCAATGAAGACGGAAGCCAGAAATATGCCGATTACGGCGACTATATCGTCAACCACGAACGCCGCCCCGGCATCGGGCCGCTGGCCGGCTTCCGCGGCGAACAGGGCGATCAGGATGGCCGCGGCGCCGTCAACCCGGAGCAGCTGGATCGGTATATCGAAAACGGCGGCTTTTGGGTTGGCCACATCCCCGAGGGAGCGGATTACTACAAACCCTGGAACACCGCCTACCAGGACTGGGCGGTTCAGATGGGTATCTATGACAGCCCGCAGCCCTATCTGTTCCAGCTGTATGTCGAACCGATGCGCAAATTCCAGCTGGCTGCCGAAGGTCATGGCGACCGTCAACCGCCCGATCACTTGCGTGAGCGGATCAAACAGCAACTGGACCCGCTACCGATCTGGTATGAAACCGATCAGACCGGCAACGAAGGCTTCACCGTCAACGCCCTCACCCAGCGCCCGATGGCGATGTATCACAGCTGGGGCACCCAGAATGCCTGGCTGCGTCAGTTGCACGGGCGCAATCCGCTTTATGTTCCGACCAGGCTGATGCGCGAACATGGCCTGAAGGACGGAGACTGGGCCAAGGTCAGCTCTCCGCATGGCGAAATCACCGTGCCGGTGATGGAGATGGCGGCGCTGAACGACAACACCGTCTGGACGTGGAATGCCATCGGCAAGCGCAAGGGTGCCTGGGCCCTGCAGAACGATGCACCCGAGGCGACCAAGGGCTTCCTGCTCAATCACCTGATCCACGAGCTGTTGCCCGCCAAGGGCGACGGGCTGCGCTGGGCCAATTCCGACCCGGTCACCGGTCAGGCCGCATGGTTCGATCTGAAGGTGAAAATCGAAAAAGCCAAAGCGCCCGCCGATGACCAAAGCCAGCCCGCATTTGAGCCGATCATATCACCCGTTGGCACCGGCCCCAAAAATCTGACGTGGAAGGTAGGCAAATGACCCAGCTCCCCCAATCCACAGACCGCAAGATGGGTCTGGTCATCGACCTGGACACCTGCGTCGGCTGCCACGCCTGTGTGATCTCCTGCAAAGGCTGGAACACCGAAAACTACGGCGCACCGCTGTCGGATCAGGACGCCTATGGCGGCAACCCCTCGGGCACGTTCCTGAACCGGGTTCACTCCTACGAGGTGCAGCCCGAGCAGGGTCACGCCCAGCTGATCCATTTCCCCAAATCCTGCCTGCATTGCGAAGATGCCCCCTGTGTCACGGTCTGTCCGACCGGCGCCAGCTACAAACGGGCCGAGGACGGGATCGTGCTGGTCAATGAAAGCAACTGCATCGGATGTGGTCTCTGCGCCTGGTCCTGCCCTTACGGCGCGCGCGAGCTGGACATCGCCGAAGGGGTGATGAAGAAATGCACCCTCTGCGTTGACCGCATCTATAACGAGAACCTGCCCGAGGTGGACCGCATCCCCTCCTGCGTACGCACCTGCCCCGCCGGTGCGCGGCATTTCGGCGATCTGGGCGTTCCCGACAGCGATGTCAGCAAACTGGTCGCCGAACGCGGCGGCATGGATCTGATGCCGGAAATGGGCACCAAACCCGTCAACAAGTACCTGCCTCCGCGCCCCAAGGATACGGTCGAAGCTCAGATCGACATCCTGGAACCGCTGCTGGCACCCGTGGCCGAAGAGCCCAAAGGCTTCCTCGGTTGGCTCGACAAGACGTTGGAGAAACTCTGATGCATCCCGCCCCTTCCGTCATCATCTTCACCACCCTTTCGGGTCTGGGCTTTGGCCTGCTGTTCTTTCTGGGGCTTGGTATTCCGGACGTGTCCGGCTGGGTGGCCTTTGCGCTTTTCGCAATCGGCTTTGGCTTCTCCATCGGTGGGCTGATGGCCGCGACATTCCACCTCGGGCATCCCGAGCGCGCCCTCAAGGCATTTTCACAATGGAAATCAAGCTGGCTCAGCCGCGAAGGCTGGTGCTCGGTAATCGCGTTGCTGCTGATGGGGCTATATGCCATCGGCGTCGTATTTCTTGATCAGCGCTGGAGCGTTCTGGGTGTTCTCGGGGCTCTATTCTCTCTGGCAACCGTATTCACCACGGCGATGATATATACCCAGCTCAAGACCATTCCACGCTGGAACATGAAACTGACACCGGTCATGTTCCTGGCCTTCAGCCTGGCAGGTGGCGCATTGCTGGCCGGTCAGATTGGATTGGCAAGGGTGCTTTTACTGGTCGCGGCACTCGTGCAGATCCTGTACTGGCGGCAGGGCGACAAGGCGCTTGAAACATCGGGAACCGACCTGGGCACGGCCACAGGTCTGGGTGCGCGCGGCGCTGTCCGGGCGTTTGAACCGCCCCACACCGGAAGCAACTATCTGCTGCGGGAATTCGTCTATGTCGTCGCCCGCAAACATGCGGAAAAACTGCGCGGCATCTCCTTTGCGCTTGCTTTCCTGCTGCCTCTGGTTCTGCTGCTGCTTCCGTTCAGTCATGCGCTGGCGCTGCTGGCAGTGGCTTCGCATCTGGTGGGTGTCGCCGTATCGCGCTGGTTGTTCTTTGCGCAAGCCGAACATGTCGTCGGGCTGTATTACGGCAAACGCTGATAAGAGGGGGCTAGCCCCCTCTTGAGCCTTCGGCTCAATTCACCCCCGGGATATTTCCGGCCAGATGAAGCCGGATCAGGTTACACGAAAAAGGGCAGCGCCCGGGGAATCGGGGCTGCCCGTTTTTTCCCGGAGATACGGATCAGATCAGGCCGGCATGGCCCATGGCCGCATCAATGGAGGCTTTGGTGCTATCTTCCAGTGTGGTCAGGGGCGAGCGTACCTCGGGGTTGCACAGGCCCAGTTTGCTGAGCGCATATTTTGCGCCAACGAGACCCGGTTCGATGAAGATCGCCTCGTGCAGGGGCATCAGCCGATCCTGATAGTCGAGCGCCTTGGCATAGTCGCCTTCCAACGTTGCCTGCTGGAATTCGGCACACAGTTTCGGGGCCACATTTGCAGTGACCGAGATACAGCCGACGCCGCCATGCGCGTTGAAGCCCAGCGCGGTGGCGTCCTCGCCCGACAGCTGGCAGAAATCCGCGCCGCAGGCCGCGCGCTGCTGGCTGACGCGGGCCAGATCGCCGGTCGCGTCCTTGACACCCACGATGCGGGGAAGCCTGGCAAGCTCGCCCATGGTGGCGGGGGTCATGTCCACCACCGAACGGCCCGGGATATTATAGATCACGATCGGGATATCGGCGCAGTCATGCAGGGCATTGAAATGCGCCAGCAAGCCGCGCTGAGTCGGCTTGTTATAGTAAGGTGTCACCACAAGCGCCGCATCTGCGCCCACCTTTTTCGCAAATTGAACAAAGCGAATGGCTTCGACGGTGTTGTTCGAGCCTGCCCCCGCGATCACCGGCACCCGGCCCGCAGAGGCCCTGACGACTTCGGAGATCACGGTTTCATGCTCTTCGTGGCTGAGCGTGGGGCTTTCGCCGGTGGTGCCCACGGGAACCAGCCCGGTCGAGCCCTGCTCGACCTGCCATTCGACCAGGTGTTTGAGCGTGTCCAGGTCCAACTCGCCGTTGCGGAACGGGGTGACGAGGGCTGGCATTGAGCCTTTGAACATGGAGTGTGCTCCCAAAGTGTCAACATGAGCGGACGGACCGCAGAAAATGTGCATTGGAAGGATTGTGAGTTGATCCTGCCGCCGCACGGTTTATCGTGAATGGCTGTATCCTTGGTTTGGCGGGAATTGCAAGGGATGACACGCGTTCTGAAAGCCCTGATGGCGGCGATTCTGTACTGTATGGCCCTGGCAGGGCCTGTGCGGGCAGGAACCGTGGACGATTTGCGTCTGGCGCTGGCTGAAATGCGGGACGACAACTGGAACGAAGCCCTGAGGGTCGCCGGACAGCGCGGGTCGGTCGCTCGCGACATCATCGTGTGGCACTGGCTGCGCAATGGATATGGCGAGTCGGGCGACGCTCTGGTCTTTCTCAACCGCCGTGCCGACTGGCCCGGCCTCGATTGGCTGCGGCGACAGAGCGAGCCGTCATTTACCAATGCCGATCCGGACCGGGTATTGAAGTTCTATGACCGCAACCCGCCCCAAACGGCCGAGGGAGCGCTGAACCATGCGGTTGCGCTGATGGCCAAAGGCCAGCGCGGCGATGCCGAGGCGGATATCGTCATGGCCTGGCGCACGATGCCGATGGGATCGGGGTTGCAAAAGGACTATCTGGAAAATTTCGCGAATCTGCTCAGGCCCCACCACGAGGCACGGCTTGACCGTATGCTATGGGACGGCCACCTGATCAGCGCCAAACAGATGCTGCTGGTGGTCGGCGAGGATCAGCGCAAGCTGGCCCAGGCGCGGATCGACTTGCGCAACAGGGCTCCGGGCGTCGATGCCCGCATCGCCGCCGTTCCCAAGTCACTGGCCGACTCTCCCGGTCTGGCATTTGAACGGTTCGTCTGGCGCGACCGCAAGGAACTGGATGACAGCGCCATCGAATTGATGTTGCACCGTTCGACCAGCCCGGACGCGCTGGGTGAGCCGGCGAAATGGGCCGAAGGACGCGCCCGTCTGGCCCGGCTGAAGATGCGCAGTGGCGAAGACAGGGTTGCCTATGACATCGCCTCCCGCCATCACATGACCCCGGGCATGGGATATGCTTATGCCGATCTGGAATGGCTCGCCGGTTTCATCGCCTTGCGCAAGCTGAACGATGCGGACACCGCCGTTCGCCATTTCCGGAATTTCGCCGATGCGGTAGAATCGCCGATCTCGGTCGGACGCGCCGGATACTGGCTGGGACGGGCTTATGCCGAGACCGGCGATGCCGACAAGGCCTATGACGCCTATGCGATGGGCGCCGATCACCAGACGTCGTTCTATGGCCTGCTTGCCGCCGAACGGATTGGCCGCGCTTTCGACCCCGATCTGGCTCAGCCGCGGCGCGCGCCGCACTGGAAGCAGGCGGGGTTTGCCGACTCCAGCGTTCTGGAGGCCGCGCTGCTGCTGCTGCAGGCCGGAGAGCGCGACCTGGCCGAGCGTTTTCTGACACATCTGGTGGAAAGCCTTGACGCGACGCAGGCCGCTCAGTTGGGGGATATGGCGCTTGAGATGGGCGAGCCGCATGTTGCAGTGATGATCGCCAAGCGAGCTGCGCAAACCGGAATAGTGCTGCCCGCCGCCTACTATCCGCTGCATCCCGTCGCCGACCTGGGGTTGCCGATGGCCAAAGAGATGACCCTTGCCATCGCCCGCCGCGAGAGTGAATTCGACCCGATTGTTATCAGTGGCGCCGGTGCGCGTGGTCTGATGCAGGTGATGCCCGCCACCGCCAAGATCGTGGCGCAGGATCTGGGCATTCTCGGTGGTCACAAGACGAACCGGCTGACCTCGGACTGGAAATACAACGCCAAGCTGGGGGCGAATTATCTGGCCGGTCTGGCCGCCGATCTTGACGGCAACGTGGTCATGATGGCTGCGGGCTATAACGCCGGGCCAAGACGTCCGGTCTCGTGGATGGAGCGGTTCGGAGACCCTAGAGCCGGAGAGATCGACGTCATCGACTGGATCGAACACATCCCGTTTTCCGAAACTCGCAACTATGTCATGCGGGTCGCGGAAAGCTTGCCGGTCTATCGCGCGCGGCTGGGCAAGCCGGCCCTGCCAATTCCGTTCTCACAGGAACTTGTCGGTTCAACGCTGTTGTCTTTCGCGCCATAGGGTGAACAGCCCGGCGGAGACGATCAATCCGGTGCCAATGATCACGGCGGTGCGCAGCGTTTCGTCGAATATCGTGATGCCCAGAATGGACGCCCAGATCAGGTGGAAATAAGCAAAGGGCTGGACCGCACTGGCCTCGGCCATTTCATAGCATTTGATCAGTAGCCAGTGCCCCGCCACCCCGGTCACGCACAGCAGGGCCATCCACAGCCAGTCGCGGCTGCTCATCGGTTCCCAGAACCACATGCCGAACGCCGTCATCGCCACAGCCCCGGAAATTCCGGTCCAGAAAAAACTGGTTGCAGTGCCGTCCTGGCGTGCGACGTATCGCGTCAAGAGTCCGTAGAGCGCAAACATGAGGGCCGAAATCAGTGGCACGATAGCCCACGGATTGAACACGCCTATGCCAGGCTGGAGGATGATCAGAACCCCCACGCAACCAACACCGATCGCCGCCCAGCGCCGCCAACCGACGCTTTCGCCCAGCACCGGGCCGCTCAGTGCCGCCACGAGCAGCGGATAACAGATGAACACCGCCTGACTTTCGATCAGGCCCAGGACCGTAAAGCCGAAAACGGCGACACAAATCTCGCCAGCCAAAAGCAGACCGCGAAAAATCTGCAGACCGATCTGATTCGTGCGCGCGGCAAGCATCACACCGCCCGGCGCCCGCGCGGCCAGCGTGATGACGAAGGCCGCAAAGAACCAGTAGCGGATCATCACGACCATGTAGGTGTTGTAAGTTCCCGCCAGGTGGCGTGAAATACCGTCCTGCAGCGCGAAAACGATGGTCGCGCCGATCATCAGGGCGATGCCCGCAGGAATGTTGTTCTTTTGCGTCACGCTTTGATGGCCCGCGTCATGTGTCTCTTGCGGCCAAAGCCGGGCGCACGCGTGACGGTGAACCCCGCCGCTTCCAGCCCCCGGCGGACAAAGCCCGCTGCGGTAAAAGTAGCAACCGTGCCGCCGGGTGCTGTTTGGTTTGCGACATCGGTCAACAAATCCGGCTCCCACAATTCCGGGTTCTTGGCGGGGGAAAACCCGTCCAGAAACCAGGCATCGGCCATTCCCGCCCAACCGGATACCGTCCGCCGCGCATCGCCCTCGATCACTTCGAGGCTCAGGGTGCCAAGATCGCATGTCCCCCCCCGCCACTGTGCCAGAAACCGGCTGCTCCACGGGGCAAGTTCGGGAAATGCGCGCAGCGCGCGTTCCATATCCGGCTGAGCCATCGGAAAGGCCTCAAAGCTGGTAAAGCGCAAAGGTGTGGTCTGCCCCGACCTCTCCCATTCCGACCAGACCGTCAGCATGTTGAGACCGGTGCCAAACCCCAGTTCCGCGATCCTGAATCCGGGTGCAAAACGGGCAGGCAGGTCGTTTCCCGCCAAAAAGACGTGACGGGTCTCTTCCAGACCGTTCTGAAGCGAGAAATAAGGGTCGTCGAACCGCTCAGACACGGGCACCGCGTCCTCGGTCCACGTCAGTTTGGCGCGCTGGTCTGCCATCGTTTTATCCTGTAGCAAGGCGGCGCGACACTGAACAAGGAATGGGGAATTGGCAATGGTCGATGTGACGGTTCGCGGTGCCGGAATTTTTGGCCTCTCCATCGCGTGGACCTGCGCGCGGCGCGGGGCGAAGGTGCAGGTGATTGACCCGTTCGGTCCCGGCGCGGGATCGAGCGGCGGCCTTGTCGGCGCACTGGCTCCACATGTCCCCGAAAACTGGAACGCCAAAAAGGCGTTTCAGTTCGAAAGCCTGATCATGGCGGAACCCTATTGGAAACAGGTCGAGGCGACGGGTGGCGTTTCGCCTGGCTATGGCCGGCTGGGGCGTCTTCAACCGATTGCCGACATGCGTTCGCTGGACCTCGCGCGGCAACGCGAAGCAACTGCGCGCGAGTTGTGGCAGGGAAAGGCCGAGTGGCGGGTGGTACCCGTCGCCGAGATCGGCGCCTGGTGCCCGCCCAGTGCAACGGGGCATGTTATCCAAGACACGCTAAGCGCCCGGATGCACCCAAGGCGCGCGGGCGCGGCGCTGATCGCGGCGCTGTCCGTCATGGGAATCGAAGTGATGGCCGAAGCCGCCGATGCGGGACGAGTGGTGCATGCCACAGGTGTCGCCGGCCTGCAGGAGCTAAGCCGGGCTTTTGGCAAGACGGTCGGCAACGGGGTCAAGGGTCAGTCGGCCCTGCTCAGGTTTCATGCCGGTGATGTGCCGCAGATCTTCGCGGATGCCATCCACATCGTGCCGCACGCCGATGGCACTCTGGCGATCGGGTCGACGTCGGAGCGCGATTATGACGATCCGGCCAGCACCGACAGCGCCCTGGATGATGTGATCGAACGCGCCATGCGGGCGGTGCCTGTCCTGCACGGGGCCGAGGTGATCGAACGCTGGGCCGGGGTTCGTCCCCGCAGCAAAAGCCGCGCGCCAATGCTGGGAGAACACCCGCTGCACAAAGGCCAGTTCATCGCCAATGGCGGCTTCAAGATCGGCTTTGGCATGGCTCCGAAAGTGGCCGAGGTGATGGCCGATCTGATCCTTGAAGGCAACGACGCAATCCCCGAGGATTTCCGGCCTGAGGCCTCGCTCTAGGGTGCACCACGCCGTGCCCGCCCCGAGAAATGGGGCCGGAAAGCTGACGGTTCAGGTCTCGGCCCGCGCGCGCATGCATTCGCGCCCGTCCGGGGCCCGCACCCAAAGGTCATTTCCGTTCCGACACAGCTCGGCCCGCTCGAAATGCATCAGCGGAGAGGAGGCGCGAAAGGAAAAGCCGCTCAGCGGACCAATGACCTCCTGGGCCAGCAACATCAGGTGCTGTGCCAGCAACGGTCCGTGTACCATCAGCCCGGCGTAGCCCTCGACGTTGCGGGCGTAATCCAGATCGTAATGTATCCGGTGCCCATTGAAGGTCAGCGCCGAATAGCGGAACAACAGCGTGGAATCGAAACTGACCCCGCGCCTGTCGGTCTCATCCCTGCGCGCCTCGGGCGGATACGGGCGTGGCGCGTCCGGGGCCGGGTCCTCGCGATAGACCAGATCCTGCCACTCGGTCAGGCACAGGTTGCCTTCCTGCCGGATATCGTGTCTGAGCGTCACAAATGCCAGAGGGCCGGTACGCCCCGATTTGGTGATCGCGCTTTCCCGCACCGACCGCCGTTCCGCCACGATGCCTGCACGCAGCGGGCTGGCAAACCGCAAGCGCCCCCCCGCCCACATACGGCGCGGCAGGCCCATATCGGGGATCAATCCGTCGCCCACCTTCGGATGCCCGTCGCGGCCCAGCCAGTCGGGCGGGCGTGGAGCCCAAAAATAGAGCTGATGAAAAAACGGCGGCAAAACCGACCCCACGGCAGTCACTGGCACCCGTCCCAGCGCCGCCTCGAACGCTGCGGCGCGGGCCGGGTCCATCACATCCTCAAGGATTTCCCGCGAAACACTATTGGCCATGCCGCAGACACTAGGCGGCACCGGTCCGCCGGGCAAGTCAATGCCCCGCTTCGGCCCGCAGCTTGTTCATCAGCGTTTGCAGCGACCTGGTGTATTGCGCACTGGTCAGACGGCCGGCGTCGTCGAACTCTGCGGAGCTGTTGGCCAGATGCACCTCCGGCCCCTGCAAAAGTCGGGTCTGAAACGGCACCATGAAGGCGCGCAGGATCATCTGCGCGCGCTCGCCCCCGGCCCGGCCTGCCGCCGCCGACATCACTGCGACTGGCTTGTCGGCCCAGGGTTTGCCTTCGGTCCGGCTGACCCAGTCCAGAGCATTCTTCAGAACCCCCGACGGGCCCTTGTTGTATTCCGGCGTCGAGATGATCACCGCATCCGCCTTAGCAATCTGGTCCGCGAGCGTTTGAACCGCGTCCGGAATGCCTATGGCTGCCTCGTCGTCGCCATTGTAAAGCGGCAGATTCAGATCTGCCTCGATAAAGGTGCCAGGCCCGAACAGCCGGGCGGCCTCGCGTATGAGCTTGCGGTTGGTCGCATCTTGCCGCAACGATCCGGCGAGGCCAAGCAGGACGGGTTCAGACATGATGGGATGCCCCTAAATTTCGTTATTCAACACATAACCGCTGATGCTTCGCAACCAAACCCCACCTTACGCGCAGGCAATGTGCGAATGAAAAAGGGCCGCCAATGGCAGCCCCCGGTCAAACTCGCGCAGCCTCGCGTCACCCGGTACGCGTCGGCACGATGACGATTTCCACCCGTCGGTTCTGCGCCTTGCCTTGCGGGGTGAGGTTGGACGCGATCGGATTGTTTTCGCCCTGCCCGATGGTGGTGATCCGGGCAAAACTCACGCCACCGGCTTGCAGGATGTCGGCCACCGCGTTGGCGCGGCGCTCGGATAGCCCCTGGTTATAGGCCGCGTCACCGTCGCTGTCCGTGTGGCCGATGATCTGCACATTCGACTTGGGATAGTTCTGCAGGTTTTGCGCCACTTTCTGCAGGTCCGAACGCAATGCCGGGCGTACCGAGGCGCTGTCAGTGTCAAAGGTGATGTCGTTGGGCACCGACACGATCAGGCGGTCGCCCGTATTCGTGATCGTGATCCCGTCATTGGCCAGTTGCTGGCGCAGTTCAGCGGCCTGCCTGTCAAGGTCATAGCCTATCGCCCCGCCTGCGGCGGCACCGATGGCGGCACCGGCCAGCGCACCAAGCCCCGGATCGGAATCGTTAGCGATTGCCCCGATCCCGGCCCCCAGAATACCGCCGATCAAAGCCCCTTGCTTGGTGTTCTGGTTCGGGTCGGTCTGTGTACTCAAGGTAAGCGGGTCGGTGCACGCGCTCAGGATCACTGCGGAACTCAGCGTTGCCGCAAAAACATATCTGGAAATCGTCATGGAATCACCTTCTGCTCAAGACCCCATCTTCGGGATTGTATTGTTTGCCTCATTATATCACGGCCCACATTGGCAAGCTCAAGCCACAATCCGGTGAGATCGGCGATTCCCCGCCCAAGTAAACATTCCCCACTACGCCCCTCATCAGATTGAGGGCGCCCGGTGTCTTCAAATCGTCTGTCGCTTTGGGTCGACTGTATCAGGCGATATCCATGATGAACTCGCAGGTCGCGTGCAGGTTGCCCTGCTCGATCACATTGGCCAGGCCAACGCGCTCTTCAGGGCCCAAACCATCACCGCTTGGATCCGAGGCGTGCGCCCCCTGATCAAAACCGTCCGCGATTGCATCACTTGTCAATTCGCCCCAACTGCAGCCAGGCTGAGCCTCGGTGGCGAATTCAAACGGATCAAAATCCACATTGTCCGGTAGCTGAGGGTTGTTCGGCATTTGTACTGCTCTCCTCTATAAGCCTGCCATATTCGTGCAGAGTGCCGAAACGATACCCATTGTCCGGATTTTTTCAAGTTTTTAGAAATTGGAAAGCCATTGTGCGCAAGGCGGCACAAATGTAGCTAGGCGTCGGCCCGTGCACCCTCGTAGGCGAGCATTGCCCGTTTCACCGGCAGCCCCCAGTGATACCCCCCCAACCCGCCGGACTTGCGAAGTGCCCGGTGGCATGGGATCATCCAGCTGATCGGGTTTCGCCCGACGGCGGTGCCCACGGCCCGGACCGCCTGCGGCACGCCGATCGATCCGGCGATTTCGGAATAGGTGGTGACATGCCCGGTCGGGATTTGCAGCAATGCCTCCCAAACCTTGATCTGCAGGGGCGCGCCGATCAGGTAGAGCGGCGTCGGCTCCATCCGGTCGCTCTCCGCGCCAAATGCGCTCAGAACCCAGGGCCGCAGGCGCATCGGATCTTCGACGAATTCGGCCTTGGGCCAACGGGACAGAAGATCTTCCATCGCCGCCTCTTCACCGGTTTCGGCGGCGAAACCGATGCCGCAGATCCCCTTGCTGGTTCCCATGACCAGTGCCGGGCCAAAGGGGCTTTCGAACCATCCCCAGAAGATGCGCAGCCCTTCGCCCTTGCGGGCGTAGTCTCCGGGGCTCATGGCTTCCCACCGGATGAACAGATCGTGCAACCGACCGCTGCCGGACAGGCCAACATTGTGCGCGGTTTCCAGCGTGGTAAAGCGTTCGTGCAGCAAGGCCTTGGCATGGCCGAGCGTCAGATATTGCTGATAACGCTTTGGCGACACCCCGGTCCAGCGTGAGAACAGACGCTGGAAATGTGCAGGGCTCATGTTCATCTGACGGGCCAGTTCCTCGAGGCTGAGGGTCTCACCGCCCTGATCGATCAGGTCGATCGCCCGTCGCATGACGTTGTAATGATAACCGGACTCGGGGTTCTGGACGTTCATGGCACACCTCTTTCGTTACATTGATCTTTACCCCGTTCACACGTTCAGAGCGACCCGGAACCTGCGCAACCCGCCTCCGGTTTGTCGAAATACCTGAGTCTTGGTACCGTGTATCATTTCAGGAGCTTTCCCATGTCATCGATTGATGCCTTTCGCCTGTCCGATGCAGCGGCCCGTAAATATCAGGAACATTCCGTACCCGCGATGTTCGGCCCGCTGGCCAAGGCCACGGTCGCGCGCCTGGAATTGCCCGTCAACGGGCATGTTCTGGACGTTGCCTGCGGGACCGGAGCGTTAACGCGCGCCCTATTGGAGCATTTGCCAGGACAGGGCCGTGTAGTCGGAGCGGATTTGAACCAGTCGATGATTGATGTCGCGCAATCCCTGACGACGCAGACGGATCACAAGTTGGAATGGGTGGCGTCAGACGTTACGGAGTTGCCTTTTGAAGCCCAGAGTTTTGATCTGGCCTGCATCCAGCAAGGGTTGCAGTTCTTTCCAGATAAACCCGCAGCGTTGATCGAGATTTACCGGGTGCTGAAACCGGGCGGACGCCTGAGCGTTACGTGCTGGCGCGCTATCTCGCCTTTCAACAACGCGCTCGCCGAAGCATTGGCAGCGCATGTCAGCGACGATGCGGCGCAAAAGGCCCGCGCACCGTTTTCGTTCCGGGATGGCGACGTGATCACCGCTTTGTTGCAGGATTCAGGTTACTCTGTTGCCACCCATGATAGCATCGTGCTGCAACGCCGGTTCGAAGACCTGAGGGCTCAGGTGCTTGCTTTGCCTGTCGAACAGGACATGCGCGACAAGGGAGAGGCCGCGATTAATCTGGTTATAGAGGACGTCGCCGCCCGCCTTGCCCCATATGCGCAGGATGGCGTGTTCATTGTGCCGCAGGAAGCACATTTCTTTGCCGCAACCCGCCCCTGACGCCCTTTACCCTGTGACCAGCACACGGCATTAAGGCCCGGATGGCAAAGCAACTCGATTATCACACGATCCGCGAGATCTTTACCCGGTTTCACTCTGCCGAACCCGAGCCCAAGGGCGAGCTGGAACACGTGAACGCCTATACCCTGGTCGTGGCCGTGGCGCTGAGCGCGCAGGCCACAGATGTCGGGGTGAACAAGGCGACGCGCGCGCTGTTCAGGATCGCCGACACGCCACAGAAAATGCTGGAGCTGGGCGAAGAGCGCCTGATCGAGCATATCAAAACCATCGGGCTTTACCGCAACAAGGCCAAGAATGTCATCAAACTCAGCCGTATTCTGGTCGAACAGTATGGCGGCGAGGTGCCCAACTCACGCGCGGCGCTGCAATCGTTGCCGGGTGTCGGGCGCAAGACCGCCAATGTGGTTCTGAACATGTGGTGGCATTACCCGGCGCAGGCTGTGGACACCCACATTTTCCGCGTCGGCAACCGCAGCGGCATCTGCCCCGGAAAGGACGTGGACGCGGTCGAGCGCGCCATCGAGGACAACATTCCAACCGACTTCCAGCGACACGCACATCACTGGCTGATCCTGCACGGCCGCTACCATTGCAAGGCGCGCAAGCCGATGTGCGGTACCTGTATCATTCGCGACCTGTGCCAATTTGAGGATAAAAACTTATGAAAACCTATCAGATCGTCGGCATCGGAAATGCTGTTGTCGATGTCATCAGCCATGCCGACGACAACTTTCTCGAACTCATGGGGATCGAAAAGGGCATCATGCAGTTGATCGAACGCGAGCGCGGAGAGGTTCTTTATGGCGCGATGGACGACAGGCTGCAGACGCCCGGCGGGTCGGTTGCCAACACCATCGCCGGAGCAGGTGCGCTGGGGCTGGAAGCCGCGTTCATCGGACGGGTACACGACGACGCGTTGGGACATTTCTATGCCGATGCGATGAACGAGGACGGCGTCGATTTCGTCAACCCGCCAGTGTCGGGAGGAGAACTGCCGACCTCGCGGTCGATGATCTTTGTCTCGCCCGACGGCGAGCGGTCGATGAACACCTATCTGGGGATCTCCTCGGAACTCAGTTCAACGGACGTACCGGGCGAAGTGGCGGGCAACAGCCAGATCATGTTCCTCGAAGGGTATCTGTTCGACAAGGACAAGGGCAAAACCGCGTTTCTGGAGGCCGCGCGGGATTGCCGCGACGGCGGCGGCAAAACCGGCATCGCCATTTCCGACCCGTTCTGCGTGGAACGGCACCGGGCCGATTTCCTGTCGCTGATCGAAAACGAACTGGATTTCGTGATCGGCAACGAGGACGAGATCAAGTCTCTGTTCGTGACAAATGACCTTGAAGAGGCTCTGGCCAAAACGGCCGCCATCTGCCCGCTGGTCGTCTGCACCCGTTCCGGAGACGGCGTGACCGTGCTGAACGGTAGCGCCCGCATCGACGTGCCGGTCGAAAAGATCGTACCCGTGGACGCCACCGGCGCCGGCGACCAGTTCGCCGCCGGGTTCCTGTTTGGGTTGGCCACGGGCCGGGATCTGGAAACCTGCGCCCGCATCGGCAACGTCTGCGCCCGTGAGGTGATCAGCCATGTCGGTCCGAGACCCGAGACGAATGTGCTGGAACTGCTGCGTGATGAGGGGCTGCTTTGAGACTGATGGGAACGTAGTCAGAAGCTGCCAATGGTGCTAGGATACCAATGAAAATTGGGAAGAAATGGCACCGCATATCGCAAATATCCCGGTGCTTGAAACCGAACGTTTGCGGCTACGTTCGCCGCTCGCATCGGATTACGAGCCGTACGTCGAGTTCCGCATGTCGGATCGAGCGAGAGGCGTCGGTGGCCCCTTTTCACGTTCCGAGGCTTACGGCCAGTTCGGCGAACTGTTCGGTCACTGGATTCTTCGCGGTTTTGGCCGATGGGTTGTAGCCGACCGCGCCACCGACGAACCTCTCGGTGTTGTGGGTCTTTGGTTTCCTGAAGGTTGGCCGGAGCCTGAAGTAGCTTGGTCTGTTTTTGCGAAAGGTGAGGGCAAGGGTATAGCCTTCGAAGCTTCACTCGCGGCTCGAGAATTTGCATATTCGACCCTAGCTTGGACAACCGCAATCAGTCTCATTCTGGAAGACAATCCCCGATCTTTTGCATTGGCTCAGCGCCTGGGCGCAAGGTATGAGAGGGCGTTTCGACACCCGATACTGGGTGCCATGCAAATCTGGCGCCATCCTGAGCCCCAAAATGTGGGCAAATACAGCGTTATGCATGCAGACAAAGACAGGTGAGCCCGCGTCGACCGTGGTTTTCTAACTTAGATATCTCTCAAACACTGCGACCACCTGTTCATACACTTCGCGCTTGAATGGCACGATCTCTTTGATCAGACGAGCGGGCTCCTGCCATTTCCAGCGGGTGAACTCCGGGTGGTCGGATTCGATGTCGATCTGATCGTCGGCGCCGGTGAAGCGCATCAGAAACCATTTCTGTTTCTGTCCGCGATAGTGCCCCTTCCAGATATGCGGCACGATGTCGTGGGGCAGGTCATAGGTCAGCCAGCCGTCGGTTTCGGCGATGATCTCGACCAGATCGGCGGTCACACCGGTTTCTTCCGACAGCTCGCGCAGGGCAGCGTCGCGGGGAGCTTCGCCCTTGTCCACCCCGCCTTGCGGCATCTGCCAGGCCTCGGCGTGGCGGTCGTTGCGCTGGCCGACAAAGATCTTGCCCTCGGCATTGATCAGCATCAGCCCGACGCAGGGACGATAGGGCAGTTCGGCGATCTCTTCAGGTGTCATGCTCGGTCTCTGATCATTGGGTCGGCCCTCTGTAACAAGCGACGTCGCGGCAGAGAAGGGGGTGACGCAGCGTATCGGGTGACACGGATGCGACCGGCGGCAATGGTCAGGGCCAAATTCGAGGGAGAGTTTCGCGATGACTGCGTACCCAAACCTGCTGGCGCCGCTGGATCTGGGCTTTACCACGCTGAAGAACCGCGTGCTTATGGGCTCAATGCACACCGGCCTTGAGGAAACCGGCGACTGGAACCGGGTGGCCGAATTCTATGCGGCGCGCGCCCGGGGTGGTGTGGCGTTGATGGTGACCGGCGGGATCGGGCCGAACCTTGAAGGGTCAGTGCTGCCGGGCGCGGCAATGATGACCACCGACAAGGACGTGGCGAACCATTCCATCGTAACCGACCGCGTCCATCAGGCCGGCGGCAAGATCGCGATGCAGATTCTGCACGCTGGGCGCTATGCCTATGGCCCGAAATGCGTGGCCCCTAGCCCGGTGAAATCACCGATTTCGCCCTTTCCTCCGAATGAGCTGGACGAAGCGGGTATCGAAAAACAGATTGGCGACATCGTGAACGCCGCTCGACTGGCGCGGGAGGCCGGTTATGACGGGGTCGAGATTATGGGATCCGAGGGGTATTTCCTCAACCAGTTCCTTGTAACCCACACCAACAAGCGCACCGACCGTTGGGGCGGGTCCTATGAGAACCGGATGCGCCTGCCGATCGAGGTGGTGCGGCGGGTGCGCGAGGCGGTGGGCACCGATTTCATTATCATCTACCGGCTGTCGATGATCGATCTTGTCCCCAATGGTTCGACTCATGACGAAGTGGTGGAACTGGCGCAGCGGATCGAGCAGGCCGGAGCCACGATTCTCAACACCGGCATTGGCTGGCACGAGGCGCGGATTCCGACCATCGCCACCAGCGTCCCGCGCGCGGCCTTTTCCTGGGTGACCAAAAAGTTGATGGGCAAGGTGCGGGTCCCGGTGATCACCTCGAACCGGATCAACACACCCGAGGTGGCCGAAAAGGTGCTGGCAGAGGGCTGCGCTGATATGGTCTCGCTGGCGCGGCCGATGCTGGCGGATGCGGATTTTGTGGCCAAGGCGATGGCCGGTCAGGCCGGCAGGATCGCCCCCTGCATCGCCTGCAATCAGGCCTGCCTGGATCATACCTTTGGCGGCAAGCTGACCTCATGCCTGATCAACCCGCGCGCCTGTCATGAGACCGAGCTGGTGGTCGGCATGGCTGAGACGCCAAAAACCGTGGCCATCGTCGGCGCAGGTCCGGCCGGGTTGTCCACTGCCATGACCGCCGCCCAGCGCGGGCACCGCGTGACCCTGTTCGACAAGGCCGATGAGATTGGCGGGCAGCTCAACATGGCCAAACAGGTGCCGGGGAAAGAGGAGTTCCGGGGGCTGGTCGACTGGTACCGCACCATGATGACCGATCTGGGCGTCGCGCTCGAACTGGGCCAAGAGGTCGGTGTAGAGGATCTGACCGGCTTTGACGAGGTGGTGATCGCCACCGGTGTGACTCCGCGCGATCCGCAGATACCGGGGCAGGATCGGGACAACGTTCTGAGCTATATCGACGTGCTGCGCGGCAAGGCTGAGGTGGGCAACTCCGTCGCCGTCATCGGGGCCGGAGGCATCGGGTTCGACGTTTCGGAATTCCTTCTGGAAGAGGGCCACAGCCCCTCCACCGACCTGCCGCTATGGATGAAGGAATGGGGCGTTGCCGACCCGGCGGAACACCGATCGGGCCTGGCGCCGGAAGGGCCGCAGCCCGCCGCGCCCGCCCGCGACGTCACCCTGTTGCAGCGCAAGACGCAGGCGCATGGCAAGGATCTGGGCAAGACGACGGGCTGGATTCACCGGACGACGCTCAGGCGGAAGGGGGTCAACTTCGTCGGCGGCGTGAACTACGAGCGCATTGACGACGACGGGCTGCATGTGAGCTTTGGCGAGGCGCGCGACAATCCGACGGTAATCGCGGCCGATACCATCGTTCTGTGCGCAGGCCAGGTGTCGGAGCGGTCTCTGGCGGATGCGCTGGTCGAACGGGGTGTGACCCCGCATGTGATCGGCGGGGCCGACGTGGCGGCGGAACTGGACGCCAAGCGCGCCATCGATCAGGGCACCCGGCTGGCCGCATCGCTTTGAGCGGTTTGGGGAGATCGCGTATAAGTGGTATGCTGACGTCATTCTATTGCATCTGATTGGGATTGAATGACATGGCCGATGCTTTGACTTATGTCCCCCTGCTGGACAGTGATGATACTCTTGCAAAACACCGTTTTCGCGTGTTGGACCTCAGGCGCGGGGAAGAAGAAGGCCTTGAGACGCCGATGGCGGGCGCTGCCGATCAGGCGGTGGCGCTGGATCAGCACTTTGTCAGCTCGGTCGCTTATGTGCGCGAGGCGAGCGGCAAGCTGAACTGGTTTTCGGGTCTGTTCAAGGGCGGAGCCGAGGGCAGTTCGGTGGGCGTGCTGCAAGAGGCCAAAATGTTCACAACCAGCGAGATCGAAGGCCAGAAGGTCGAGATCGGCGTGGCCGTGCAACTCAGGATCGAGGCGACCACATTCAAGAGCGATGTGCAGGTCTCGGTGCCCAATATCGCCGCCGAGGCGCAGCTGGGCCTGTCACGGGCACAGATGGAGATCAGCGTGCGCGGCTATTCCGGAATACTGGGCGACATGCTGCCGGTTCCCGCGGGGGTCGATCTGACCTCGTACAACCACTATCTGGAGGCGTTTTCCAAGCTGCAGCGCCATGTATTCGGCGCGGGCGGAAAGGCGCATTTCTCACCGGTCGTTCTAGGTCGGGTGGTGGCCGCCGGGGCGGCGTAAGGCGGCGCGCAGGCGGATCGCAAGAGCGTCAACGCAAGGATTAAGATAAGGCGCCACCCAAGCCGTCGCGAGAACGGTGCTAACCGCCCTGCGCCGAAAGTCTCGCTTCGATGGCCGTCAGGCGGGCTTCCAGCAGGGTTTCCATCGCCTTTTTGATTATAGCTTCCTGCTCATTCTTCATTTTCTCGGCCAGAAGCATTTCGCGCTTTTCGCGCTCTTTCTCCCTCTTTGCTTCGGCTGCGGCGATGGCGTCCTCGATCTCTTTCTTGCGGCTTTCCTGCTTGGACTGTACGACTTTGATCGAATCCTCAAGAAGTTTCTTTTCACTTTCCAGCCGCTTGAGATTCGATTCGACAACCTTCATCTTCGCCGGGTCCAAGGGCTCGCCGACGACGACCTTTTCGCCTTCTCTAATCCCCTCCTTGCTGCGAATGGTTTCGATCTGCGTCACCTCTTTCAGCATCTCGTCTTTCATCTTGGCGAACTCTTCGAGCTTTTTCTCCTGCTCTTTGAACTTGTTCTGAAGCTCATGCAGCTCGGCTGCAGCGACGCCGCCGCTCTCGTCTCCCTTCACGCCCGCCTTGGAAGCCGTCACCAGCGCTTTCACGATCTTTTCCAGCGTCGCAACCTTGCTTTTCAGAACCTTCACGTCCGATACGCCAAGTTCGGCCTTGATCCCTTCGGTCAGAGCCTTTTGTTTTTCCTTCAGAAAATTGGCGTGTCTTTCCTGGGCAGCCACCATTTCTTTCAGCAGCGCATTCTTTTCGGCTTCGAGATGCTTCTTGGCTTCCTCTATTTCAGGCTTGATGTGGATGCCTTGCAATCTTGTTGCAGCAAGAGCGACTTTACCTGACGCTCCTTTGTTCATCGCCTCAGCTCCGACTGTCATCGGCTGTTTGTTAAGCGCTTCCAGAGATTTTAGATTGCTTTCTATCTCTCTTATCTTTTTGTGAATATCCGCACTCTCCGATCCTTCCGTCCTGGCGATTGCATGATCTTTAATGTGTTTCTCGATCTCGATCTTGATCGCTTTCATCAGGTTTGGATCAGGTTTCAGCGCCATTTCGTTCTTCCCCCCAAAAGTATACGTCAGTGGACGTTGGCTATACTCCACATTTTCAGGAGTTTGACGTCCGGTCAATTTTCGAGTGCGTGATACATCATTTTGGCACCCGAATTTCTGGCGTCGCATTGCGCTGCGTATCATCACCCACCCACTGACCCGTGTGCAGATGAAATTTTGCGAAAAGCCCAAACGCTCAGCCTGGCGCCGGGCTTGCCCATTACTTGACGGTGATGGAGATGACCTCGGACATAATGGGGGTCGCGTGGGGGACGTGGGAGTGGTCGCCCAGCACCAGCTGCAGGCTGTGCTCCCCCGGCGGCAGATCGATCGTCACTTCGGTCTGACCGCCACCAAAATGCTGGTGGTTGTCATCAGCCGGAATGCCATAGGTCAGTTCTTCGGCCCCGTCCTCACCTTCGCCGAATCGGGGGCGGTCGATCAGCAGGTGGTGGTGGCCGGTATTGTCGGCCTCGGTCCCTGCCGGGGCTACGCCCATGCCTTTCAGGCCGAACATGACCGTCACCGGAGAAGTGACCGTATCGCCATCGGACAGGTTTATGAAATAGACCGACGCATCGGCATTTGATGGCGTGTCGCCACCCGCAAGCACTGAAGACGCAGTAAGACCGGCCGCCACGGATATCGCCAAAAAGTTCATGTTTCATCTCCCTGAACGCAATTCAAAACAGAATTCCAGGTAGACCGTTTCAGCCGCAAAGCAGCCATAATCGGTCTGAAATTTCCGTGAATCCGCTCGCAAAGCATTGAATTCTGGGTTTCCACTTTCACAACGATACGAGGCAAATTCGCGATATTATCCCTTCCTTGCCCAGTTCTCGCCCAGATTTGGTGTCACAACGGAATGAAATAACGATGACTTAGGGTAGCGGTATGGATCGACTCACCGAAATGGAAGCCTTTGCAAATGTGGTGGATCAGGGTGGGTTTACCGACGCCGCCAAGAAGATGGGCATTTCCAAATCGGCGGTTTCCAAGCATGTCTCAAGCCTTGAGGCGCGGCTGGGGGCACGGCTGCTGAACCGGACGACGCGGCGGGTATCGCCGACGGAAATCGGGCTGGCCTATTACGACCGCGCGCGCCGGGTGCTGAACGACGCGGGCGAGGCCGACGCGCTTGTTACCTCGATGCAGTCGGCGCCCTCGGGCCTGCTGCGGATCAGTGTGGCCACGGATTTCGGCGTCAATCACCTTTCGCCGGTTCTGTCGAGCTTTCTGGCCAGCTTTCCGGACATCACCGTCAACATGGTTCTGAACAACCGTTACGTTGAACTTATCTCGGAAGGGTTCGACGTTGCGGTACGAATCGGTGAACTGGAGGACAGCACGCTGCGCGCGCGCAAGCTGACCGAGACGACCAAGCGCATGATCGCGTCGCCGAAATATATCAGACAATATGGCCGGCCGGCCAAGATCGACGAATTGAACGAGCACAAGCTCTTGCATTATTCCAGCCAGTCTTCGGGCAATGTCTGGAAACTGACCGCACCGTCGGGGGAAAAACGGCAGGTTCGCACTGCTGGGTGGCTAAGTGTGAACGACGGTCAGTCGCTTTTGAATGCCGCAATCTCGGGGCTGGGGATCGCATATCTGCCCAGCTACCTGTATTCGGACGCGCTGAAACAGGGGCTTGTCGAGGATGCTATGCCCTCGCTGCCCGATGAGGTGCAGGGGATTTATGCCGTCTACCCGCCCGGCCGGTTCACGCAGCCGAAAGTGCGGGCCTTCATCGACTTCCTCGTCGACGCCTTCGCCGAAAAAGGTCCAATGGACTGGTAAGTGTCTCCCTCCCGGTACTACGGCGGCCCGCGCCAGTGGCGCGGGTTTTTCTTTTGCAGAACGGTGCCGGGTTACCAGATCCGGCATTTCCGTGTCATGGCGGATACAGAAGTTGCGCTGGCGGTCCGGTTCGCGACGCAAAGAAGGGTTTCACGCAGCTTCAAAGTTCATTGTCACATGGCGCCGAGCAACATGCGCAAGCTGGGATTGCGGCCCACGAATTAGAAGTTTTCGAGCCAGGGCCGGATATCCAGCTCGTTCGACCATGCGGAGCGGTCCTGGGCAATCAGGTGCATGTATTCGCGCGCGATGGCATCGGGGTTCAGCATGCTGTCGGGGGCATCCGCCGGTTCGGTTCGCGTGGCACTGCGAATCGCGCCGTCGATATTGATCCAGACCACGTGGATACCCTTGGGGTGCAATTCGCGCGCCATGGATTGCGCCAGGCCCCGCTGCGCGAACTTGCCCATGGCAAAGGGTGCCGACAGGGGAAAGCCCTTGACCCCCGCCGACGCGCCGGTGAACAGAATGGTGCCCCGACGGCCCTGTGACGGTTCCTGCGCCAGCATGCGCCTGGCCGCGCATTGCCCCAGCAGAAACGCGCCATAGGCCGTAACTTCGACTGCTTTGCGCACGGTTTCGGGGTCCAGGTCGGTAATCGGGCCGCGCTGGCGGGCAGAAGGATTGTAGCAGGCGACGCGCAATTCGCCCGGCAGAGACGCGACAAGCGCGGCCATGCCGTCGGCATCGGTGCCATTGAGCGCGTGGGTCTCGGCACCGGTTTCGGCGGCCAGTTCCGCAAGATCGGAGGTATTCCGGGCCGCCAGATGCACCGCATATCCGGCCCCAGCCAATTCGCGGGCGAAAGAGGCCGACAATCCGGCACCGGCCCCGATGATCAGCGCGGCGGGCTTGTTGGTGGAAACGTTGGGCATGATCTGTTCTCCTGCGGTCAGCATGACAGGAAGCTTAGGGCCCCGCAAAGCAAATGCCAGCGGTCAGCCGCCCAGCAAGACCGCCTCGACCCGCCGGTTGCGATCGCGACCCTCGGGCGTCTGGTTCGAGGTCAGCGGCGCCAGATAACCGACGCCCTCGGCCTCGAGCCGTTCGGCATCGACGCCGTGTTCCGCCACCAAATGGTCAAGAACCGACTGGGCGCGGCGTTTGCTGAGGGCGGTGTTGCCTTCCAACGTTCCGACATCGTCAGTGTGACCGACCAGCGCAAGGCGCAGTTTGGGGTTTTCGGCCAGCAACTCCGCGAGCGTTTTCAGCGACGCGAACGGTCCCGGCCCCAGCGCATCGGCACCGGTTTGGAAATCCAGATCTTCGAGGATGGCGCGGCCATTCAGGCGCAGGTCCGCCAGCACCCCCTGAGAGCCATCTTCGGTTTCGTAGACGACAAAGGGTGTTTCGGCCTGAACATCAGCGGGCCCAACGCTGATCACCTGCAGATAGGCGTCCGGCGGATTGCGACTGACCAGCAGGCTCAGCGCCTCGTCGCCACGTACCGCCGAGACGAAGCGATAGTCGCGCAATGCCACATACATATCCGGATTCGGCACCACCTCGGTGCCGAAACGGAAGTCGAAACCGCCGCATTGCGCTGCGTCGCAATCCAGCAGGATCTCAAAACCCTGTGCCGTGATCTGATCCCGCATCGGCGCGAGGATCTGCAACGTGGTCCGGGAACCGGAGCGCACCCGCCATGTCCGGCGCTCGACGCGACCTTCGATCATGCGCGAGGGAACGGCGTCACCGGAAAAGACCCCAACCGGCAGTTCATAGCTGTCCAGCGCGCTGATCCGTTCGGTCAGCTGTCGCGCACCGCTGGGCAGCGTCAGTTCCTGCGCCGCCGCCGGGGCGGCCATCAGAGCAAAGCAGAAGGCGACAAGGCAGCGGATCATCTGAACTGTGCGTGATACTCGTCATTGGGCACCATCGCGGTGGCGCTGGCGACGCGGTTGGACATGTTGAAAAAGCCGGTCACGTTGGCGATATCCCAGATGTCGCGGTCGGTGAAACCGGTGTCGCGCAGGCGTTGACGGTCGGGTTCCTCGATCTCGGCGCTGGAGATGGTCATTTTGGCGGCAAAATCCAGCATGGCGCGCTGACGGATGTCCAGCGGAGCGACGCGATAGTTCATCACCAGCATTTCACCCAGTTGCGGATTGCCCGACAACTGACGCACCGCGGCGCCGTGGGCCACCAGGCAGTAAAAGCACTTGTTGATGGACGACACGACCACCGCAATCATCTCGCGTTCCAGCTTGGACAGGCCGCTATCGGCCAGCATCAGGTCGTTATACATCGCCGTGAACGCGTTCAGCTTGTCGACATCGAAAGCGTTCGCTTTGAGAACGTTGGGCACCATGCCCAGTTTCTCGACACAGATGTCGAAGTACTTCTGCGTCTCGGGCGGCAGCGGGTCCACCATCGGCAGGTCGAGCGCGGTGGGCTGGGTGGTGTGATCGGTCACGACTGTCTTTCTCCCCTCAGACAAGCTGGCGATAGTGATACTCTCCCGCAAGATCCATGCCGAGAGAGCGATAGAGGCCATTGGCCGCCTTGTTCGCCTTGGTGCAGATCACGCTAAGCGTCTCGGCCCCATTGTCCAGCGCCCAAAAAGCCGCGCCGCGCACAGCCCACTGTCCCAGACCCTGACGCCGTTGATGCGGCAGGATCTCCAGAGCGTGCACCATGGCAACGCCGTCGTGAATGGCAACAAAACCGGTGCCGCCGGGTTTGTCGCGGTGGCGCATCAGCAGGCCGGTCTTTGGCCCCCCGGCGCGGTCCATCACGGCGAGCCGTTCCGGGCCGATACCAGCCTGCGCCCAGATCTCGCGCATGATCGCCAGCGGCTCCCATAAGGTAAAGACGGTGACGCGGGGGATGGGGATGTCGGTGAGATGCGCGACGGGGCAGGCATAGAGGTTGACCGCATCAAATTTTTCATAGCCGCGGGCGGCAAGTTGCGCATCCAGCGCCTCGTCAACCGGACGCAGGCAGAACAGGCGCTTTTGCCCCATCGCCTGCATGTCCGCCTCGGCGGCGTCGATATCTGCCGCAGCGACCTCGCCGATGCGGCTGGCCGCCGACACGCGCGAGCCGCCCCCCTGCCCTTGCCGCAACATGAACGGCCCCGACCGCATGAAGCGGGCAGCTGGCCAGGTGCCGTCGACGACCTCTGCCCAGTCGGTGCTCAAAGCTCAAGCTCCTTCGCCAGACGGGTCATGGCGGCGTCGACGCGTGCGCCGTCGGTACCCCGGATCACCACATTGGCGCCGAAGGCACCGTTCACCTGAAATGGATAACAGCCGATGGTCAGATCGCCGAACCCGTCGGCCAGCCGCGACAGCGTTTCGGCAATATCGCCTTCGCCCCGGTCCACGCGCAGGGTCTGCGACAACAGCGGCGCGCCGCCGGTCAGTGTCGGCAGGATGCTTGCCACCATAGCCTGGAACACAAGCGGCACACCTGCCATTACATGCACATTGCCCAGGGTAAAGCCCGGCGCGGTCGAGACCGGATTGCCGATCAGTTCCGCCGTATCCGGAATGCGGGCCATGCGCATGCGGGCGGCGTTGAGTTCCAGCCCTGTCTTTTCGTAATGCGCCTCGAGCAGCGCGCGGGCGTCGTCGCGCACGTCGATGCCGACACCGAAGGCGCGGGCGATGCAATCGGCGGTGATGTCGTCATGGGTCGGGCCGATGCCGCCACTGGTGAAGACATGGTCGAACCGGTCCGAAAGCTCTTTGGCCGCGGTTTCGATGGCTTCCGGATCGTCACTGACAACGCGCACCTCTTTCAGGTCGATGCCGTGCTTGGTCAGTTCGCCCGCCAGAAAATGCATGTTGGCATCGCGGGTGCGGCCCGACAGAATTTCATCCCCGATCACGAGCATTGCGGCGGTTGGGTTGGCCATGGCACCCTCTCCTCTTGAACGACCTCTAGCGCAGGTATAGGCCCGGACCCTTGCGCTTTCAAACCCCTGTTGTCCCCGCCCGGCTGTTCTGACGCAACAAACGTTTTTCGGGTAACCGCCCGGTCTGCCTGCACTGACGGCCGCCGTTAGTGAGGGATAGTGTCCATTGGCGAGTAAGTGGACACTATCGGGGTTGAAGGTGGCAAAGCGGCGCAGGCGGCGGAATTGGTCTAAAGACGAGAAACGGATGATCCGCGCCCAGGCGCGGGTGATCGAAATGTGCTGAGAATTTCTCTCGTACTTCGTCACCTGAGCAGGCTTCCAACACCGTGTACTGAGACGCCCTACTCTCAAATATCGACGTCAGTGGTAGCAGTTTTGTGTCTTCAAAAAACTTAGTCGGGCAGAGGCTCAAAACTAGGGTCAGGATTCACAACCGGTAGATGACAATTGCCGCGCGAGCTATGGCTGAGAGGAAGACCTTGGGACATCGGTCATCGCGGGTTTCCTGCCAGTTCGAGCCTCGCGCGGATTGCCCAGACCTGTTTCGGCAACGGTGGCCGTTTCTGGCCGATGATCCGGCCCTTTCTCCAGGCTCTTCGTTTCGGGGTGACGGCGGGAAGTTGTTCTCTTGGCATGGTATGCCCTCCAATCCGCCCGCAAGGCCCAGACATCGGCACCGCGCTGGCACCTGAATCTTACCGCGGTTTGAATGGCCGTTGTCCGGTTGCCTGTTCTTTGGGAAACGCCGCAGATGCATTGGGCAGGTCTGAGCCCCAAAGCAGACGCTTGGTCAGATGAACTATCGACAGTTTTTCACTCAATGAGACCATCTGGTGGCTGATCGGCAGCTGCAAGCATGTGCGGCCGGGGTTTAGTCAATTGGAAACTGGGGCGCGAAAACAACGATTCAAAACGATCAAAGCGCGCATCAGCCAATTTTAGCCCGGCGACCTCGCGATCACGCGCCCAGTACAGAAAAACGGCGGCGACCATACTGGCAATCTCTTCGATTTCAGTTTGTTCGGACAACCAATGTATCGTTCGAATGAATCTATCCAAGTTTCGCGCACCCGGTTCAAAACCCAATCCGTTTTCGGAAAATTGGCCAAGTCCAGCCCATTGCTGATATGCTGCCTGAGCCAATACGTCGCCGGCAGAAAGAGCAATCACCAGATTCTCACGTGTTTGATCGTTATAGGGAAACGGGACAACTTCGGCGGCAAGACTGGCCAGATGCTCAATTATATTGAGCGTTGGAAACAAAGGAGGCTGGCCTTCGCGAGTCAAGAGTGGCACCTGCCCCATGGGCGTTAATGCATCTATTTCAGGTGGCAAAGGAAAGGGTACTTCAGTGAACTCAATTGCAAGCCGCCACTCATGAACCAAAATTCTGACCACTCGTGCAAATGGCGAACCATCTACGTAAATCAGTTCCATCGTGACCCCCCTATTGTTTTTGAGCACCAAGCCAAAGGCCGGCGCAATCAACTGGCCACAATGGTGAACTGGCTAGCCTGATCCGATTGGTCCCCTCAGACCGCCTGAGAAATACAGTTGCTATTCATCCATCACACTTGGAATAGCCGCAGCTGCGGCAAGTCATGCAACCCTCGATCATCTGCATGTCGTATTGGCCGCAGTTTGGGCAGGCCTTGCCGCGCGGCTCTCCGGCATTGACCACCTGTGCCTGGGGGTCGGATTTCAGTCCCATCCCCTCACCCTCCAGGAAACCGATGGCGACCATGTGCTGTTCGATCACGCCACCAATCGCGGCAAGAATCGAAGGGATGTATTTGCCCTTAATCCAGGCCCCGCCGCGCGGGTCGAACACGGCCTTCAGTTCCTCGACCACGAATGACACGTCGCCGCCGCGCCTGAACACCGCCGAGATCATCCGTGTCAGCGCCAGCGTCCAGGCGTAGTGCTCCATGTTCTTCGAGTTGATAAACACCTCGAACGGACGGCGGCGGCCACCGATGATGATGTCGTTGATGGTCAGATAGATCGCATGCTCGCTGTCTGGCCATTTCAACTTGTAGGTATTGCCTTCCAGCGCCTGTGGGCGGTCCAGCGGCTCGGACATGTAAATGACGTCACCGCCCTCGACTTCATGCGGGGCGCCGGCGCTTTCGCCGGGTGCCTTGTCGGCGCTTTCCGAGACGGTCAGGACCGAGCCGGTCACTTCATTGGGTCGATAGGTGGTGCACCCTTTGCAGCCCTGATCCCAAGCCTGCATGTAAACATCCTTGAAGGCGTCAAAGCTAATATCCTCGGGGCAGTTGATGGTCTTGGAAATCGAGCTGTCGATCCATTTCTGCGCCGCCGCCTGCATCCTGACGTGATCCGAGGGCGACAGGGTTTGCGCGTTGACGAAATAATCCGGCAGCGCCTTGTCGCCGAATTTGTCGCGCCACAGCTGCACGGCGTAATCCACGACCTCTTCCTCGGTACGAGAACCATCCTTCTGTAGCACCTTGCGCGTATAAGCATAGGCAAAGACCGGCTCGATACCGGAAGACACGTTGCCCGCGTAAAGGGAAATCGTCCCTGTCGGGGCGATCGAGGTCAACAACGCGTTGCGGATGCCATGTTCCCGGATGGCATCGCGCACATCTTCGTCCATCCGCTGCATGGTGCCGCTGGACAGATAGGCGTCGGCATCAAACAGGGGGAACGCCCCTTTTTCCTTGGCCAAGTCCACCGACGCGAGATAGGCAGCGCGGGCGATCGCGTGCAACCATTTCTCGGTTTGACGCGCCGCCTCGTCCGAGCCATAGCGCAAGCCCAGCATCAGCAGCGCATCGGCCAGACCGGTGACGCCCAGCCCGATGCGGCGCTTGGCCTGCGCCTCGGCCGCCTGTTCCGGCAGCGGGAATTTTGACGCGTCAACCACATTGTCCATCATGCGCACGGCGGTGGCGACCAGGTCCTGCAGCGCGGTCCCGTCCAGATGCGCGCCCGGTTCGAATGGCTCGGCCACCAGACGCGCCAGATTAATCGAACCCAGCAGGCACGCGCCATAGGGTGGCAGGGGTTGTTCGCCACAGGGGTTGGTCGCCGCGATGGTCTCGACATAGCTCAGGTTGTTGGCCTGATTGATCCGGTCGATAAATATCACGCCCGGCTCGGCATAGTCATAGGTGGCCTGCATGATCTTGTTCCACAGATCACGCGCCTGAACGGTGTGATAGATCTTGTCACCAAACACCAGTTCCCACGGGCCGTCGGCTTTGACCGCCTCCATGAAGGCGTCCGTCACCAGCACTGACATGTTGAACATCCGCAGGCGGGCAGGATCGGATTTTGCGGTGATGAACTGATCGATATCTGGATGATCGCAGCGCATGGTCGCCATCATCGCACCGCGGCGCGAGCCTGCGGACATGATGGTGCGGCACATTGCATCCCACACATCCATGAACGACAGCGGCCCCGAGGCATCCGCCGCAACGCCATGTACATCCGCGCCGCGCGGACGGATGGTCGAGAAATCGTAACCGATGCCGCCACCCTGTTGCATCGTCAATGCAGCCTCTTTCAGCATGTCGAAGATACCGGCCATGCTGTCGGGCACCGTGCCCATGACAAAACAGTTGAACAGGGTCACCTGCCGCGCCGTGCCCGCGCCTGCGGTGATGCGCCCGGCGGGAAGGTATTTGAAATCCTCCAACGCTTCGTAAAACTTCTGCCCCCAATGCGCAGAGTCCCCCTCGATCTTCGCCAGATCGCGGGCGATACGCCGCCAGGTGTCCTCGACCGTCTGGTCGACGGGCGCGCCGTCGGCCTTTTTGAAGCGGTACTTCATGTCCCAGATCTGCTCGGCGATGGGGGCGGCAAAGCGGCTCATTGGCGATTCCTGTTTAGCAAAGTGGAATACAAGATAGACCAAATGAGTTGCGGAACGCCACAACAACTTGATGGCTGCCGTCGTTGCTCTACAATATCAGGAAAGGTCGTGGGGCGACTCTGTGGGAAAACTGTGGATAAGTATGTGAACCTGATCAAACTGTCAGTCGGTTCGGAAAGCGTCAATACGCTGGCCGAGTGGCAGCACACGCGCGCCGCCCAAACCAGCGACGGCCTGCCGCGCCACGTCACCCGCATGTGGCCCAAGCGCGAGGTCGAGATTCTGAACGGCGGCTCGATCTATTGGGTGATCAAGGGGCTGGTGCAGTGCCGCCAGCGTATTCTGCGGCTGGACGAGGTGATACGCGAGGACGGCATCCGCCGCTGTGCCATCGTGCTGGAGCCGGAACTTCACCGCACCCAGAGCGCGCAGAAACGCCCGTTTCAGGGCTGGCGCTATCTGAAACCCGAAGACACACCGCCCGACCTGCCCAAAGGGCGGATGCAGGATGATGCGCTGCCGGAGGAGTTGAACCGGGCGCTGGCCGAAATCGGCGTGCTTTAGGCCGCGCGGTCAGCGTAGCCTTTCGATCAGGGTCTTCAGCGTCCGTTTCTGATTGTCGTCACAGGCCGCTACCCGGCTGCGCCACAGGGTGGCCTGCGACCTCAGCACCAGACCGTCCGACAGGATTTTCAGGTGGTTGGCGCGCAGGGTTTCGCCGCTTGACGTGATATCCGCAATCGCCTCGGCGGTTTCGTTCTTGACGGTACCTTCGGTCGCGCCCTGGCTGTCGACCAGCGTATAATCCGCGACACCGGCCCCGTTCAGGAACTCGCGCACGAGGCGGTGGTATTTGGTGGCGACCCGCAAGCGGTGGCCGTGGTTGCTGCGAAAGGCCGAGGCCGCCGCGTCCAGATCATCCAGCGTGTCCACGTCAACCCAGCAGGCCGGGACAGCCACGACCAGGTCGGCCTGACCAAAGCCCAGCGCCGCCATCTGTTCCAACTGCTGCTCCCATCGCGGCAGTTTTTCATGGATCAGGTCGGTTCCGGTCACGCCGAGGTGAATCCGCCCCGCCGCCAGTTCGCGGGGAATTTCACCGGCGGAAAGCAGCACCAGAGACACCCCGTCAATGCCGTCCACGCGACCGGCATATTCACGGTCGGCCCCGGCACGGCTAAGCGTGACGCCCCGCTTTTCGAACCAGGCGAAGGTCTTGTCCATGAGCCGGCCTTTGGAGGGGACACCCAGTTTCACGTTCATTCTGCGGCCTCCTCGATCTCCAGCATCAGGTCGGGGCGCAGCACGCCGCCGACAGCAGGGATTTCCTGACCATTGCCCAGATGACGCGTCAGCGCGTCATAACGCCCGCCGGTGGCGACCGGCGGCAGATCGGGGCGGCCTTCGGCATAAAAGCCAAAGACGAAGCCATCGTAATATTCCATCGAGGTCCGTCCATAGGCGGCTTCGAAATCCAGCCTGGCCACATCGACGCCGCGCGCCGCCAGCGCCGCGATGCGGGTTTCCAGCCGGTCCAGCGCCGGGGTGATCCGAGGCAGGTCCACCGCCACGTCCCGCAAACGTTCGAGCGCGAATGGCATCGTCTCGCGCACCGCCATCAGGGTTTCGAGGCCGGCGATCTCGTGATCCGAAATCGGCCCTTCGGCGGCATCGGCGCGCAGGGCTTCGATCCGTTCCATGACTTCCACCGGGCTGCGTTTACCGATCACCGGAGCGTCGCATGCCATCGGGTTCTCGGCGACCAGCAGCGCCTTGCGGCTTGCCGGTTCGGGTGCGCGCCCCGAAAAGCGATCTAGCAACGCCCGGAACCGCCGTGGACGCCACAGGTGGCGCATCAGCGCGGCTTTGCGACGCTCAGTGGTGTTCAATCCCTGAACGGCCGCAATCAGGATGCCGATATCGCCGGTGGCCGCCCGCAAGGGCAGCCCACGCAGTTGCAGGGCGAAAAGCGAGAAAACCTCGGCATCCGCCGCAGCCGGGTCTTCGCGGTCGAACACCTCATAGCCCACCTGCACGTATTCATTGGCCCGGTCCGGGTCGAGTTCCTGACGCCGAAACACTTCGCCCGAATATGTATAGCGGGCCGGTTCTGCCCCGTCATTCATGTGCATCTGCACCACCGGAACAGTGAAATCGGGGCGCAGCATCTGTTCGCCCCGCAGCGCGTCAGATGTGACATAGGCACGGGCGCGGATGTCTTCACCATAGAGGTCCAGCAGTGTGCCCGCCGGTTGCAGCAGGGGCGGGTCCACAACTTGTCCGCCCGCGGCCTCGAACCGGACACGCATCATCGCGGCGCGGGCCTGAATCTGGGAACGATTGGGCATGGCCTAGTCCTGACTGTCCAGAATTTCACGCACTTTCGAAACCAGATCACCCCGCGGCACTTCGAACTGGCTGGGGCGTTCTTTCCATTCCTCCAGCGTGGCGCTTTCGGCGATCTTCGCGCCAAGGATCAGGTCCTTGATCTGCACGATGCCACCCGCCTTTTCGTCGCCACCCTCGATCACCGCAATGGGCGAGTTCCGCTTGTCGGCGTATTTCAACTGGTTGCCGAAGTTTTTGGGATTGCCCAGATAGACCTCAGCCCGGATGCCTGCATTGCGCAGCTCGGCCACCATGGCCTGATAGTCGGCCATGCGGTCGCGATCCATCACTGTAACAACCACCGGCCCAGTAGCCTGCGCGCTGATCCGGCCTTTTTCGCGCAGCGCGGCCAGCAGGCGGTCGACACCGATGGAGATACCGGTCGCGGGCACTTCCTGCCCGGTGAAGCGCTTGACCAGATCGTCATAACGCCCGCCACCCGAGACAGACCCGAACTGCCGCTTGCGGCCTTTCTCGTCAAATACCTCGAAGGTCAGTTCGGCCTCGTAGACCGGTCCGGTGTAGTAGCCCAAGCCGCGCACGACCGAAGGGTCAATCTCGATCCGATCCGCGCCATAGCCACCCGCATCCAGCAGGGCACCGATCTGTTCCAGTTCAGCAATTCCATCCGCGCCGATCTTGCTATCGCCCACGGCGATGCGCAAATTCGTCAGTGTTCCGGCTGTATCCGCAGCCTTGGAGGTCAGGAAGGCAATCACCGGTTCGGCCTGATCATTGCTCAGGCCCACCCCGTCGATGAACGCACCCGAGGCATCCAGACGGCCCTTGGTCAGAAGCTCGCGCACACCCTGCTCGCCCACTTTGTCGAACTTGTCGATGGTGCGCAGCACGCTGTCGCGGGCGGCGGCGTCTTCGCCCAGACCCATCGCCTCGAGCACGCCGTTCAGCACCTTGCGGTTATTGACTCGCACCAGATAATCGCCGCGCGGTATGCCGACGGTTTCCAGCGTGTCCGACAGCATCGCACAGATCTCGGCATCCGCAGCCATCGAGGCCGTTCCGACAGTATCCGCGTCGCACTGATAGAACTGGCGAAAGCGCCCCGGTCCCGGCTTTTCATTGCGCCAGACCGGACCCATCGCATAGCGGCGATAGGGGGTGGGCAGGTCGTTGCGGTGCTGCGCATAAACGCGCGCCAGCGGCGCGGTCAGGTCATAGCGCAAGGCCATCCAGTCGCCATTGCCGCCCTCGTCGAATTCCTGCCAGGCAAACACACCCTCGTTCGGGCGGTCGACATCGGGCAGGAACTTGCCCAACGCCTCGACGGTTTCGACCGCGCTGCTCTCCAGTGCATCAAACCCGTAGCGATGATAGACACCCGCGATGGTCCGCAGCATCTCGGTGCGCTGCGTAACTTCCGAGCCGAAATAGTCGCGAAACCCTTTCGGCGTGATTGCCTTGGGGCGGGGCTGTTTCTTGGGCTTGGCCATTTGGGGCGTCCTTGCGGATATTCCTGTTTCGCGCGCGGTCTAGCCGATGGTCCACGCAGGGGCAAGGTAATGCGCTGCCGCAGCCGCCTGTCCCTGATCATTCCTCGGGGCAATCCGTTAGATTTCGCTGAAATCCCCCGACCGCCCCTTGCCCGCGGCAAACTGCGCGGCACCGGCGCGACCCTCGGCGGTGAATGCGGCGGCCGAGCGCCATTCGCGGCGCAGGGCGGCGGCCAGATCGGCGGGTGGCATCCGGGCCGAAAGGTGATCGGCGCGCAGACAGGCCTGCGGAAAGCGGGCCAGATCGCGGGCCAGATCCTGCGCCACCGCCAATGCCTCGCCCTCGGGGCAAGTCCGGTTGGCGAAGCCCAGGGCCAAAGCCTCGTTCGCGTCGACGGGGCGTCCGGTAAGGATCAGGTCGTTGGCCCGCCCCTGCCCCAGAATCGCGGGCAGCCTGACAGTGCCGCCGTCGATCAGCGGCACACCCCAGCGGCGGCAGAACACGCCGGTCACCGCACCCTCGGCCATCACGCGCATGTCGCACCACGCGGCCAGTTCCATACCGCCCGCCACTGCCGGGCCTTCAATCGCGGCGATGACCGGCTTGGAGAGCATCAGCCGCGACGGACCCATCGGGCCGGGGCGCGGGTCGTTGATCGGATCGGTCCAGTCGGCGGGAATGTCCAGCGAGGCGATCCAATTGTCCGCCTGTCCCGATCCCGCCGACTTGAGGTCGAAGCCCGCGCAGAAATAGCCGCCCGTGCCGGTCAGGATGGCGACCTGTTGCGTCTCGTCCGCCTCGAAGGCGAGAAACGCAGCATAAAGCGCCTGCGCCGTGGCGGGATCGACCGCGTTGCGAGCCTCGGGGCGGTTGATGGCGATGGTCGTGATCGGCCCGGTGATGTTTGTCAGAATGGTCATGGCGGTCCCCTCTTGCTTTTCAGCCTTGCCTTGGGTGGCGGGGCTGGCAAGTGTGACGTCGCGCCTGTATGAGCGGGGGCAGCACAATCAGGGAGCCTGCCGATGCAGCATCTGGAAGAACAGATCGCCCATCTGACCCGCACCGTGGACGAGTTGAACGCGGTCGTCACCCGGCAACAGGCCGAGATCGACCGGCTGACCCGCCGAGTCGAGATGCTGATGCAGCGCGAAGCGGCGCGCGAGCAGGAAGGATCGGGCGGGATCGTGCTGGGCGATGAACGCCCGCCGCATTATTGAGGGCGTTGTGATGGCTGAAAAGTCGGATGGTGAACCCTGCGTGTGGGTTGCCACAACGGTCAACAATATCAACGCGATAGACGGTGTATCCCGTCGGGAATACACTGACAGTTGGGAAAAGAAACAAACCCCAGAGATAGTCGAGAAATTCAACAAAATACTAAACGCCGCTGCACAGGCTTGGAAGCGTGGCGACATCCTGACCAAGGAACAGGTCGGGGATGTCTGGCATTACAACTCCAGAGCTGAAGACTACACCGCGCCATTTATCAGTGGCGGAGGGTGGCCGATGGTGTCCGATTCCGCAAAGGCCGTGCTGGAACAGTATGATCTGGGCAAGACGGTGTTTCACCCGCTGACGCTGATGGATTCGACCGAAAGCTACCTGACCACATCCGAGCCCTACTACTTTCTGAATGTGGCGAACAAACGCTCGATGGGCAACTATGAGGCGCTGGGGCCGGAAGGTGATATTCGTTCACCGCTGAACAATCGCCATGGCGCACGCTATCTCCCCAGAAGCAACCGGGAATCCGAGCTTGTCGTTGTTCCCGAAGCGCTGGGAGGCCCGGATATCTGGCTGGACCCATTGGTGCCCAAACTCTTCTTTTTGTCCAACCGCCTTGTGTCCGGCCTGAAGGCCTCAGGGGTCGACAAGGGCTGGGGACTGGTGCGCTGTGGAGTGGGCGTGCTGTAACACCCGCAAATCCGCGGATTTCACAGACCCAGCGTCGATTTCACCGCCCCGTCCACAACCCCGGCCAGCAGAGCATCTTCGTCCCCGCTGCAGCCGTCACGCAGCGCGGTCAGAAATGCCTCGCGCAGTTTTGCTTTGTCTTCGTCCGAGGACGCGTGATCCTCGATGTTGATCTGACGATTGTAAAGCGACAAGGCCGTCATCTTGCCGACCACATCCAGAACATACGCGTCATCCCCGTTCGCCTCTTCGATGACCGAGGCGCAGGTATGATACATCACCGGCAGCGCCTGCTGCACCATCTGATCGGCTTCTTCATCGGCCAGCGCCAGGCCGGGTACCGCGATCAACGCGGCGCAGGTGAGCCGTGCAAGCTTGTCAATACGCATTCCGTTCCCTCCCGGCTACTCCTTGTTGGCCCCGATGATGGCCCCGACGACAGCCCCCGCCGCAGCCCCCTTGCCGTCACCGATCAGCGCGCCGACACCGGCCCCGATCAGCGCACCTTTGAGGGCATCTTCCTGTTTTTTCTTGTCAGCCACCGCCTGCCCCGCTGTCACCAGCGCCAATGACAAGGCCATCGCAAAAGAAAATTTGCCAATACCAATATTGAAAGCCGTCATGCGACCGCCCTCCTCTTACAAAATCCAGCGAATATCTTGTATTAGGGCCAGCCTAACGCGGGCCGGGCGTTGTGACAACAAGCCGGTGGCGGCTCAGATCTCCTCGACCGACATTACCCCTTCCAGCGACTTGAGCGCGCCCTTGATCTGCGGGTTGATGGGGAACTCGCGACCCAGATCCATTTCGACATCGCCGGGCAAGCCCGGATCAAGCAGCAGCAACTGGATCGGCCCGCGCGAGGCGCCCTTGGCCACACCCGCCGCGTCCTCCAGCACCTTGGCGACGGTGGGCAGGGCCTGCGCTTCGTCCACAAAGATTCGCAGACCGGTGGCCCCGGCATCGGCCACGACGGAATCGACCGGCCCCACCGAACGGCCCAGCAGTTTGAGCTGGTCGGCCTCCATCGTCGCTTCGACGGTCAGCACCACTTGCGCGCCGGTCTCCAGGAACTCGCGCGACTTTTCCAGCGTTTCCGAGAACAGCGTGACCTCATAAGCCCCGGTCGGGTCGGAAAGCTGGGCAAAGGCGAACCGGTTGCCACGCGCCGATTTCCGTTCCTGCCGTCCGGCGACGACACCAGCCATCTTGGCGATCAGCGGGGCGGAGTGGGCATTTTCCATCACCTCATCCAGCGTTTGCACCTGCTTGCGTTTCAATGCGGGCATGTAGTCATCCAGCGGGTGGCCCGAGAGGTAGAAACCGATGGCTTTGAACTCTTCGCTCAACCGCTCGGCCGGCAGCCAGTCGGGCGTCGGTGCAAGGCGAGGTTCGGGCAGGTCGTCGCCGGCCTCGCCAAACAGAGACACCTGGTTCGAGTTCTTCTGCTCGTGAATCGCGGCCGAGTACTGGACCAGCGCCTCGAGGCTGTCGAAGACGCGGCGGCGGTTCTTGTCGAGTTCATCAAACGCCCCTGCCCGTGCCAGCATTTCCAGCGGGCGCTTGCCGACCTTTTTCAGGTCCACCCGACGGGCAAAATCGAACAGGTTGACGAAGAGTTTATCGTCGCGACCGGCGACCACGAGATTCATCGCCTCGACACCCACATTCTTGAGCGCGCCCAGCGCATAGACCAGTTCGCCGTTCACCACATCAAACGTCGACAGTGAGCGATTCACACAAGGTGGAACGTAAGGCAGGCCCAGCCCCTTGCGGACTTCTTCGAAGTAGACTGCCAGCTTGTCCGTCAGATGGATATCGCAGTTCATGACACCGGCCATGAATTCGACCGGATGGTTCGCCTTCAGCCAGCCGGTCTGATAGCTGACCACCGCATAGGCGGCAGCGTGGGATTTGTTGAAGCCGTAATTGGCGAATTTTTCCAGCAGGTCGAAGACTTCGCTGGCCTTCTTGGCATCCACGCCGTTCTCACCCGCGCCCTTTTCGAATTTCGGGCGCTCGGCGTCCATCGCCTCTTTGATCTTCTTACCCATCGCTCGGCGCAACAGGTCGGCGCCGCCGAGGCTGTACCCGGCCATCACCTGAGCGATCTGCATCACCTGTTCCTGATAGACAATGATGCCCTGCGTTTCCTCGAGGATATGGTCGATCAGAGGGTGCACGGATGTGATCTCGCGCAGGCCGTTCTTGACTTCGCAATAGGTCGGGATGTTCTCCATCGGGCCGGGGCGGTAGAGCGCCACAAGGGCCACGATATCCTCGATGCAGGTTGGCTTCATGCGTTTGAGCGCATCCATCATGCCGGTGGATTCCACCTGGAACACCGCCACAGTCTTGGCAGCCGAGTAGAGCTTGTACGTCGCCTCATCGTCCAGCGGGATGGCGTTGATCTGGTTTTCGGCTCCTTCGGCGGGTTCGTAGAGTTCGGTGCCATCAGCCGCCACATGCAGCGGACGCCCGGATTTGAAGATCAAATCCATCGCATTCTGGATCACGGTCAGCGTCTTCAGGCCCAGAAAGTCGAACTTCACCAGCCCGGCCTGTTCCACCCATTTCATATTGAACTGGGTCGCGGGCATGTCCGAACGCGGGTCCTGATACAGAGGCACCAGCGCGTCCAGTGGACGATCGCCAATCACAACCCCTGCCGCGTGAGTCGATGCGTTCCGCAGCAGCCCTTCGACCTGCTGGCCGTAGGTGAGCAGGCGGTCCACAACCTCTTCGTTGCGCGCCTCTTCCCGCAGGCGCGGTTCATCCTTCAGAGCCTTTTCGATGGAAACGGGCTTGACCCCTTCGACCGGGATCATCTTGGACAGGCGGTCCACCTGCCCGTAAGGCATCTGCAAAACCCGCCCGATATCGCGCACAGCCGCCTTCGACAGCAACGCACCAAAGGTAATGATCTGCCCTACCTTGTCGCGACCATATTTCTGCTGCACGTAACGGATCACCTCTTCGCGGCGGTCCATGCAAAAGTCGATATCGAAGTCGGGCATCGACACCCGCTCCGGGTTCAGGAACCGTTCGAACAGCAATGAATAGCGCAGCGGGTCAAGGTCGGTGATCGTCAGTGCATATGCGACCAGCGAGCCCGCACCGGACCCCCGCCCCGGTCCCACTGGGATGTCGTGATCCTTGGCCCACTGAATAAAGTCGGCGACGATCAGGAAGTAGCCGGGGAACCCCATCCCTTCGATGATGCCCAGTTCAAAATCCAGCCGCTCCTGATATTCCTCGGGCGTCACCGCATGGGGGATCACAGCCAGACGTTTCTGCAGACCCTCATTGGCGATGCGGCGCAGCTCGGCCACCTCGTCATCGGCAAATTTCGGCAGGATCGGGTCGCGGCGATAGGCCATGAACGCGCAGCGTCTGGCGATCTCGACGGTATTTTCGATGGCCTCAGGCAGGTCGGCAAACAGCGTCACCATTTCCTGCTGTGATTTGAAATAGTGCTGCGCGGTCAGGCGGCGGCGGCCGTCCTGCTGGTCGACATAGGCACCCTCGGCAATGCAGATCAGCGCGTCATGCGCCTCATACATGTCCGATGTCGGGAAAAAGACGTCGTTTGTCGCGACCAGAGGCAAGTCTTTGGCATAGGCCATCTCGACATGGCCACGCTCGGTCAGGCGCTCGGCCTCGGGCTGACCGTCCTCGCCCGGATGACGCTGCAGTTCAATGTACAGACGATCCGGGAACATCGCCGCCAAATGATCCACCAAAGCCTCGGCCGCCGGGCGTTGGCCCTGGTGCAACAACCGCCCGACAGGTCCGTCCGGCCCGCCGGTCAGGCAGATCAGGCCATCCGAGTGCTCGGCCAACTCTTCCAAGGTGACCTGCGGCAACTGCCCGCCCTTGTCCACATACAGACAGGAACTCAGCTTCATCAGGTTCTCATACCCGGCCTCGGATTGCGCCAGCAGCACCATCGGCGCAGGCGCTTTGGCTTTTTCGCCCGGCTGCGACTGCACATAGGCCAGATCCACCTGACACCCGATAATCGGCTGAATGCCCGCGCCACTGGCGGTGACGGAAAATTCCAGCGCCGAGAACATGCTGTTGGTGTCGGTCACCGCAACGGCGGGCATTTCCATCTTTTCACAAAGCCCCGGCAGCTTTTTCAGCCGCATGGCGCCTTCCAGCAGGGAATACTCGGTGTGAACGCGAAGGTGAATGAATCGGGGGATGCTGCTCATGAGCCCAAGCTAGCCCAGCTGTGCGCGGCGAGAAAGGTGGAACCGGCTTGTCGGGATGCCAAAAAGTGACAGAAGATTATTCGGAGAATCCAGAAGGTGCTTCGGGGCGCAAACGTACAAAATGCGGAAAAACTCCTAGCATTCATTGACTTATGTCAAAAACGGGCGAGACAAAATGTCGCCGGCCTTGATCCCGCCTTCGCCTCACGGGCAGTTTTCCTTGCCAGATCGCACCCGCTGTTTCTAACCTGATGTATGAATATAAGCCCGCGCCTCTTTCTACGTCGCATCGAAGGAGGGCAACTGGGGCCAACGGGGTAAGGCGACGGGTTTCACTTATGAACATCACGTTTCTTCTGAACGGAGAGACTGTAGAATTGGCGGATGTTCCGCCAACCGCAACGCTGCTGGACTGGCTGCGCGACGAGCAAGGGCTGACCGGCACCAAAGAGGGCTGCAACGAGGGCGATTGCGGCGCATGCACAGTCATGGTCACGGATGAGGACGGCGCCAAGGCGCTGAATTCCTGCATCCTGTTTCTACCGCAGCTGCACGGAAAGGCTGTGCGCACGGTCGAAGGGGCCAGCGGCCCAGACGGCCAAATGCACCCCGCGCAACAGGCCATGGTCGATCACCACGGATCGCAATGCGGCTTCTGCACGCCGGGCTTCGTGATGTCGATGGTGGCGAGTCATGCCGAAGGCGCGACCGATCACGACACGCAGCTGGCCGGGAACCTGTGCCGCTGCACCGGCTATGCGCCGATCATCCGCGCGGCTCAAGCGACAGAAAAACAGCCGGTGCCAGTCTGGGTTCAGGACAAACCTGTTGCAGCCGAAGCCACCTCGCCGATGATGCCCCGGTCGTCGGATGAACTGGCCGAGGTTTATGCCACCAATCCAGACGCGACACTGGTTGCGGGTGCGACGGATGTGGGTCTTTGGGTGACCAAGCAGTTGCGCGACCTGGACCCGGTAATCTTTCTGGCGGGCTGCGACGACCTGAAGCGGATTGAGATCACGGATTCTCACGTGCGCCTTGGCGCGATGGTGGACATGAACCGGATGGGCGCAGCACTTGCCGATCTGTACCCGTCCTATGCCGAAATGATCCGCCGCTATGCCAGCGTTCAGGTGCGCCATGCGGCCACCGTGGGCGGCAATATCGCCAACGGCTCGCCCATCGGCGACAACCCCCCGGCGCTGATCGCACTGGGCGCGACGCTGCACCTGCGCAAGGGCGACACCCGCCGCGACCTGCCACTGGAAGAGTTCTTCGTCGACTACGGTAAACAGGACCGCGCTGCGGGCGAATTCGTCGAAAGTGTCAGTTTTGCCCGTCAGCCGGACCGGTTGAAATGCTACAAGCTGAGCAAGCGGTTCGATCAGGATATTTCGGCCGTGTGCGGTTGTTTCAACATCACCGTTTCGGACGGAACCGTGACCGGGGCCCGCATCGCCTTTGGTGGCATGGCGGGTATCCCGAAACGCGCCAGCGAAGTCGAGGCGGCCTTGACCGGCCGGCCCTGGACACAGGCGAGCGTCAGGAACGCCCTGCCCGCTTTCGACGCCGACTTCACGCCGCTCACCGATATGCGCGCCTCGGCGGAATACCGGCTGGAATCCGCAAAGGCGATGCTGGAACGCTATTTCGCCGAGGATCAGGGCGAAGTGACCAATATTCTGGAGGTGACGGCATGAGCGTGACAAAACCTCTTCCCCACGACGCGGCGCCGCTGCATGTCGCAGGCACCGCACGCTATATCGATGACATTCCAACCCCCAAGAGCGCACTGCATCTGGCCTTTGGCCTGAGCCCGATTGCCAGGGGCAGGATCTCAGCGATGAACCTCGACGCGGTAAAAAGCGCCCCCGGCGTCGTTCTGGTGATGACGGCCGATGACCTGCCCTTTGCCAACGATGTCTCGCCCTCGATCCATGACGAGCCACTGTTATCGGACGGCCCAGTGAATTATGTCGGCCAGCCGGTGTTTCTGGTGGTGGCCACCAGCCATCTGGCCGCGCGCAAGGCGGCGCGGCTGGGCAAGGTCGACTATGACGAGGAAACTCCGATCCTGACCGTTGACGAGGCGCTGGCCGCCGACAGCCGGTTCGAAGAAGGACCGCGCATATATGCCAAGGGCGATGCCGACGCGGCCATTGCCACTGCGGCGCATGTCATCGACGGCACTTTCGAGATGGGCGGGCAGGAGCATTTCTATCTGGAAGGTCAGGCGGCGCTGGCAGTGCCGAACGAGGGCGGCGACATGCTGGTGCACAGCTCTACCCAGCACCCGACCGAGATTCAGCACAAGGTGGCCGAGGCGCTGGGTGTTCCAATGCATGGCGTCAGGGTTGAAACCCGCCGTATGGGTGGTGGATTCGGCGGCAAGGAAAGCCAGGGCAACGCGCTGGCCGTGGCCTGCGCCGTGGCGGCCCGCGCCACCGGCAAGGCCTGCAAAATGCGATATGACCGCGATGACGACATGGTCATCACCGGCAAGCGCCACGCCTTCCGCATCTCGTATCGCGCGGGTTTTGACGAGCATGGCCACATTCAGGGCGTCTCGTTCCACCAATATGCCATCTGCGGTTGGGCGCAGGACCTGTCGCTGCCGGTGGCGGACCGGGCAATGCTGCATTCCGACAACGCCTATCTGCTGCCCACGGCGCGGATCGAAAGCCACCGGCTGAAGACCAACACCCAGTCCGCCACCGCCTATCGCGGCTTTGGCGGGCCGCAGGGTATGGTCGCGATCGAGCGGGTGATGGATCATGCCGCCCACGCGCTGGGAATCGACCCGGTCGAGTTGCGGCGCCGCAATTATTACGAGGCCGCGCATGCGCCGCGAATGGCTCCCGAGCACTTGCCAGAGCGCCCGCTGACCCCGGTTGATCCGCATGAAGACCTGACCAGTCTGGGCCGGGTGGAACAGGTGACCACCGCACCACCGGTCCGGCCGGTGGCGGAAGGCGGAAACACCACGCCCTATGGCATGGAGGTTACCGATTTCGAGCTGCACGGGATAACCGAACAATTGCTGAAATCCAGCGACTATGCCGCGCGCAAGACGGCGGTGGACAAGTGGAATGCCGAAAATCGGGTGGTCAAGAAGGGCATCGCCTTTTCGCCGGTGAAATTCGGTATCTCGTTCACGCTGACCCATCTCAATCAGGCGGGCGCGCTGGTGCATGTCTATCAGGACGGCTCGGTGCATCTGAACCACGGCGGCACCGAGATGGGACAGGGCCTGTTCCAGAAAGTGGCGCAGGTGGCGGCCAGCCGGTTCGGCATTCCGTTGGAGGCGATCAAGATCACCGCGACCGATACCGCGAAGGTGCCCAACACTTCGGCCACGGCTGCCTCGTCGGGCAGCGATCTGAACGGCATGGCGGTCAAGGCGGCCTGCGACACCATTCGCGACCGGATGTCCGATTTCCTGGCCGAGCGGCATCAGGCTGATCCGCAAACGGTGAAATTCGCCGATGATCATGCCGAGGTGGGCGAGGCGCGCTATACCTTCGCCGAGGCCGCGGCGCTGGCCTATCAGGGCCGCATCAGCCTTTCGGCCACCGGATTCTACAAGACCCCCAAGATCGAATGGGACCGGATCAAGGGCCATGGGCGGCCATTCTATTACTTTGCCTATGGCGCGGCGATCACCGAAGTGGCGGTGGACACGCTGACCGGCGAGAACCGCATTCTTCGCACCGATATCCTGCATGATGCCGGGGCCTCGCTGAACCCGGCGCTGGATGTGGGGCAGGTCGAGGGCGGCTATGTGCAGGGCGCGGGCTGGCTGACGACCGAGGAACTGGTCTGGGACGGCAAGGGGCGGCTAACGACGCATGCGCCGTCGACCTACAAGATCCCCGCCTGCTCGGACCGGCCCGACATTTTCAATGTCGCGCTCTGGGACGGGCAGAACCGCGAGGACACGATCTATCGCTCGAAAGCGGTGGGCGAGCCGCCCTTCATGCTGGGCATCTCGGCATGGCTGGCTCTGTCGAATGCGGTGGCGGCCTGCGGCGGCGCCTATCCGGCACTGGATGCGCCCGCCACGGCGGAGGAGGTCTGGCGCGGAGTTCGGAGGGTGCGCGATGGGATTTGATCGGGAGGCTTTGAGGGAGGCGGTCAAGACTCACGGGCGCGTGGTGCGGGTCGTCATTGCCGCGATCAAGGGATCGTCCCCGCGCGAAGTGGGCGCGGCGATGCTGGTCTGGGACGGCGGACAGTCGGGCACCATCGGCGGCGGAACGCTGGAGTTCGAGGCGGCCGAGGCCGCGCGGTGTCAGGACGTTGCCGTGCGACTTAGCCACCACGCTTTGGGTCCCAATCTGGGCCAATGCTGCGGCGGTGCGGTATCGCTGGTGTCGGAGGTTCACGACGCCGCATCTGTGGCGCGACTGGAAGGCGACGTGATCGTCCGACAAGTGGCAGTGCCGTTTTCCGATGCGAAAATCAGAGCGGAGGCCTTGCAGGTTTCCGGGTTCCGCCCCCTGGCGGTCAAGCGCGTGTTGGCACGAGCGCGCGGTCAGGGCCTTCAGCCCGAGCCGCAGCTGGTCGACGGCTGGATGATCGAGCCGGTGCATCAACCGGCGCGCAAGCTGTGGATCTGGGGCGCGGGCCATGTGGGCCGGGCGCTGGTGGATGTTCTGTCGCCGCTGCCCGATCTGTCGATCACCTGGATTGATACAGGTCCCGAGCGTTTCCCCGAAATTATCCCGGCGGGCGTTACCCCGGTCCCCGCCGCCAAACCGGCGGAACTGGTGCGTCACGCGCCCATTGACGCCGAGCATCTGGTGTTGACTTATTCGCACAATCTGGATCTGGAGTTGTGCAACCATTTGCTTTCGCACGATTTCCGCTTTGCCGGGTTGATCGGTTCGGCTACCAAATGGGCACGGTTCAGATCACGGCTTGCCGCACTGGGCCATGCGCCCGAGCGGATTGGCCGGATCACCTGCCCGATTGGTGACCCGTCCTTGGGCAAACATCCGCAGATGATCGCGGTGGGTGTGGCGGCACGAATGCTGCGCCCCGCAATGCAGAACGATTTGAAGAAGGATCTGAGCGCGTGACCACACCACTTCTGAGTTTGCAGGGGCTGACCAAGGCCTATCCCGGCGTCGTGGCCAACGACACCGTCTCGTTCGATATCGGCGAGGGTGAGGTGCACGCGCTGCTGGGCGAAAACGGCGCGGGTAAATCCACGCTGGTGAAAATGATTTACGGGCTGGTGAAGCCGGACAGCGGCACCATGCTGTTGCGCGGTCAGACCTACGCCCCGCCCGAACCGCGCGCCGCGCGCGCCGACGGGATCGCAATGGTGTTTCAGCATTTTTCCTTGTTCGACGCGCTGAACGTGGCCGAGAACATCGCTTTGGGCATGGAAAACCCACCCGCGATGGGTGATCTGGCCTCGCGCATTCGCGAAGTTTCGGAAACCTATGGTCTACCGCTGGATCCTTTCCGGACGGTAGGCGATCTGTCCGCGGGCGAACGCCAAAGGGTCGAGATCATCCGATGCCTTCTGCAGGACCCAAAGCTGTTGATCATGGACGAGCCGACCAGTGTGTTGACGCCTCAGGAAGTCGATATCCTTTTCGAAACGCTGCAGAAATTGCGCTCGGAGGGCACGTCGATCCTCTATATCTCGCACAAGCTGGAAGAGATCCGCACGCTCTGCGATCATGCCACTATCCTGCGTCTGGGCAAGAATGTCGGCGAGTGTGTTCCGCGTGAGACCTCGGCCCGCGACATGGCGGAAATGATGGTCGGTTCGACCCTGCAGACGCCCCAGCGGTCCGGCCGCGAGTTCGGCGCCGTGGCGCTGGATATCAGCGGACTGAGCGTGCCGTCTCCCACCGAATTCGGCACTGCTCTGAAAAATCTGCACCTGACGGTGCGCAAGGGCGAAGTCCTGGGCATCGGCGGGGTCGCCGGCAACGGCCAGGACGAATTGCTGGGCGTGTTGTCGGGTGAGATTCTGGCCGACGCGGATGCGGTGAAGATGGCTGGCAAGCCGATCGGACGGAAGGGGCCAACGGCGCGCCGCGTCATGGGGCTGCTGACCGCGCCCGAGGAACGGCTGGGCCATGCGGCGGCGCCGGACATGAGCCTGACCGAAAACGCGCTGCTGACCGGATCGGTACGCGAGGCGTTGGAAAAAAACGGCTTTCTGAAATGGTCCGAGACCAGGGCCTTTGCCGAACGGATCATCGAGGCGTTCGACGTGCGCACACCGGGGCCGGACAACGCGGCCCGGTCACTGTCCGGCGGCAATCTGCAGAAATTTGTGATCGGCCGCGAAGTGCTGCAGAACCCAGAGGTTCTGGTGGTCAATCAGCCGACCTGGGGCGTCGATGCCGCCGCCGCAGCGGCAATCCGGCAGGCCATTCTCGACCTGGCGGCCAAGGGGGCCGCTGTGGTCTGCATCAGTCAGGATCTCGATGAGCTGATGGAAATTTCGGACAGCTTCGCTGCCCTGAACGAAGGCCGCCTGAGCGCCCCGCGCACGACCGTCGGCCTGACGGTGGACGAGATCGGCCTGATGATGGGCGGCGCCCACGGAATGGAGGTGGCCCATGTCTGAGGGGTTCGGCCGCCTCGGGCGGGAGTATTCACAAAATGATGAAGTCTACAGGGGGATGAGCGGATGATCGTGCTGGAGAAACGGCCACAGCCGTCACAGGCCTGGTCGATGGCGACACCGCTGGTTGCGGTGTTGGCGACAATGGTGTTCGGCGGGCTGTTGTTTGCAGCCCTCGGCAAGAACCCGGTCGAGGCGATCCGGACGATTTTCTGGGAGCCTCTGTTTGGCGAATTCGCCTTTTTCTACCGCCCGCAGCTGCTGGTAAAGGGCGCGCCGCTGGTGCTGATCGCGATCGGCCTTTCCCTGGGCTTTCGCGCCGGGATCTGGAACATCGGGGCCGAGGGTCAATATATCATGGGCGCCATTTTCGGCGCCGGTGCGGGGCTGGCCTTTTATCCGCTGGAAGCGTTCTACATCTTCCCGATCATGGTGATCGCGGGGGCGTTCGGCGGCTGGCTGTGGGCGAGCATCCCGGCCTTTCTCAAAGTTCGCTTTGGCACCAACGAAATCCTTGTCTCGCTGATGCTGGTCTATGTGGCCGAGCAGATGCTGGCCTCGGTCTCGCTGGGCTTGCTGAAAAACCCCGAAGGCTTTGGCTTTCCCGGCTCGCGCAACCTGCAATCCTATGCCAGCGCCCATAATGCCGAGATCTTTGCAGGATCGGGCATGCACTGGGGCGTCGTCGCGGCCTTTATCGCGGTGATCTTTGCCTATGTGCTGCTGAACCGTCACATGACCGGGTTCCACATCCGCCTGACCGGCGAAGCACCACGCGCGGCGAAATTCGCGGGCGTCAATCCGGCTCGGCTGATCCTGTTCTGTCTGGGCATGTCCGGCGCGCTGGCCGGGCTGGCGGGGCTGTTCGAGGTCTCCGGACCGTCCGGGCAGATCTCGATCGACTTCAACGTGGGCTACGGCTTTACTGCGATCATCGTGGCATTTCTGGGCCGCCTGCATCCAGTGGGTATCCTGCTGGCAGGTGGCCTGATGGCGCTGACCTATATCGGTGGCGAAATCGCCCAGGGCAGCCTAGGCCTGCCCGCCGCCGCGATCCAGGTGTTCCAGGGGATGCTGCTGTTCTTCCTGCTGGCGCTCGATCTTCTGACCAACTACCGCATCCGTGCGGCCCGCAAAGAGGTGGCCTGATCCATGGACCTGTCTGCAATCAATCCCGTCCTGCTGGTGGCCTCGCTGATGGTTGCTGCCACCCCTTTGCTGCTGGCCGCAATTGGTGAATTGGTGGTGGAAAAAGCCGGCGTTCTGAATCTTGGCGTCGAAGGCATGATGATCGTCGGCGCAATCTGTGGCTTTGCCATCTCGGTCGAGACCGGTTCGCCCTGGCTGGGCTTCATCGCTGCAGCCATCGGCGGCGCCATCCTGTCACTTTTGTTCGTGGTACTGACCCAGATTGCGCTGGCCAACCAGGTGGCCAGCGGACTGGCGTTGACGCTGTTCGGACTGGGCCTGAGCGCGCTGATGGGGCAGTCCTATGTCGGCATCAAGCCGCCACAGATGGGACGGCTGGACATTCCCGTCATCAGCGATCTGCCGGTCGTGGGCCCGATTCTGTTCAGCCATGACCTGATCCTCTATCTCGGCATCGCGTTGATCGCGGTGGTCTGGTACGTGCTGAAATACACCCGCGTTGGCCTGATCCTGCGTGCGGTAGGCGAAAACCACGATGCCGCCCATGCGCTGGGTTACAAGGTGATCCGCATCCGCATTCTGGCGATCATGTTCGGCGGCGCCTGCGCCGGTCTGGGCGGGGCTTATATCAGCCTGATCCGCGTGCCGCAGTGGACCGAAGGTATGACCGCGGGCGTCGGCTGGATCGCGCTGGCGCTGGTGGTCTTTGCCAGCTGGAAACCGTGGCGCGTTCTGCTGGGCGCCTATCTGTTCGGCGGCGTGACCGTGGTACAGCTGAACCTGCAGGCGGCGGGCGTTGCCATCCCGGTCGAGTATCTGGCAATGTCGCCCTACATCATCACGATCCTTGTGCTTGTGATCCTTTCGGCTGACAAAAGCAGCGCGCCTGCTTCGCTTGGCCGGACCTTCCATGCCACACACTAAGAGTGGCCAACTGAACCAACTTGGGGAGAAACCACATGAAAATCACATCACTTCTGGCAACTGCCGCAATGGCGATTGGTCTGGCGACCGGCGCCATGGCGCAGGACAAAACCAAGGTCGGCTTCGTCTATGTCGGCCCGGTGGGCGACGGCGGCTGGACCTATGAACACGACAAAGGCCGTCAGGCGGTCGAGGCCGAGTTTGGCGATCAGGTCGAGACGGTGTTCGTCGAATCCGTGCCCGAAGGCCCCGACGCCGAGCGCGTGATGACCCAGATGGCACTGGAAGGGGCCGATCTGATCTTTACAACCTCGTTCGGCTACATGGACCCGACCATCAACGTGGCCAAGAAATTCCCGAACGTGAAATTCGAACACGCCACCGGCTACAAGACCGCGCCGAACGTCTCGGTCTATTCCGCCCGATTCTACGAAGGCCGCGCGGTTCAGGGCCATATCGCTGGCAGCATGACCGAGTCCAACGTCATCGGCTATATCGGTTCCTACCCGATCCCCGAAGTGATCCGGGGTATCAACTCGGCCTATATCCACGCCAAGAAGGTAAACCCCGATGTCGAGTTCAAGATCGTCTGGGCCTATACCTGGTTCGATCCGGCGAAAGAGGCGGACGCCGCCAAGGTTCTGATCGAACAGGGCGCCGACGTGATCCTGCAACACACCGACTCGACCGCGCCGCTGGCCGCCGCCCAGAACGCAGGCAACGTGATCGGCTTTGGCCAGGCCTCGGACATGTCCGAATACAAGGACGGCCCGCGTGTCTCGTCGATCATCGACAACTGGGCGCCTTACTACATCGCGCGCACCAAGGCGGTGATGGATGGCAACTGGGAAACCGTGAACACCTGGGACGGCATCGGAGCCGGAATGGTGGGCATCGGTGACATCACCGACCGCGTTCCAGCCGAGATCAAGGCCGAGGCCTTGGCATTGAAGGATTCGATTGCCGATGGCTCGTACCACCCGTTCACCGGCCCGCTGAAAAAGCAGGACGGCAGCGACTGGCTGGGCGAAGGCGAGACCGCCGATGACGGCACCCTGGCGGGCATGAACTTCTACGTCGAGGGCATCGAAGGCGACATTCCGCAATAACTTTCGGAACATGCCAAACATCAAGGCCCGCCGGAACCGGCGGGCCTTTTGTTGTTGACGGTGTCACAGGTGTTCCTTTGAGCGGGAAACGACCATATGGCCCCGCGCCCGGCTTCAATGCCCGCTCAAAACCAGCGTTTTCACCGGCAAAAGCAATACCTGAATACGCAGCAATATCGCGTGAACCAGCCCCACCGTGTCGACCACATGCAGATAGAGCCAGCGCCCGGTGCTCAGATCCTCGTCATGCAGTATATCGTGATTGTTGGTATAGGCGTTGGCCATGCAGTTCGATCCTGCGGGAATGCCTTCGGCCTGCCCGACATAGACCGGCTCCATGAACACGGTCACCGTGCCCGGGCGCGCGTTGTCCTGCGGATCGACCAGTTGATCCGATGGTCGGATCTGGCCAGAGGGCACAACGTCCTGCCTCCCGATGATGACCATCGGAATAACGGTGAACGGTTTGGCCAGACAGGCCATTTCCGCATACATGCCCGGCTTGATCACGCTTGCGCTGATCTGGGGGAACCCAGCGACATAGCGGTGGCGCTCCGTGAATTCCTCGGGCACCAGGATACCAGCGGGCCGCAGGATCGGGTTGATATAATCGCCGACCTGCAGGGCGAACTGTTCGACCGTGCCCGAGACGCCGGCATAGACAAATGTCTTGTCGAACTCGGCCTCGGCCTGTTCCAGCGCTGCCTCGGCACTTGCCTGCTGTGCCGGGATCAGGACTCGGATATTCTCTTCGACGGCCTGTTGCTGTGCCCGCGCGGCGGACAACTCACCCTCGCGGATGTCGACCAGGTTGGTGAAGCGTTCGACTTCCTGCACCCTGGCGGCGCTTGACCCGCGATTCAGCAATTCCTGCTCGCGCGCCAGATCGTCATTGGCCTGCTGCAGCGATGCCTCGGCCCGCGCCACGGAACCCATCGCGGCGGCCAGATCCGCTTGCGCCACGACTTCGGAGGCCTCGACCTCTTCCACCTTGCGCTTCGCGGTTTCGACCGCAGTCTTCTGGCTGGCATCGTCCAGACGGAACAGCAATGTCCCTGCCTCGACGAATTGGTTGTTTGCCACATGCACCTCGGACACGCGCCCGCCGGTTTCCGGCAGGATCGTCACCGTGCGGAAATATGACCTCACGCTAGTGGCAGAAGGATGGTAGAAAAACACAAGCGTTATCAAAGAGATCGTAAGAACAGCGCAAAGCGTGATGCCGTGCCGCAGTTCATACCACATGGAAAAGAATGTAATTTCGTGCCCCCAGCGCTTGCCCTGGCGATAGCGGCGATACAGATAATCCGGCAGGATCGTGACCAGCGAACAGATCAGAAGCTCAAACATCTCGCTGAGCCTCCTCTGTTTCGGGTTGGGTTTGCGGCTGCGGGTGGGACACGGCCCGTTCCGGGGCCACGTTGCCGGGAATCCGGCTGAGAATACCACTGAGCGAAGACGCCATCGATTGTAGCGGTGTCAGGAAGTCGGGCATCCGGAACGCCGCGATCAGAAGTGCGGCAACCCAGAAGATGTTGTTGTGCGTGAACAAAGCGATCAGGGCCAGAATGCCGATAACCTGGAATTGCGTATGATTGCCATGATGTGCCATCCGTTCGGGCAGGGCGTGCAGCGTGAAATACATCGCGCCGATGAACACGATCAGGCAGATGGTGAATACGGCAACGCCCACAAAAAGCGGGTCACTGCCGTCGGGTCCGGGCAAATAGCCGGGAATATGTGCGGTTGCGATCGGATGCAGTGCCTGACTGTCCAAGTCCTTCCCCCTTTAAATTGAACTTTTGGGCAGTATGCGGCGTGGCGGAGGTACAAGGCAAGTTTTCCTGCAAAATCTTAGCTCTTTCCCACCCGGCACGAGCATGCAATGGTCCGGGCATGAACATCGGTTTGACCTCTCTCGACGGAACCCCGATCAGTCGTTTCGCCTTTGGCACGATGCAATTTGGCGGGCGCGCTGACGCCGCCCAAAGCCGCAATATGTATGATGCCAGCCGCAAGGCGGGCATCACTCATTTCGACACCGCCCATGTCTATACCAACGGCGCATCGGAGACGCTTTTGGGTGAAATGATTTGGCCGGACCGCGACAAGCTGCTGATCGCGACGAAAGTCGGATATGACAGCGCGAAACCGGCCAATATCCGGGCGCAATTCGACACCTGCCGCAGGCGGCTGAACCTCGACATGGTGGATGCGCTCTATCTGCACCGTTTCGATCCCGATACCGATCTGGCCGAGACGCTGGCCTGTTTCGCCGAACTGAGGCAGGCCGGGAAAATTCGGTATGTCGGGTTATCTAATTTCGCGGCTTGGCAGGTGATGAAGGCAGTGCAGGTGGCGGCGGAATTCGGCCTGAGCATCGATCTTTTGCAGCCGATGTACAATCTGGTCAAGCGGCAGGCCGAGGTCGAGATTCTGCCTGCCTGTGCCGATCAGGGCATCGCCGTCTCACCCTATTCGCCGCTGGGGGGCGGTCTGTTGACCGGCAAATACGCCAATTCCGGTCAGGGGCGACTGACCGAGGACAAGGGTTATGCCGTGCGCTATGGGCAGGGTTGGATGTTCGACACCGCGCGGGCGTTGGCCGATCTGGCCGAAGAGTTGGGAACTCACCCGGCGACACTGGCGGTTGCGTGGGTCGCGGCCAATCCGGTGGGCCTGTTGCCGATCGTGTCGGCGCGAAGCCCGGAACAGCTTGCGCCCTCGCTGGCGGCGATTCCGTTCGAAATGTCGCCGGAGCTTTTTGCAAGGATTTCCGGGTTGAGCCGCACTCCGCCCCCGGCCACGGACCGGACGGAGGAACAGGCATGATCGATTTTCTGGTGATCGGTGGCGGGATCGCCGGGCTGAGTGCGGGCGCGCGATTGTCCGAGCATGGATCGGTCACCGTGCTGGAGGCCGAAGAGGCGCTGGGCTATCACGCATCGGGGCGGTCGGCGGCCATGTTCGAGCCGAATTACGGCCTGCCGTCCGTGGTCGCGCTTGGTTTGGCCAGCGCGGACTACCTCGGCAACGAAAATGGTGGCTATCTGAGTCCGCGGGGATTGATGCTGATCGGCGGGCGCGATCAGCGGGAGGAATTCACATCCGACTGTGAGGATCTCGGATTGCAGGCAGTGGGGATCGACGAAGCGCTCGACCGTGTGCCCATCCTGAGCCGCGACACCGTCGGGTTCGCAGCCTATTGCGGTCGGGCGCAGGATATTGACACCGACCGGATGCTGCAGGATTTCGCGCGGCGTATCCGCGCCAATGGCGGCTCGGTTTTGACCCGAAGGCCGGTGACCGGCATCGACAGGAGCGGGTACTGGAGGGTCGAGGCCGATGGGCTTTTCGAGGCCCGCACGATCGTGAACGCCGCCGGGGCCTGGGCGGATCAGATCGCCGGAATGGCCGGGATCAACCCCATCGGGCTTACGCCCTGCCGCCGCTCGATGGCACGCCTGCCCGCACCGGGCGGGCATGACGTATCCGGTTGGCCAATGATGCTGGGGGTTGGCGAGACGTGGTACGCCAAACCGGATGCGGGCAAGCTGCTGGTTTCGCCAGCCGATGCAGACCCTGTGGAGCCGCAGGACGCCTATGCCGACGACATGGTGCTGGCAGAAGGGCTGGCGCGCTATGAGGAGATGGTCACCGAACCGGTGACGCGGGTTGAAACCAACTGGGCCGGGCTGCGCAGCTTTGCCCCCGACAGGTCGCTGGTTCTGGGCCCCGACCCCGCCGATCCTTCTTTTGTCTGGTGCGCCGGTCAGGGCGGGTATGGCTTTCAGACCGCCCCTGCCGCGTCGCGGCTGGTGGCGGACCTGACCGTCGGTAACGCGCCGGAACTGGATGCACAGGCCGTGGCTGCACTGCGACCCGACAGGTTTCGCGCATGACCCGCCGCAAGCTTCCGGCAAACGCAAGTGTCGCCGCTCAGGGCGATGGGGCCAAGCTCGTGGCCCCGGCGGCCAGCCGCAATTCCGAGGCGCTGTGTGATCTGCTGGCCCATGTGGCACCCGATCAGGGCAGGGCTTTGGAATTGGCCAGCGGCACCGGTCAGCATGTCGTCGCCTTTGCCGAGCGGTTTCCGCATGTCTGGTGGCAACCGACCGAGGTCGAGGCGGCCCGGCGGGCCAGCATTGATGCCTATGCGGCGGGTCTGACGAATATCGCGACCGCTCGGGAACTGAACGCGACGGTTGAGGGATGGAGCGTTCATCACAGCGGTCAAAACCTGATCATCCTGATCAACCTGCTGCATCTCATCAGCCTGCCCGAGACCACCGCGCTGATCCGCGAGGTCGCCGCCGCCCTCGCCCCTGGTGGGCGATTCGTGCTGTATGGCCCGTTCATGCGCGCGGGAGAACTGACCAGCGACGGAGACGCCCGGTTCCACGCGGCGCTGACCGCACAGGACCCCGAGATCGGGTACAAGGATGATTTCGACATGATCGACCTGATACAAGCTGCCGGACTTGAGATGGTCGAGGTGGTGGAGATGCCCGCCAACAACCTGGCCCTGATCGCGGAAAAGCCCGCCACCTGATCAAGATCAAGGTGGCGGTCCAGGCAACGCCCTACATATGCAAACAATTATATGTTTTGTAAAAGGGCATCCTGCATGAACTGGCAAGAAAGACTGTCCGCGACGCGATCCGGCTTGCGGAACCTGAACGGGGCGATCCCCGATACCGCACGTGCCTTTGGCGCCTTGGGAAAGGCCGTCAAGGAAGGCGGCACGTTGGATTACAAATCCAAGGAATTCGTCGCCCTTGGCATATCGGTGGCGGTGCGCTGCGAACCCTGCATTTCCTTGCATGTCGAAGCCCTGGTCAAGGCGGACGCGTCGCGGGAAGAAGTCGCTGACGTTCTGTCCATGGCAATCCAGATGGGGGGCGGGCCGTCGATGATGTATGCGGCCAAGGCATTGGAGTGCTTTGACGAACTGTCCGCCTGACCTGCGTCACTTTGGCAGCGCCGGATACCCGGCGCTGGTCCGTTTCACTAACAGAGCACAAAAAAACGAAAGGACCTACACGCCATGAAACTCGCGATACTTGCAGGACCGGCATTCATTCTGGCGGTTGGACTGGCGCTTGCGGAAACGCCTGGCAAGGGCGCCCATTTCATCGAAAACTGGGATGGCGACGGGGACGGTGCCGTCACATTGGAAGAGGCCCGCACAATGCGGGGGAACGTATTTTACATGTTCGATGCCGATGAAAACCAGATTCTGGACCCGTCGGAATACGACCTGTTCGACGAAACCCGCGCTGCGGAACTGGCAATCAATGCCGATCAGCAGGAATTGACCGGCCCCGTGCATGGTTTGCGGCGTGAATTCAGTGACACCGACGGTGATGGATCGGTCAGCTTGAATGAATTCCTGAACAGTACGGACAGCTGGTTCACCAAATTCGACATGGACGGCAACGGCCAGATCACGTCGGCTGATTTCGGCGGCTGAAGGCACGCCAACAGGGATGATTTTGTTCCCGGTCCGTCGTGGCGGACGGATGGTGCCCGCCGGGTCGCTCTTCACACGGCGCATGCCGATCGAAATCCGGGGGGCATGATACCGGCCTCTTTCGTGACTTTTTGATGCATATTTGCTAAAGTGAGCGGAGGAGTGACATCGAAATGAAGATCATACTCTCTCTGCTGACAATCTTGTTGCCATTCCAGACGCTGGCTCAGGAAGATCCGATCAGGGGTCGAATGATCTGCGAAGTGCTTTCCAACCGGTTTGTCCCCACCGACGGTGGTCGCTCGGGTTCCGAGACCGGGCATGGTCAGGGTTTTCTGCCTGGTGCAACGTTCATCGTTGACTACACCCACGACCCGTCCAGCGGCCTGTCGATCTATTTGGGAGAGCCGGACCGGACGAATATCCTGATCGAGGAGCCGTTTCCGGCAAGCAGCTTCAAGGGTGTGTCAAAGATCACCAACAAGGCCGAATACCGCACCGCATTCAGCCAAGTGTCCCTTGGCAGGCATTCGGTGAACTACAAAGGCAATGATCAGCTGAACATCAAGAGATGTCACGGAGATGCGTGGCAAGGCCACTATGTCCAGACATATGTCAGCGGGCAGTTCACTCAGGTTGTCTCGCTGACTTGCCACACGTTTGTGAACGCCATGGAGGACGTGCTGGCCCGTTTGAAGCTGACAAACTAGATCAGGTTGCTACGCGCGCCCAAAGAGAAAGGCCCCGGATCACTCCGGGGCCTTGTCCGATCAGCCATCCTTGCGAATGGTTTCGTTCTTGGGATCGTAAGGGCTGTCGCAGGTGACGACCGCATCCCACAGTTTGTCCTGAATCTTGACCTGCAGCTTGGTGCCTTCCACCGCCAGTTCAGGCTTCACATAGCCCATGCCGATGGATTTCTCGAACGCCACCGAATACCCGCCCGAGGTCAGGCGGCCCACGCGATCACCCTCTGGCGTGTACAGCGCCTCGCGGCCCCACGGGTCGGCATCGTCAGGTCCGTCGATCAGCAGGGTGCAGCACTTTACGCGCACGCCGGTCTCTTCCAGCTTGGCCTTGCCGTAGAAGTCCTTGGACAGGTCGACAAAACGCGGCAGGTCGGCTTCCAGCGGGGTCGCGTCGCGGCCCAGTTCGGTGCCGAATGCGCGATAGGATTTCTCCTGACGCAGCCAGTTCTGAGCGCGCGCACCGACCAGTTTCATACCGTGTTTCTCACCGGCCTTTTCCAGCAGGTCGAACAGATAGTTCTGCATCTCGATCGGGTGGTGCAGTTCCCAGCCCAGCTCACCAGTATAGGCCACGCGGATCGCGTTAACCGGGCACATGCCCAGTTCGATCTGGCGCGCCGACAGCCACGGGAAGCGCTTGTTGGACAGCGCGGTTTCCGGATCGGCGTCCTTGATGACCTCTTTCAGAACGTCGCGCGACTTGGGTCCGGCGATGGCGAAGACGCCCCACTGCGTGGTCACGTCCTGGATTTCGATATAGCCGAACTCCTCCATCTTGTCCTCGGCCGCCTTACGCAGATAGTCGGCGTCATACTCGGTCCAAGCGCCGGCGGAAACGATGTAGTAGTTGTTCTCGCCATTGCGAACGATGGTGTATTCGGTGCGGGTGGTGCCGTGCGAGGTCAGCGCGTAGGTCAGGTTGATGCGACCGACCTTGGGCAGCTTGTTGCAGGTGAACCAATCCAGAAACTGGGTGGCACCGGGGCCTTTGACGACGTGCTTGGTAAAGGCCGATGCGTCGATCAGGCCAACGCCTTCGCGGATCGCTTTGGCCTCTTCGACGGCATACTGCCACCAGCCGCCACGGCGGAAGGAGCGGGCGTCATGGTCGAAGTTCTCAGGTGCATCGACTGGGCCGAAATAGTTCGGACGTTCCCAGCCGTTGACCCAGCCGAATTGCGCGCCACGCGCTTTCTGACGGTCATAGGCCGGAACGGTCCGCAGGGGGCGACAGGCGGCGCGCTCTTCGTCCGGGTGGTGCAGGATATAGACGTGCTCATAGCACTCTTCGTTCTTGCGCGCCGCAAACTCGGTGGTCATCCAGTTCGACGAGTAACGCTTGGGGTCCAGCGAGGCCATATCGATCTCGGCTTCGCCATCAACCATCATCTGCGCCAGATAGTAGCCGGTGCCGCCTGCTGCGGTGATGCCGAACGAGAAGCCCTCGGCCAGCCACATGTTGCGCAGACCCGGTGCCGGACCAACCAGCGGGTTACCGTCGGGGGTGTAGCAGATCGGGCCGTTGAAATCGTCCTTCAGACCGGACTCAGCGCAGGACGGTACACGCTCGGCCATCGCCATGTATTGCTCGGCGATCCGGTCCAGATCCAGCGGGAACAGGTCGGCGCGGAAGCTGTCCGGCACACCATGTTCGAACTGCGCGGGCGCGCCATGTTCGTAGATGCCCAGAATCCAGCCGCCGCGTTCTTCACGTGCATAGGATTCGTTGTCGGCGTCACGCACAACGGGGTGCTCGGGGTTGCCCGCTTCGCGCCATTTGACCAGCTCGGGGTCTTTGTCCATGACGATGAAGGTGTGCTCGACCGGGATCGCCGGCATCTTGATGCCCAGCATCTTGGCGGTGCGCTGCGCGTGGTTGCCCGAAGCGGTCACAACGTGTTCGGCGGTGATCACGACCTGCTCGTCGGAAGGTACCAGATTGCCACCCTTTTCGACCATCTTGGTGCAGGTGACTTCCCAATGGGTGCCGTTCCAGTGGAAGGCGTCGGCCTGCATCTTGCGCACAATCTCGACGCCGCGCTGACGGGCACCCTTTGCCATCGCCTGGGTCACGTCGGCAGGGTTAATGTAGCCGTCCTCGGTGTGATAGATCGCACCCTTCAGGTCCGAGGTCTCGATCAGCGGCCAGCGCTCCTTGATCTGCTCGGGCGTCAGCCACTCATATGCAACGTCACAGGTTTCGGCAGTGGACGCGTACAGCATGTATTCGTCCATACGTTCCTGCGTCTGCGCCATGCGCAGGTTGCCGACCACGGCGAAGCCCGCGTTCAAGCCGGTCTCTTCCTCAAGCGTCTTGTAGAAATCGACCGAGTACTTGTGGATGTGGGTCGTCGCGTAGGACATGTTGAACAGTGGCAGCAGGCCCGCTGCGTGCCAGGTGGATCCGGACGTCAGCTCGTCCCGCTCGATCAGCATCACATCGTCCCAGCCCGCCTTGGCCAGGTGATAGGCAATCGAGGTGCCGACGGCGCCACCGCCAACGACCAGTGCTTTGACTTGGGTTTTCATATGCCCGTTCTCCGGCTTGAGTCTGTTTGGACCGGTTTATGCCCAACCCTGCGCGACAACGCAAAATCCATCCGACACAAATCGGTGCAAAACCGACCTCGAGCACACCAAGTCGCGCCCTTGCACAAGTGGGCACCGTCGGATTCGAGTATTTTTGAAAAGATGAAGCCAGGGCCGCGCTTCATCTTTTGGGCACAAACTCACTCCGAAGAGCCGCGCGAAAGGCGCATTTATCTGCATTTCAGAGGATCTTGCCCGGGTTCATGATATTGTCCGGGTCGATGGCCGCCTTGATCGCTGCCATGACCTGCGTCGCCGCGCCAAGTTCCTTGACCAGATAGGGTCGCTTGCCCTGCCCGATTCCGTGTTCGCCGGTGCAGGTCCCGTCCATCGAGATCGCCAGATCGTTGAGCCAATCGACGAATGTCTCGGCCCTGGCGACCTCGTCCGCATTCTCCATATCGATCAACAGCAGAGTGTGGAAGTTTCCATCGCCCACATGCCCGACGATAGGGGCCAGCAAGCCCAATTCCGTGGTTTTCTCCTGTGCGGCGGTCACGCACTCGGCCAGACGTGAAATCGGCACGCAGACATCGGTCGAAATACCGCTGGCGCCCGGGCGCAACTGCAGCGAAGCCCAGTACATGTCGTGGCGCGCCTGCCAAAGCCGGTTGCGTTCCTCGGTCGAGGTGGTGGCGGCGAAATCGGTGCCGCCAAACTCCTCGGCGATGGCGCCAAAGGTTTCCGCCTGCTCGACCACCCCGGCCTCGGAGCCATGGAATTCAAGCAGCAAAAGCGGCGTGTCCGGCAAATCCAGCTTGGAATAGGCATTGGCGGCCGCAACCGAGAGCTCGTCCAAAAGTTCAATCCGCGCCACCGGAATACCATATTGGACGGTCGTCATCACCGCCCGGCACGCGGCATCGACGGATGGAAAGGAACAGCGGGCCGAACTGATCGCCTCGGGGATGCCGTGCAGGCGCAGGGTGATTTCGGTGATGATACCCAACGTGCCCTCGGCCCCGATCAACAGGCGGGTCAGGTCATATCCGGCCGAGGATTTCTTGGCCCGATGTCCGGTGCGGATGATTTGCCCGTCCGGCATCACCGCTTCCAGACTGAGGATATTGTCCTTCATCGTGCCATAGCGCACCGCATTGGTGCCCGAGGCCCGCGTTGCCGCCATTCCACCCAGCGAGGCATTGGCACCGGGATCGATCGGAAAGAACAGGCCCTGATCGCGAAGGTATGTATTCAGATCCTCGCGGGTGACGCCGGGCTGGATCACGCAATCCAGATCTTCGGCATGGACCGCGAGGATCTTCTTCATCTGCATGAGATCGACCGAGACCCCGCCTGCGGGCGCGTTCACATGCCCCTCAAGCGAGGTGCCGGTGCCGAAAGGAATGACCGGAACCTTGTGCTTGGCACAGGTTCTGACGATCTCGGACACCTCGCCGGTGGTTTCGGGAAACACCACCGCGTCGGGGGATTGGTTATTGATCCACGTCGTTGTATGGCCGTGCTGTTCGCGAATAGCCGCACCCGTCTGCAACCGGTCTCCGAACCGCTGTTTCAGAATGCCGATCGCGGATTCGATCCCGGTTTCATTGCGTGCCAATGCCGTGGCCTGAACCATGGTGTTCCTCCCTTTCGCGCCGCGCGCGGCCGCGAATAATTGCTACGAAAGGCCGGGGCTGCGGGCAATACCCACAACCCGGTAGTAGCTCATTCGCCCAGCGCGATGCCCTCGCGCCGCGGGTCCGCCCCGCCCTTCAGCATATCGCCGATTTCGATGGCATGCAGGCCGGAGGTCAGATCGCCCGGATTCACCTCATAGCCCAGCGCGGCCAGCGAGTCGGTCAGATCGTTGGCGCTGGTGCCATGTTCCACGTCAAAGGTCCCGAACCTGTTGACAAGATGCGGCAGGGCAATCGCCTGTTGCACGTCCATGTCCCAATCCGCCCAGGCGATGATGGATTTGGCCACATAGCCGATAATCCGACTGCCGCCGGGCGAGCCGATGGCCAGAACCGGCTTGCCGTCCTTCATCACGATGGTTGGACTCATCGACGAACGGGGCCGCTTTCCGGGTTCCAGCCGGTTGGCGATGGGTACGCCATCGGAATGGGTTCGAAACGAGAAGTCGGTCAGTTCGTTGTTAAGCAGAAACCCGTTCGTCATCAGGCGCGAGCCAAAGGCGTTTTCGATCGTCGTCGTCATCGACAGGACATTGCCCTGCGCATCCACGATCGAGATATGCGATGTGGACGGAAGCTCGATCGCCTCATCATCCGCCCAGAGTATGGAGTGGTCGAATTCGGGTGTTCCGGGCGCGACCTCGGGCAAGGCTGCGCCCGTGTTCAATAGCGCAGCTCGCCCGCTCAGATAGGCGGGATCAATCAGTCCTTTTGTCGGCACTGGCACGAAGTCACTGTCGGCCATATAGCGGCCCCGATCCGCAAATGCGAGGCGCGAGGCATCACCGATCAGCAGCCAGGCTTCGGCATTGTCAGGGCCGATCGCCGCGAGGTCATAACCGTCGAGCATGCCCAGGATCTGCCCCACCGTCAGCGCCCCCGACGAGGGCGGCCCCATGCCGCAGACCTCATATGCGCGATAGGCGGCGCAGACGGGCGCACGCTCGATTACCTGATAAAGCGCCAGATCGGTGCCCGACAGTACGCCGGGATTGCCGGGGGCGGTACGGACCGTGTTGACGATCCCCGCCGCGATATCCCCACCGTAAAATCCCGCTGCACCTTCGGAGGCCAGCGTTCGCAGCGTTTCGGCATAGGCCGGATTGGTCAGCCGTTGCCCTTGCGCCAAGGGCTGAGCGTCAGGCAGGAAATACGCAGCTGTAGCGGGAAAGCGCGACAGGCGCTCGGCGTCCCGTTCAACCAGACCGGCAAGACGGGGCGAGACCAGAAAGCCTTCATCCGCCAGCCGGATACCGTCGGAAAACAGCGATGGCCACGGGCTGCGGCCCCAACGCCGGTGCGCCTCTTCCAGCAGCGCAGGCGTGCCGGGCGCACCCACAGACAACCCGCCGACCACGGCATCAAAGAATTTCAGCGGCTCGCCGTTTTCGTCCTGAAACAGGGTCGGTGCCGCCGCCAGGGGCGCCGTTTCGCGTCCATCCAACGTGGTCAGAGTTTCGCTGGCCGCATCATACCAGACCAGAAACGCGCCGCCGCCAAGCCCCGAGGATTGCGGCTCGACCAGACCCAGTACCACCTGCACCGCGACCATTGCATCCGCCGCCGTGCCCCCCGCGCGCAGTACTCTGGCCCCGGCCTCGACCGCCAGCGGATTCGCGGCAGCGACCATCCAGTTTTCAGCCTCGACCGGAACCCCCGCCGTCTTGGCCTCCAATGCGGCGATGACCTGACCGGTCAGGCCCTGAACCTGTCCCTCTGTCGCGGCCTCGGGCGATACGGCATCTGAGGTTTCCTGCGCCAACGCGGGCGCGGCGGCAATTGCGGTGGCCAGAAAAAATCCAGAGATCCAATTCGCAAGCATGTCATCCTCCAATTCAATCGGGCCTCAATTCCCTTGACCGGCAAATTCGGTCGACAACTGGGCGCCACCCAATCGTGCAACCGCAGACATGTACCTTGCCGAGTTCACCGATCCTCGGGCATATCACCCGATTCCCGGTCTCTTGCATAACTTGCCATGTCCGGGAATTCCGGCAACCACGCTTCTTTGCGGATGGTCCAACTTTCATATGTGGGCGTCAACAGATCGGGTGTATCCAGACTGCCGAGGTGTATTTCTATTTCCGCCTCCGACCGGGCAAAGACAGGCGATCCGCAATATGGACAAAAATACCGACCCGCATAGCCGCGGGCCTCTCCGGCAATCTGCACGGCGTCTTTTGGGAACACGGCCGCAGCATAGAACAAGGCCCCGTGATGCTTGCGGCAATCAAGGCAATGGCAAAGCCCGACCCGGAGCGGTTTACCGGACGCCGAAACGCGAAGCCTGCCGCATCGGCACCCGCCTTTGTACTCGCCCATGGCCGTCCGGGGTTCCGGCATCCTACAACATCGCGGGCACGACCTGATCGGGCGGGCGATGGCCGTCCTCGAAGGTCTTGATGTTGATGATGACCTTTTCGCCCATTTCGATGCGCCCCTCGACGGTCGCAGACCCCATATGCGGCAACAAAACCACATTCGGCAATTGCCGCAGCCGCGGGTTCACGTGGGTTCCGTGCTCGTACACGTCCAGCCCGGCGCCGGCGATTTCATCCGTGCGAATCATGCGGGTCAGAGCATTTTCATCGATCACCTCACCGCGCGACGTATTCACGATCACCGCCGAAGGTTTCATCAGTTTCAAACGGCGCGCGTTCATCAGATGAAAAGTCGAGGGCGTCGACGGGCAATTGACCGAGATCACATCCATCCGCGCCACCATCTGGTCAAGGCTGTCCCAATAAGTCGCCTCCAGTTCTTCCTCGACCTCGGGGCGCAGGCGGCGGCGGTTGTGGTAATGCACCTGCATGCCAAAGGCCCGGGCCCGGCGCGCGACCGCCTGACCGATCCGGCCCATGCCCAGAATGCCCAGGCGGCGGCCACCGATGCGGCCGCCCAGCAACGCGGTCGGCGCCCAACCGGCCCAGTCCCCTTTTTGCATCACGGCCAAACCTTCGGGAATGCGCCGCGTCACGGCCAGGATCAGCGCCATCGTCATGTCGGCGGTGTCATCGGTCAGAACGCCCGGCGTGTTCGACACCAGCACCCCCCGCTGCCGCGCCGTCGACACGTCTATATGGTCTACCCCGGCCCCGTAATTCGCGATCAGCCGCAACTGTTCGCCCGCCTGCCCCAGAAGGCCGGCATCGATTGCATCGGTCACCGTCGGCACCAGAACATCGGCGGTTTTCACCGCCTCGACAAGCTCGGTACGGGTCATCGGCGTGTCATCTTCGCGCAGGCGCGCATCAAAGAGTTCACTCAGCCGGGTTTCGACGGCTTCGGGCAACCGTCGCGTTACGACAACACTCAGACGTTCTCTTGGCACTTTAGCCCTCCCACAGCTTTGCATTCCAGCGCGCGCCATGGCATCGTGGCGCAGGATCAGGCGGGGCACAAGAACCCCAAGCTGAATTGACGCAGCCTTTTTTCAAAACCCGATCAACAGGCACAAGAGCAGGCACGCAGTGAGGCATTCGGTATCGGTGAAACGTCAGTATCTGGCGCTGTTTTCGGTTTTCTTCCTCGCGCTCGGCGTTGCGGCGGCGAGTGCCGAGGAAAAGCGTGGTCAGGTCACCAATCTGCCGCTGCCGCGCTTCGTGTCGATGAAGGCAAACGAGGGGAATGTGCGCCGCGGCCCGTCGCTGACCCACCGAATCGACTGGGTGTTCAAACGCCGCGACATGCCGCTGCAGATCACCGCCGAATACGGCAACTGGCGGCGGGTGCAGGATCGCGATGGCGCCGGCGGCTGGGTGCATTACGCGCTTCTGTCCGGTGTGCGCACCGTGCTGGTCGAACAGGACATGGTGGCCGTTCATGCCCGTCCCGACCCCGGCTCGCCCGTCAATGCGCGATTCGAGACCGGCGTTGTCGCCCGTCTGGGCAACTGCACCATCGACTGGTGTCGAATCTCGGCCGGGGGGTTTCGCGGCTGGACTCAGAAATCGAATCTTTGGGGCGTAGGCGCCGACGAGATAAGGGAATAGGATTGACCGCAGGGTCTGGAATTCACCGGGTTTCGCGTTATCGTGCCAATCCCACCCCTACGGAAACACGACATGAAAGCCATTACCTATAGCAGATTTGGGCCGGCATCGGATGTGCTGACGCTCTCCGAACTGGAAACGCCGACGCCCGCCCCCGGAGATGTTCTGGTCGATCTGGCCTTTTCCGGTGTGAACCCGTCGGACGTCAAGGCAAGAGCGGGGGCAAGGCCCGGCGTCACCAGGCCGCCCTTTCCCACCATCATCCCGCATAGCGACGGCTCGGGCGTGATCTCTGCCGTGGGCGAGGGTGTTTCGCAGGACCGAATCGGCGAGCGTGTCTGGGTCTGGAACGGCCAATGGAAACGCGCCTTTGGAACCGCCGCCGAACAAATCGCACTACCCTCGGAGCAAGCAGTGCGCCTGCCTGACCAAATCTCGCTGGAAACCGGCGCGGTGCTGGGCATTCCGGGCCTCACCGCCTGCCACACGGTCTTTTCCGGCGGTGACGTGTCGGGGCAAACCGTTCTGGTGCAGGGCGGCGCGGGAACCGTCGGCCATCTGGCGGTGCAACTGGCCCGATGGGGTGGCGCAAAGGTGATCGCGACCGCCGCGGCCACCAGCTTTGACCGCGTGCGGGACGCCGGTGCAGACACCGTTCTGGACTATTCGGCACCCGATCTGGCCAGCCAGATTCTGTCGGCCAATGGCAACCGGCCAGTGGACCGGATCGTCGAGGTCGAATTCGGCCTGAACGTGCAGACGGATACAGAGGTCATCGCTGAGAACGGCCGCATCAACGCCTATGGCTCGGCCGCCGAAATGTCGCCCGCCCTGCCCTTTTATCCGCTGATGTTCAAAGCGGTCACTCTTGAGATGACCCTGATCTATCTGTTGCCACCCGCCCAGCGCGATCGGGCCCTCGCGAAGCTGACGGATGCACTGACGGCAGATGCCCTTTTCTGCCCGGTCCAATCCATCCACGACCTCGCCGATTGCCACCGCGCGCACGTGGCCGTCGAGGCGGGGAAACGCACCGGCGCGGTGCTGCTGAAAACGGCGGATTGAGCAGCTAAAGAAAATGAACGCTATAGGCCAAAATTTTTGTCAAATGGGCCTTGAACCCTGCGGGCAAGAGTCGTAGATAGCCGCTCACCGTTGGGGTGTAGCCAAGTGGTAAGGCAGCGGTTTTTGGTACCGTGTATCGTAGGTTCGAATCCTACCACCCCAGCCAATTTTCTGTAATATTTTCTGATAGTTAAGCGCATCTCGTTCTGCCGATGCGTGCAGTAACGGATAAGGTTTGCCACGTTTTCTGTGGTAGATTCTCCTCCTACCAACGCCCAAACCACAGAAATTCGCTTCGTTTAACAAGCCTTCGACGTTCGGATTTGGATAGCGGATCACGGTTCCGCTATCCTTCTTGTAGTCAGCAAATACTATCAAAGGATCGCCTCTGAGCGTTGCCCCTTAAATTTGTCGAGCAAACCACTAGAGATTTCGCAAAAGCGATCTGAGCCATCATCGATTACATGACCATACTGAGTCATCGTAAAACTTGCGGTGTGGTGTCCGAGCATTTTGAAGGCTTCTAGGTACTTCCCTTCCAACATCACCGACGACGCAACGTAGTGCCGAAGACAATGAAACCCTCTGTGCTCCACACGAGCGTGTCTAAGCAACGGAACCCAGCAGTGATTGCGGACCGAATGGTAGTGCTTTGGATAGCCAGATTTCGACGCGAAGACCCAAGGACTCTGACTTGTTCGCAGCTTAGATAACAATAGCTCGCGCAACTCAGGAACTACTGCTAGTTTTCGGTATGAGTTCGCGGTCTTCAAATCCCCAATTCGGTCTTCCTGTGTCATCCCCCTCCTCAAGGTGTCGACGCGCCGCGAAATTGACACGTGAGAATAGTTCTCTGTGAAATCTTCCCAACGCAGACCTAAGGCTTCTGAAATTCTGACCCCTGTTGTAGCCAGCAGCATAACCAACGACGCGTAAGCCCGCCACCTATCCACGTCGCGCGGAGTACCATATGTGCATAGGTAGCGAAGGCTGGAAAATATCCTCCGCATTTCGTCATCTGAAAATGCGCCCGGAGTTTTCCTTGGCCCTCTAGTATTCGGTTGAACGCTTAGGTTTCGAGCAAAATGCTTGGGGATCAAGTCGCGGTCGACACCCCAATTTAGAATTGCTTTTACGAGGTTTAGTGCGTGTTCTGCTGTCTTGACGGACTTACATTCAACTTTCAGCAGAATTATCAATTCAATTAATTTGTCCCGATTCAGATCACCAATCGGAATTTCGCCAATATTTGGAAGAATGAACGCGTCGAGATAATGCTTATAGGTATGCAGGGTAGAAGTCTCTAAAGGCCGTTTTCCATCTCGACCGACAACAGACGCTTGCATATACTCATCTGCCAACTCCAAGAAGCTTTTTTGCTCAACCCAGCTCTCTCCTCGCTCTTCAGCTCTGATTAAAGACGCCAAACACTTTTTAGCCTCACTTCGCAACCGGAATGTTTTTTCTTTCCGTCTGCCAGCCACTGATTTACCAACTACCCGATAAACCGTTCTTTGTTCCAGTTTTCTCTTATAGAGCGCAGCCATCTGTTCCTCCTTGACATTGAGGAACGCTAGATTGAGGAGAAACAATTGGTTTTGAAGTCTGTTAAGCAATCAAAAAATGTGATAAAATTTGAAATACAGCGCACCTGAATTCGGCACAATGCGCCTGTCAATATGATTTAGAATTACACTATGGATAGAAAAGAAACTTCAAGTGCAGAATTGACAGAAATCCGCGAAAATTCGGCAATGGAAACGTGCCAAAAATCAGCATTCCAATTTAACTTTGGAATTCGGCGATTCTTCGGCTCGTAAGAAAAAGATATCTCAAATCGCTATTTTTGGCATGAGTTTGGGATTTTCGGGAGACGCTGTACGACCTTTGCTCATCCCTGATCACCGCCCGCCTTCACGATTCCAACGAGTTTTTGCATCAATTATTATATTCAAACATGCAAAAAATAGACCTCCAGAAATCAACAGATTTGATGGAAGATTTCCAACCTCAAAGCTCCCGGTCAACTGATCAAGCCAACTCTGAAACTCGAGCCGGTAACTCAAACCACCTGCAGCGGCGACAGCCAAACCTAATAGCGCCATTCTCCGATAGTAGTTATCAGGGTGGAACCAAAATATAACTATTCCTACGGCCAGTGCAGCCACAATGGACGCAATCGCGCGCACGCCACTCGACCATTCAAAGAACATCGGTAAGGCCAAATAGCTCGCGACCCCGCTAAGAAGTCCTCCTACTAAGACGAGTACTACATAACTCTGCCACCAAGGCTGGTTCTGTTGCGGCAAGACCTCTTTGTGTGGCGCAGACACCTGTATGTTCACATTGACTTGCGTGCTGGGCTTTACATTCTGAACTTCCGGCAATGCGGCAGAAGCATAGGTATGGTTCACTTGCGCCGGAACAGAGCCAGCATTTTTGCGGGCAGCTTCTGTGAGAATATCTCCACCTCGAGACAACAGGTCCTTGTAGGAATGTGAAGAGCGCTGTGGTCTAAGTATTCCACTGGACCGGGCTTGATGAATTGAAGCGGTAATGACCGCATTGCAGCTATGCCAAGACAGTGGATCGTCAAAACGTGAATCTATTGAGGCAGCATACTCTGCGTACCCTTGACGGAAGTATGCTGCAGCGTCGTCTTTATCCGACGTGATCCTCTTAATCCGCCCGAACGCATCCGTTTTCTTCAGGTTTTCAGTAATCCCAACCTGTTCGAGAACCGTAGCGGCAAATTGTATGTGTAACCCAGCGAGAAGTTTGGTTCTCTCGAAATGGTTTTTTCCACGATAACCCCAAATACAACGGGCATCGAAGGAGTTGACGTAGCTATCTATGTAGAGCTCAGTCAACGAGCGACGTACGGCTCCTTCCGATCTCGGCTCGATTGTACGCGACGCAGTTTGCTCAAATACATCGAACGTCAACGCCTTCTGATCGCGCTGCCTTAGAGTGCGGCCGATCCACTCCTCGTTAGCCCTTAATACTCGCGCATCGTTTTGCGACAGCGTAATGCTCAAAGCGCTACTTGGCTTATCTTCAAGCCAAAGATTAAGGTTCTTCTCTATATGGCCTGTCGTCGAAACTGCATTGCCCATCGAACCATGCAGAAGTTTCTTTAGCTCTGGCTGCGGGGTCAAAAAGAAGCCAGGATGTAAGTGAGCCGAGTGAGAAAATTTCTCCTTGCGGCTTTCTCGAAACTCCTCATAAGAACCATAGTCTGAGTGATCTACGAACCGTCCAACCTTCGAAAGTTCTAAGATTTCTTGAAGCACGTCCGCACGATTATACAGCACCTCGTGGATTTGAGAGGCATTACAAAAAATCGTTTGGGCAGACACGACCGAAAACACTTGAATGGTCAAAAGAATTTCATCGATGTCTAATGGCTTCCCAATTGCATCGTGCAGTTCTCGGTTTAGAATGTGAAGGAATATCGGGTGATCCGTGTATTCTGATGAGTTAATTTCTCTCAATAGATAGCTCACCTGAGTAAATTGCTGATAAAATCGTTTTCGACCAAGGCTCAAAGGAACTAAGGTCATTTTCTGGATTAGAAAGATTAGTCCACCGGAGGTCGTTAATGGACATTTCGTTCTTTTTTGGCTCGAATTCGCGAGAGCAAAAATATACAATCACTACGGCAATGTGCTTTCGCGCTTCAGATGTTTCATACGTATTTATCCCGCAAAGAATTTTGAAACTATCTGGGCGCTCCAACCTTTCGGTCTCGTCTTGATCGAAAACAAGTTCTTCACGAAGCTCACGCCTAGCATTCTCAACGATCCCATGACCGGAAGAGTCGAACAGATTTAGGTCCTGATCGGAAACATGGCCTCCAAAACCAATACTCCTCATCCCCTGCAGTTCGTCTGCCGCTGTATTAAATACACCGCGCCGGTAGGTCAGAACTTTTCCGTCTTGAAAGATGATCGCGTAAGATATGATTTGTTTGATATCGAACCGGCGTTCAGCGTCTTTCCTCACAACATATCGAAAAGCTTCCTGTTTATCTGCACTCTCGATGACTGAGTTAATTTCCAACAACAACCCATCAGCTTCCTCTTGCCTCAAGAATATCTCCGGAAGCGTAAGCACGTGCTCATTGTGAAGCGTCTTCTCTCGTCGAGGTGCCTCGTATTCTGCATACTGTTCTGTCTCCAGATCACGCAGAAAGAAACGATTTGCTGCTGTCCGATAAAACGGAGACTTGGCAGCTCGCTCTCTGATCTCTGTACTTAGTCTAGCAGCAAGCGTCTTATACTGCGTTTTGCCGTACAGATGCTCCGGCACAATGCCCTGCTGCGACGCCACATCCAGAATTTCTTTCGGATGAAGCGGCCTGCGAGAGTGTCTGATGGCCTTCTCGGCCAATGTTAGATAGGAGTCTGACATTAACAGTTTGGAAAGGTTGAATTAAGCAATGACGTCGGATGATCCCTTCATGGACGAGGCATTCGTGGGACGCTTCAACAGAAGACGTAATGAGGAGGATAGCGTGAACTCTTGTATAGATGAACCCGCTATCATAGCGAGAGTACAAAAGTTCGCACCTCGGCGCGTTATTGAGCTTGGTTGCGGAACCGGTGGTCTGACGTCGGCATTGGCTGACTTGTGTTCTGAAGTTGTTTCAGTTGACCAATCACCCGCCATGATCGCTCGTACGCGCACAACTATCAATAAAAGCAATGTTCAACTCTTTTGTGAGCCGTTTGAGAACTTCCTACCGACAGTAAGCCCCGACATGGTTGTCTCGGGAATGGCGATGCATTTAGTCGCGGACTTAAACAAATTGTGCGCTTCAGTATATGAGTGGCTGGAACCCGGTGGCGTTTTTTTGTTTAGCCAAAGGCATCCAATTCGAACAGCAAATCCCACCGGCGGCGATGAATCTATTGAAGAGCCGTCTTGGAACGTCTCTGGCTACTTTGATATCGGCCCGAGAACTTATCGTTGGCTTGGTTACGAAGTACCGTATCGCCATCGCACAATATCGGAGATCATTTCAGCCGTGGTTTCCGCAGGATTTACTTTGCTCGAGTTGGACGAACCGCAACCCCAAGATCACCTAAACTCGGTAAGAGGGATTGAAAACCGAAGCTCGCCTTCGGTGCTTCTGATTGGCTGCAGGAAACCTGAGCAACATCCCGCATGATTCGGATCGTCGCCTCCCTCAATTTACTGTGGAAATTTACCACAGTAGATGATGCTTTCTGATGCGTCTTGATGTTCAAGGAAAGAGAAAGTTTACACAAAGCTCGCAAATGTTAGCAAATCCGCACATGCCGCTGGTTAATGGATCGTAAGACACTGAACTTAAAGTTAAAAAAGGCAAGGGAATCTCGCCTCGTGTCACGTATGCTTACATTTTGGTACCGTGTATCGTAGGTTCGAATCCTACCACCCCAGCCATGATTTTCCCTAAAATCACGCACTGAATATATGGCCGCCTATTACCGCGTGTTTTCAGCAGGTTATCGTCCGGCTATGCGAGCTGAGACCCGAACGTGACCAAAACAATGGTCGAATTCCGGCCGTGAGCCTCCCCAACTGAACTGGTCCACCGTTATGTTTAGGAAACGGAGGACCAAGAATGGCAAACAAGAGACCGAAGCCGGAAGAGATT
>NZ_JBQFYW010000018.1:0-89003 GCF_056541825.1 Ruegeria sp. AF8 | reverse complement strand
CAACCAGGAACTGGGCGAACCCTTCCGCCGCGACGCGATGAAAAACCCGGTCCGAGTGGCCGGAATCGACAAGGCAGACATGAAGCCGCAATAACCCAGTTGAAACAAAAATGCAGGCCCGACCGCGGTTAGGTGCGGGCCTGCGCCTTCAAAAACTTAGTATTGGTCGGCGGCAGTCGCCGTTTCCAAAGGTCAAGAGCAATGCAAGCTACAGTCTCTCCTGCCAACACCTTCGCAAGGCTTGGTCTGTTTGCCCGTACGAACGGGCAAGGTTTTCTGGTCTCCGCCGTTGTTGCGGCGGCGGCCCAGTTTCTGTCCGAGCACTACGGTGCCCCTGCGATGTTGATGGCTTTGTTGCTTGGCATCGCTTTCCATTTTCTCGCCGAAGAGGGTCCCTGCAAGCCTGGAATTGAACTGACGGCTCGCTCGGTCCTTCGGCTGGGGGTTGCGTTGTTGGGCGCTCGTATCAGCGTTGAGCTGATGCTTGGGTTGGGGCCGCAGCTGATTGGCATCGTAATTGCCGGTGTCGTGATGACCATTTTCTTTGGACTTGCCGGAGCGTGGCTGCTAGGTCGGGGTTGGCGTTTCGGGCTGCTGACGGGCGGGTCGGTGGCCATCTGTGGCGCCTCGGCGGCAATGGCGATTTCCGCGGTTCTTCCCAAAAATGAACACTCTGAAAGCAACCTGATTTTCACCGTTCTGTCCGTCACGGTGCTGTCCACGATCGCGATGATCATCTATCCGATACTGGTTGAATTCTTTGGTTTCGACTACGAGGTATCGGGTGTCTTCCTGGGTGGAACAATTCACGATGTGGCGCAGGTTGTCGGGGCAGGCTTTTCGGTGTCTGACGAAACCGGCGAAGTCGCCACTCTGGTCAAGCTCATTCGTGTGGCAATGCTGGCGCCGGTTGTACTGGTGATATCCATGCTTGCGCGCCGCCACGTAGCAGAAGGCGAATTAGGCGGAAAACGCCCCCCAATTCTGCCGGCCTTTGTGATTGGTTTTCTTGTTCTGGCCGCGATCAATTCAATCGGTTTGATCCCACAGTTCGTTGTTGATGTTTTGTCGAGTCTGTCTAGGTGGGCTCTTCTAATCTCCATCGCTGCGGTCGGTATGAAAACGTCACTGAAACGAATTCTGGACGTGGGCGGGCAAGCCATTGCCCTGATCGTCGCGGAAACCGTTTTTATCGCATTGTTTGTGATCGGTGGGGTGTACTTTCTGCATATGTGACACGAACACTCGCTTTCTGTTCAGTTCTTGTCCGCCTGACCGCAGGACGTAGGCGAACCCATTGCAATCCAGGAAATCAAGGAGATCAATCGTGAGCACGCAGGTAATCAACTTGTTCGACGAGCCGCCGGTTCGTCGCGAGAGGCGTCTTGCGGATTTGCCTGACCGAGTGGTTGAGGGTGATCCGCATCACAAGATTGGAATGCAATTCACCAGTCCTGATGGTGAACTTTCAGTTGGAACATGGACTTCAACTCCGGGAAAATGGCATGCGTTCGCGGATAAAGACGAGTATTGCTATATCATCAGCGGGCATTGCGCGTTGATCCATGAAGACGGAACAAGGTTGGAATTTCGATCTGGTGACAGCTTCTTCATACCGAACGGGTTTCGAGGTTTCTGGGAAGTTTTGGAGACAACGACGAAGCACTTTGTGATACGCGAGTGTTCGGAGTGACGGATGTCTTCGGATGTAAGCGGGGCATTTCAGCGAGGCACCCGGTGTTTCTTTGATAGCTTTGCCCTGAGAGCGTCGTGGGGCATTTTGCTGCCAAGCACTCGATGTGGTCGGGCCAGTGTCGAAAACGCTCCCATTTCCGGCTTGGGCATCGGAGTCATCTTTGTAGCAAAATTTTCCCGAAAGCGCACAACGGGCTGAACACATGTTGCAAGCAATAAAAAAAATGGGTGCGGCTCGACTTACTGAATTCAGAAAGCTGGCCGGGCCAACTGTCACAACGATAGGCCGCGCCTCTAAACTGGCCATCCTGCGGACCACAGGACGACGATCCAGCCTTTGGTCGGATTGGCTTTTAGTTATCTGACAACGCCGAGCAAAATCGAGTTCATTCGCTATTCACACGCGGCGGCTGAAAATCGTCACCGGATGTTAGTTTCCCTGATTGCGGGCTTCCAATCGTTCAAGATTTACGACCGTGGACAACATCAGGCGATCATGGCTCCAATCCTGAGTCTGCCGGACCGATGCCGATCCGATGCCAAGAATTGTGGCAAAAATCAGCGTCAGTCCCAGATACGCAATCGGCAACGGTGTTGTTGCGGCAGGGGTCTCGATCAGTGCTATCACACGTTGGCGCAGCACATGTTTCGCCTTGCCGCCATTGACCAATGCCACGTTTAGAACACGTGGCCGGCCCGTTGCGACGGTGCGGGTACAATAATCCAGCAGGCAGGTTGTATAGTCTTTCGCATCAATCCCCTTGCGGGCAACAACCGACTGATCGCAGGCCAGTTCGCGCAACCGGTCAAACTGATACCTGAACATCAGATATGCGGGGTTCCAGAACAACAGTGGACGTGCAAGCTCAAATCCCAGTTCCCATTCCACATCCCGGGCGCGAATATGTTGGAATTCATGCACCAGCGCGAACCGAAACTCGCGCGGAGTGCTCAACAGATGACTTGGCAATACAACGTGGCGGCGGCGCAGGCCACGCACAGCAAAGGGTATGGTTATTTGGTCCGACAGACGAATGTCCACTTTGGGTGAGCGTCGCCAAAGGAAGCTGGCTTTTACTGTCCGCCGAATAGCCCAGGCATCGCGTATCGTTCGGAGTGTGAACAAAGCAGAGATCATCGCCAGAACAATCAGCGCGACAGTCAGCCCGGCATGGTCGCCGGACAGAAGGTGATCGAGCCAACGCTCTCGCGTGTTCAGAATGTATTCGAATTGTGTGGCAGGCATGGCGATATCACCGCGCAGGTAAGCTGCAACCGCAATGTCACCCAGTGCCACCGCGCGCCCCGGCCAAGCCAGACTGGTCAACGCTGACACGCCCAGTGCCAGCAATGGGTTCAGCACTATGCAGATACAAAGCATTTTAAGCGTGCGCAGTTGCGCGACAAATCCGTATCGCATCGACGTGCGGGCCAGTGCAGCACGGGCAGCCAGCCAGATAAGGGCCGACAGACAAAGCACGATATTTAGCTCGAGATACGCATCGAGAACCGGTTTAACCGCTGTCATTTTGCAACCTCTTCTCTACCAGCGCCCGAATTTCCTCAAGATCGGCCTCACTCAGCCCTGCATCGTCTACAAGGCGCGCCACCAATGTGGCGGGAGTGTCGTCAAACAATGTGCGGGACAGATTCTGAAGCGATCGTGCCTGATACCTGTCTTTTTCCAGAAGCGGCCTGTAGATCAGCGTCTTGCCGTTCTTACGGCTTTCGACAAAGCCTTTTTCATCGAGAATACGCAGAATGGTTGCGCCGGATGTATAGGCCAGATTGCGTTCTGATGGCAGGCGATCAAGTACATCACGCACCGAACCCTGTCCAAGGGCCCAAAGCTCGTTCATGAACTCCAGCTCCACTTCGGTCATCAGATTTGCTGTCTTTTTCTTACGCATTGGTTTTAGTATCGCGTTCCTAGTGTGCCCTCTAGACAAACATCCTTTCTTCGCCTCGCAAAGCTTAAACTTTCCAGAACACAAAAACGCCCCAGCCAATAGACAGAAAAAGCGGTGTCCAGACCGGTTGTCCAACCAAGCCGAGCCAGGCCAGAAAGATGTAGACGGATCCCAACAACGTAATGAAAAGCCGGTCGCCCAGGGTGGTGGTCAGGCCCAGCACGCCACGCCGTTCGATTCCATCGCGAAACCTAGCGACTTCCAATAGGCCGATCAGGGCGATGGCCGAGAAGATGCCGATGAACACGGCCAGCGTTGCCGGTGTCCACGCCATCCAGAATTCCGGCCACAGGGGATCGGTCCACGAGAACCCTTTCTCCTCTTGCTGGCCGACATTGCCCCATCCCGCCTGCGCCTGAGCAAAGGCCGTTGTCGGCAGGAAGGGAAGGGTGAGAAGGAATTTGCGCATTTCGAACCTCACACACGCCCCATCGCGAAACCACGTGCAATGTAGTTGCGGACAAACCAGATGACGATGGCGCCGGGGATGATGGTCAGTGTCCCCGCCGCGGCCAGCAGGCCCAGTTCGTATCCGGCGCTGGACGCAGTTCGGGTCATTACGGCGGCGATGGGTTTGGCCTCGACTGCTGTCAGGGTCTTTGCCAACAGCATCTCCACCCACGAAAACATGAAACAGAAGAAGGCCGCGACGCCAACGCCTGCCTTGATGTTGGGTAGGAAGATCGTCACGAAGAACCGAGGGAAGGAATAGCCGTCGACATAGGCCGTTTCGTCCAGCTCCTTCGGAATACCGCGCATGAAGCCTTCAAGAATCCACACCGCCAGAGGAACGTTGAACAGTGTGTGTGCCAGCGCCACTGCCAGATGCGTATCGAACAGGCCAATGGACGAATAGAGCTGGAAGAACGGCAGTGCGAAAACCGCAGCGGGAGCCATCCGGTTGGTCAGCAGCCAGAAGAACAGTTGTTTGTCGCCCAGGAACCGATAGCGCGAAAACGCATAGGCAGCAGGCAGGGCGACACAGACTGAAAGCACCGTGTTCAGTGTCACATAGGTGATCGAGTTGATGTACCCCCAATACCATGTCGGGTCGGTGAAGATGGTGATGTAATTCTCCAGCGTAAATGTCTGGGGAAACAGGGAAAACCCTGAAAGGATCTCGTTCGTGGTCTTGAAGGACATCGCCACCAGCCAATAGATCGGCAGCATCAGGAACGCGATATATAGGATCGGGATGAGGGACCGCTTCTTCATTGCGCGTCATCCTTTGTCATCAGAGTATAGAAGACCCAGCTGACCAACAGTGTGATGGCGAAATAGATCAGGCTCATCGCCGCTGCGGGGCCAAGATCAAACTGCCCCAGTGCGATCTTCACCAGATCGATCGACAGCAGGGTGGTCGAGTTGCCGGGTCCGCCGCCGGTCAGAACGAAGGGCTCGGTATAGATGTTAAAACTGTCCATGAAGCGCAGCAGAACTGCGATGGTCAGAACGGTTTTCATCTTGGGCAGCTGGATATAGCGGAACACCGACCACGGACTGGCGCCATCGATCTTGGCCGCCTGATAATAGGCGTCGGGGATCGATACCAGACCGGCATAGCACAGCAGAACGACCAGAGAGGTCCAGTGCCAGACATCCATGATGATCACGGTGATCCAGGCCGACAACGGCTGTTGCGTCATGTCATAGTTGATGCCCAGAACGTCATTCAGGAAATACCCCAGCAGCCCGATCCTGGGCAGGGTAAAGATGTTCCACATCGACCCAACCACGTTCCACGGGATCAGCATCGGCAAGGCCATCAGCACCAGACAGACTGGCACCCAGAATCCTTTGCGCGGCATTGACAGGGCCACGATGATGCCAAGCGGCACCTCGATGATCAGTATCATTGCCGTGAACAGGAATTGCCTCCCCAGCGCGGCCTGAAACCGGTCAGAGCGCAGGATCTGTTCGAACCAGCCCAGTCCCTCCCAGAAGAACTGGTTGTTGCCGAACGTTTCCTGCACCGAGTAGTTGACGACCGTCATCATCGGTATCAGCGCGTTGAAGGCGACCAGAGCCAGAACCGGCAGGACAAAGAACCAAGCTTTCTGGTTTTCCGTTCTCATCTGCCCCGTTCCTCGGTTGCGATCCATCCGTCGCGATAGACGCGCGATTGTTCTGGTTTGAATTGCAGGAAAACCTGCGAGCCGGGCTCGGGCACGCTGTGTCCGGTTACGGCCTTGAGGGCGGTGTTGCCGACCATCGCGCTGACCACGTAGTGACGGCCAATATCCGCCACTTTGGTCACATGTGCAGGGATTCCGGTATCGCCAAACGCCACATATTCGGGACGAATACCCAAATCAGTGCGTCCACCGCTGCCGCTAACCGGACCTTCAAGCGCCACTTGGTGCCCCTCGAAGGTTGCGAAGTCCCCCTGGGCTTCGCAGGGGAGGACATTCATTCCGGGCGAGCCGATGAAATGTCCCACGAACGTGTGCTGAGGACGTTCGAACAGATCTACCGGTGTGCCGATCTGGACCACTTCGCCTTCTTGCATCACCACGACCTCGTCAGCGAAAGTCAGTGCTTCGGTCTGGTCGTGGGTCACGTAGATCATCGTGGCTTTGACACGCTGATGCAGTTCTTTCAGCTTCGAGCGCAGCTTCCATTTCAGATGCGGGTCGATCACCGTCAACGGTTCATCGAACATCACCGCGTTCACGTCGTCCCGCACAAGGCCGCGACCCATCGAGATTTTCTGTTTGTTGTCCGGGCTGAGGCCCGAGGCGCGGGTACTCAGCATGTCCGTAACGTCCAGCATCTCGGCGATTTCATCTACGCGACGTTTGATCGTTGCCGCATCGACACCGCGATTTTTGAGGGGAAATGCCAGGTTCTCGCCCACGGTCATCGTGTCGTAGATCACCGGGAACTGAAAAACCTGCGCAATGTTGCGCTGATCGGGGGGCAGGGCAGTCACGTCGCGATCATCAAACAGGATCTGGCCCTCGGATGGGGTCAACAGCCCCGAGATGATATTGAGCAGCGTGGACTTGCCGCAACCGGACGGGCCGAGCAACGCATAAGCCCCGCCATCGCGCCAGGTTACGTCGATTTCCTTCAGCGCATAATCTTCAGGGCCTTTCGGTGACACCATGTAACTGTGTCGGAGGTTCGAAAGCTTGATCTTTGCCATGTCAGGCCACCCTTTTGCCGTCTTGGCCGAAATACCGGCAATGGGCCGGATTCATGTAGAAACTGTGATCCTGACCCACCTGATACGGGTGCACGCCCACAGCCAGAGACACCCAGGCATCTTCCCCGTGCTGGAAATGCGCGCTGGAATCCGAACCGGACAATTCGGTGACGATCACACGTCCAGTCAGTTCCACGTCGGCGTCTGACGAACGGTACGGAGTCACCCGGTGCGGACGGACGGCGACCATGTAATTTCCATCGGCCATGCCCGGAACGGTCCAGCCACCACCGCCGGCCAGCTGCGCCTGAGCACCAGAAACGATGATCCGCGCAACATTGATCGGCGGGTCTGAAAACACTCGCGCTGCTGCGATGTTTTCGGGGTTGCGATAAATATCAGCGGTCGGACCGAACTGCGTGACGCGGCCGTCTTCCATAAGCGCGGTGTAACCGCCCAACAGCAGCGCCTCTTCTGGTTCCGACGTGGCATAGACCACGACAGCGCCACGCCCCGCAAAAAGGTCGGGCAACTGCTCGCGCAATTCTTCGCGCAGCTTGTAATCGAGGTTGGCCAGCGGTTCATCGAGGAACACGGCCCGGCTTTCTTTCGCGATGGCGCGAGCCAGCGCGGTACGTTGTTGTTGTCCGCCCGACAGCTCATGCGGGCGGCGGTTCAACATCGGGCGTAGTTGCAAGAGGTCGGCGGCATCTTCCACGCGACCTTCGATCTCGGATTTCGTCATGCCTGCCACGCGCAACGGCGAGGCGATGTTGTCGAAAACAGTCATATGCGGATAGTTAACAAAGAACTGGTGCACGAGGCTGATCTGACGCTTTTGCGTGTTCAGCCGGGTCACGTCCTGCCCGTCCATCAGAACTTTGCCCGAGGCGATCGGGTCCAGCCCGGCCATCATCTTGATCAAGGAAGTCTTGCCCGAACCGGTCGCGCCCAGCAATACATTGAAATGGCCCGTTTGTAGCGTCAGGTTCGTGGGCTTGATGTGGATGACGTTGCCGACCCGTTTGGTCGCGTCTTGTAGTTCGATCATGTCCGCGGGTTCCGGTTCTTCAGTGCACTGCACCGGTCTTCGAGTGGGGATGCCTGAACGGCATCCCCGGTACTCTGGAGCTTATTGGGACTGCCACCGCTGAACCAGTTCGTCATAGTTGACGGTCTGACCCTGCGGCTTTTCGTTCTCCAGCTTGGCCTTTGGCGAACCCTCTTTTGCCAGCCAGACGGACGGATCCTGCGGCTCGTTCAGGCGCGGGCCGCAGCCCCCGTAGACACCGGCGCTTTCATCCGCGGCCTGCATGCGGGCCATGGTGATGTCCATCTCTTCGGCCAGACGGTCCATCGCCTCTTGCGGAGTGAAGGCGCCCGAGTTCACGTCACCGATCTGTTGCCACCAGATCTGGGCCAGCTTCGGATAGTCCGGCACGTTGATCCCGGTCGGTGACCATGCCACACGGTCAGGCGAGCGGTAGAACTCGACCAAACCACCCAGCTTGGGTGCGCGTTCGGTGAATGACTCGTGGTTGACCGAGCTGTCGCGGATGAAGGTCAGGCCCACATGGGATTTCTTCACGTCAACAGTCTTGGACGTCACGAACTGAGCATAGAGCCACGCCGCCTGAGCACGATCCGCAGGGGTCGATTTCAGGAAAGTCCAGGACCCCACGTCCTGATACCCGACTTTCTGGCCTTCTTCCCAGTAGGGGCCGTGCGGACTGGGCGCCATCCGCCACAGCGGCGTGCCCTCGTCATCCACCGTGTTGTTGCCTTCGGACTTCGGCTTGACCATGTCGGCGGTAAAGGCGGTGTACCAGAAGATCTGCTGGGCCACATTGCCTTGGCTGAGCGCGGGCAGCGATTGGTAGAAGTCATAAGACGCCGCACCCGGAGGGGCATAGGCTCGCAGCCATTCATCCCATTTGCGGATCGCATAGACCGCAGCCGGACCGTTTGCAGCACCACCGCGCGACACCGAAGCGCCGACCGGGTTGCAGGTGCCCGCTTCCATGCGGATGCCCCATTCGTCGACCGGAACGCCGTTCGGCTCGCCCACGTCACCGGCACCGGCCATCGACAGCCACGCGTCAGTCATACGCCAGCCAAGATCAGGCGCGCGCTTGCCGTAATCCATGTGACCATAGATCGTGGTGCCATCGACTTCTTTCACATCATTGGTGAAGAACTCGGCAATGTCCTCATACGCCGACCAGTTGACTGGGACGCCCAGATCATAGCCGTACTTCTCTTTGAACGCGGCCTTGTTCGCCTCGTCATCGAACCAGTCCTTGCGGAACCAGTAGAGGTTCGCGAATTGCTGATCGGGCAGCTGATACAGCTTGCCGTCCGGGCCGGTGGTGAACTGGATACCCATGAAGTCATCCAGATCCAGCGTCGGAGACGTGGTCGCCGCCCAATCGCCGCCCATCATGTCGGTCAGCGGATAGGCCAGCTGCAGGCGCGAATGGGTGCCGATCAGGTCACTGTCGTTGACGTAGCCATCGTACAGGTTCCGACCTGTCTGCAACTGGGTCTGAACCGCCTGAACCACTTCGCCTTCGCCGAGGATCTGGTGGTTGACCTTGATGCCTGTGATTTCCTCGAACGCCTTGGTCAGAACCTCGGATTCGTAGGAATGTGTCGGGATACCTTCAGACAAGACGTTGATTTCCATGCCGGCGTAAGGCTGTGCAGCTTCGATGAACCACTGCATTTCCGCCATCTGTTCGTCTTTCGACAGGGTCGATGGCTGGAACTCGTCGTCAATCCAGCGTTGCGCCGCAGCTTCGTCGGCCCGAACGGGACCGTGCCCCGCAATGACGGCAGCCGCCGCCACTGCGAAAAATAGATGTCTCCGCATCTGTCTCCTCCCAGAAATTTTGTGCTTACCCGGGGCTAACCGGATGGCGATCAGCATCTGCGATTTTTTGCACACCTGTCAAACTAAAAAATTAGTAATTGGCAGATGACGTGCCTAAGTCAATAAAACTTAACATTTTTCAAGTCCTGTTGGGTGCGCAGGGATAGGGCAAAAATCTTCAGCAGGACCAGCTTTGGAGCTATGAACTCAATGGCGGTGGATCAAGGTAACCGACAGGGCTGCCGATCAGTTCTTCGGCAACTCGGTGATTTTGCGCTTTGCGTACACGGCGGTGATGTTGAAGCGACCGCAAAGGGATTGAGAGCTCACGTCACGATGCGCGGCGAGCAGTTTCACCACATGATTGCGTCGCTCGAGGACACGGATGATTAGATCTTCCCACGCGCCGGTCGGGTTTGGTACCGGCGCAATCCGGCAACACCGCCAATGCGGCGACCCTCGGATTGTCGTCTCTGACCACGCGCATGTTTGAGGCAGCTCGCCGTGGGTCAACCCGTTCCCAGCAGGAGTACGGTGATTGACAAAATCCTGTAGGGGAGGATAGGGATGCATGGCATGAAACGCACTCATGCAACCCACCCGACCATCATTGCGCGGCTCAGGCGTGCCGAAGGGCATCTGGCAAAAGTGATCTCGATGCTGGAACAGCAGCAGCCCTGCGCCGACATCGCACAACAACTGTATGCGGTCGAAAAGGCGATAGGCAACGCCAAACGCGTACTCATTCATGATCATATCGATCATTGCCTCGCGGATGGCAGCAACCCCGGACAAGCTGCCGCAGATTTGAAAACGATCAGCAAATACCTGTGAACCGATGCTTTCCGTTCTGGCAAACCGCACCTATCGGCATCTGTTCTTCGCTCAGATCGTCGCCCTGTCGGGCACCGGGCTGGCGACCGTTGCCCTTGGGTTGCTGGCCTTCCAGCTGGCCGAAGACTCAGCCGGGCTGGTGCTGGGCACCGCGCTGACCATCAAGATGATCGCCTATGTCACCGTGGCACCGATTGCGGCGGCATTCACGGAACGGGTCGACCGGCGCCGGATGCTGGTGGCGCTTGATCTTGTCCGGGCGGCGGTGGCGGTGGCCTTGCCCTTCGTGGCCGAGGTCTGGCAGGTCTATGTGCTGATTTTCGTGCTGCAATCAGCTTCGGCGGGGTTCACCCCGACCTTTCAGGCCACCATCCCTGACGTGCTGCCGGACGAGGAAGACTACACAAAAGCGCTCGCGCTGTCGCGGCTTGCCTTCGACATGGAAAGCCTGCTTAGTCCGATGCTGGCGGCCCTGCTGCTGACGGTGATGAGCTTTGATAACCTGTTCTGGGGAACCGGCCTAGGCTTTGTGGCCTCGGCGGTTCTGGTGGTGTCGGTGTTGCTGCCCTCGCCGAAACCTTCGAAACCGCGCGGGATTTACGATCGCACCACGCGGGGGATGCGGCTGTATCTGAAAACTCCGCGGCTGCGGGGTTTGCTGGCGCTGAACTGGGTGATTTCGGCGACCGGGGCGATGGTCATCGTCAATACCGTGGTCATCGTGCGCGGCGATATGGGGCTGTCCGAAAGCGCGGTCGCGCTGGTGCTGGCTGCCTTCGGGGCAGGGTCGATGGCGATGGCGATGGCGATGCCGCGTCTGCTGTCCACATATGCGGACCGCAGGGTCATGCTGGCGGGGGCGGTATTGAACATCTCGGCGCTGGCAGTGCTGGCCGTGGTCGCGTTTGCCGTATCGCTGAGCTTTGTTGGCATGATGATCGGATGGTTCTTTATCGGCGCGGGGTATTCGGCCTTGCTGACGCCATCGGGCCGGTTGCTGACCCGCTCGGCGCATCCCGAAGACCGGCCTGCCATTTTCGCCGCCCAATTCACGTTGTCTCACGCCTGCTGGCTGGTGTTCTACCCGCTTGCGGGCTGGCTGATCACTGCAGCAGGAACGGTTGCCGCGATGGCCTGGCTGGCTGCTCTGGCCGTTCTCGGCCTGGTCACTGCCATTCGTTTGTGGCCGGTCAATGATGGCCTGCCTGTTGTCCATGAACACCCTGATCTGACCCCGGATCATCCGCATCTGCAAGGTGGTTCACCGCACGAGCACACTATCATCATTGATGATCTGCATCCGCATGCAATCAACCCGGAGCAGGTCACCAGAAAGCCGTGAAAACGCAAGCCAGGCCACAAATGCTGGATCGTTGTGTGTTCATATTTCCGTTGAGCATGAAAGTTGTACGTCACAGTTAATCGGAACTCGTGGAACAGGACAGTGTTATCAGCCAAAAAAGCCACTCTGTGCGGTCGTAGTAGCCGATTGGCATGATCCGGCGGAGTTTCAGGTCGGGGGTTGGGCGGAAATGCAAAAAAATTAGGCAGTGGGACCAGCGCAGAACAGGACAGACGGACAAAACCGTTTTTGGCAGGGCAGATGATGCAGGCTGCGTCGAGCTAGACGACTGATCAGATGGGGCAGGCGCGCGTTTGTCGCCGCGCTGTGCTGGTGCGTGCTGTTCTGGGCGCTGGCCCCGGCCTTTACCCATTCCTCCGGCTATCTGCTTGACCCCTCCGAGCGCGTTCAGGCACGGGCAGAACATGGGCATTCCCATGGCGACGATCTGGACGAATACTGGACCCGCATGGGCACAGTCACGATGTGGCCGATCACGATCATAGCGTGGCCATCCTGATCCGGACCGCTGAGGCGCACCCGATCACCGTGTTCCGCTTGCCCCATGCGCTGGAGCCGTTTCAAATTACGCCCGGTTTGTTTTACCGGCTCGATCGACCTCCGCGCGCGTGATCCTGCCCGGCGCTGCCGGAACATATGATCGCTTAGACTGATAGCGGAGATATTCTCATGCAAACCCACCAAAGGGGTCGGGGCAGGGAGGCAATGCGCCAGTATCTTTCACTGGCGACGCTTATCTACGGCTTTTTCCACGACCTCGGCCTGGCGACCAAAATCCCTGACTATGACATCCCGCAGGACGGGCTGCTGCCCAATCTGCTGGCCTTCAATGTCGGGGTCGAGATCGGCCAGATGGTGGCGCTCGCCATGATCCTGATCGTCTTGGGCTTTTGGAGGAAATCCAAACTCTTCTGGCAACAGGCCTACACCGCCAACATGGTGATGATGTCAGCCGGTTTCATCCTGATCGGATATCAGCTGACCGGCCTGTTCACCGCAACTTGAATTCACCGAGATACCAATGTACAATTCTGAAAAACCCGCCCCCGAAGTGCTGCCAGCACCGCGCAGCTGATCCGCTCGACCATCATCGCCGCCGTGGCCGCAGTGATCATTCTGGTCACCGTCTTCCTGCTCGCCGAATACGGCATCGACCCCACCCGGATCAGCCGGTTTCTGGGTCTGACCGAGATGGGAGAGATCAAGTCGGAACTGGCCAAAGAGGCCGCCCGCGACGCGCAGTCCGCGGTCGAGGATCAATCCAGCCTGCTGCAGGAGATTCTGGGCGCCTTCGTCGGCGCAACCAACGCGCAGGAAAGCGCCGAGCTCTGGGCGGACGAGCTCTCGTTCACTCTGACGCCCGGCGAAGGAATCGAGTGGAAGCTGATCATGGATGAAGGCGACGTGACTGAAAATGAATGGATTGCCCAGGGCGGCAGTATCAATTTCAATCTTCACGGCGACAATGCCGATCAGTCGATCAGTTATGAAAAGGGCCGTGGCAAGACCGGTGACCGGGGCATTCCTTTTCGGCACTTTTTCAGGTCATTCAGCGGACGTCGTGAAGGTAGCCGGAGCACGATTATCACATGAAAGCCCGAGTTCGCCGAATTGATCAGCCACTGCCCTAGTTCTCGGGCATACCGGCGCAGCGCAGACCTTCGATGTAATTGTCGGCGTCTTCCTCGAACGCAAAAGGAACACCCGCCCGCGTCTGAGAAAGCGAGACGTTGGGCGCGAGTTTTTGCAGCGCAGCCAGTTCGGCATGAGCGTCGTCAATACGACCAAGAAGTCCAAGGCAGGCCGCCTTTATCCTGTGCGGTGTCGGATGCCGCGGAAATTCCTGATGCGCCTGATCCGCACTTTCAATAGCGGCTTCCAGATTGCCGCGGAAAAAATCTGCGAACCCGACATGGCAGATGCTGAAACAGGTCCAGTGATCCCGAGGTCCCAGGCGTATCGCTTGCCTGAGCAGTTCGACGCCTTCCTCAAGTTCGTGATTGTAGACAAGCGTCATGCCCAGGCCGTTCATGTTGCTTACCGAATTCGGGTTGAGATCAAGCGCGCGGCGGTAAAGTGAAATTGCCTCGGAATGGTTCTTGGCAACGAGCGAGCACATGCCAAGCGCGCCAAGCGCATCTTCGTTTTTCCGGTCCAAAGCAATCGCGCTCCGGGCGGCCGCGCCTGCCAGAGCAACAGACTCTTTCGGCGCGCGATTCCATGCGTAAATTGTCTCCATGGCGTGGATATTTGAAACAATTGCATGGCTTTGCGAATTGTCCGGGTCCGATTTCAATGCCTCGGTGGCAAAACTCAGCCCGCGCAGCATGCTGTCCGGCGAAAAGGCGGCCAGTTCCGCAAGTGCACGTGCGTTGAGCATCCAGGTCGACAGATTCTCGGTATTTCGGCGGTTCGCGTTTTCCACCTCTGCGGCAGAGACTTCCGGCAAAATCGCTGCGGCAATGTTGGCCGTCAGCTGGTCCTGAAAATCGAATACATCCTCGTTGTTCCCGTCGAATTTCTCGGCCCAGATATGCCTGTCATTTACGGCATCTATCAACTGAGCCGTCACGCGCAGACGCCGTCCGGCCGTGCGAACGGAACCTTCCAGAACGTACCGCACGCCAAGCGCGCGTGAGACTTCGCGAACGTCCACACTTTTGGCTTTGAAAGTAAAGGCCGTATTGCGGGCAATCACGAATAGCTGCCTGAAACGGCTAAGTGCGGTGGTCAGGTCTTCAACCAATCCGTCGCAGAAGAACTCCTGATCCTGGTCCGGAGACATGTTGTCGAACGGCAAGACAATTATCGAAGGTTTTTCCGGCAACTCATAGGTCATCGGCGCCTCGGTGGCGCCAGCGACCTCAACCCTCCACGCGTCAATGGTATCGGGAATGTTCTTGACCCTTTGCGGTCCCATCGGCGTCAACCTCGCGGTCACCTTGCCGCGCAGCTGGTCATGGACCGACCGGCTTATCACCGCGCCGCCAGGAGCGGCCAGTTGCTCCAACCTCGCCGCGACATTGACACCATCGCCCAGTATATCCCCGGCGTCCTCTACGATGTCTCCCAGGTTGATTCCGACTCTGAACCGCAATCTTTGATCTTCCGGCCCGACTTCTCGCGCCGCAATTGCGGTCTGAATGTCGATCACGCAGCGAACTGCTGCCACCGGAGAGGGAAACTCGGCCAACAGGCCGTCGCCCATGGTTTTGATTATCTTTCCGCCGTCCTTTTCTACCAGCGGCTCAACAACTTCGAACCGTACTGCCCGTAGGCGGCGAATAACGCTTTCCTCATCCACCGCCATCAGGCGCGAGTACCCGGCCAGGTCGGCGGCTACGATAGTGGTAAGACGTCTATCCATTTTCCCACCCGCAAAGGAATTCCGAAGTCAGTCAAACAAAACGAATGTGCATAGCGAAATACGGTAAAGTGTTGCCCTTGACTGTGAACAAATAAACATTGCGCCACGAATGGATACAAAAGCAAGGAAGGCTTTGGAGCTTTGTGAAATCTGGCTGGCTCCTCTGATTTGGTCGCAATAGGGCAAGTATCGGCCAACTGCCAAAGCCACATGGCAATTTTCGCCTGCTCCGCTACGCTCGGAACGGATGCGTGCAGTTCCTTCAGAACTGTCTAGCGCTGCCTGACTGTCGCGCGCTTCCGCCTCTTGGCGACCGCCCTCGCCGGCGCCGAGTATGTCGATCAATCACGGCACTTATTTGCCGGGTATGTTCACACAGTGCGTCTGCCAGTGAACCATTGATCGTATCAATGAACAGGATTGTTTTTTTAAATGTGGCGTCTGATAGAAGAATACCTTGTTTTCAATCATCAGGACGTTGGCAGAAGCTGACAGGGGCGAGGGACAATATTCACGGTTCCACAACCCACATACTACACGCGGGTCCGTTCCGGGGATTCCATGGCGAAAAACCCGTTTGAATGGAAGATCGCGTCAGGTGAGGCATAGAGGTCTGCAGGATACAGAGGCAATCATCAAGCGGCAGCTAGGCATGACGCCGAAAGGCTACGACCATCGCCTCTTCATCTTTGCTTAGGACTGTCGGACTCGGATCCTTTAGCCCTGTTTTTCTATCCTCGACCGCTAGGCGCTTTCGCCATTTCGCATCGGACTTCGCGTTAATTCCAAGTTCGCAGCTCAGCTTCGCGTTCGAAGCTTGCGCCTCTCGTGACATTGCTACGCAATGCACTGACGGCCATTGGATCGCGCCATCAAACCCTGGGATCAAACACTCTCAATTTTCTTTTGTTGCTGCTTCCTTCAGAAGTTGGATGAATGTCTTTCCTACCAGATTGGGTTCTTCGCCGCGCTTTCTGACCAGTTTGATATCTGACTTCAGATCAAAAATGCCGTCCCCGACCGAGCGTAGCCTTCCCTCTCGCACCCAAATATCGGCAAAACTTTCGGGCAAGTACCCAATGTACTTACCCGTAAGGACAAGCATGGCGATACCTTCGATTTGATGAGCGCTGGCATTCGACCGTAACCCGCGCGAGATCGGGGCCACCAAATCTTCATTCAGGTAGGCACGCTTGCAAAAATTGGCCTCGGGCAAAAGCCTCTCGACGTCAGATGCGGTTGCGGTGTCAAACAATGGATTGCCGACGCCGCAGTACAAGCCAATTCTTTCAATCCCGAGGACTTCATAGATCAAGCCGGGTTTGTGTTTGTGAAATACACCCACACCGACCGCGACCTGACCATCCTGCACCGCGATTTCAATGTCGTCGGGGGCAAGCGAATGTATCTCGACTGAAACGTCTGGTGCTATTCGCGTGAGTTTTGCCAACGCGCCCATAATCGGAGCGTCGTCGTTGAAAACCCAGTTATCAATGGCAGCGACGGACAATCTGCCAACAAGCTTGCCGCGTGTCCCGTCCACCGTTTCACCAAACTGATCGAGGGAAGCGAACAATTTGCGTGAAGCCGCATAAACGATTTCACCCTTGTCGGTCAGACGAAAGCCTTTGCGGCCGCGCTGGCACAAACGCATGCCCAGGCGTGTTTCCAGGTCAGCAATTTGTCTCGAAATTGTGGAAGCCGACACGTTGAGCACAATCTGTGCCGCCGAAAAACCACGCGCCTCGACGACGGCAGAAAATACATAAAGCAGGTGCAGGTCGGCTTTGGAGAAGGAGGGAGGCAGCATGAATGAATATTACCTGTATGTATATGCAAGTTAAATCCCTTAGTTTGTAATTTATTCCAAATGTTAGCCATGCGACGCTCGGGTCTGAAACGCATGTCCATGGGAGGATCTGAGCGAGATGGGATTGAACAGTGGGCTCTCGCAAAACTGGGGCATTGACAACGACTATGCAAAGCTGACGGATGTTTTGCTGGGTCGCCCGGACTATTTCAAATGGGTCGAGGCGGGTCCGTTGATCGGGCGTACTCTGGCAAATGCACACAAGACCGGTGTGAAATTCGACTTGCAGCAGGCGATGGCGCAACATGCCGAAATGGTCTCGATCTACGAAGACAACGGGGTGACCTGCCATTATCTCGACAGCGATGAAGTGTTGCACCGGAATTTTTTCGCCCGCGACAGTTCGGCCATGACGCCCTGGGGCGCCCTGATCTGTCACATGCAATTGAAATGCCGCCGGGCAGATTATGCCACCGCGATCAAGTTCTATCAGGAAAACGGTATCCCGATCTGGAATTTCGCTACTGCGGGTCATTTCGAAGGCGGTGATTTCAACATCATCGAACCGGGCCGGGTGTTGATCGGCTACAGCGGAGAACGGTCTGAACAAGTGGGTTCAGAACAAGTCGCCGAATTCATGAGGGTCGAAGGATGGGAGGCCGTGGTGGCCCCAATCAGCCGTGACTTTGTGCACATGGATGGCCTGATCGTGCCGTTGGCCGAGAAACTCGTTGTGGCCTGCGTCGACGCAATGGAGCCCTGGCTGGTGGATATTGTCAAAGGCTGGGGCATCGAGATCGTGAGTGTCGAATACCGCGAGGCAAAAAACCTGGGTGTCAACCTTGTGGCACTGGGGGACAGCAAGGTCTTGTCGATGGCCGGGGCCACAGATCTGAATGCCAAAATGCGTGCACTGGGATTTGAGGTTTACGATCCCGATATGTCGATGTTCACGCTGGGTGGCGGCGGTGTCCATTGCCTGTGCCAGGCGCTGCACCGCGAGGCCGCATGACGGGTGATCTGCGGATAAATGGAGATCGCCTGTGGCAAAGCCCGATGGAAATGGCGCGGATCGGCGCGCTGGCCGGGGGTGGATGTGGGCGGCTGATTCAGGCCGTAAAGGACATCGCGCTGGCGTACGGTCCGGACGGTGTTGGCACAGTGGGTGAACTGCATGTCAGCCCAAATTCCAGAAATCCGATACCGGGCGAGGTTCGGTTCGCTGTTGATTTTCGCCACCCCGAAGCTTTGTCGCTGAGCGCGATGGACAAGGCCCTGCGGGATGCGGCCGCCGAAAACACCGCCGCGTCGGTCAGTCTGGATATGATCTGGCACAACCCTCCGATCAAGTTCGACCGCCGCTGTGTTGATGTGGACGAAACCGCAACCCGGGCACTGGGCTATCCGCGTCGCCGCATGGTTTCGGGCGCCGCCCATGACGCATGTCAGGTGGCGAGCAAGGTTCCTACGGCGATGGTGTTCGTCCCTTGCAAGGACGGGCTAAGCCACAACGAGGCCGAATGGGCGGAACCTGACCATCTGGCAGCAGGTTGCAATGTCATGTTTCTTGCTGCGGTTGCGCTGTCCAGGAATTTCACTCTGGCGGCCCCGCAGGCGACCAGCAGCGGCGGTACCAAGAAAAAAACCTTATCCAACAGCTAGGGAGATCTGATAATGAAATTATGTAAAACACTGGCGGCTTCGGCTCTGGCGGTTACGTTCGGAACCGCTGCGCTCGCGCAGGACGTGGTGATCGGTGTACCGAACTGGGCGTCGGTTCGCGGCACGGCGCATATCCTCAAGGTTGCTCTCGAGGACAATCTTGGCCTGACGGTCGAGCTGCAGAACGGTTCCAACCCGATCATTTTCGAGGCGATGGATTCGGGTGCAATGCATGTGCACCCCGAGGTCTGGCTGCCGAACCAGCAAAACCTGCACGACACCTTTGTAACCGAAAAGGGCAGCGTGACGTATAACCCGAACGCGGTTTTGTCGGATCAGAACATCTGCGTCACTAAAGACACGCAGGAACGTACCGGCATCTCGGCGCTCAGCGATCTGACCGATCCGGACATGGCGGCGAATTTCGACACTGACGGCGATGGCCGGGGTGAGATGTGGATCGGCGGCGCCGGGTGGGCTTCGACCAATGTCGAAAAAATCCGGGCCAAGTCCTATGGCTATGCCGAGACCATGAACCTGATGGAAATGGACGAGGCGCTGGCGCTGGCGCAGGTCGACAACGCCGTGGCACAAGGCCAGAACATCGTTTTCTACTGCTACACCCCACACCACATGTTCTCCCTCTATGATCTGGTGCCGCTGACCGAGCCCGCCTATGACGCGGCGCAATGGAAGATCACTCAGCCCACGGACGATCCGAACTGGCTGGAGGTTTCGTCCGCGCCCACCGCCTGGGATGCCGCCAGGCTGCATGTGTTCTACTCAACCGCGCTGGACGAGGCGCAGCCGGAGGCCGCGGCTATGCTGTCAAAGGTCAAGCTGACCACCGAACAGATCAACGCCATCGTTTATGCGTTGTCCGTCGACGGAGCAGATCCGGCGGACTACGCCCGCAAATGGGTCGATGAGAACACCAATCTGGTGGATTCCTGGTTCAACTGAAGGCATCTGAGCGGCGCGCCGCAGGTGCGCCGCTCAGCCAACCGGACCCATGGGTCAGGCCAGGAGCAAATCATGACAGATGACGTAATCACTCTGGATGGTGTCTGGAAAATTTTCGGCACCAATGCGGATGCGGCGATGGCAGCCATTCGCGAACGGGGTTTGGGCAAACCCGAAGTCCTGAAGGAGTTCGGATGCGTGGTGGGGATCGCAGATGTCTCGTTTTCGGTAAAACGGGGTGAGATTTTCTGTGTGATGGGCCTGTCGGGTTCAGGAAAATCCACAATGGTGCGCCACCTGAACCGGCTGATCGAGCCCACGGCAGGCAGCATCAACGTGATGGGCAACGATATGCTGAACCTGTCCGACGGTGAATTGCGTGAAATGCGGGCCAACAATATCGGCATGGTTTTTCAACACATGGCCTTGCTACCGCACCGCACCGTACGCGATAATGTGGGTTTCCCCCTGCAGGTGCGTGGCGAACCGAAGTCGCGGCGCTGGGAGGTGTCGCAGAGATGCCTGGAGCGGGTCAATCTGACCGGCTATGAGGAACGTTTTCCAAGTGAATTGTCCGGTGGTATGCAGCAACGGGTCGGCCTGGCGCGGGCGCTGGCCTCGGATCCCGACGTGCTGCTGATGGATGAGCCGTTTTCGGCGCTTGATCCGTTGATCCGGCGGCAGTTGCAGGATCAGTTCATGGCGCTGTCAGCCGAGTTGCACAAGACGACAGTCTTCATCACCCACGATCTGGACGAGGCGATCCGGATCGGCAACCGCATCGCCATCATGAAGGACGGGCGCATCGTACAGATCGGCACTCCGGAAGAAATCGTGACCCAACCCGCGGATGACTATGTGCGCGACTTTGTCGACGGGATTTCCAAGCTCAAGCTGGTTTTCGCCCATTCGATCATGGTGCCGATCAGTGAATACGAACCTTCGCGTCCGGTGAATTTCGAAGAAAGTCCACGCGCCCATCACGGTACCGATCTGGATCATCTGATCGATATCGCGATCACAACCGACAACGTCATCATCATCACCGGCGACGATGGCACCGATATCGGAGTTGTTGACCGGGCAACGTTGCTGAAAGGCATTCAGGGGGGCAAAGCATGACGGATCTAACTGCGACGACCGGCACAGGTCCGATGACAAATAACGACTCTGCCGGTGATAATCACAGTGTTTCCGCCTTTGCCATTGAAAATGCAGATTACTATTCCGCCGAGTTCAGCAAAATTCAGGGCCAGACCGGTTTCGCCTGGTCGTGGAACACTATGGCAGCGGTTTTTGGCCCGATCTGGGGCTCGGCCCGGGGCGTTTGGGGGTTCTTCTGGATTTTCCTGACGCTGGAACTGTTTGCGCTGGTTCAGATCGGGCGCGGTCTATGGGGCCAGTTGGGTGCGGATCAGCTGGCACGATACGAACGACTGATTGATAATATCGCAAAGCGTGAGGCGCAGGCGGCCGAGCTGACGGCCGCCGGGGATATCGCCGGAGCTGAGGCAAAGCTGAAGATCGCCAACAATCTGCGCGGCGCGGCCGACAATGCCCTGCAGGCCGCCAATAGCGCCTCAAGCGAAGCATTTGGTATCTTACTGACCGGCCTGATCCTGATGGCTTTGATCAAGCTGGCCGAGGGGTTTTATGCCAATTACGCCTATGAGGCGCAATATCTGCGCTGGCGTGCCTCGCAAAGCGTGCAGTCGGGGATCAGGCAATCGGGTATTCTGTTCGGTCTGCTGGGGCTGCTTGCCATCTGGCCGCTGACCCTGATCCGGTTCACTGTCGCCGACCCGAACGCGTTTGTGGCAAAACTGACCGGTGGCCTGTTGGGCGATCGTATCCCGATCACCGAATTCCCGGTGGGCAGGGAATATTTTGCTTACCTGTCCAAGAAGGGTGACACCGGATTTGACTGGCTGGCCAACAATTTCGGAGATGTCTTTGACGGCGTGACCGCAGGCATCCGCTGGGTGCTGGATGGCCTTGAAATCCTGCTGATCGAAACGCCCTGGCCGGTTGTCATGTTTGTCACTGTGGTCCTGGCGCACAGGCTTGCGGGACCGAGGGTGGCTATATTTACCGCCGCGTCTCTGGCCTATCTCGCTTTCATGGGATTGTGGGAACTGTCGATGATCACCATTGCGCTAATCGGGGCCGGTGCGTTTCTGTGCGTGGCGATCGGCATTCCGCTGGGGATCTGGTTCGGCAAATCCAAACGCGCTTATACCTTTGCAGAACCCGTGCTGGACTTCATGCAAACCATGCCGGCATTCGTCTATCTGATCCCGATCATCGCCTTTTTCGGCACTGGAAAACCGCCGGGGGTTCTGGCGACGCTGGTCTTTGCCATGCCGCCGGTAATCCGCCTGACGGCGCTTGGTATGCGGGGCGTGCCCGAAAGCACCAAAGAGGCCGCCATCGCCTTTGGTTGTTCAAAACGTCAGTTGCTGTTCAATGTGGAACTGCCGCTTGCGCTGCCGTCGATCATGACGGGGATCAACCAAACCATTCTGATGTCGCTGTCAATGGTGGTGATTGCGTCGCTCATCGGGGCCGAAGGGCTGGGTGCGCTGATCCTGGAGGCTCTGCAATACGCAGCCAAGGGGCAGGGCTTGCTTGGCGGGCTGGCCATCCTTTTCTGTGCCATGGTCATCGACCGGATCGCACAGGGCGTGTACCGCCGCAAGGTTGGCGGACACTAGAACACCTCTCCGACTGCGCCGGTCCTAAGTTGGGATCGGGGCGCATTTTCTTTCTGGAACGGATCTGCATATGGCTGACGAACATCATAAATCCATGATGGAAAACCTTTATTGGTGGGGTATCCCAACCATGTTCCGCTGTCCCAACCAAGGCCCAGAGGGGCAGGATATCGCGCTGGTCGGCGTTCCGCATTCCACCGGGAACGGCACGACCGAACGGGATCAGCATCTGGGCCCGCGCGCGCTGCGGAATGTGTCTTCGGTTTCACGGCGGATGCATGGCGGATTTCAGCTAGACCCGTGGGAAGCTGCGAGTATTGCGGATGTGGGGGATGTGCCCTTTCCCCGGGCCAATGACAACGAGGCCTGTATCGAACAGATCACCCGCTTTTACACGGATATCGATACCGCTGGCGCGCGGCCGATTTCGGTTGGGGGCGATCATTCCATTACCGGCGGAATCGTTCAGGCGCTTGGCTGTGGCAAGATCACCGGTGGTGAGCCGGTCTGTTTTCTGCATTTCGACGCCCATACGGATGTATTCACCAAAGTGGATCATTTTCTGGGGGCTAAGAAATCTGCCGCCCACTGGGGCGCCTATCTGGCCGATCAGGGCAAGGTCGATCCGCATCATTCGATGCAGATCGGGTTGCGCGGCCATGCCCGCACGCTGGACTGGCTGCAGCCTTCGTATGACTACGGATATAATGTCGTCACGATGAAAGAATTCCGAAAACGCGGGATTGGGGATATCGTGGCCCAGATCAGACAGGTTCTGGGCAGGCGACCGGTTTATATTACCTTTGATCTCGATTGTCTGGATCCGACGATCGCGCCAGCGGTTTCCAACCTTGAAGCGGGCGAAAAGGGGTTTGATATCGACGAGGCCGTGGCTCTTCTGCATGCGGCACGGGGGTTGAACATCGTGGGTGGCGACATTGTGTGCATGATGCCGACAAAGGACAGCCCAAATCAGATCACGGCACTGACGGCTTCGGCCATCATGTTCGAAATGATCTCGATGGTGGCGGAAAATGTGAAAGCGGGGAAAACGTGATGAAGGGTGTGGGTGATGAGTTTTTTCAACCGGTATCGGCAATGGAGCTGGCACGGTTCGCGGGCGTGCCGACCTTTATGCGATTGCCGGGGCTGACGCCCGAGCATCCAAGATATGGAAATGTGCAGATGGGCCTGGTGGGCGTGCCCTGGGATGGCGGAACCACCAACCGCCCCGGCGCGCGGCACGGGCCGCGGCAGCTGCGTGACTATTCAACGATGATCCGGGCTATGAACCCTGCGACCGGCGTTAATCCCTTTGCGGCGGTCAATTGCGCCGATCTGGGTGATGTGCCGCCAAACCCGGTGGATATTCACGACAGCCTGGATCGGATCACAAAATTCTATAAGGACCTGAAGGCCCGCAATATCACACCGATGACGGCGGGCGGCGACCATCTGGTGACGCTGCCGATCCTGCGGGCCCTGGCCGATGACGGGCCGGTGGGTCTGATTCAGTTCGACAGCCATACGGATCTGTTCGACAGCTATTTCGGTGGGAGCAAATTTACCCACGGCACACCGTTCCGCCGCGCAATCGAAGAGGGGCTGGTCGACCCGAAACGTTTCGTACAGGTCGGTATTCGCGGAACCGCCTATAACACCGAAGATATCGACTGGGGGCTTGAGCAGGGCGTGCGGATCATCCGTATCGAAGAACTGTTTGACCGCGGCATTGCCGATGTGATGGCCGAAGTGCGCCAGATCGTGGGCACCCAACCGACCTATTGCACCTATGACATTGATTTCGTCGACCCCACTTTCGCACCGGGGACCGGTACTCCGGAAATTGGAGGACCCAACAGCTTTCAGGCGCAACGGGTGATCCGCGAACTGAGCGGCGTGAGCCTGATCGGGGCCGATCTGGTCGAAGTGGCTCCGCCTTTCGATGCCGCCGGGGGAACTGCCTGGCTGGGTATTTCACTCATGTTCGAACTGATGTGCGTGCTTTCTCAGGCCATTACCACTTAGAGCGTGTTTGTTTGACGTGGAATTCCAATGGGATGATTTTGTCCGAGCGGGTACGGTGCGCTGATACTGGCACTCAAATCTTTTTTGGTAACATTCCTTCGCCGGAAATGCCCAGGGTGGAAGACTTCGGCTGCGGTCTTCCAAAAAGTGGAAATGACGGGCGCACCGCCTCTAAACTCTAGGGGGTAGAAGTCTCGATTGAAATACCGTTCACCGGCCGAGGTCGCCAAGACTGGATTTACGTATTAAATTCAGCAAGGCACTTGGCTAGACCGGAGTTCAACAATGTCAAAGATCCCTTTCGCGCGATAGATATCTGTCGGGAGTTGAGCCAGAAACTCCCGCAGCCGCTTTAACGACATGGTCCCGAGGCGGTTCCAACCCCCAGTGTCAAATACAACGTCGTGGGCGGGTTGCGTTTCGTTGCGCCCCGCCGCCTTACCGCAAGGCGCCATTTCGCGATGCCGTTTGGCATTTCTTTCGACGTCCATGTTGACCAAAAGTTCGGTGGGAACCTTGCCAAAACTTGTTTCGTAAATTCGCGCGGTCGGGTAGAGCCATTTATTCTTGAGTATCTCGAGCTGGTCCTGAGAAACGAGATCCGTCTTGTTGATCAGAATGATATCGGCAGCATCCAGTTGGTCCAACACCAGCCGCGCCATATCTCCGTCGAGACCCGCGAACTGATCGCCGTCGACCACGCTGATGACACTGTCCAGCGCAACATGCCCGCGCAGCCACGGATATTGCAGCGTGTGAACGACCCGGACCGGGCGGGACACGCCGCTGATCTCGATAAGGATATATTCCGGTGCGCCATCGCGCAAAGCCATCAGGTCGGCGATCTGCTCGATCAGGTCGCTTTGAACGGTGCAGCAGATACACCCGTTTGCAAGGCTGAAACCGTTGTCCTGAACACTGACGATAAGCTGGCTGTCAATGTTGATCTCTCCAAAGTCATTGACCATGACAGAAATGCGCAAACCGTGATCAGACTGCAGTATTTCATTCAGAACAGTCGTCTTTCCCGCACCCAGAAATCCGGCGATGTCGGTGACTGGAACGGGATTCGAACTGGTTCTTTTTATCCGATGCTCCTGTTGGTGCGGATGGGGGGGATGTCAATCGTTGTATCGGGTCGGGATCAAACGACATCCGGCGGCGGTCCCTGCCAGACGGCCTCAAGATCCGTACTGTCATTCCGGCTGTGAAGATCTTGCACCAACTGCCCCTCAAGCATGGTCAGTTCGACCTGGGTGTCGTGGATGTTCCGTTCGGGCTCGGCCTCGAACAGGTGGCGATCCACCACGATCAGATCGGCGGATTTTCCGATCTCGACACTGCAGTGCGATCTTCGAGGTCCATGGCCAAGGCGCCGTCGATGGTGGCGACACGGATTGCCTGTTCCAGTGTGATCGGATCACCGAACAACCCTTCTGTCTCGCTCCATGGGTATTCTCGTGTGACCAAGGTTTCCAGCGCGATCCAGGGATCGACCGATGCAACCGGCCAGTCGGTGCCAAAGACGGCGACACCGCCGGTCGCGAGAACACCTTTGAGGTTGTATGAATGCGCTAGCCGCTCTGGTCCGTATCCTGATCATACGCCCAGCACAAAGCTTGACGGATACCAGGTTGTCGGCGAAAACTCGGCAATTACGCCCAGCTCTTTGAAACGCTGTAGGTTGGCCTCGTACAGAATGGCGCTGTGGGCACATTGGTGGCGTATGCCGTCCGGGCCGTTGCGCCGTCGGACTTCGGCAATTGCATCCAGAAACAGGTCCGAGGCCGCATCACCGTTGCAATGCGCCACAACCCGGATGCCGCGCCGATCCATATCCACTGCCATTTCGGTGATGTGTTCCGGCGTCAGGTTCAGTTTGCCCCGCCACTCTTCCTCGCCCGGCCAGGGTGTCAGCAGATAGGACGACCGGGGCTCAACCGTTCCATCAAAATGGAATTTCACGGCATTCGAATTCAGCCGGGCGCTGCAAAAATAGTGGCGTTCACCCGCCAGCAGTTCCCAGCGGCGGCGGACCGAGAAAATATCGTCCTGCCAACTGATTGTGGCTTCGACCCGCAGGGTCAGCTCTCCAGCATCATCTAGGGCTTTCAGGGCGTTTAGACGGTTTTCGCAGACATGGACATAATTGGTTCCGACTATCCGTCGTCAGGGTTCGCTTGAGGACAACCCAATCGCCGGTGGGCCAATGACACTAAGTGTGGACGGAGAGGAAATCGCCAAAGGTATCGTAGAATCTACAGTTCCCTTTGGTTTTTCCACTACGGAAACCATGGATATTGGCGCAGATTTGGGCGCGGTTGTGACCCCCGACTACGAAGAACATGCTCCGTTCGAGTTTACCGGAAAGATTGGAACTGTCTTAGTGGGCATCGAGTAAGATGCGGGGCGTGCAAGTTCAGGGACACCGGGGGTTGCGCGCCCTACCGATGACCGGATCTCGCGATTGTATCGGAACGTGGTTTTGTTGCCGCGAAAGGTCCGATTGGATACGGGATCTTAGTATAGTTTCCGGGACATCGTTTCCAGTTGCCAGCGATCAAGGATATTCACGCGGTTGTACCCGGTTTCAACCATTCCGGCATCTACCAGAACCTTTAGCGCGCGACGGATGCTGGACATTGACATTCCCAGAGTTGCCGCAAGATCACTCTGGCGTAATTTGACTGCCGAACTCACCGGTGACAGGCTCAGCAATTGACGGGCCAACCGGACTTCCGGCGGCAAGGACTGAGCTTCGCCGATAAACGCCATGAGGCTCAGGATTTGATTGATCGTGAAGGCATAGAACTCAGGCCAAAATTCAGGCTTTTCCTTGAGAATACGACGAATGGCCTGAGCGGGCACGAAATAGACTGCGCTGTCGACTGATGTAACCAAATTGAAGGGCCGGGGCATGTTGGGCACCAGCGAGCCATGGCCAACCCATCCACCCGGTTGAATGCGCAGAGTAACCATGTTGTCCAGATCTGCTGGCGCGAATTCCAGATCCACCGCACCCGCGCCGATACCATACATGCCGTCCGTCTCATCGCCATCACGAAACAGGGGTGTTTTCGCAGGTACTTCTAACCATCGCCCGTTCTCAGCGAACCAGTATCGAAGTGCGTCAGAGCACTCGGACAACCATCCCACGCGATCGAACAGCCCTGTCTCGGAGCTTAGGTTTTTCCTTGGCTTTGCCATTTTGTCATTGAGCTAAATGTCAGCAATGGGCGCGACCTTAATGAATTTCGGGACGTACAAAAAGATGTTGCCATTGGATTTTCTTACCCCTTCCGGTGCTTAAATCAGAAAGGAGTCAATCAGCCGGTTTTGATCCCCCGTGGCACGACGATACCCGGCCCGATGGGGTGCAGCCCTCAAGCGGCGTGGCCATATCGGGCCAACTGCGGATCCGGGACTACTCACGGGTTTTGAAACGCCCGCTCTCGTTGAGGGTTGCAATGATGCCGCAAAAGTGAATGAGGCGGTCGACGAGTGCCGAGGTCATCCCGACATCGTCGACTTGAGCAAAATTGGTCGGACACGGTTTCACTCGAGTCGGTTTTGAGCCTGTCCGTCCGCGATGAATTTCCCCACCTTGCCGCAAACAGAGGTAGGGACTCATGACCTATTCAGCATTTCGCGTGATTAAAGAGGCTTTGACCGGGCATCGGGGCTGGGGACCGGCCTGGCGCGATCCCCAGCCGCAGGCACAATATGATTTCGTCATTGTCGGCGGCGGTGGCCACGGACTGGCGACTGCCTTTTATCTGGCCAAGGAATTTGGCGAGGCACGGATCGCCGTGCTGGAAAAAGGCTGGATCGGCGGCGGCAATGTCGGGCGGAACACCACGATCATCCGCTCGAACTATCTGCTGGACGGCAATGAGCCGTTTTACGAATTCTCACTGAAATTGTGGGAGGGGCTCGAGCAGGAGCTGAATTATAACGCCATGGTCAGCCAGCGCGGTATTCTGAACCTGGTGCATACCGACGCGCAGCGCGACGCGGCGCGCCGGCGCGGCAATGCCATGATTTTGAACGGCTCGGACGCCGAACTTCTGGACGTGGCGGCTGTGCGCCGGATGTACCCCTTCCTGAATTTCGCCAATGCCCGCTTTCCGATCAAGGGTGGGCTGCTACACCGGCGCGGCGGCACGGTACGCCACGACGCGGTGGCCTGGGGCTATGCCCGGGGCGCGGACCGACGCGGGGTCGACATCATCCAGAATTGCGAGGTCACCGGGTTCCGCATCGAAAACGGCAGGGTTCTGGGGGTCGAGACCTCGCGCGGCTATATTGGGGCCAACAAGGTTGGCGTCAGCGTCGCGGGCTCGTCCAGCCGGGTCATGGCCAAGGCCGGTATGCGCCTGCCGATCGAAAGCCACGTCCTGCAGGCCTTTGTTTCCGAGGGTCTGAAACCCGTCATCCCGGGTGTGATCACCTATGGCGCGGGGCATTTCTATTGCAGCCAGTCGGACAAAGGCGGGCTGGTCTTTGGCGGCGATCTGGACATGTACAACACCTATGCCCAACGCGGGAACCTGCCGGTGGTCGAGGATGTGATCGAAAGCGGTATTTCGCTGATCCCAGCGCTGGGGCGCGCGCGGCTGCTGCGCAGCTGGGGCGGGGTCATGGACATGTCGATGGACGGCTCGCCCTTCATCGACAGGACGCATATCGAAGGGCTCTATTTCAATGGCGGCTGGTGCTACGGCGGCTTCAAGGCGACGCCTGCTTCGGGCTGGTGCTTTGCCCATCTGCTGTCCACCGACCGACCGCATGAAACCGCCACGGCCTACCGGCTGGACCGGTTCCGGCGCGGCTGCATGATCGACGAAAAAGGGCAGGGCGCGCAGCCCAACCTGCACTGAGAAGGATAAGGACGCATGATCATCAACCATCCGCTTCTCGGGCCCAGGGACGCGCAGGAATTCACCTATCTCGGGGACGCCTCGCTGATCGACCGGCCCGACTGGCAATCGGAAACGGCGGCCGACGATTTCCACGACTACCTATATCTGCGCAACAACCCCGCCGGGGAACACCGCGAGTTGTGGTTTCACGAAGGGGGCGACCGGTCCTGGCTGGTGGTGACGCGCAACACGCTGACGCATGAAATTCTGAAAGTCGAACTGGCCCGCGACGTGGCAAGGGCACGGGGGCGGAGCAAATGAAACAGGTTAATCGTCTGGCCGGGGGTCTGATCGACCACGACGCAACACTGAATTTTCAGTTCGACGGCAAAAGCTATGTCGGCCATGCCGGGGACACACTGGCCTCGGCGCTGCTGGCCAATGGGATACGCCTTATGGGGCGGTCCTTTAAGTACCATCGCCCTCGCGGTCCCCTGACCGCCGGGTCCGAGGAACCCAATGCGCTGGTCCATCTGCGCAGCGGCGCCCGGCAGGAGCCGAACACCCGCGCCACGGTGGCCGAGCTGTATGAGGGGCTGGTCGCCACCTCGCAGAACGCCTGGCCCTCACTCCGGCATGATGCGCTGGCGATCAACGACCGGCTATCGAACTTCCTGACTGCAGGGTTCTACTACAAGACCTTCATGTGGCCAAAATCGTTCTGGGAAAAGCTGTATGAACCCGCGATCCGACGCGCGGCGGGTCTGGGCAGTATCTCGTTTCAGGATGACCCGGATCTCTATGACAAGGGCTTTTTGCATTGCGACCTGCTGATCATCGGGGCGGGGCCCGCCGGGCTGGCGGCGGCGCTGACCGCTGGACGTGCCGGGGCGCGGGTAATTCTGGCGGATGAGGATCCCCTGATGGGCGGTCGGCTGAATGCCGAATCCGGCCTGCTGGACGATCATGAGGGGGCCGGGTGGGCCGCAGCGATCTGCGCCGAGCTGGCCGCAATGGACAACGTCCGGCTTCTGCCGCGAACCACAGTGATCGGAGCCTTTGACCACGGCATTTTCGGCGCAGTCGAGCGGGTATCCGACCATCTGGCCGTACCGGAGGAAGGCAAGCCGCGCCAGATCCTGTGGCGGATCTATTCCAGACAATCCGTGCTCTGCGCCGGGGCGACTGAACGGCCCATTGCATTCGCCAATAACGACCGCCCCGGCGTGATGCTGGCGGGCGCGGTCCGGGCCTATGCCAACCGCTGGGCGGCAACCCCGGACCGGACGGTGGCGGTGTTCACCAATAACGACGACGGCCACCGCACCGCGGCCGACCTGCTGGCCAAGGGTGTCGGCGTTTCGGCGGTGATCGACGTGCGACCGGATGCACCCGCTGTCGAGGGGGCCGAGCTTTTTGCCGGGGCACAGGTGATCGACACCCGCGGGCGGCTGGGGTTGAACGGCATCCGCATTCGCTTACTGGGTGGTCAGACCCGCGACATCCCCTGCGGTGCGCTTGCGGTGTCGGGCGGCTGGAACCCGAACGTTCACCTGACCTGCCACCAAAGGGGACGCCCCCAATGGAACAAGGCAATCGCCGCCTTTGCACCGGGCAATGATCTGCCCGTGGGCATGTCGGTCGCAGGTGCGGCCCGGGGCGATCTTTCGACCCACGGCGCCTTGCAGGGTGGCGCCGGTGCTGCAGTTCAGGCACTGGCCGATTGCGGTATTGCGGCCAAACCCGCCGATCTGCCCCGTGCCGAGGATGCGCCGGTCAATCTGCGCCCCTTCTGGCACGTGACCGAGGGCAAGGGGCGCGCATGGCTCGACCAGCAGAACGACGTCACCGTCAAGGATGTGAAACTGGCGCATCAGGAGAACTTCCGCGCGGTCGAGCATCTGAAACGCTATACCACGCTGGGCATGGCGACCGATCAGGGCAAGACATCGAATATGGGGGCGTTGGCGGTGATGGCTGAACTGACCGGCAAGTCGATACCCGAAACCGGAACGACGATGTTCCGCCCGCCCTATACGCCGGTTCCGATGGGCACCTTCGCGGGCCGCTCGGTCGGCAAGGAGTTTCACCCGACCCGCGAAACGCCCAGCCACAAATGGGCCGCCGAACAGGGCGCGGTGTTTGTCGAGGTCGGCAATTGGCTGCGCGCGCAATGGTTCCCGCGCCCGGGCGAAACCCATTGGCGTCAGTCGGTGGACCGTGAGGTAATGCAGACGCGCAAATCGGTTGGGGTCTGCGATGTGACCACGCTGGGCAAGATCGACGTGCAGGGCGCAGATGCGGCTGCGTTCCTGAACAGGATCTATGCCAACGGCTTTGCCAAATTGGCCGTAGGCAAGATCCGCTATGGCCTGATGCTGCGCGAGGATGGCGTGGCTTATGACGACGGCACCGCCGCGCGGCTTGCCGAAGACCATTTTGTCGTGACCACGACCACCGCCAACGCGGTTCTGGTCTATCGCAACATGGAATTCGCGCGCCAGTGCCTGTGGCCGGATATGGATGTGCAACTGATCTCGACCACCGAGGCCTGGGCGCAATTCGCGGTCGCCGGTCCCAACAGCCGCAAGCTGCTGCAAAAGATCGTCGATCCCGAATTCGACATCTCGAACCAGGCGTTCCCCTTCATGGCCTGCGGTGAGATCACCGTTTGCGGGGGGCTGCGGGCGCGTCTGTTCCGGATCTCATTTTCGGGCGAGCTGGCCTATGAAATCGCGGTACCGACCCGCTATGGCGACGCACTGATCCGGCGGATTATGTACGAGGGCGCGGAATTCGATGTCGTGCCCTATGGCACCGAGGCGCTTGGCGTCATGCGCATCGAAAAGGGGCACGCGGCGGGCAATGAACTGAACGGCACCACGACCGCCCGGAACCTTGGCATGGAACGGATGGTTTCGAAGAAAAAGGATTGCATCGGCAACACCTTGTCCGAACGCGAGGGCCTGAACACACCCGACGCGCTGATGCAGGTCGGTTTCCGCCCGGTGGACCCCAAGAACCCTGTCACCGCCGGCGCTCATCTGATGAACCGGGACGGCCCTGTCGATGCCCAAAACGATCAGGGTTACATCACCTCGGCGGCCTATTCGCCGGTGCTGGGCCATTCCATCGGCATCGGCTTTCTGAAGAACGGCGCGAACCGCAAGGGCGAGGTCATCCGTGCCGTCAATCCGCTGGAGGGTTCCGAGGTTACCGTCGAAGTCGTCAGCGCCCATTTTGTCGATCCGGAAGGAGAGAAACTCCGTGTCTGATCTTGTACCCATCACTCCGCTTGGCGGCAGCGCCCCGCAGGTCGATCGCATCGGCGCGTTGACGATCACCGAGAACCCAGGCCGGGCGTTGGCCTCGATGACTGCCCGGCTGGGGCACGAGGCCCAGGTGCAATCCACCGCAAACGCCTTTCTGGGTTTGGCGCTGCCCGAGCCGCAGCAGTCGGCGGCAGGCGATGCCTATTTCGCGTTCTGGATCGGCCCGGACAGCTGGATGGTCGATGCGCCCTATGCGGGCAACGAACGCATAGCGCAAGTGATCAAATCCGCCCTTGGCGATGCCGTGTCTGTTGTCGAGCAAACCGACGGCTGGTGCCGGTTTGATGTCGAGGGCGAAACGGTTGCCGACCTGTTCGAACGGCTGTGCCCGGCTGATGTCCGGGCTGCTCAACCGGGATGGGTCACGCGAACAACGATCCATCACCTTGGCTGTTTTCTGATCCGCCAGGACCGGGGCTGGTCCGTACTGGGGCCGCGCTCATCGGCAGGGTCGCTGCACCACGCACTGATCGAAGCAGCCCATTCGGTCGGCTGAGGTCAGACCGAGGGCAGCGGCAGGTTATCCTCGACCCGGAAACTGTTGGCGTTTAGGCGATCCTCGGCTGGACGCACACCGAATTCCTGTTTGTAGTTTCTGACAAAGGCCGACGCGTTGCTGTAGCCGATGGAATAGGCGATCGCGGTAATGGTCTGGTTGGAATACAGCACCAGCTGGCGCGCCGCCCGCAGACGCAGAACCCGGTAATACCGCCCCGGGCTCTGGCCCAGAGCCTCTTTGAATACGCGTTCCAGGTGGCGCGGGGAAACTCCCAGTTCCTGCGCGGCCTCATGCGTTGCCACCGGATGTTCCAGATTCTGCGAAAACAGCTTGATCGCCCTGGCCGCCAGTGGCGGCAAGGAATCCGTCGTCTCTTTGGTTCTGAGCGACGGCATCCTCTGTCGAACGCCCTCGGCGCGCACGACGGGGTGCTGGAACCAGCACGCGACCTCGGTTGCGATTTCGGCCCCGATCACATCGCCGATAAAGCTTAGCATCATGTCAAAGGCTGCCGCAGCACCCGAGGCTGTAAACCGGCTTGGTCCCAGCACGATCACGTCATCGGTGGTGTTCAGACCCGGAAATTCTGTTTTGAATGCAGTTTCGTAACACCAGTGGACCGAACATTTGTGCCCCTCCAGCAACCCCGCGCGGGCCAGATGGAACACACCGCCGCTGAACGCACCCAACGGCGTGCCGTGGCGGGCCAGATTGCGCAGCTTGCCATAGGTCGCACGCGTGTCGGCAGGGGTACCCTTTGGACCGGACAGGATAAACAGGTAGTCCGGAGGGGTCTCGCTGTTCAGTGCATGATCTGGTTGAAACACAACATTGGCGCTGGATTGCACCGCCTCGCCGGTCTCCGACAGCAACTGCCATTGAAAGAGATCTTCTCCGGCAATTTCATTAGCCGCCCGCAAGGGCTCGATAGCCGACGTCAGACATGCCATGGGAAATCCCGGCAATAGCAAAAATCCGAAAGAACTGTGCTTTGAGGTGGTCGCCATTCTCACCGAATACTATAGTGGAATTTCATTTGCGATGAAAATAGTTCACTCAAAGTCAAAAATGGCCGGTCCATGGTCAGGACGAACGGGGTGATGTCGAGGTCGAGGCATGAGTGATCCGAAGAATTCAAAACCCGTGCGCGGCAACACTTCTTTGGCGCAGGATCCGCATCGTGTCCGGGTCGAAAAAGAACGCAACCTCGAAGTTGCGATCGGTAAGGAAGTCAAAGCCCTTCGTCAGAACCAGAAAATCACGGTAAAGGATCTGGCGGACCAGACCGGTCTTTCTCTGGGAATGTTGTCGAAAATCGAAAACGGCGTGACCTCACCGTCGCTGACCACGCTGCAGCTGCTGGCCAGCGGCCTTGGTGTTCCGGTGACGGCCTTTTTCCGCAGGTTCGAGGAAAAGCGCGAGGCGGTGCACACCTCGGCGGGCACCGGACTGGAGATCGAACGCGAAGGCACCCGCGCCGGTCACCAATACAATCTGCTGGGACATCTCGGATCAAACGCAAGCGGCGTGATTACCGAACCCTATCTGATCACGCTCAGCGGAGAATCAGACGTGTTCCCGACCTTTCAGCATGACGGAATCGAGTTCATATATCTACTTCAGGGGCAGTTGAAATATCGCCACGGCTCCCGGTTGTACCACCTTTTGCCCGGTGACACCCTGTTTTTTGACGCAGATGCCCCACACGGACCGGAAGAACTGATCGAGTTGCCGATCCGGTTCCTGTCGGTAATTTCCTATAAAAACTCAGTAAGTTAAGCCCCGCCCACGCGTATCGCGCTGCCCGGCTGGTCAATGATCGTTGACTGGAGCCCGATGAAACTCGCCACCATCTTTCACAGTGGTTGAATAATATTCCTAACAGTGATACTGATTTCTCGAAACTCAATCGAGGAGAGTCGCTCTATGTGTGGAATTGTCGGACTATTCCTTAAAGATCAGTCACTTGCGCCTAAACTGGGCAATATGCTGACAGATATGCTTATCACCATGACGGACCGCGGCCCGGACAGTGCCGGAATAGCGATCTATGGCGAAGCCACGACGGATAAGACAAAGCTGACGGTGCAGTCCGCGAGCCCCGATCAGGACTTTGCCGGGCTGGCAGACGAACTGGGCACACATCTGGGCGTAACCGTGACCCAGGCTATCAATGACACGCACAGCGTTCTGGAAATTCCGGCAAGGCAGTTCGAGGCCGCGCGCGCCGCGCTGACCGAGATCCGACCTTCGGTACGGATCATGAGCCGGGGCGAAAACCTGGAAATCTACAAGGAGGTGGGCCTGCCCAAGGATGTGGCTGCGCGTTTCAATCTGAGCGGCATGAGCGGTACGCACGGGATCGGACATACCCGCATGGCGACCGAATCCGCCGTGACGACGATGGGTGCGCATCCGTTCAACACCGGTCCCGATCAATGCCTGGTGCATAACGGCTCGCTGTCGAACCACAACTCGCTTCGCCGCAAACTGCGCCGCGAGGGGGTGACCATCCAGACCGAGAACGATACCGAGGTCGGGGCCGCCTATCTGACCTGGAAGATGATGAACGGCGCGACGCTGGGCGAGGCATTGCAATCCAGCCTGGATGATCTGGACGGGTTCTTTACCTTTGTGGTCGGCACCAAGGACGGGTTTGGCGTGGTCCGCGACCCGATCGCCTGCAAACCGGCCGTGATGGCGGAAACCGATCAATATGTGGCGTTCGGCAGTGAATACCGGGCGCTGGTAAACCTGCCCGGGATCGACGAGGCCCGCGTTTGGGAACCCGAACCGGCCACTGTCTATTTCTGGTCCCACAACGACAGTCCGACAACGCAAGAGAAGGCCGCCTGACATGCAGACCTATGATCTTGAAGCAAATGGCCTGCGCGGGCTGAACACGTCCCTGCAGGCACAAAGCAGCGAGACCAACCAGACCAATTGGGAAATCGTGAACCCGAAAGGGAGTCACGCGATTGCGGTCGGACTGGACGCGCCGATCGAGGTGACGGTCAAGGGCTCGACCGGATACTACTGCGCCGGTATGAACCAGCAGGCGACCGTGAAGGTCGAAGGCTCTGTCGGCCCCGGTGTGGCGGAAAACATGATGTCCGGCCAGGTGATAGTCGAGGGCGACGCCAGCCAATATGCGGGCGCCACCGGCCACGGCGGACTGCTGGTCATCAAGGGCAACGCCTCATCGCGCTGCGGTATTTCGATGAAGGGCATCGACATTGTGGTGCATGGCAACATCGGACACATGTCGGCCTTCATGGCGCAGGCGGGCAATCTGGTGGTCTGCGGTGACGCAGGCGACGCGCTGGGGGATTCCCTGTACGAGGCACGGCTGTTCGTGCGTGGTTCGGTCAAGAGCCTGGGCGCGGACTGCATCGAAAAAGACATGCGTCCCGAACATATCGAGATCCTGAAGGATCTGCTGGAACGCGCGGGCAGCGATGCAAAACCGGAAGAGTTCAAACGCTACGGTTCGGCCCGCAAGCTGTACAACTTCGACGTCGACAACGCGCAGGCGTATTAAGGAGAGGGATATGAAAGATATGGACAATTCAGGCATTCCACGCACCGTCCCGATCCAGTCGGCGACGTTCTCGAACCCGATTAATGCCGAAATCCGACGCGCCGCGGCCACTGGTATCTATGACATCCGCGGTGGCGGTGCCAAGCGCCGGGTGCCGCATTTCGACGACCTTCTGTTTCTGGGTGCGTCGATCTCGCGCTATCCGCTGGAAGGCTATCGCGAGAAATGCGACACCAAGGTGACCCTGGGCACCCGCTTTGCCAAGAAACCGATCGAACTCGACATTCCGATAACTATCGCGGGGATGAGTTTCGGCGCATTGTCTGGCCCCGCGAAAGAGGCGCTGGGGCGCGGCGCGTCGGCGGCCGGCACCTCGACCACCACCGGCGACGGCGGCATGACGCCCGAAGAGCGCGGCCATTCGACCAAGCTGGTCTATCAGTATCTGCCGTCGCGCTATGGCATGAACCCCAATGATCTGCGCAAGGCGGACGCCATCGAGGTTGTGGTTGGCCAGGGCGCCAAGCCCGGTGGCGGCGGCATGCTCCTGGGTCAGAAGATCTCTGACCGGGTGGCCGACATGCGGACCCTGCCCAAGGGCATCGACCAGCGCTCGGCCTGCCGTCATCCCGACTGGACCGGGCCGGACGATCTGGAAATCAAGATTCTGGAACTGCGCGAGATTACCGGCTGGCAGGTGCCGATTTATGTCAAGGTTGGCGCGACGCGGCCCTATTACGACACCGCGCTGGCGGTCAAGGCCGGGGCTGACGTGGTGGTGATGGACGGCATGCAGGGCGGCACGGCGGCAACGCAGGACGTGTTCATCGAACATGTCGGGCTGCCAACCCTGTCCTGTATCCGACCAGCCGTGCAGGCACTGCAGGATCTGGGCGTGCATCGCGAGGTGCAACTGGTGATTTCGGGCGGCATCCGTACCGGGGCCGACGTGGCAAAGGCGCTGGCGCTTGGTGCCGATGCGGTTTCGATTGGAACGGCGGCGATGGTTGCCATTGGCGACAATGATCCGAAATGGGAAGAAGAATATCAGAAACTGGGTTCGACCACTGGTGCCTATGACGACTGGCACGAAGGGCAGGACCCTGCGGGCATCACCACCCAGACGCCGGAGTTGTCTGCGCGGCTCGATCCGGTGGATGCGGGGCGGCGGCTGCGCAACTACCTCAAGGTGATGACGCTTGAGGCCCAGACCATCGCCCGCGCCTGTGGCCACAATCACCTGCACAATCTCGAACCCGAAGACCTGTGCGCCCTGACGATTGAGGCGGCGGCGATGGCGCAGGTGCCGCTGGCGGGAACAAGTTGGTATCCGGGCAAGGCCGGATTTTGAAATCATGTCGCGCGACCCTCGGTTGAGGGTCGCGTTTTTCGTTCTGAAACCAATAATCAGCAGGGAAAGGAAAGCGCACCATGACGACAGATCTGGCAGCTTTCGCAAAAGAAAATGGCGTCAAGTATTTCATGATCTCGTTCACCGATCTGTTCGGTGGACAACGGGCCAAGCTGGTTCCCGCGCAGGCCATTGCGGAAATGCAGGAGGACGGCGCGGGATTTGCCGGGTTCGCCACGTGGCTGGACATGACCCCTGCGCATCCCGACATGCTGGCGGTACCCGACCCGTCTTCGGTGATTCAATTGCCCTGGAAACCCGAAGTGGCCTGGGTCGCCGGTAACTGCGTGATGGAGGGGCAGGATGTGGCCCAGGCTCCGCGCAACGTGCTGCGCCGGCTGATCGATGAGGCGGCCGAAATGGGGCTGCACGTCAAGACCGGCATCGAGGCCGAGTTCTTTCTGCTGAGCCCGGATGGCGAACGGATCAGTGATCCGTTCGATACCGCCGAGAAACCCTGCTATGACCAGCAGGCAGTGATGCGCCGCTATGACGTGGTGCGCGAAATCTGCGACTATATGCTGGAACTGGGCTGGGGACCCTATCAGAACGACCACGAGGACGCCAACGGCCAGTTCGAAATGAACTGGGAATTCGACGACGTACTCAGGACCGCCGACAAGCACAGCTTCTTCAAGTTCATGACCAAATCGGTGGCCGAAAAGCACGGGCTACGCGCCACTTTCATGCCGAAACCCGTCGAAGGGCTGACCGGCAATGGCTGCCACGCGCATATTTCGGTCTGGGATGCGCCGGGTGTGGACGCTAAAACCAATGTCTTCGCGGGCAAGGGCGATGGTCCGACCGGTGAAGTGGGCCTGGGAGAGCAGGGCAAGTATTTCCTTGGCGGAATCATGAAACACGCCAGCGCGCTGGCGGCGATCACCAATCCGACAGTCAATTCCTACAAACGGATCAATGCCCCGCGAACCATGTCCGGCGCGACCTGGGCTCCGAACACTGTGACATGGACCGGCAACAACCGCACCCACATGGTGCGCGTCCCCGGGCCGGGCCGGTTTGAACTGCGCCTGCCCGACGGCGCCACCAACCCGTATTTGCTGCAGGCCGTGATCATTGCGGCGGGTCTGTCCGGTATTCGCACGCAAGCCGATCCGGGTCCGCGCTATGACATCGACATGTATGCCGAGGGCCACACCGTCACCGACGCACCGAAACTGCCACTGAACATGCTGGACGGTCTGCGCGAATACGACAAGGATAGCGAACTCAAGGCCATGATGGGCGACGAGTTTTCCAAAGCATTCCTGAAGATGAAACATCAGGAATGGAATTCCTTCGTGTCTCATTTCTCGCGTTGGGAGAAAGAGCATACATTGGATATCTAAAGCACTTCGCGAAGTGCTTTGGTGCCGGGAGAAGCTCGGGTCAGCTGCAAAGGCAGATTTCGTGCCACCGATTGTAAAGCCACGAATGGCGAGGGGACCTCGGAGAGGTCCTCTTGGCACATGCAACTGGTTTGGTGGCGAAAATCTTGGAAGAGATGGGTTTCTCCAAACTCAGATAAACAACAAAACTTTTGATCTACGCTAATCGGTAGACGCCAATATGGGCGTGGGTTCCAATCGGACCCGGCCCTGAATTGTCAATTTCCAGCAGGTTCGTCCCTCGAACACGGCAGCCGTTATCGCGCGCCCTTCGCCGGCGCCTGAATCAAGATTTACCCGGTTACCTCTGTGTTCCGCCGTTTGTGCCGGTGTATGGCCATGCACCACCAACCATGGATGTTCGCTTGTGTCGTTCAGAAACTCGTCGCGAATCCAGATTAGGTCATCTCTGTTCTGATCTTCCCAGCGCACCCCGGGCCGGATGCCGGCGTGAACAAACAGCAATTCGCCCTGTTGGTGAAAATATGGGCAGCTACCCAGAAATTCGACGTGGCTTGACGGGACGGCGGCGCGAGCGCGCTGATGCACTTGAAAGAGCCGATCTTTTTCGGTCACTTCCACCCCGTAGGACCGAAGCGTTTCAACTCCGCCGATCCTTTGATGCAGCCAATGATATCCAACCAGAAATTGAGAGTCATGGCGCGGATACTCCTCCATGAACATCGCGAACATGCGGTCGTGGTTGCCCAGCAGGCAAATCCAGTTTCGGCCCTCGGCAAGCCCCTTGATCAGCAGGTCAAGCACTTCGCAACTGTGATCACCCCGGTCTACATAATCCCCCAAGAATACGATCCGGGCATCAGCTCCGCCATCTTTCTCTATTCGGGACAGCGCCGTTTCAAGCTGCCCGAGCTGTCCGTGTATATCGCCAATTGCATAGACTGGATTGGTCATACGGGTTCCTTCTGTGCCAGCCAATATTTGATCCTGACCTTTTCAAGCTACGTTGATCCCGTCATAAACAATGCCATCCTCGCGGGCTTTCAGAATGCTGCGGGGAATGACCAAATGTTCCTGAATGGCCGGAGAAAATCAAAAAAGGCAACTCCTATAGCGTTGCCAGACCGGTATCGAGCGCCGACAAGATCTTGACCACGTCATCCGAAGTGATGACCAACGGGGGCGACAGGATGATGTTGTTGCCCGACACACGAACCATCACACCGTCTTCATAGGTGGCCTTCTGCACCTGCAGCGGAAGATGTCTGGCGATGGGCGCCTTCGTTTCGCGGTCCGAGACCAGCTCCAGCGCGCACATCAGGCCCTCGCCACCGCGCACGTCACCGATGGCGTCATATTTGCTTTCCAGCTTTTTCAGACCGGCAAACAGCTCATCACCCCGGATGGCTGCATTTTCCCAGACGCGCAGCCGGTTGATTTCCGACAGAGCGGCCAATGCCGCCGCCGAACCAACCGGATGCCCGGAATAGGTATAGCCCTGGTCGACCGACGCCTTGCCGGTGGTGTCACTTTCGAACACTTCGGCCACCGCGCCGGAAATCATCGCTGCACCAAAGGGGAAATAGCCGTTGGTGATGGCCTTGGCGATGGTCATGATGTCGGGCTGCACGCCCCAATGCCGCGCGCCACTTTCGCTGCCCGTGCGGCCGAATGCGGTGATGATCTCGTCCGAAATCAACAGAACTCCGTGTTTCGAACACACCTCGCGCACCATGGGCATAAAGCTCTTGTGGGGTGGGATTACCCCCCCGGCCCCCAGAACCGGTTCCATGATAAAGGCGGCAACGGTGTTGGCGCCCTGAAAGGCGATCTCGGCCTCCAGCGCTTTGACACAGAGCTGGGCCAGACGTTCGGGGTCGGTCTCATCGAACGGGTTGCGATAGGTCCAGGGGGCGGGCACGTGGAAACACCCCGGCATCAAAGGTTCGTAAGCGGCACGGAACTTCTGGTTTCCGTTGACCGAGGCGGCGGCGAAATGTGTGCCGTGATAGCCCTGTTTCAGGCTGATGAACTTGGTGCGGTCGGCCTCGCCGCGAACCTTGTGGTGCTGGCGCGCCAGTTTCAGCGCGATTTCAACCGAGTCCGATCCACCCGAGGTAAAGAAGGCGCGGGTTAGCCCATCGGGTTCGAAAAACTGCGCCAACTCATAGGACAGTTCGATCACCTTGTCGTTGCTGGTGCCCCGGAAGGTCGAGTAGTAGGGCAGGGCGCTCAATTGATCTGCAATTGCCTGCTTCACCGGCTCGCAGGAATAGCCCAGATTGACGTTCCACAACCCGCCGACGGCGTCGATGGCCTTGTGGCCGTCCACGTCGATAATGCTGACTCCTTCGCCACCGGTCAGAATGGTCGGCGGATTGTTCCGGCTGTCGACCGGGTGTGCCATCGGATGCCAGAAATGGCGGGCGTTGTTTTCCTTCAGGAAGTTGGAGTCTTTCATGTCGGGGTCTCCAGGGTTTGCCTGTTGAATTCAATTTGATCGATCGTCGGTATCTCAGGCGGAGCCGAGCCACTAGAATGCCAGAGTCGGGACATCCACTATGGTGGCTCCGCCATCTACGGTCAGAGTTGCGCCTGTGATCATGGCTGCATCGCCCGAGCACAGGAATGCCACGGCCGCAGCGACCTCATCCCCCGTGGCGGGACGGCCCATCGGCACATCGCGCGTTACCAGGGCATAGGCCTCTTCGACCGAGGACAAGTTCTGGCGCTCTACCAACTCCGCCATTTCGGCGTCGGCCATTTCTGTACGCACCCATCCCGGGCAAATCGCGTTGCAACGAACACCCTTTTGGCCAAAGTCGCGTGCAATCGACCGGGTCAGCCCCAACAGCCCGTGTTTCATCGTGACATAGCCGCATGCCTCGGGGCCTGCAGCCAATGCGGCAATCGATGCCATCATGAGCAGGTTGCCGCGTCGTTCGACCAGCGCCGGTATTGCGGAACGTGCTGCCACCATGGCCGTGTTCAGATTGGCCTGCACGGCTTTTGCCCAATCGTCGTCCGTAATGTCTGACAAAGTCCCGAACCCGAAACCACCGGCATTGCAGACCATCACGTCAAGCCCGCCGAACTTGTCCCGGGCGGTGGCGACCAGGTGGTCCATGTGATCCGCCGACGACGCATCACCGGCAATTGCAATACCACCACAGCGCTCGGCCACGGCCTCGATCGGGTCGGCCCGTCGTCCGGTCAGGATGACATTGCCTCCTTCTTCGGCAATACGACATGCGGTTGCGGCACCGATGCCTGTTCCGGCACCGGTGATAATTGCGGTTTTCCCGTCGAAGCGTTTCATGATGGTTCCTCCTGACCAGCCAGACAGGCCAGCGCCAGTTTGCGGGTGTCGCGCATAAACCTTTCGTTGCGGATTTCCGATCCGGCTTCATCCATGCGAGAGATGATCCAGCCCACATAGGTTGCGGATCTGAGCAGAATGAACAGGTCCAGCGCTGCCGTATCGACTTCGCGAACCGATTTGTAACCCTCGATCAAGGCGGCGCGCAGTTTGGGATAGTCGGGTTCCTCGAGGTTTTTGAGCAGAGTCGTTGCAAGGTCAAACAGCCGAAACCCAAAGCCGCTGTCGTCAAAATCGATCAGTTGCAGTTTGTCACCGTCGACCATCACGTTTTCACGCACCAGATCGGCGTGGATCAAGCCGTAATCCAGCCCCGATTCAAGCCGTTGCAATTCTTGATCCGCAAGGTCCCGAACCTTCAGGAACAAGGCGCGGTCTTCGCCGGAAAGGGTCGGGTTGTCCCAGAAACGATCCCAGACGGGGTTCTCTCCAACAAGCCCCGCACGGTCCCAGGCGCAGCGGGTAAAGCCTTCGGGCGGGGTCCAGGCATCGGACAGCGCATGCATCCGCGCCATTTCACGCCCGATGCCGTGGAACAATCCGGCGCGGTCGGCACTGTCCAATGCCACCCCGGTCCTGCCGACCGGAACACCGGACAGCCAGGTCAGGACGTCGATCTGAATCCCGTCCACCACATGCAGAACCTTGCTCGAAACCGAAGCGATCGGGGCAGGGACATGCAGCCCGCCTTGCGCCAGTGCGCCCATCCACTCCAATTCCGACCACAGCTCGGCATCGGTTCGATACCCCAGGCGATGTAGGCGGAGTGCAAAGGCCTTGCCCTGATGTTCGACCCGGAATACCCGGTTTTCGCGTTCCGCGATCAGTTGGCAAGATGCCCCCTCGAATCCCCAGAGCGCCAGTGCCTTTTCGGTTGTTTCCGCCACGGTCATAGCGCTGTTTCCGCCAATACGTCATCCAGCGTGTCGAACAGCAGATCGGCATTCTCTTTCGAGAACGGCATCGGCGGGCGGATTTTCAGCGTGTTCTTGTGCCGCCCCAGTTTGGAGTGAATGACGCCACGCTGGCGCATTTCGTTGATCACACGGTCGGTGAATTCGCTGGCTGGTTCCTTGGTTTCGCGGTCCAACACCATTTCGGCCCCGAAGATCAGACCCGACCCGCGCGCATCGCCGATGATGTCGTATTTCTGCTGCAAGGTCTCCAACCGCGCGCGGGCATGGTCGCCCAGGTTTTTGGCGTTTGCCAGCAACTGCTTGTCTTCGATCTCTTCCAGCACGGCCATGGCCGCCGCACAGGAGACCGGATTGCCGCCGAAAGTGTTGAAATAGCGATACCCTTTGCGGAAGTTCGCCAGAATCTCGGACCGTGTCACCACGCCCCCAACCGGATGGCCGTTGGCCATTGGTTTTCCCAGCGTCATTACGTCGGGCACGACGCCCATCTTCTGATGCGCCCACATATGGGTGCCGGTGCGGCCAAAGCCGGATTGAACTTCGTCACAGATCAGCAGACCTCCGGCCTTGCGCACCACGCCTGCCGCCGGTTTCAGCCAGCCGTCGGGATTGTCCGGGAAGCCTTCGTTCAGGAAATAGGGGCAGACCACCAGCGCGGCGAAGCCGATGCCGGATTTCTCATGCTCGGCGATCTGTTCGGCTACCGCGTCGGCGAATTTGGTGCCCTCCGGGTCGGGGTTGCGATAACTGTCCGGCGCTTCAACAAAGCGGAAATACTGACCCAGTCCAAAGCCCACGGTCGGCACGTTCGACTTGCTCAACTGGCTGACGAGCGAGGTGTTGCCGTGATAGGTCGCATCGGTGGCGATGATGCCGCGCTTGCCCGTCATGCCCTCGGCCATGCGCAGGGCAATGTCGTTGGCCTCGGACCCGGTGCAGGTCAGGATCGCGGTGTCCAGCGACGCGTCCATGGTGCCTGTCAGCTTCTCGACATAGTCCAGAATACCGTTATGTAGATAGCGGGTATGGGTGTTGAGGGTTGATGCCTGGCGGCAGATCGCTTCGACCACTCGCGGATTGCAATGCCCGACATGCGGCACGTTGTTGTAGCAATCCAGATACTTGCGGCCATCCGCATCCCACAGCCAGACCCCCTCTCCCTTAACGACATGAACGGGCTCGTCATAGAAGGTCGAGACATTGGGACCCAGCAGCTTGCTGCGCCGTTCAATCAGCTCTGCGGATTTGGGAGAGAGTGTCATCGCGGTCAATCCTGAGGTTAGAGTTGAATCCAGGCGGATTTCAGGTCGAAGTATTTCTCCAGCGCGTACAGCGATTTATCGTGGCCGTTGCCGGACTGGCGCACACCCCCCAGCGGCACGGTCAGATCAGAACCGCCATAGGTGTTCACATGCACGATACCTGCGCGGATACGCTCAACCATGCGGTGGGCGCGGCTGAGATCGGCCGTCCACACGCCGGAGGACAGGCCATAAACCGTGGAATTGGCCAGCGCGACGGCTTCATCCTCGTCCCGGAAGGTGGTGACTGCCAGAACCGGGCCAAACACTTCGTTCTGGAAAAGATCGCTGTCCGGTTTGACCCCGGCCATGATCGTGGGCTGCATGTAGTAACCACCGGTTTCCTCAAGGATACGCTGGCCGCCGGACCGGCATTCTGCCCCTTCGGTTTCGGCGCGGTTGACAAAGCCCAGATTGGCCTCGAGTTCCGACAGTGAATGCACGGCACCGATCTGGCTGTTCAGATCCAGCGGGTCTCCGACGCGGTAAGCTTGCGCATGGCGGGCCATATCCGCGATGAAATCTTCGGCAATGTCTTCCTGCACCAGCAGGCGCGACCCCGCGATGCATACCTGACCGGAGTTGCGGAAGATTCCCGCTGCCGACACTTTGGCTGCTTCAGCCAGATCTTTTGCATCGTTGAACACGATGTTTGGGGATTTGCCGCCCAGTTCCAGATAACAGCGTTTGAGGTTGGAGCGCGCCGAATATTCCAGCAGACGACGCCCCGTCGCACCGGACCCTGTGAACACCATGATGTCCACATCCATGCTCAGCGCCAAAGCTTCGCCCACGACGCTGCCTTTGCCGGTTACCACGTTGAAGACACCTTCAGGCAAGCCTGCTTCAACCGCCAGTTCGGCGATTTTCAGCAGCGACAGCGAGGCGCTTTCTGCCGGTTTAAGCACGATGGAATTGCCCGCAGCCAAAGCCGGAGCAATCTTCCAGCTGCCGATCATCAGCGGGAAGTTCCAGGGAACAATTGCGCCGACGACCCCGACTGGCGCGTGATGCACGAGTCCCAGAATGTTATGCGGGGTCGGTGCGATCTGGCCATAGACCTTGTCGATCGCCTCGCCGTAATACCGGAAGGTATGGGCCGCAGACAGGGCTTCGGCCTTCAGCGCCATGTTGATCTCGGTCCCGTTGTCGCGAACCCCCAGCACCGTTATGTCGAGCGCCCGTTCCTCGATCAGGTCGGCCAGACGCAACAGCACTTTCTTTCGCACCGCTGGAGCCATGCGAGACCAGCGACCGTCCTCAAAGGCCGCCCGAGCCGAAGCCACGGCCCGGGTCATGTCCTCGGGTTCTCCTTCGGCGATCCGGGTTATGGCCTGACCGTTGATCGGCGACAGAACGTCCAGCGTTTTGCCCGAGGCCGAGGGAACCGTCTGCCCGTCGATGAAATGCCCTTGCAGGGAAATGTTTGCGTATCTCAGGCTGTCGATTTTTTCCTGTTTCAGCATATCGTTATCCTTGCTGGCTTGAATGTTCCGTGTCCGGTCCGATCGGGTCCGGCTTGAGCCTGGCCTTGTGCTCTTTGATCAGGGTGCGGACGTGTAGGACCAGGATGCCAATGATCATGATGAAGATGATCGCGGCAATCGGACGGCTGATGAAGTCGATCGGTGTTTTGACCGCCGCCATGGCGCTGCGCAGCTTGACCTCCATGATGCCGCCCAGAACCATGCCCAGAATGATCGGAACGATCGGCAGGTTGAGCCTCTTGAGGATCAATCCGAACACCCCGAACCCAGCCGCAACGGCGCAGTCGGTAATGGAGTTGCGCAGGGAATAGACTCCGATAAAGGACAGAGTCAGGATCATGATGCCCAGGAACCGGGTCGGGATCTGGATGATCTTCAACAACAGATTGGTCGAAAACAGCAAGAACACCAAAACGATCACGTTCAGCAGGATCAGCGCCACATAAAGCGCCATGACAAAGTCTAGCTGGTTCTCGAACAGCTGCGGACCAGGGATCACGTTGTGGACATAGAACACCGACAGCATCATCGCAGTCAGCGCTTCGCCCGGGATGCCGAGGGCCAGCAGCGGAATCATCGCCGCACCCGGGACTGCATTGTTTGCGGCCTCGGATGCGACAAGACCTTCGGGAGAGCCGTTGCCGAAGGATTCTGGGTCTTTCGACGTTTTTTGCGCGTAAGTATAAGAGAGGAATTGCGCGGTGAATTCACCGACGCCGGGGATCATACCCATCAGGACGCCCAGGGAGGAGGAGACGCCTGCGATGCGTTTGATCCCCAGCAACTCTTTCAAGCCAGAAAACATGTTGCCTTCGACATGAGTGTCGCCGGGCGCGTGATCCTTGTCTATCAACAACAAGAATGCCTGACTGATTGCGAACAAACCCAGCACTACTACGATCAGATCGAATCCCGACGTCAGCCAGCTTTGCTCGAATGTGAAGCGGCGCGTGTATTTGACGGGCTCAAGACCGACAGTATTCAAAAAGATACCGAAACAGGCGAGCATACCGGCAGCAAAGGTCTGGCCGCGATGCGCGACAACAACCAGAAGAATGCCCATGAATGCGGCCAGAAAAATCTCTCGGCTGCCGAAATGCGGCGCGATCAGCGCCAGAAGGGGCGACAGCACGATCAGGCAAATGACCGAGAATATTCCGCCAAAAAATGAAGCTGAATAGGCCAATGACAATGCCCGGTGTCCCTGACCGCGTTTGGTCATGGGATAGCCGTCATAAGTTGTCAGCGCATTCACCGGCGTACCGGGCGTGTTGATGAGAATGGCAGGAATGGCGCCACCATACATCGATGACCCGTAAATCCCCAAGAGTAGGGTCAGTCCGACGATCGGCTCGAATGCGAAGGTTGCGGGCAACAGAATGGCAATGGCTACCGCAGGGCCGACACCGGGCAGCGCACCGATGATGACACCCCCGATGGAGCCGATGACGAGGGCGATCATTACGTCCCATTGTGCGAGAAGCGAAATACCGGAATGAAGAGTGTCCATGTCGGCCTCAGAGATAGGTCAGCGCGAAGGCTCGCAGCGCGTCGGGAAGGTGGTTGTAAATTTGTCCAGCAGGTATTTTGACCTGCAAAAAGCCACGGAAGATAATCGCGACGCAGATTGCGAACAGTACAACCAGTCCCAATGCCTGTTTGCTTCGGAATCCGGCCCGAAGCGCCAGAAAAAAAGCGAAAACCAGCGTTGTCGGCAGGTAACCGCACAGCGGCACCAGAACCACGTAGATCAGGAAGTAGAGCACATATTCCAGTGACCGAAGCCAGAACACGACTTCGGTCCAGCGCCCGGGAATGCGCGGAGAGACAAACGAGCCCAATGCATGAAAGGCGCCAAAAATAACCATCCCACAGACTGCAATGGTGGGCCACAGCGATGGCTGAGCAAACCACTTCGTGCGTTTGACCCACTGGGTTTGCTCGCCCAACTGGCTCAGCAGGAAGAGCGCGAACAGCAGGAACGCAACAGCAAAGACTTTGTCGCCCGGGCGGCGGTATCTCTGAAACAATTCCTGGAAATACTTGATGCGGGTCACGACGGGACCTCCTCCCTGATCTGGCAGCAAACGGATCATTGTTTCGGAAGCGTTTGAGGGGTTTGAGACCCCTCACGCAATGTCCGTTACTCAAGCAGTTTCGCGATTTCGCCGTTGACCCTGATGTCGGCTTCGATCTGCGCGGTCGACTCTGCGGCGTCTTTCCAATAGATCAGTACACCGGTTTCTTCCGACAGGGTTTTGACAGCGTCGCTTTCCAGCGCCGCCGTGGCGGCCGCTTCGATTTTGGCTTTCACGTCGTCCGGCGTACCTTTGGGTACAAACAGACCATTCCATAGTGACAGGGGCAGTTCGGGAACGATTTCGCCCACCGTCCGTGCATCCGGCGTCAGCGGAGTACGCTCTTCGCCGATGGACGCGAGGATCGTCAGATCGTCGATGCAGGGCAACAGGGTCTGGATCGTGGCGTTGACTATATCCACATCACCCGAGGCCAGAACATTGCAATCCAGCAAATCGAACGCAGCCTCAGAACCGAAGTCCCATCCGGTTTTTTGCGCCGCAGCGAAAGTCACCTGGGTCGGTGCAAGGAATGAACCGTAGTGGCCAAGCGAGACATCATTCTCCTTGCCGTATTCGGCCAGTTCTTCCCAGCTGCTGTAAGGCTGCCTTTTCAGCGTGGCGATCACGAAAGGATAGGTCATGAAGATGCCAACCGGCTCAAACGGGTTCGGGTCCAGTTCGGGAACGCCGATTTCCGGGCCAACAACCGGCACATCAATCACAAAGGAACCGATCGTGTAACCATCCGCAGGCGCACCCGCCACTTCGACAGCGCCGGGGAACGGTCCGCCACCGCCGCCAGGTTTGTTCACCACTGCTGCCGGAACCCCGTACATTTCCTGAAACTTGTCCGCGATGACGCGGGTCAACACGTCCTCCAAGTCACCCGGCGGGAACGGTACAACAAATGAGACTGGCTTTTCCGGGTATTCGGCAAAGGCCACCGTCGCGCTAAGTAGAGTGGCTGCGCATGCCATTTTGAGAACGTTCGTCATGGTGTCCTCCCTTGTGACGAATGGTGTTGCAAGTTGAAGATCAAAGTGCGCCAGCCGGAACGGTGCCATCGGCAACCCATTGATCGAATATCGCCAACGCCGTGGCACTGAATTCGGGGTCGTTTATGTGGGCATCCAGCTCCGTGACCTGGACCGAAGCCGGGACAGTCGCGCTGAGTTCCCCGATGAAGGCCTTCAACCCTTCGGCGTCGTGGCAATCGCCACCCGGCCGATCCCATTCCTCGATCCCTTCACGAGGGATGATCAGATGCGTTGGGGCCGAACTTTCTCCGAGACGCTTGTTCAGTTCGCGGGCAATCTCACGCCGTTCTTCGACGTTGTAGTAGGTATTCTTGACGAGCTTGTTGTGGGTGTGGATCGGACGGTCCTTGAACTGCTCCGGGATTTCCTGCCAGCCAGCAAAATCGATCAGGTCCATGCAGCCTGGAGCCACGATTTGCGGGATGCCCGCTCTTCCTGCTGCCCGATGCCGGTCCTTGCCCGCATTTACAACGGATCCAGCCAACAGGTTGCCCAACTCACACCCGGCAAAATCCATTACGCAGACAAAACCCTTTTGGCTTGAAATCTGCTCGAAAGCCATGCCGCCCATGCCCATGGCGTGAAACACCGCCACTTCATAGCCGCGCCCTTCAAGAGCCGGTTTGAGGGTCTTGACGTATTTCAGGCAAGACGTTCCAAGCGATGTCATCCCCACCACGGGCCGCCCACTGACCGCAGGTTCTGCAGCGCGTGCCGCACCCAAGACAGCGCCAGCCGCCTGCGCCAGCGAAGATTTGCAGATCGCATTCAATCCGTAGAGGCCCCCCGCCCACAGGATCATTTGAATGTCCGGCGACAGACGTTCCGCCGGGATCAGCGCCGAGAACGATACGGTCGACACCACATATTTGGGCACCCCAATCGGCAGGGCCTGACAGACGTCCAAGGCCAAATCAGTGCCCATCGTACCGCCCAGAATGATCACGCCGTGGATCCGGCTTTCATTGTACAACTTTCGGGCCAGCGCGCAGGCGCCCGCGGACATGATCTGCATCGCCACATGTTCGCTGCCGCTGTCGATGGCCGCCTGGATGTTACTTCCGCCGGCTTCGGCCACGTCATGTTTCGAATAGTCGGTGGGCTTGGCGGGGTCGCCCAGTACGCTGACATCCAGTGTTATTACATTGCCGCCCAGTGCACGGATCTTGCCGGCCATGAATTCCAGCTCGTCATTTTTCGTGTCGTAGGTACCAATGACCAGAATGGTCTTGTCCACCATGAGTTCCTCCCTTTTTGTATTCCCTACCCGCGCATAATTTCGCCTTTGGGGTCGTAGAACGGAGCCAATTGCACCTTCAGCGGATACATTTTTCCGGCGATCTGAACATCAAAGCCGCCTTCGTCGATCCAGGCTTTGGACACTCCTTCATCGCGGTGCAGGCTCGCCAGACCAACCATGGCTTCAAGCCTGAATCCCCAGTCGCCCGAGGTTACGTGACCCACGATCTGGCCGTCTTTCCAGACTGGTTCATTGTGGATCAGATAAGGGCCGTTTTTTGCGCCCACGCCCTCGACAATACAGGACACGGTGCGGAACCCTGTGGCGGCACCGCCGGCCTTCTGCTCGGCCAGAACGGCCTTGCCGAGGAAGTCGTTTTCTTTGCCCAGGGCGACAGCAAAGCCCAACCCGGTTTCAAATGGTGTATCATCTTCCCCGATGTCATGGCCAAAGTGACGGAAACCTTTTTCCAGCCGGCAGGCGTTCATCGCAAACATGCCCATGTGGCGCAGGCCGTGCGGTTTACCTGCCTCTGTCAGCGCCTCATAGACGCCAGCCACGAATTCGGTGGACATCATCAGTTCGTACCCGAGTTCCCCAAGGAATGATCGACGGATCGCCCAGCCCCGCGCATAGGCCATGTCGATCTCACGCGCGGCGCCAAAGGGGAAAGCTTCATTCGACAGGTCGTCGCCCGAGATGGCGGACAGAATCTCGCGTGACTTGGGGCCGTGGATCGTGATCAGGCCATAACCCGAAGTGGCGTCAAACACTTCGAAGCGCCAGTCCGGGTCGGCGTGATCCTTGATCCAGCCCTGATCGCGCATCTGGCTGGGGTGCCCGGTGATGACCATGAAGCAATCATGGACGGTGCGGGTCACTGTCACATCCGCTTCGATCCCGCCACGGGTGTTCAGGAACTGGGTGTAGACCGAGGTGCCGACCTCGACATCCATTTGCGCGCCGCAAACCTTGTTCAGCGCCTTGACCGCATCCGGACCCTGGACCAGAATTTTCGCATACATCGACTGGTCAATAAGCACGGCGGCGTCACGGGCGGCCAGACATTCGGCTTGCACATGGCCCGACCAGTCTTTCCACCACAGGTTCGGTTCTTCGTTCCAACCCCTCTGTTCCGGGTCGTAATACATCGGCATTTCCCAACCGATCCGCTCGGCAAAGGTTGCGCCCGCCTCTTTCAGGCGATCATGCAAAGGCACACGGCGCACGCCACGGGCCGAGTGGATCTGTCGGCCGACCCAGCTGACGCCATAATGGAAACCCACCGATTCCGCGCTGCGGTCGTGATTGTAACTGGTGTTGCGCTGGAAGGGATGCGCCCGGCGGCTGAGCATCGGGCCCATACCACGCGATGGGGCTCCGTCAGTCATCCATTCCGCCATGGTCAGGCCAACGCCGCCCGAATTCAGGATACCGTTCGAGTTCATACCGGTGGCCACAAACAGGCCCTTGATCTCGCTGGTCGGGCCCAAATAGGGGCGTCCGTCCGGAGTGAAGCTCTCAGGCCCGTTAAAGAAGGTTTGAATGCCCATCTCGCCCAGGGCGGGCATACGTTCGAACATCTTTTCGAGGTTCGGTTCGACATGTTCCATGTCAAAGGGCAACTCGTCGAACTCGAAATCCTCGGGAATACCATCCTTGCCATAAGGCTTGCCGTGCTTTTCGAACGACCCGATCAACAGCTTGCCTGTATCCTCTTTCCAATAGGTCCGTTCCTCGGCAATGTTGAGGATTGGCTGAGTTCTCGGAAGATCGTCGACAGGCTCGGTGACGATGTAGAAGTGTTCCGTCGCGTGCAATGGCACGGTAACGCCATGCGCCTTGGCAAACAGGTGGCTCCACATGCCGCCTGCCAGAAGCACTTTGTCCGTGGCGATCACGCCTTTATCCGTCTCGACCCCGGCAATCTTGCCATCGCGGATAACCAGCTGGTTGACCTTGGTGTCCTCGAACACTTGCGCCCCCAAGGCGCGGGCACCCTTGCTAAGTGCAACCGTGACGTCCAGAGGGTTTACTTGACCGTTGGAAGGCACAAAGAAGGCCGATTTCACATCGTCCGTTTCGATCAGCGGCCATTTTTCCTTCAGCTCCCCCCGCGATAGCATAAAGCTTTCAATCCCCATGCGCACAGCGTGGTCGTGGCTGCGCAGAAGCTGTTCGTGACGAACCTCGCCAATGGCCAGATTGATCGTTCCGTTGGGCTTATAGCCCGTGGCCTGCCCGGTTTCTTCTTCCAGGTCGCGGAACAGGCGCGCGGTGTATTTGCCCAGTTCGGTCTGCGCAGTGCTGTCGCGCAACTGCCCCACAATCCCGGCCGCGTGCCAGGTCGTGCCGCTTGCTATTTTCCGACGCTCGACCAGAACGGCTGGCACGCCACGCTTTGCCAGGTGATACAGGGTCGACACACCAATAATGCCGCCACCGACGATCACCACAGGCGCCCGTTCAGGAAGAGATTGAGCCATCAAACTACCTTTCAGCCCACTCGTGCAGGCAATCCGCAGGTTACCAACCGGGTGCAAATCAGGCTTGTTCGATGCAGACCTCATTCGCTCGAATTCGTAATCTGTGACAGAGAGAGAGGCTTATCCAAAGAAATATGCACTATTGGTGCGATTATAGCACCTACTAGTTTCGTTAAGTTAAGATGCGATTTATCCGATCACAGTGTGAGAAGAAGACCCTGTAAGCGCAGTTTCCAGATTTTCGACTGCTGTTTTCAAAAGCTTAGCCAGTTCTTCGCGGCGCGCATCGTCCATGTTCAAATCGGGGACGGCAATTGCTATGGTCCCCGCAGGGTCAACGTCGTCTGTGAAAAATGGCATGGCAACACTTGCAACGCCCAACTCAACCGTGTTGCGGGTTGCGGCGAATCCTCGGCTGCGGGTCTGCGCCATAAGGTCGACGAGTTCATCGTCCTCTGTAACCGTGAAGCGGGTTAGCTTCTCGCGTTTTTGCGTCAACAGCCGCTCTCTCGTTTCGTCAGAACAGAATGACAAGAAGGCAAGCCCCGAGGCGGAGGAATGGTATGGGTAAGAATCAGCTGGTCGCAAATTGATGACGTTGCCTCTTGGGGGCAAGGTGAACGATGCAGTTGCCATACCAGTTGCTCCGGGAACTCCAACGTGAACAGTTTCATTCGCTTGAGTGGAAAGCCACTTCGAAACGACCTGCGTGGCCTTGAACATCGGAACTGTCGCTTCCCTTAACCGCGCCAAAGACAGAAATCCGTGCCCGAGCCGATATTTTCGGTTGTCAGGGTTTTGTTCAATAAACCCATGTTTGGTCAGAGAAATCAGCAACCTGCGAACCACAGCCTTATCCTCACCCGTGGCGCGCGCAAATTCATTCAAGCCAATCTCCAGATTTTCCAGTGAGAATTGACGCAATAATCTCATGGCTTTGTCGACGGTTTTCATGACGATCTTTTCTTTCGAGCAGCATCCAGAAATGACCTGAACAGGAAATTCCCAATCGGTCCTTCTTGCCAACTTGGCACGAAATATGCCCAAGAGACAGAAAATACGCACTATTGGTGCTATTTTCGCACCATTTCGTTGCCCGAATAAGAAAGCAAAAAGCCGGTGCATCGAGACTTTCGAGAAGTGCTTTATTGCCGCTCTTTGCCAAGCAGATATTAAGCCGCCGCTTCGCCGGTTTCGTCGGAAATTTGTCCGACACGATTGATATCGGTTTTTGGGAAAAATTCGGACCAGACGTGCCAGAAGACACCCGCACGCAAGGTCTCGACGCGTTTCAGCTTTCCCTGATCAGTGTTTCCCCAAAAGTCGCATCGGCCAACCGGCTGACCGCTGTCATTGTACCAGATGCCCAGGCTTTCGTACTTCGGATCGAGGCTGACGACCACATCACGCCCTCCGACATTGGCGTTGATGATCCAATCGTTTTCAGTGACGAAATCATCCGTCCAGCAGGCGGCATCCTGTCCGATCGAGATCCCCCAGACATAAGTTTTATTCGGCAACCGGTCGTCTGAGCGATCCATATTATCCATCACCGGCGAATCTTCCTGATGCTGGCGGCCAATGCCCCAGCCGAAGGTGATTTCCGTCATCATATCCAACAGACGCAGCAAGGGGTTCGATGACGGCTTGTTCAGGTACACCTCGCCATCCGGATATGCTTTTTGGAAGCCACGGAACGTCATCCTGTAGGTGGGCCACGGCTTCATCTGCGCCTCGGGCCGCAAGGGGCAGGCCGGGCCGTCGGTACTCGGGTCGCGATCAGCTTCGCGAAAGCCATAGATGTGTTGTATCGGCTCACCCGTATCATTGTCGCGCAGGATCAGGTTGTTGCCATGCTGAGCCAGAACCTCAAGGTTCAGGCGCTTGCCTTCGATTTCCGGAAGGTAGCCTTGCCCAAGGTTGGCCATGGCACAATAGGTCATGACGATGTCTTCGCCGCCCAGCCCCTTTGCGTTTCCCGCCAGATGAGGGCGCATTATCTGCGCATCCGGATGCGCGCGCGCGTGGCCGTTGTTTTCGATCACTATCACGGGTGCAGTTGGCCCGACGTATTTTCGCGCCTCATCGATAGAGAAATATTGGGCGTTGTTGAGCTGATTTCTCAGGCCAAGATGAACCCAGACATAGGGAAACCCGTAGAGGAAAAAAACCAGAACAGCCGACAGCGCCCAAAGCCAGAATGGCCCGCCATCCAACACGAAATGCGCAAGGGTCGCTATTGCAAATGCACCAAGACCAATCGCTATCAGGCGGTATTCATTGCGGATAAAACGTATCATGTTTTCGCGCTTGACCTTCAGCAGCATCTGCGAAACGTCACCCAGATCACGGAAATATACGAACCCGATGCCAAGTGCGCCGGCCAGACCCAACGCAAAAAGTAACGTTCCAAACATGCTTTGCTCCTAATGTCCAAAGCGCTATGCCATGCGCGGAACTTTGCGCAGACCGTGCTTTATTGCTGGGGTGACTGGCGTTTGACGAGAAATGCCTCAACCGCTTGCTGGGTCTCGGGGCGAATGTCTTCGATCCCTTCATAGGGTATGCCATAGGCCGGCGGCGTGTCAGGATACTTTTCCTTACGTGCCAGGTGACGCCCCAAAATCCGCACAAATTCCTGTCCACCCCACGAGCCCACTTCGGTCGACACCGAGTATTCTTCGCGTGTATCGCGATAAAGATCGAAGAACTTCGCAAGAATTGCACTCTCACCTGGTCCCGGAAGTTTGAGCTTTAGTTGGTCTTTGACAATGGCTTCGGGATTTGCAACCGAGTAGATGATGACATGATCGCGCCGAGCCTTTGTTTCGTCCGAGGTCAACAACGCCGCTGACTGATCCACACCGTCCACCAATCGATCCCTCGGGATGAATTGGTCCGCCCCAGCAAGACGCGACAGCGTAGTGTAGAGGTCGGAGACGTGAATGATGCTGTTCAGCAAACCGTCCGCCTCGATCATTCCGGGCCAACGAATAAACGCATCGACTCGTACTCCGCCTTCGGTCGTGTCCCCTTTTCCACCTGCGTAGATCATCGGAGTGAACCCGGATTGAGGTGCATATTTGGTGAAGTGCCCATTGTCGCCCATGACGACAACAATGGAATTATCGCTGAGCCCCAACTCGTCCATTCGAGCAAAAAGATCACCCAACCATTGATCCAACAATTGCATCTTATCTACGTAAAGACCACCGTTGGCGCTTTCGGGCCCTTCACGTCCGGCACGCGTGTTGTCCAGCGGGATCATCGGCCAGTATTGAAGGAAGAATGGGTCTTCACCACCGGCAAGGCGTTCCAGTTCCTCAATTGTCTTGTCCTGAAAGGCTTGATTCATCTCGTCATATTTGGCGGCATTCCAACGCTCGCCGGAATCCATGCGGATTTCGTGAATCGGTCCACCGGCTTCACCCTCGATCACGGTCATCATCGCCGAGGCATCCGGCCTGAACCAGCCATCCAGCGTATTTATGTCGTCATAATCTCGTATCGCGACCGCGACCTGTTCCTTGATCGCATCATCGTTGAAAATGGTCAGCTGGCCCTGCTGGTGAATGGCATGCTGCGCGTAATCGAAGCCCTGATTCATGGCCCAGCTTTCGGCGATGTCACCCATATGCCACTTGCCTACGTGACTGGTTGCATAACCTGCCTGTTTCAAGACCTCGGCCAGCGTCACTTCATTTTCAGGCAATCCAAAGCCAGCGATATCGACCGTCGTGTCGCCCATTCCGATACGCACGGGCAAGCGGCCGGTCATTTGTGCCACACGCGTTGGGGTGCAGGACGGTTCGGTATACATCCGAACCATGCGCAGCGCTTCGTCTGAAAATTCGTTTATGTTCGGAGTGTCGTACCCACGGACCGCGTTAAGTTCGGGAATACCCATATCCCCGAAACCCATGTCGTCAATCAAAACGCTGACAATATTTGGAGGCTTCCCACCGTTCCTTTCGCGAAAGGCGGCCAAAGCCTCGTCAACGGCGACGTCATCCTGCATCCACTGCTCTGCGTGTTGCGCTTGCAGTATGTAAAACTCCGCGTCGTGCTGTATGGGCCCGTTCTGCGAAATTGCCGGCACCGGTGTAAGACTTACCGAAAAAACCAGAATCCACGAAAGCTTCATCACCTATCTCCCAATTGTTTGTTCAGTCCGGCGACCGCGGGCGCGCCGTAACCCATCCGTGGACATATTCGCATAGCCCGGCATTTCTTGTTTCCAACCAACCTCATTGCCAGCTCATAAAAACGTCACGCGTCAGCTCGGTTTCCGGTCGAAGATTCTCGATACCTTCATAGGGCGCGCCCTTTCCAATCTCGGAATGCGGGTATTTTGCGATCATTTTCTGATGGCGTTTGATCATGTCCTGAAACGAAGCGCCGGCCCAAAGTGAATACCCCACCAGCGGGTGCTGCTCGCGCGGGTCACGGTAGATGTTATAGGTTGGTGCCGCAGCGCCTGGTTCGCCGGGCGCGGGCAAATGCATCTTGAATTCCTGCTTGACCACCGACCGCAATACCGGCCCCTCGTAGACATATACATAGTCGCGGCGGCCATTTCCTTCGCCATTCAGCAACAGGGTGGTCTGGTCCACGCCGTCGATAACCCGGTCGCGCGGTATATGGTCGGTCGCTCCCGCTATCCGGGCCAGCGTGGTGAAAATATCCGACACGTGAAAGATATCGCCCGCGGCGCTGTCCGCTTCGATCACACCGGGCCAGCGAATGAACGCGTCCGTGCGCACACCGCCTTCCAGATGTTGTGTCTTGCCCCCGCGATAAATCAGCTGATTGAGGCCCGAAGTGCCTTCGTAATGGTACATCAGGCCATTGTCGGCCATCAGCACCACAATCGTGTTGCCGGCCTTACCGGTTTCATCAAGTCTGGCCAGCAGATCGCCAATCCAGCCATCCAGCAGCTGCAATTTGTCGGCGTGGAACCCGCCGTTCCGAGAAATTGCCTGATCCGGGTACACAAAGTTCAGAGGATACAGCGGCCAGTATTGCAGAAAAAAAGGCGCATCCTCGGCAGCCAAAAGCTCCAGCCGTTCAAGGATCTGCCGCTGATAACGTTCATTCATCTCTTCGTATTTGGCCTGGGTCCACACCTCGCCTGCCGACATGTCCACTTCCCGGGCACTGCCCCCGGCTTCTGCTTCGACACCCGTCACCAGACCATAGGGCTTGAACCGCTCATCCAATTTAAACTGGTTGCTCTGCCCCTCGGGCACATAGCCGAGCATGTTGTTTGCCCGCATCGCGTCGGGTGTCATGAGGCTCAGCTGCACCTGCTGGTGCAGCGGGAAAGCAGCCCAGTCGAAACCCTGATTATGAGGGTAGGATTGTTCGATATCGCCCTGATGCCATTTGCCCACATGCGCGGTGTTGTAACCAACCTCTCTTAGGATTTCGGGCAAGGTCACTTCGCTGGCAGGAAGACCCTCTCCCACCAGCGCCACCTTTACCTCCTCCACGCCTGCGCGAACAGGGTGCCGCCCGGTCAGCATGGCCGTGCGGGTCGGTGTGCAGGAGGGCTCGGTATACATCCGCATCAGTGACAAGCCTTCGGAGGCCAGTTGGTTGATGCTCGGTGTTTCGATCCCCATGACGTAATTCATCTTGCGGTCGCCCATCTGACCAAAGCTCACGTCATCGATCAGTATGTACAGAATATTGGGCGGCCTGCCCCCGTTGGCCGCGCGTATCTCAGCCAGTCGCGCGTTGATCTCGATATCCTGCGCATCCCAGATTTCACCAAACTGCGCACGCAGGAATTCGAACTCTCCATCGTGAACAATCGGGTTTTCTTCGGCAAATGCAGTCCCGGCACCGGTAATCAGCGTGAACAATATTTGTCTAAATCTCATGATAGACCTCTCAATCCATGCGCCGGGGTTCTGTTTGTTGATTTCAGGTCTGCAACCTTACTTCGATGCTGCTCCGCAGATCCGACACGCATTCAGCCAAATCGGCGAAGTAGCGGGGATGCAGCCTGGCCCCCGGCGTTTGAGACTGCGCCAACTCAACGAATACTTCCTGATAGTCCCTGCAGATCTGGTCGAATTCTGTGTCTGCGGCGCGCAGGGATTGCAGCTGCGACAACGCTCCGGGAAACTGCGTATCAAAGAACTCGTCGTCATTCATTGGCGGCGCTTTCTGTGCTTTCACCTGCCAGCGTGCGCCACGGACAATTTGACTTGAACGTATCAAGTCGCATGCTACCGTAGCAACATGGCGCCAAGTTCTTGTCATGAAAGGATAGTTCTTGTCGACCGGGGGGAATGACATGCGACAGCGAAACACCCGGTCTCTCACTTCGGAGGAGATCAACGCAGCCTGTGGACGTGTTTTGAGGTCGCGAGAATTCAAGGGTTCGGCCCGCATGCGATCCTTCCTGAGCTATGTGGTGGCCGAAGCGCTTGCCGGCCGGTCGGATGAAATTCGTGCAAAAACCATCGCAATGGATGTCTATGGCTACAGCGCCGACGACCTGTCAAAACGTGAAGGGGTCGTGCGTGTTGATGCCGGGCGCGTCCGGCGCAAACTGAAAGCGTATTATAACGGCGACGGCGCAACTGACCCGGTGGGTATTTCGCTGCCGGTCGGAAATTACACACCGGAATTCAGGTCAAGATCTGATCATTCCCCGCATCCCCTACGCCAGCGATGGTTCTTCGCAACCGCGGCCGCGCTTGGCATCGCACTGGTCATTTTCGGTCTCTTCGCGACGGCCTACCTTGGCCGTGGTTCGCAATCCAGAGGCGCGAAAAACGCACAAGGAGCTATCCACGATGTATCCCCTGCACGCGTCGAGGCGATGAACCTTTGCAAGGCCGGGCGCGATCTGATTTTCCCTGTGGTTGACCAGGCCCGTCTTCAGCCCGCGTTGCTGATCTTTAAAACTGCGGTCGAAAGGGACCCGCATTATTTCGGCGGTTACGCCGGCTCGGCACAGGTTGAAACCATGTTGGCCATGCTTCAGTTTGCGGATCCCGTTTCGGGTGAACTGTTAAAATCCGCCGACAAGGCCAGCGCCCACGCATTGGAACTGGCCCCGGATGCCCCCTGGGCGCTATCAGCCCGTGCCTGGCTGGAATTCGGGCTGGGAAACTACAACACGGCATCCTCGCTGTCCGTCCGGGCCGTCGACCTGGCGCCCAACGATCCGCATATCGCAGAATTCGATGCTTTGATTTCTCTCTATACATCGAACTATGATCGGATTCTGTCCCAATCCGGACATTACGAAAAACTGGCGAAAAGTGGTGGCGGACAGGTTTTTGGCAATGCCCTCGGGGCGGCATGGTTTCATACCGGCAACTATGTTGCTTCAATTCGTACCTTTGAGGATACGATCGCGCATGGCGGACCGTTCGGGCCGATTTCCACAGCCTACCTGATGGCGGCCCATTGGGAAAACGGTGAACATCAGGAAGCACGCCGACTAGCCAGAGTTTATCAGAAAACGTGGCCCGGTTTTCCTTTGGAAGCAGTCAAAAAGCGTGCGTTTGCCGATTCAGAGCCCGTCGACGCATTGATAACCGCAATGAAAGCCGCCAGTTCGTCAGAACCTGACCCGGAAGACCGGGAATAAGGGTCTGCTGAGGGCTATGAACGAGTGGACGCCCTGCAGTTCCGAAGGTGTAGGGTTTGGCGGTATTGAGCGGTAGAGAGTTTGTCGCGATGACGACAAAAGATCAGATCTATCTGGACATGACGGCTGGCAGATCAACGTCAAGGAAGCTGGCAGAACTGACAAAGAGATAGGGCTTCAATTGCAAACTAAATCATCCAAAACCGCGTCCAGCACGATGAAAAGTTTGAATTTCGGCTCACGTCCAAGCTCGGCAAGTAACCTGCTGAAGGTTGGATGAGAAAAACTAATCTTATGAGAGACAAATTCGCTTTTGTCGGCGTGTTTAGCTTCAACTAAACTCCGCTTTCATGTGCGAGACTCATTGCCCGAAAGGAACTTCCATGGCAAGCGGTAGAACACGGCGGCGCGGGCGCGATCAAAGGTTGGCCTCGGCGGAAAACCCGACCGACGAAAAGCCACCGGTCTGGCCCGGCATCGAAGGCGGTCGGTTCGATCCGCTGACCGCGGATGAAGCTGCGCACGTGAATGAGGCAGCGTTGCGGCTTCTGGAAACGCTGGGGATGTCGCAGGCCATACCTTCGATGATCGAAAAAGTCGTTGCTGCCGGTGGATCGCTGAGCGATGACAAGCGGTTGTTGTTCCCGCGTGAACTGGTCCGGAAAACACTGGCCAATGCCCGCCGCGATGTCGTGCTTTATGGCCAGGAACCGGGTCGGGAACTGGATCTGTCGGGGAACCGGGTGCATATGTCGTCCGGTGGTGGCGCGCCAGGGGTTTTCGATCTGGAAACCGGCGCCTATCGCGATGGCTCTCTTCAGGATCTCTATGACGCGGCGCGGCTGTGTGACGCGATGGAGAACATTCATCACTTCTCGCGTTCGATCGTGGCGCGGGATGTGGATGACAATGAGGCCATGGACGTGAACACGGCCTATGCCTGCCTGTCAGGCACATCAAAACACGTGTCCGTCTCGATTACCGAACCGGCACATGTGCCGGCGATCCGCGATCTGTGTTACATGCTGGCTGGCGGTGAGGCAAACTTTCGCGCGCGCCCCTTCCTGACCGTCATGGTGTGCCATGTGGTGCCGCCGATGCGCTTTGCCGAAGAGGCGCTTGAGGTTCTGGAACTGGCTGTCGAGGCGGGGTTTCCAGTGCAGTTGATCTCGGCCGGGCAGGCGGGTGCGACCAGCCCCGCCACCATTGCCGGGTCGCTGACACAGGCGATTGCCGAAACCCTGGCCGGGCTGGTTTTTGTACAGTTGGTTGATCCGAATGTGGCGGCGATCTTTGGCCCCAAGCCGCTGGTGGCAGACCTGCGCACCGGCTCGATGTGCGGCGGCGGTGGCGAACAGGCGATCCTGATGGCCGGTGCCGCGCAGATGGGGCGCTTTTATGACCTGCCCACCACCTCGATTGCCGGAATCACCGATGCGAAAACCCATGACGCGCAATATGGTGCGGAAAAATGCCTGGCGGTTTCCCTGGCGGCGCATGCGGGCAGCAATCTGATCACACAGTCCTGCGGCATGCAGGCGAGCCTGCTGGGGGTGAGCCACGCGGCCTATGTGGTGGACAACGACATGCTGGGCAATATCCTGCGCACTTTGCGCGGGGTCGAAGTGACGGCCGAAAACATCGGCGAGGACGTGATCGCCAATGTCTGCCGGGGCGAAGGGCATTATCTGGGTCATATGCATACCTTCACGCGAATGAAATCGGATTACTTCTATCCGCATCTGGGGGATCGGCGCACACCGAGAGAATGGGAGGCGGACGGTGCGAAACCGATTGGCGAGGTGGCCAAGGAAAAAACCCGCCGCCTGCTGGCCGAGTATTTTCCGGCGCATATTCCGGCAGAGATCGACCGGGAATTGCGTGCGCGTTTTGATATTCGCCTGCCCAGAGCAATGATGAATAAGGCAAGCTGACCGCCGTGCATGAGATGATCCCTGAAAATCTGAACCGCCACGACTTTATTTGGATTGACGGCGAAAGGCAGGGTGAAGCACTGCCGCGCCGGGATCTGGTGGACCCGGCCAATGGCGAGGTCATCGGACGGGTGCCCGAGGCCGGAGCAGCCGAAGTGGATGCCGCCGTGCTGTCAGCGCATCAGGCTCTGCGCGGCGCTTGGGTCCGGATGCTGCCCGGCGCGCGGGGGGCGGTGATGCTGCGGTTGGCGGATCTGATCGATCAGGCCACCGAGCGTCTGGCGCGGCTGGATGTGCTCTGCATGGGCAAGCCGCTGGTGCAGGCCAGGCGCGACGTGGGCCGATGTGCCGCCTATTTCCGGTTTTACGCCGGGCTTTGCGACAAACTGAACGGCGAGACGATACCGATTGGCCTGGATCAGACCGCGTTGACCCTGCTTGAACCGGTTGGCGTCACCGCGCATATCCTCCCCTGGAATTATCCGATTTCTACCCTCGCTCGGGGCGCAGCCCCGGCGTTGGCGGCCGGGGCGACCATTGTGGCGAAACCAGCCGAAACCACGCCGCTTTCGGCGTTGGCCGTCGCGGAACTTGCCGGTGAAGCCGGTGTGCCGCCGGGCGTGTTCAATGTGGTGACCGGGGCAGGGCAAACCGGCGCGGCGCTGGCCGAACATCCCAAAGTGGCCCAGGTGACGTTTACTGGCTCGACAGCCACCGGGCGCAAGATCATGCGGGCGGCGGCGAACCCGATTGCCGGGGTTACGCTTGAACTGGGTGGCAAGTCGCCGGTGGTGGCCCTGCCGGGGGCAGACCCCGACGAGGTGGCGCGGGGGATCATTCGCGGAATTTTTTTCAATGGCGGCCAGGTGTGCACCTCGGGGTCACGGCTGATCACCACGGCGGGCCTGCATGACCAGATTGTCGGCCGGATAATCGCCCATGCGGAAAAGATGACGATGGGCCACGGATTGGATGACCCCGATCTTGGACCGTTGGCCTCGGCCGCGCATCTGGCGCGGGTGGATGGATTTGTCGAGCGGGCCAGGGCCGCCGGGCTGACCTGCGTGACCGGCGGGGTCGCGGCGCAGCTGCCGGACCTGCCCAACGGCGCCTTCTACCGGCCCACCATTTTCACCGATGTGCCGGTACAGGCAGAAATCGCGCAATGCGAGGTTTTTGGCCCGGTGCTGTGCACCCATATCGCCGAGGATCTCGAAGAGGCGCTGGCGATTTCCAACGCAACCCCATTTGGGCTGGCGGCAGGGATCTATACGCCCGATGTCACCGAAGCGATGCATTTTGCCCGCCGGGTCGAGGCCGGGCAGGTATTCGTCAACGGGTTCCTGCAGGGAGGTGATACCATCCCATTCGGCGGCGTAAAGGAAAGCGGCGTAGGGCGCGAAAAAGGTGTGGCGGCGATGGCGGCCTATACCGTGCAGAAATCAGTGGTGCTGAGCCACCCGCTTTGATGATATTTTTTGTCCTCTAAATTACTTGACAGAACGTTTTGCGCGGCCAAAAAACTGGCGGCATCAAAAATGTGTTGCCTTGGATGACACCAGATTATCTATAGAGTCGCATGAAACGCGATCTTCCCAATCTGCATGCCCTAAAGGCGTTCGAAGCAGCGGCGCGGCTTGGCAGTTTCAAACTCGCAAGCCAGGAACTGCATGTCACGCCTACGGCAGTGAGCCACCACATTCGCCGTCTGGAGGAGCGGATCGGGGTGCAGCTTTTTACCCGCAGCACGCGGCAGGTAACGCTGACCGAAAAGGGCGACAAGCTGATGCGAGCCTGTTCGGCAGCGTTTGACATAATCGAAGCCACCACTGCAGAAATTGCAAAGGCGAGCGACCGTCTGGTGGTGTCCATCGCTGTTGGCCCCAGCTTTGCCGCGCGCTGGCTGACGCCTCGTCTGAGCCAGTTCTGGCAGGATTTCCCCAATGTCGAACTACGCCTGACGCGCATGCCCGCCGAGGAAAACATCGCCGAGACCAAATCCGACTTCCTGCTTCTATGGGGGCCGCGCAATTGGAGCGACCGCGAGGCACAACTGATTTTACCGGTCCGCGCGGTACCGGTGGCTTCGCCCGACCTCGTGGAGCGTCTGGGCATGCCGACTGACGCAGAAGATGTTCTGCACTTCCCGCTGCTGCATTACCGCAACCGGGATGAATGGAACAAATGGTTTCAGAATGCGGGGCTCAGCGGCACGTCCGACCGCGTCGGTATGATCATCGACGACGAAAACGTGGTGTTTCGAGGAGCGATTGAAGGGCAGGGGGCGGCGATCGGCTGGTCTCCTCTGATTGACGATGACATCGGCAACGGCCGGCTGGTGCCGCTCTCGAGGATCGCTTCGCCGCAGTTGCGCGGCTATTACCTGATTGTGAACAAACAACAGTCATCCCCGCCGTTGCTCGACGAAATCGTGCAATGGTTCGTGCGTCAGGGCGCCGCGACCGCCGCCAGCCGGCTTGGGTGACTGACAGCTACCCAACAGCTCACAGGTGATTATCGCTCATCTGTTGGGTGCTTTTTTTAATGTTGTCGCAGCCCCCGTTTTTGAACTTTAGTGGCAGAAACGCGCGCACCGGAATGTCAGCACCGCACCGTCACAGGAGTTTGGCCACGGATGGCACAAAACAGTTTCAAAAATGCGGATCTTACATCACGTGCCCGTGCAGTCATGCCGGGCGGGGTGAGTCACGAACTCCGATACAAGACGCCGCATCAGATCTATTTTCAACGGGCCAATGGCGCTGAAAAGTGGGATGTCGAAGGCAAGCGCTACATCGATTTCAAGCTGGGTGCCGCCAGCCAGATTCTGGGTCATGCCCATCCCGAGATCGCCGAGGCGGTTGCACGCCAGATGACGGAAATGCCCTACACCGGGGATTGCAATCCGTTGGAGATCGAATGGGCCGAGTGGCTCTGCCGCCTGTTTCCTTGCGCCGAGCGGGTGCGCTTCACCGGATCGGGCACCGAATCCACCATGCTGGCCCTGCGGCTAGGCCGTGCACATTCGGGCCGCGACAAGGTCCTGCGCATCGACGGGCACTTCCACGGCTGGCACGACATGCTGATCAAAGGGGCCAAGCCTGGCGCCAATACACCGCCTTCGCTGGGCGTGCCGCAGGCGGTTAGCGATCTGACCGTGGTGGTGCCGCCGGATCTGGATACGATCGCCGCGCTTTTAAACAGCGACTCGCAGATCGGTACCGTTTTTGTCGAGGCCTCCGGCGCCAATTACGGTTCGGTGCCGCTGCCCGAGGGCTTTCTGCAGGGCATCCGCACGCTGGCGGATCGCAGCGGCCATGTGCTGATCTTTGATGAGGTAATTACCGGTCTACGCTGGTCACCCGGCGGGCGTCAGGCGCGCGATGGCGTGATACCGGACCTGACCACGCTGGCCAAGGTGGTGACCGGCGGACTGCCCGGCGGCGCGGTCGTCGGCAAGGCAGAGATCATGGAGCTGCTAAGCCCTGCCGAGACCCGCGACGGGCTTTCCCCGCCAGTCAGCCACAAAGGCACATTCAATGCAGCCCCGATGGTGGCGGCAGGCGCGATCAGGGCGATGGAGATTCTCTCCACCGGCGATGTGCAGGTCCATGCCGATGCCATGGCTGCGCGACTGCGCGCCGGGTTCAACGCGGTGTTCCGCGATCTGGAGGTTCAGGCGCTGGCCTATGGCGACAGCTCTACCTGCCACCTTTATTTCGGCGACACCTCGATTGACGGGCTGGACGCGGCGGCGATCCGCAAGACCCCTCCCGCCATCGTCAAGGGCCTGCGCGACGGGCTGCTGGAGCGGGGGGTGGATTTCATGTCCTTCACCTCCTGCGTGACGGGGCTGCCACACACCCCGGCTCTGATCGACGAGGCCGTTGAGCAATTTCGCGGCACCATTTCCGCGCTTATCCGTGACGGAGTAATTCAATGAGCCTTCCCTCCCACGCCCGCACGGTCATCATCGGCGGCGGTGTCATCGGCTGTTCCATCGCTTACCACCTTGCTCGCGAAGGGCGAAAGGATATCGTGGTGCTGGAACGTTCCAAGCTGACCTCGGGCACCACCTGGCATGCCGCCGGTCTGGTGCGCCGTCTGCGGCCCTCGGCAACGTTGACCAGGCTGATCAACTATTCGATCGACCTGTATGGCGAGCTGGAGATGGAAACCGGCCAGGCCACCGGCTGGACCCAGACCGGCTCGCTGACGCTGGCCACCAATGAGGACCGGCTGACCAATATCAAGCGCCAGGTCTCGCTGGGTCGTGCCTTCGGTCTGGAGGCCGAGGTTGTAGATGCCAATCGTGCCAAGGAGTTGTGGCCACTGATTGAGACCGACGATTTAATCGGCGCGGTCTGGTCGCCTGCCGATGGACGGGTGAACCCTTCGGATGTGGCGCTGGCACTGTCCAAAGGCGCGCGCGCACGGGGTGTGCGGATCTTTGAGGACACCGCGGTCACTGGCCTGAAAAAGAAGGGCGGGCGAATTTCCGGCGTTGAGGTTGGCGGCCATCTGATCGAGGCGGATGAGGTGGTGATTGCCTGCGGTCTCTGGTCGCGCGAGGTGGCGGCGATGGCCGGCGCCCATATGCCGCTTTATGCCTGCGAGCATTTTTACATCCTGACCAAGCCGCTGAAAGAGGTACAGGCACTGGGCAAGGGCGCGCATCTTCCGACGCTGAACGATCAGGATGCGTTCCTGTATGCGCGCGACGATGTCGAGGGGCTGCTGGTCGGCTGTTTCGAACCGCATGCCAGGGGCCTGCCGCTGGACCGGCTGCCCAAGGATTTCTCCTTTGATCTTCTGGACGAGGACTGGGACCATTTCATGCCGATGATGGAGAATGCCCTGCGCCGCATACCGGCATTGGAGAAGGCCGAAGTACGGATGCTGTTGAACGGGCCGGAGAGCTTTACGCTCGACAGCCAGTTCATGCTGGGCGAAAGCCCCGAAGTGCCGGGCCTGTTCCTGATGGGAGGCATGAACTCGACCGGCATCGCGCTGGCGGGTGGCGCGGGCAAGGCGATGGCGGAATGGATCATTGCGGGCGAGCCGACGATGGAGCTGAACGAGGCCGATATCCGCCGGTTCAGCCCAGAAATGAACGTGCTGGGCGCGTTAGAGGCGCGCATCCCCGAGGTGCTGGGCCGACACTACGACAACCCGTTCCCGGGCCGCTCGATGGAGACCGCCCGTGGCCAGCGCCGCTCGCCCATCCATGCCGGGCTGGTGGCGGCGGGTGCACGGTTTGAAAGCCGGGGCGGCTGGGAGCGCGCCGTTCATTTCGGTGGCGGGCCGGCGCATCTGCCGCTCACCTTCGGGGTGCCGAAATGGCGCGACCAGGTTGAGAAGGAAGTTGACGCGTGCCGCAATGGCGCTGCCATTCTGGATCAATCCGCATTTGGCAAGATCCTTGTGCAGGGGCCTGATGCCTGTGCCTTCCTCAACCGGCTTTGCGCAGCGCAGATGGACATCCCTGAAGACCGCATTGCCTATACGCAAATTCTGAACAAGAAGGGTGGAATCGAGTCTGATATCACCGTTCAGCGGCACGGTCCGGACACCTTTCTGATGATCGTGGGCACAGGCGAGGTCGTACGCGACCTGAAGCGGATGCGCGAGACCAAAGGTGCGTTTCAAGTAGAATTCACCGACGTGACCAGCGGTTATGCGATCATCGGTCTGGCAGGTGCCAGGGCGCGCGAGGTGTTGCAAGCCACTACAAACAGCCCGGTGCCGGATCTGAAACGCTTCAGGTTTGCTCCGGTCGAGATCGGCCTTGCGAGGGGCTGGGCAGGGCGGCTGAGTTTCACCGGAGAGGAGGGTTACGAGCTTTACATCCCTGCGGATTTGGCGATGGCAGCCTATGAGGCTCTGGTGGCGGCTGGCGCCAGCCATGCCGGGCTGTTTGCCAGCGGGTCCTTGCGGATCGAAAGTGGTTTCCGCGCCTTTGGCCATGAACTCGGCCCCGGCACCACGCCGCAGGAGGCGGGCCTGGGCACCTTTTGCGCCTTTGGCTCGGGATTTGTGGGTGAAGAGGCCCTGAAAAGGCATGTGCCGGAACGACGGATTGTCTCGATCCTGTTTGACGATCCGAATGCGATCCCGATCCATGACGAGCCGGTTTACTTGGATGGCAATGTCGTGGGTCAGGTGACCTCGGCAGCCTGGAGTTACAAATTCGGTCGGTCCGTTGCCCTTGCGATGATTGAAACACCGCTGGATCAACTCGCCAAAGACACCGTCGTAAGCGGCTTCGAAGTCGAAATCGCCTGCACCCGCTACGGGGCCAAGGCTTCGCTGAAACCCGCCAAAGAGGCGTTTACACATGAATGATACCACCCGCACCACGCAGGTCGCCATCATCGGCGGCGGCATTATGGGCGTGGCCGCCCAATTCCAGCTGGCCGAGAACGGCTGGACCGACACCATCCTGTTTGAAAAGGCAGAGCTGACCTCGGGCTCGACCTGGCACGCGGCGGGCCAGATCGCCCATGCCGTGGACAGCCGTCTGGCGGGTTGGATCAACAAGACCTCCATCGAGACCTACAAGCGGGTCGAGAAGGAAACCGGTCAGTCCATCGGCTGGCACGAGGTCGGCGGTTTCCGTATCGCGACGACTGACGATGAGGTCGACTGGATGAAGTCGATCATGGGCGTTGGCAAGCTCTTGGATCTGCCCATGGAGCTGGTCGGTCCGGAAGAAATCGCCAAGCTGAATCCCTTCTACAAGGTGGACAACGTCAAGGCGGCAGTGCAGACCTTTGAGGATGGCCATATCGACCCGTCTTCGGTGACCATGGCACTGGCTGCCGCCACCCGTGCGCGCGGTGCCAGGATCGAACGCCGCAATCGTGTTCTGGGCGCCTCCCGCAAGGGCGATATGTGGCTGCTGCGCACAGAAAAAGGTGATGTCCTGGCCGAACATGTGGTGATTGCCGCCGGGTCCTATGCCAACCAGGTGGGCGAGTGGTTCGGGCTCAGGATCCCTTCGGTTTCCTGTCTGCACCATTATCTGGTGACCGATACCGTACCGGAATTCATGGACCGCCCAGAACTGCCGGTGATGCGTGACAACGCCTTTGGCGGCTATATCCGGCAGGAGCAGAAATCGGGCCTGATCGGCATTTACGAAGGTCATGTCTGTCCGACCGTCTGGGAAATGCCGGAAGGCGCGCCCTGGGCCGCAGAGAATGAGCTGTTCGATGCGGATTACGACTCGATTGGCGACTTCCTGATGGTGGCGTTCGAAAAGATGCCGGTGCTGGCGGAACTTGGCATCAAGCGCGTGGTGCGGGGCGCGATCACCCATACACCCGATGGCGGAATGCTGGTCGGCCCCTCTGGTGCGCCGAATGTCTGGCTGTCCTGCGGCTCGTCCATTGGCCTCGCGTGGGGCGGTGGTGCGGGCAAAGTGCTGGCCGACTGGATGGTGCATGGTGAAACGCCAATAAACACACGGGGCATGGATCCCCGCCGTTATGGCGATTTCACCACCGACCACTTCATCGTCGAACGAACCAAGGACGAGTTCATGCGGCGACACGACACGCCGTGCCCTGGCAAGCAGTTCGAAAGCCTGCGCCCGATAGGCCGACAACCGCTTTATAACCGTCTGGCCGCCAAGGGAGCGGTATTTGGCGAAATCGCCGGCTGGGAGCGCCCGCGTTATTTCGGCAAGGTGGGTGAGAAAGAGCAGATTGGCTGGGGCCATCAGCCGTGGCACGCCAACGCCATGGCCGAAGCCAAAACCACCCGCGAAGCGGCGGGCGTAATCGACCTGTGCGCCTTTGCCCAGTTCGAAATGATCGGCAGGGACGCGGGCAAGCTGCTGGAGCGTCTGTCGGCCAACAAGATCCCGGCGAAAGACGGGCGGATCAGCCTGAACCACCTGCTGACGGAAAAGGGGCGGTTCGAAACCGAAATCACCATCTGGCGCATTACCGAGAACCGGTATTTCACCGGCTCTCCTATCGCCCGTGCCAATCCGGATTTCGACTGGATCAAGTCGCATATTCGCGACGGCGAGGATGTGCGGATGATCAATCGCACCGCCGACTGGGGCATGCTGGCGATGTCCGGTCCGGCCTCGCGCCATATTTTGGCAGAGCTGACGGAAGCGGAGCTGTCGAACAAGGCCTTTCCCTGGCTTTCGGGGCGGGAGATCGAAGTGGCGGGCATCCCCTGCTATGCGCTGCGGGTCTCCTTCGTGGGCGAGCTGGGTTGGGAACTGCACGCGCCGCTGAACCGTATCGGCGAGATCTACGATGCACTGTTTGCCGCTGGAGACAAACATGGGCTCACCGATCTGGGCTCCTATGCCTTCAACGGCATGCGGATGGAGAAGGCGTATCGCGCCTCCGGCGAGCTGACCACCGATGTGGGGCCGCTCGACGTGGGGTTGGACCGCTTTGTCGTCACCGAAGGCCGCGATTTCGTGGGCAAGGACGCCCTGCTGTCGCGCCCTCCGGAATGGGAGCTGTTCTATGCCGAGCTGCACGCGGAGGATATCGACATTCACGGCGGCGAGCCGGTGCTGCTGGGCGGCAAACCGGTGGGCCTGACAACCTCGGGCGGCTATGGCTATACCGTGGGCAAATCGCTGGGCTGGCTGTTCGTACGCAAGGGGACCCCGCTCGAAGGCCTGAGCGTGCAGATCCTGAACTGCGAAATTCCCGTGACCGTCCACCAGGACGCCATTCTTGACCCGCAGAACCTGCGGCTCCGATCCGAGGATTGAAACAATGACCATGATCACCGGCGGCGAAGCCGCTTATCGCGTTCTGAAGGCAAACGGCATTGATACGGTGTTCGGGTTGCTGGGCGGCTCGATGCTCGAACTCTACGATGCCATGTATCAGGACGGCGCGATTTCATATGTCGGCGCGCGGGACGAGCGTGCGGCGGGCCATATGGCCGATGCCTGGGCCCGGATGACTGGCAAGCCCGGCGTGGTTCTGGGCGCGCAAGCGGGGCCGGGAGTGGTCAATATCGTGACTGCCGTGGCCGAAGCCCAGCTGGCCTATTCGCCGCTGGTTGTGATCGCCGGCGCCATCAGCCGCTGCGATCATGCCAAGGACACGTTTCAAGAGGTCGATCAGGTTGCCCTGTTTGCCCCGATCTCCAAACGGTCGGTCATGGTCACCGATCCGGCGCGCCTGGCGCCGATGCTGGAGGATGCGATCCGACTGGCCAATTCGGGCCGTCGCGGGCCGGTGGTGCTGCATGTGCCTCGCGATCTGTTCGCCGCCGAAGTTCCGGCCCTCGACCCAAAACCCGTGAACATCGCCCGCCCGGGGCCTGCAGCTCCGGAAGACATCAGCGCTATCACAACCCTGCTCTCAAACGCGAAGCGCCCGGTGATCTTTGCGGGCGGTGGCTTTAAATGGGGCAAGGGTCGCGACGCGCTGACCGCGCTGGCCGAAACCCTCGAAGTGCCCGTCGTGGCCTCGACCGGTCACGCCGACATCATGCGCCATGGCCATCCCTGGTTCGCAGGACAGGCCGGGCCGCGCGGCAACCGGGTGGCCAGCCGCCTGACCAAAGAGGCCGATGTGATGGTAGTGCTGGGTGCGCGGCTTGGCTTCAATTCGACCTTCCACAGCAACGACTATGTCGGTGCGGACACCCGCATCGCCCATGTCGATATCGATGGCTCAGCCGTGGGGCGCTATTTCCCGGCCGAAATCGCGGTGCAGGCGGATGCAAGGCTGACGGCGCAGGCGCTGGCCGCTGCAGCCTCGAAGCCGGCGGCGGACGATTGGCGGGCTGCTTTCAAGGCCGACATCGCCAGCCTCGCTGCTGAGCGGCAGGAAGAAGCACAGATCGCAACTCTGCCGATGCATCCGCGCCGCGCACTGGCCGAGATACGCGAAGCCCTGCCTGAAGACGCGATTGTCACGTTGGACACGGGCAATACCTGCCTGCAGGCGGCTGACAGGTTGGCGCACTACGCACCGATGAGCCTGATCACCCCGCTGGATTTCGGGCTGGTCGGCTTTGGTCTGGCCGCCGCCATCGGCGCTAAGGCGGCAGACCCCAAGCGTCCGGTTGTCGCGGTCATGGGAGACGGGGCCGTGGGCTATACCATGATCGAGATCCAGACAGCCATTCAGCACAAACTGCCTATCGTGGTTGTCGTCCTGGACAACGAGGCATGGGGAGCCGAGAAGGCTTATCAGCAGGAATTCTATGGCGGCCGCCTGCTGGGAGCCGAGATCCAGTCACCGCGCTTTGACAAGTTCGCGGAACTCTGTGGCGGAAAGGGCATTTGGGTTGACGGGCCCGGAGGCATGAGCACAGCGTTGCAAGAGGCCATCGCCAGTAATCAGACAACTGTTATTCAGGCCAGGATCGATCCGGGTGCGCTCATGACCCTGCGCAAGGACTTGTTCAAGACGCCAAAGCAAGCCCGATGACAAACAAACCCGATATCGTCGTGGTGGGCGGCGGCAATGCCGCCCTCTGCGCTGCGATTACCTCAGCTGAGGCCGGCAAGCGCGTGCCTATGCTGGAGGCCGCGCCAAAACCCTATCGCGGCGGCAATTCCCGCCACACCCGCAACTTCCGTTGCATGCATGATGGACCGCTGTCGGTGCTGACCGGCACCTATGATGAAGAAGAATATTACAATGACCTGCTGCTGGTAACCGAAGGCAAGACCGATGAGCACATGGCTCGTATCGCCATTCGCGGCAGCCAGGACAGCCAGCCCTGGATGGAGGCGCGTGGCGTGCGGTTCCAGCCTTCGCTGTCGGGTACGTTGTCGCTGAGCCGCACCAACGCTTTTTTTTTGGGCGGCGGCAAGGCGCTGGTCAATGCCTATTACCGCACTGCGGAAGCGCTGGGTATCGAGGTATTGTATGAGGCGCCGGTGACCCATATGGAACTGGACGGCGATCGGGTGACCCGGATAGATTTCACCCATCGCGGCGAGCGCCACAGTCTCAGCCCGCCAGCTGTCGTGGTGGCTTCCGGCGGATTTCAGGGCAATATCGAACGGCTGGTGGAGGCCTGGGGCCCGGAATTTTCTGATCCGCGGCACGCCCTATAACCGTGGGGATGTGCTGTTTGACCTGCTAGAGCAAGGGGTGCAGTCAATCGGTGACCCGACCCAATGCCATGCGGTCGCCATCGACGGGCGCTCGCCCAAGTTCGATGGCGGCATTGTCACTCGGCTCGACTGCGTGCCATTCTCGGTGGTGGTGAACAGGAGCGGCGACCGTTTCTACAACGAGGGCGAAGACGTCTGACCCAAGCGTTATGCGATTTGGGGGCGGCTGGTTGCGGCCGAACCGGATCAGTTGGCCTATTCGATCAACGATTTCAAGTCCAGTGACCTGTTCATGCCCTCGGTCTTTCCGCCGGTCACCGCGAACACGATCCCGGAACTGGCGGGTAAACTGGGCCTTGATCCGGTGAAGCTATCTGAGACGATCAATGCTTTCAACGCGGCCTGCCGTCCCGGCAATTTTCATCCGACCGAGCTGGACGGCCTGGCCACCAAAGGCCTCATCCCGCCCAAGACCAACTGGGCACGCCCGATCACCGAGCCGCCCTTTTTACGGCTATTCGCTGCGCCCCGGCGTTACCTTCACCTATCTGGGCTTCAAGGTGGACGACAACGCCCAGGTGCAGGGCGCCAATGGCCCCATCGAAAACCTCTGGGCCGCTGGCGAAACCATGGCAGGCTCGATCCTGGGGCAAGGCTATCTGGCCGGTTTCGGCATGACGATCGGTACGGTGTTCGGTCGCATCGCGGGCCGGGAGGCCGCCCGATATGTTTGATCAAAGCCAAATGAACAGCAAGCCTTCGACCCGCATCGACGAAGCCCGCCGCCAGATCGAGATCTGCAACGCGTGCCGCTATTGCGAGGGCTATTGTTCGGTGTTTCCGGCAATCATGCGGCAACGCAGTTTTGACGAGGCGGATATCACCCAGTTCGCCAATCTTTGCCATAACTGCCGTGGTTGCCATTACGCCCGCCAGTACACCGAACCGCATGAATTCGACCTGAACCTGCCCGGAATACTGGCCGAGGTGCGCACCGAAAGCTGGGAGCGATTTGCCTGGTCCGGGCAATTGGCCAGGCTGTTCCAGCGCAGCGGTACCGCACTGGCTTTTGCTCTGATGCTGGGATTTGCAGTGCTATTTTGGGTTGCCCAAGCTTTGCGGCCTGAAAGCGGTGAAGGTTTCTATGCGGTGATGAGCCATGGTCTGATGGTCTCGATCTTCTTGCCGGCCTTCCTGCTGCCTCTGGTGGCGCTGTTTGTCTCTCTGCGCGGCTATTGGCGACATGTGGGCGGGAAGAGGGTTCGTCTTTCCCACATCCGCCATGCCCTGAGCAGAACCGCGCAGATGAAGGATTTGTCGGGCGGCCAGGGACAAGGCTGCAACTTTGAGGCCGAAGACCGGTTTACCCAATTGCGCCGCATCGGCCATCAGTTGACGATGTGGGGCTTTCTGCTGTGTTTCGCCGCCAAGGTGGCGGGTACGGTCATGCACTATGTCTTTGACATGCCTGCACCCTATACGTTGCCTTCGCTGCCGAAGTTGCTGGGCGTATCTGGCGGAATACTCCTGAGCCTTGGTGCGGCACAACTGGCTTGGCTGAAACCGAAGGGCGAAAAAACACTCGGTGATACGCGGGTCTGGGGCGGGGAAATGGCCTTTGTTCTGCTCCTGCTGATGGTGGCGGTTTCGGGCCTTGCGCTCTATGCGGCGGGAGCGATTGCGCTGATGCCGGCGCTTCTGGCGCTGCATCTGGGTGCAGTGCTGGTCTTTTTCCTGTTAATACCCTTTTCCAAGATGGCGCACGGGTTCTACCGCCTCGCCGCGTTGGTGCGCGACGCGCAAATCAAAAGCAACAACAAAGGCGTTTAGCCCAGCAATCGGGCACAGCCACTGGCGCGACGCGTCCAGTCAGATCCGCCTCGAAATCCTCGTGTTGCAATCGCAATGCTGCACAATTCCGAGGGGGGATTAGGTAAAAGGGGATGACAGCCAGGACCAACGGTTCAACCGGGCTGTGCCGAAAACCGGATCGAGTGGCCCGAAAACCTCGGCCAACTTCGGCTATCGTATTGCCAAACTTGTGGCGCTTGTGCATGAGCGTCTGGAAAATGCCGCCGGAGCTGCGGTAGGGTTGCCCATCGCGGGCCAGCGTTTTGTTGCCAGAATGCAATTTTGACTGCGCCTGAGAACCGGCTGGCTCTCGCATGAAAGGGTGATCCGATGCCACTGCCTTATGTTCTGGTGTCCACGACCGGAGCCAGCAAAACTCCGCAGGATCATCCCGCGCTGCCCGTAACCACGGGCGGAATCGTTGCCGCAGCACAGGCTTGTTTCGCAGCGGGGGCCGATGGCATTCATCTGCATGTCCGCGACCAAAACGGTGTGCATTCGTTGGATCCGGGCCGGTACCGGGAAACCCTTGCTGAACTGGCGCGCGTTGTTCCCGACCTTGAGGTACAGATCACGACCGAGGCCGGTGGGCGTTTCGACGTTGCGGCCCAGCTGACCTGCCTGCAGCAGGTCGCACCGGGCTGGGCCTCGATATCGGCGCGCGAGATCAACCGCGATCCGGCACTTGCCGACCGGATTTACGGCGCCTGCGCCGATCAGGGCACCCGCGTGCAGCATATCCTTTATGATGCGGATGACGAGGTGCTGCTGGACAACTGGCAGGCGGACGGCACCGTTCGCATCGACCAGAGCGACCGTCTGCTGGTGCTGGGGCGCTATAGCACCGGGCAACGGGCCACACCGACCGATCTGGCCGCATTCGCCACACCCGGAAATCAAAAATGCGCCTGGATGGTCTGTGCCTTTGGACCACAAGAACATGACTGCCTTGTCCATGCCGCCCGGCAGGGCGGTGATGTACGTGTCGGATTTGAAAACAGCATGGCCCAGGCGGACGGTACCCCATGGGCTGACAATGCCACCTCGGTCGTCGCGTTGGTGGCCAGACTGAAAGGAAACACCGAATGAGCCATGTCTTTCCGCGCCACACCAAGTCGCATCTGCCTGTCGCGGCGGGCGGTGACGGGCCGTATCTGATCGACACCGAAGGCAAGCGCTACCTGGATTTCGGCGATGCTGCCGTGTCCTGCCTTGGCCATTCCGATACCGCGGTAATCAAGGCGGTGCAGGATCAGGTCGCGCAGATCGCCTTTGCCCATTCCGGGTTCATGACCTCGCAACCCGCCGAGGCGCTGGCCGATCTTCTGATCCAACATGCGCCGGGAGATCTGGACCGGGGGTATTTCGTTTCGGGCGGGTCCGAGGCGACGGAAAGCGCCATCAAGCTGGCACGCCAGTATTTCCTCGAAATCGGCCAACCCGAGCGCCACCGAGTCATCGCCCGCAAGCAGAGCTATCATGGCAACACGCTGGGCGCCCTGTCCGCCGGCGGTAATGAATGGCGGCGCGCCAAGTTCGCCCCGCTGCTGGTCGAGATGAGCCATATCGCGCCCTGCTATGAATATGCCGGCAAGGCGGATGGCGAAAGCAGCTTTGACTACGGTCAGCGTGTCGCCAACGAGCTTGAGGCCGAAATCCTGCGTCTTGGCCCCGACACCGTGATGGCCTTCATGGCCGAGCCTGTGGTGGGTGCGACCCTGGGCGCTGTGCCCGCCGTTGAGGGGTATTTCAAGCGTATCCGCGAGATCTGCGATCAACACGGCGTGCTGCTGATCCTGGATGAGGTCATGTGCGGCATGGGCCGTACCGGGCATCTGTTTGCCTGCGATCATGACGAGATCGCCCCCGACATCCTGTGCATCGCCAAGGGTCTGGGCGCGGGCTATCAGCCGATTGGCGCGATGTTGTGCAGCAAGGCGATCTATCAAGCGATTGAAAACGGGTCGGGTTTTTTCCAGCACGGTCACACCTATCTGGGCCACCCAGTCGCCACGGCGGCGGCGCTGGCAGTGGTGCGCGAACTGGTCGAACGCAACCTGCCTTCGCGTGCGGGCGCGATGGGTGGCAGGCTGCAATCTGCGCTGGAAACCGCCTTTGGCCAGCATCCCCATATTGGCGATATCCGCGGGCGCGGGCTGTTCCGCGGCATCGAAATCGTCGAGGATCGCGACAGCCGGAAACCCTTTGACCCGTCAGAGGGACTGGCGGCGCGGATCAAGAAAACCGCGCTGGCCAACGGGTTGATCTGTTATCCCATGGGCGGAACGCGCGACGGGCGGGTAGGCGACCACATCCTGCTGGCCCCGCCCTTCATCATCGACGACGCGCATATTGACGAGATGATCGGGAAACTGGCGGAGACCCTTGGCGCGCTGCTGCCAAAGGCACAGTAGGCTGGCGGTGCGGCTGCGCCAATTTGTTTGACCGTTCCTGCGGCCATGTTCGCTGTCGGTGAGGATTCCGAAACCACCACGGCGACGGAAGGGCGCCGTCAGAGATCGTCAGGTTGGATCTCTTGAGCGTTGGTGTGCCCGAAATTGCCGCCGCCCAGTTCAATGATTTCAAACCTGCAGACAACTCTTGCCATTCGGGACTGAACACAGAATGGCACTGTTAGTTGATTTGGTGTGAAATCAACGGGTACAGCAACGAGGTTCCAATTGGCCAATTGACAAATTAAGCTGTTGAGGCTGGCGATTACCGCCGTTGGGAGTGACTATGCGCGTCAGCGTCGGGATCGCCGTGACAATGCTCGTTGCCCTTTCGATTGGCATGTCGACTTTCGTTGTCCATTCACTGTGGTGGACGACAGCGCGCGAAAACAGCCGCATGCTTGCGGCCGAGATCAACAGCCAGATCGCCAACACCGTTCGAACCGAAGTCGGACTGACACTCCAATCGGCAGAAGCAGCTTGGGCCGCCGTACGGACTACTTTTTTGCAAAACGTCATTACGACACGGCAGGCCGACAAGCGCGAGTTTGTTTTCCTGTCCCAGTTGCAGGCCCAACCCAACATATCCTGGATCATGTTCGGCTGGCCCGACGGAGATTTTTTCAGCGCTCACCGCCTTGGCGACAGCGGCCTTGAGATGATTGAAATTGACGACGAAATCCAAAATCGGATGCAGCGCGCCGACCGGTACATCTTCATCCCGGGCGACATCCAGTTCGAAGAGCGAAACTTTACGCCAACAACATATGACCCGCGTGATCATGCCTGGTTCCGGAATTTCATCGGGCGCGACACGCCGGATTGGATCGGAATTCGCGATTTGCCGGGCAGCCAGAAGTCAGCTTATGCTTTTGCCGGACCTATTGACGTGAACCGCAGACGACAGGGTGTGCTGGCGGTCGTCATCGAAACCGACCGGCTATCGCGTTTTCTTGGTACATTGCGACCGGGTGAGTTCGGCGCAGCCTTTATTCTGGACGCGGATGGCGAGGTGATTGCCGTTCCGGACCCGAATGCCGATGAGGTCACGCCGGCGCGCATGGGCGAAGGCGATCTTTATGAGGTCGCCAAATTGTCGGGAGAGACGTTGCTGGGAAAATCTGCCACGCGCACACCGGCAAATTCCACGACCAGAATTGTCAACGATGGCGTTCCCTACGCAGTTGCACTTACACCGCTGGGTTTTTACGGCTGGCGCGTTGCCACGGTTATTCCGGAATCGGCATTCCTGTCAGGGTTCGACAGGACCTTGATGAACCTGATTTACGTGTTGGTCGGTGTTGTGATCGCGGCAACCGGATTCGCGATCTGGCTGGTTCGGCGGGTCGTCTCGAACCCCTTGGCGCGCATTGTCGAGGACCTGAACAAAGTCGAACGCTTCGACATCGAACAGATTGAACGCCGGCCCTCCAATTTGTCGGAGCTCGCGAACCTTTCCGCTGCGACGGCGAACATGGCTGCGGGTCTTTCGGCTTTTCGCAAATACGTTCCCGCCGATCTTGTTCGAATGCTGGTTGCCGAAGGCATCCACACGCAACCCGGCGGAGAAGTGAAGCAGATTTCCGTCCTGTTTTGCGACGTCGCCGGTTTCACGGGGCTGTCCGAGAAGCTCGGCCCGAAGATCGTTCAACTGATGGAACCCTTTTTCAGCGCCGCGGCATCTGCCATCGACCGTCATGACGGCACGATCGACAAATTCATGGGCGATGCCGTGATGGCATTTTGGGGGGCGCCACGTCTGGATTCCAGCCATGCCGAAAACGCATGCCGCGCGGCGCTGGATCTCGTCGATGCCGTTGCGGCGACGAATATAAGGGACGACACGGGTCACCCATTGCATGTTCGGCTCGGGTTGAACAGCGGCGAGGCGCTGGTTGGCAACATAGGCTCCGAACAGCGGCTGAACTACACGGCGATCGGTGATGTCGTGAACGTTGCCAGCCGCCTGGAAGGCGCCAACAAGGAGTATGGCACCTCCATCCTGATCGGTCAGGCAACACGGCGTGAGGCTGGCGACACAGTTGTCGTCAGGGAACTCGACACGCTCGCGGTGTTCGGTCGCACCGAAGGGCTCGTCATCTTCGAACTGATAGCAATGGCCGACGACTTCGAAGGTTCTCGTGACTGGATCGTGGCCTACGAAGAAGGGCTGGCACACTATCGAAACAGGTGTTTTGACAAAGCGGTTTTGGCATTTGATGCGGCCGAGAAAGCACGCGGCGGTGATCCGGCCTCCGCACTCATGATAAGACGTGCCGCCGCTTTCCAGGCGGAACCGCCACCGGTTGACTGGATGGGCGTCGCGACATCGGACAGCAAGTGACAAGTCAAATTGGCAATTTAAGGGGGTAGCGGGCCGGTTTGAATTCTTCGGCCGATGTTTCCTGTTCGCACCGGCAAGAACGACCTGTCTCCGATATCCCGAACTCGCCTTGGATCTCCAACCGCCGCGTTCGTTCTCGGGATTGTTCGCCCTACTCGAATGCCCTTTCGACCCAGTTCTCGAAAAGCTGTTTCGCGGCCCCGTTTGAACCTGATGCTGACATGCCGACAAGGAAATGCCCCTGATCGATCGGAACTGCATCTCCGACGATTGCGATTGATTTTCCCGTCTCGATCGCTGTTTTCGCAAATCTTTCGAGGATCACCGCATATCCCCCACCGGCGGCCGAAATATCCACTGCCGCAATCGTCGTGTCGACTGCGTAAGGGGGGGGTTCGCCGGTGTCTTCGACGCCAAACGCCGAAAGGTATTTTCGCCACATGTCCTGAAAACCCAGGATCTGTATCAGCGGACCCTTGCGCAGATCCTCGATTGCAAGGCCGTGCTGGCCTCGGGACTTGGCGGCAATGGGTACGATTCTCTCTTCAGAAATTTTTCTGGCGGGTACGTCGCTCCAGTCGCCAAAGCCAAATCGCAATTCGACATCAACGTTTTCGCGACCTGCCGATTCAGCCCAGATGTTGGAGACCAACCGAATTGAAACATCGGGATGGCTTTGAACGAAATCCGGCAATCTGTGAGCAAGGTACAGTGTCGCCGAGGAAATCGGCAGCCGCACGGTCAGTTCTTGCAAATGCGTGGACCCGAACAGGCTGGTTGTCGAAAGATCGATTTCTCCCAGGGCGCGGCGGATGGAATAAGCGTAGGCTTGCCCGACCTCAGTCAAGCTGAGATTGCGCGCAGCCCGGGTGAACAATTTGCACCCCAGGTCGGCTTCCAACGACCTGACATGCAGGCTTAGCGCTGTTTGGGTAATTCCAAGCTCTTTGGCTGCAGTGGTGAAACTCATGTGTCGAGCCGCGCATTCAAACGACCGAAGCCACACCAGATTGGGAGATTTGGACATGCCAGAACCAAAAATTTTTGATGATATCGGCTCTTTTTATTCATTTTACTTTTTCGATCAATACTCGTTAATCGTTTCTGTGGATCAAAATCTCCGCACCGGCGGGCGGGGGCCTGGTAAAGGAACGTGCAGATGAAAGTCGGATTTATTGGTCTTGGAAATGTGGGCGGCAAGCTGTCAGGATCACTGCTGCGCAACGGCATTGATCTGACGGTGCATGACCTGAACGAAGAACTGGTGGCGGACTTCGTCAGCCGTGGCGCGAAGAAGGCCGATGGCCCGGCGCAGCTGATGCGTGACTGCGATGCGGTCATCACCTGCCTGCCATCGCCCGCCGCTTCGGACGCAGTGATGCAGCAGATGCTGCCTGAGGTGACCGAAGGCAAAATCTGGATGGAGATGTCCACCACCGACGAGGCAGAGGTCAAACGCCTTGGGGCCCTGGTGATGGAAGCGGGCGGCGCGGCGGTGGATTGCCCCGTATCGGGCGGCTGCCACCGGGCGGCAACCGGCAATATCTCGATTTTCGCGGGCTGCGACCGGGCTACGTTCGACCGGATTGCGCCGTTCCTGAAAACCATGGGCCGCCGCATTCTGCATACCGGCGATCTGGGCTCGGCGTCGGTTCTGAAGGTTGTCACCAACTACCTGGCCACCGCCAACCTGATCACCTGTGCCGAGGCACTGGTGACCGCCAAGGCAGCGGGTATGGATCTGAACACCACCTATGAAGCGATCAAGATTAGTTCGGGCACATCCTTCGTGCACGAAACCGAAAGCCAGGTGATTCTGAATGGGTCGCGCGATATCTCGTTCACCATGGACCTGGTGAAAAAAGATATCGGCCTGTTTCAGGAGGTCGCCGACCGCGCTGGCGTGCCGCTGGAAATGAACCCGCTGATGATCAAGATATTCGATGACGCAATCCAGCGTTACGGGGATCGCGAGCTGAGTCCCAACATCATCCGCCGTTTGGAGGAGGCCACCGGCCTTGACATCCGCGCGCCGGGCTTCCCGCCGGAAATGCTGGACGATGAGCCGGAAGAACCCGGTTACGAGGTGATCCCGCAAGGCTCCGAACTCAAGGCTGCCGAATAAGGCGGGCGCGGGGGCCGTGAAGCAGAATTTCACAAATGGTGGTGTCCCAGCAACCCGCAACCCGACCGTTGCGATACGGCCGGTATGCGCGCCAAGCTGTAAACCGAGTGCATGAAGGGCCTGAACGCCTGTTGCCCGCCGGCCAGGCTTTCTTGAGACCGGCACGAAATCGGGAATAGGCATGACATGACGACGGCAGACACCAACCCGAACGACACAAACACCACTCTGACCGATCCCGGACCGATGAGCCGCGAATGGTACTGGCACCCCGAGCTTCCGGTGAAGTACGCCCCCTATTGGCTCTGGCCGCCCAAATTCGGCGTGCTGGCCAAATGGATCTGTGAGAACTACCTGCAATTCTCGGACCGCTCGATTTATCTGGCGTTGGCGTTCGTGGTAGCCTTCTGGCTGCAACCTGTGGGGCCGGATCAGGCCAGCCTCGCATTTGGCTGGATGGCTTGGGTGTTCATCCGAAACTGGGTGTTTCTGCTGATCGTGGCGGGCGGGTTGCATCACTGGTTCTACGGCATCGACGGGCAGGGCAAGCTGCTGAAATACGACCCGCGCCCCTATATGAAACGTAAGAACGCACTGTACAAGTTCGGCTATCAGACCTGGGACAATATCTATTACTCCATGGTGTTCGGCGCGACGTCCCTGTCGATCTTCGAATGCATCCTGCGTCTGGCCTATGCCAGCAATTTCATCGGCACGCTCGGCTTTGCCGCGCATCCCATCTGGTTTGTTTTGCTGTTCCCGGTCCTGGCGATCTGGCAAAGCTTCCATTTCTATGTGGTGCACCTGTTTCTGCACCAGCCGTTTATCTACAATCATGTCCACGCCGTGCACCACCGCAACGTCAATCCCGGCCCCTGGTCCGGAATGTCGATGCATCCGGTCGAGGCGTTCGGCTATACAAGTGCCATCCTCATCGTGCTGATCCTTCCCAGTCACCCGGTACACATGCTGTTCCTGGGTTATTGGCTGATGCTGGGCGCGGCCTCGTCCCATTCGGGATACGAGGCGATCTGGGCCAGGGATCGCCAGGCGTTGCTGCTCGGGGCGTTCTTCCACCAGTTGCACCACCGCTATTATGAATGCAACTATGGCAATGCCGAGATGCCTTGGGACAAGTGGTTTGGCACCTATCACGATGGCAGTGAAGAGGCCACAAAACGTACCCGCGACCGCAAGCGCGAGATGCACACACAGGGCAAGTGATCCAGACCGAATAAAACAGCCGTGCCGGGCTCGGTGGCCGACAACGTCCTGTCGGACAAAATCGCCGAACGTACCTCCCAGGGGCTGCAGATTTATCCCGGTCAGGCCGAGCGATACCTGTCGTCGCCGTCAAAAACTTTCGCGGAAACACCTGTCGCGGGCTGCACCTCATCATCGAACGGCAATTGGTCATGCTGCACACCTATGTCGGCGCGCCTGATTGATCCGGTGCGGCGACCTGCAGAATCATAGCCCGGACAAAAATATTCCCCCGACGGAATATTCGCGTCGAGGGGAGTATGTTCCAATAGGAACCTGGAACGGGGAGTGGTTATTTTTTGATTGGTCCAGATCTGGTCGTAAACGGCCTGAGTTTCTTCGTTGCAGGCCTCGATAAAGACGCCCGGACCCGCATTTGCGTGGGGGTTTTTCTCGGGCTGTTGGGCCAGCGCCGGGTCGAGAAACTCCTCGATGCCGTTAATGCCGGCATTATATTGCGCAAAGTTGGTGACTGTGGCGATATTTTCCCGCTCAAACAGGAAGTCCACAAATTTCACCACATTGTCGCGATTGGGCGCGTTCTTCAGCAGCACCACATTGTCCATCCACGCTACATAGCCCTGGGTCGGATAGGCATATTCCACGTTGGCGCCTTCCTCGCGGGCCTTGGCGGTAAAGCCGTCATAGATCTGACCTGCAGCCGCATCGCCTGACACCAGAACTTCCTTGGCGGTGTCCCAATTGAACGAGGTCCAGTGCTGCTTGCCGTTTTGCAGCAATTCGTTCAGTGCCTACAGCAGTTCGCGATCAGTCGAGCACTGCGGGATACCCAGGTGCAGCGAGGCCAGCATCGACTCGTTGGAATCGTAGGTGTCCATGGCCACCTCAATGCCGGTTTCCTCGGCGAACTTGTCCAGCACCTCTTGCGGCATGTATTCGAACCAGTGGTACAGAACCAGATTGCCTTTGGCGGCTGCATTCGCACCGAGTATCAGGGCCAGTGCGGCAACCGCGTATTTCATCAAATGTTTCATTGTCTTCTCCATCTGTCGGTTATTTGGTGTTGTCGGGTTCGCCGACGAAATAGCTGATTGTGACCATGATGATGGACACGCTCAGCAGCATGGTCGAAATCGCCATGATGTTTGGTTTGATCCCCTGCTTGACCGACCCGAAGATCCCCGTCGGCAGGGTTTCGACACCCGTGCCTTGACGAAGTTGGTGATAATGAAGTCATCCAGGCTGACGATGAACGCCAACAGGAAACCCGAGATAATCTCCGGCACCATCAACGGCATGCTGATCAGGCCAAAGGAAAGCGCACGCAGTTTGAACTTGCCGCCACGCACCATGCGGGTCGCCGCCAGCGTGGCAATGCTTGTCGACACGCTGGCCGCGATGATCGCAATGATAACGCTGTTGAGTGCCGCAGCCTTGAACTTGTCGTTTTCCGGGCCGGTAAAGACATCCGCGTACCAGTGCAGCGAGATGCCCTCCCAGTTTGTCAGCGATTGCGAGGCGTTGAAGCTTTAGATTGTCACACCCAACAGCGGCGCATAGAGAATGATCAGATACAGAACGGTGATCGGTTTGAACCGGGAAAGGCCTGGATGTCGAACTTTGCGGGTTTTTGACTTAGCCCTCCGCTTTCTCGGCTTTGGATTGCCGACGCGCATAGAACATCAGCAGGAAGAACCATACTCATCAGGATCATCGATGCCGCCGCACCAAAGGGCCAGTTGCCCGCGTTACCCTTGAACTGTTCCTCGATCAGCGAACCGATCATGAAGTTCTTGGCCCCTCCCAGCAGGTCAGGCGCAAGGAACGAGCCCATCGACGGCACGAAGCCAAGGATACAGCCCGCGATGACGCCCGGCTTGACCGCACGCAGCAATACCCGGCGCAGCGTTGTCCATACCATGAATGGCAGATAGGAGTAGGACAGCCCCAACTGCACCGCGAAATTCGTATTGACGATCTGAAGCGGGCAGTCGATCAGGCCGATATTGATCAGGAAGTCATTCAGCGGGCCCTAATCGCGCAGAAGAAACTTCATCGAAACGGTGCGGATCAGCAGGTTGACCCAATAGGGAATGGTGATCAGGAACACCCACATCGGGCGCACGCTTTCGGCCCGCGTGGCGATGAAACAGGCGGTCGGAAAGGCGATCGCCAGCGACAGGATCGTCGCCGCTCCGGCCTGCCAGATCGAACGCCAGAAGATCAGGAGATAGGTCCATTCGATCTTGGCCGGGTCATCCCCGAACAGGCCGCGGTCAAAGAAGAACTGGTCATAGGCCGCCAGGTTGAACTCCCAGATCACACCTCCGCGAAACTCTTTCGTCAGGAAAGAGTAGATCAGCATCATGAAAACAGGAGCCAGAACCAGAATGGCTGGAACGACCCAGGCAGGCGGCAACAGCCAGGTCCGGGCCTCACTATAGATGTCGGTTGTCGCGGAACCACCTCTGCAGCACCCGCAGCCATCAGCCCATCAGGAGGCGCGCTATCCCCAGCTCCATGTTGACAAACATCTCGGTGCCGGGTTCGAAGATCCGCTTGTTGCCGCGATCCGAATTCGACGTGTGCACGACGAAATCGGGGCCGTCCGGCAGGTCCACAATCGTGGTGATGTCGGTTCCGACAAAGATGTTTTCCTTGACGCGTCCCTTCTGGCTTTCGCTTTGGACGGGTTTGTCAGACTGTACAGCCGTTCGGGCCGAACCGACATGTGGACTTTTGAACCCACCCCGACACTCTCAACCTGATCGCATGTCAACTCGTACCCGCCACCCAGATGGCAAATCGCACGGCCGTTCCTGATTTCGTCGACCGACACGTCCAACAGGTTTATTTCACCGATGAAATCCGCCACGAACATGTTGCGCGGACGCTCATAGATATCCGTCGGCGAACCCAGCTGCTGCAACTCGCCTGCCGAGATCACCGCAATACGATCGGACATCGTCAGAGCTTCTTCCTGATCGTGGGTGACGAAGATAAAAGTAATCCAGGTTTCGCGCTGCAGCTGCTTGAGTTCCAGCTGCATCGCCTTTCGCAGCTTCAAGTCCAGCGCCGACAGGGGATCGTCCAACAGCAGAACCTTGGGTTTCGGCGCCAGGGCGCGAGCCAGCGCGACGCGCTGCTGCTGCCCGCCCAAAAGCTGGCTTGGCTTGCGGGTGGCATCACGCACATTTTGTCGTCGACATGATCCAGGGCGGTGCTGGCACCTCGACCAACATGAATGCGAACGAGATTATCGCCAATCTTGCGCTTAAAAAGCTTGGACATGCACCGGGCGATTATGCGCATCTTCACCCCAACGATGACGTGAACCACGGCCAATCCACCAATGATGTTTATCCGACAGCGGTGCGGCTGGCGGTGTTGTCGCATGTAGATCCGTTGTGCGGCGCACTGGCCCGACTTCAGTCTTCATTGGAAGACCGCGCCTCGACTTTCGCCGATATTGCCAAGGTGGGACGGACGCAGTTGCAGGATGCGGTTCCGATGTCTCTTGGGGCGGAATTCAGGTCTTTCGCCGTTACCGTGGGCGAAGATATTGACCATATTCGTGAAATCGGTCGGTTGCTGACCGAGATCAACCTCGGCGGTACCGCCATCGGAACGCGGGTCAATGCCGAGGACGGATATGACGAACGTGCGGCTGCCCATCTGGCAGAGCTTTCGGGATTCGATCTGAAACAGGCCTGCGACCTGATCGAAGCCTCTTCCGATCTGGGCGGTTTCGTGACTTTCTCGGGCATCCTCAAACGGGTGGCCGTCAAGCTTTCCAAGATCTGCAACGATCTGCGGCTGTTGTCTTCCGACCCGCGCGCGGGCTTGGGCGAGATCATTCTGCCGGTAGTGCAGGCCGGTTCATCGATCATGCCCGGCAAGGTGAACCCGGTCATCCCCGAGGTGGTCAACCAGGTCTGTTATCAGGTTATCGGCAATGATCTTGTGGTGACAATGGCCGCCGAGGCCGGGCAATTGCAACTGAACGCGATGGAACCGGTCGTTGCCTGCAATCTTCTGAAATCCCTCAATATCCTGATCAGAGGCATAAACGTACTGACCGAAAAAAATGTGTGCAGGGGATCAAGGCGGACGCTGCGCTGCTTTGCTGGACAACAGTCTGGTTCTTGCAACCGCGCTCGTACCGCTGCTTGGGTATGATGCCTCGGCCCGCATTGCCAAACAGGCCTTGGCTACCGGCCGGTCGATCCGCGAGGTGGCGGCCAAGAGCGGGCTGGTGCCTGCGGAAAAACTGGATAGCATCCTGCCACCCACAGCCACGCTGAATCAGGAAACCGCTTCATGAACCGATTGTATTATTCTCCCGCCTCGCCTTTTGCCCGCAAAGTCAGAGTGGCAGTGCTGGAAAAAGGAGTCGAGAACCTCATAGAAGAGGTTGAGGTCGCGACTTCTCCGATTGATACCAACTCCGATCTGGCCGCGCACAACCCTCTGGGCAAACTGCCCTGCCTGGTTCGCGCTGATGGCCGGGTCGTGTATGACAGCCGCGCGATCTTACGCTTCATCGACAGCCTGAGCGACGCGACGCGCCTTTACACGGACGGCGATGCCGAATTCGACCGCCTCACGGTCGAAAGCCTTGCCGAAGGCGTGATCGAGGCCGCGTTACTTTGCGTTTATGAACGGCGTGTCCGGCCCGAAGATCAGGTGTCCCAGCCTTGGCTCGACGGGCAACAAGACAGGATCACTCGCGCCCTTGACTGGTTCGAGGCGCATGTCTCCGACGCGCTGGAACCCGGTTTTGACGCCGCCTCCATCGGTCTTGCCTGCGCGTTGGGTTATCTCGATTTCCGCCTGCCGATCGGGGATTGGCGTTCCGACCGTCCACAGCTTTCCGCCTGGTACGAAACGGTATCCGGGCGCTCCTCGCTTGTACAAACCAAACCAAGTTAACAAAAGGAGAACGCGATGAAGGTACTTGTGCCTGTCAAGCGCGTGATTGACTATAACGTGAAGGTTCGCGTGAAGGCGGACGGGAGCGGAGTTGATCTCGCCAATGTGAAGATGTCGA
>NZ_JBQFYW010000017.1:0-98574 GCF_056541825.1 Ruegeria sp. AF8 | reverse complement strand
CTCGATCTCGTCGCGCTGGCGGCCCAGTTCCGAGGTGATCGAGCCATAAAGCTCAGGATCACGATCCGACAAAGATTGGGTGAAAAATCCGTTGGCGCGATGGGGGGCGTTCATGTTGGAACCTCTTGAATTGGATTAGCCGGTTCAGCCCGGACCGGGCGAAATGGCATGCATGGATTGTAAGGGCGGAACCTGCGCGTGCCCGGATCACGGGTCTTGCGGGGCCAGAGACCGGACAGTACTTCGACGAACCCGTATTCGCTTGCCACGAGACCGTCCTGCGTTTGCCGGGTATCCCGCGCTGCCTGCATCAGATTACTCTGTCGCGTGGCGGTCGGCCTGCAAAGAAGTCGCCCAGATTGTCCAGAACGCGGAACCCCATAGCCTCGCGCGCCTCGCGGGTTGCGCTGCCAAGATGCGGCAGCATGACAAGGTTGTCGCATTGCAGCAGGTCCGGGCTGATCCGGGGTTCTCCGTCAAAGACATCCAGCGCGGCGCCTCCGATCATATCGAATGCAAGCGCCTGGATCAGGGCGAACTCGTCCACGACTTCGCCCCTTGCTGTGTTGATCAGGAACGCACCGGGTTTCATCAGGTCCAGACGACGGGAATTGATCAGGTGTCGGTTGGCCGGCCCACCGGGACAGTGCAGCGAGACGAAATCGCATTGCGGCAGCAGTTCATCCACCGAGTCCACTTGCACCGCGTTGCATCGGTTCAGAACCTCGGGCGATACAGGGCTGCGGTTCTGCACCAGGATCTTCATGCCGAACCCATGATGGGCCCGGCGCGCCATTTCCTGACCGATCCGGCCGAATCCGATGATACCAAGCGTCTTGCCGCTGACCTTGGTGCCGACCAGATGCGTGGGACGCCAACCCGACCACTGGCCCGCGCGCAATTCGCGTTCACCTTCGCCCGCACGCCGGGCGACCATGAGCAACAGCGTCATGGCCAGATCGGCGGTGCATTCCGACAGTACATCCGGCGTGTTGGTGACCGTCATCCCCAGATCACGCGCGGCCGGTTCGCAGATATGGCTGTAGCCCACGCCGTAATTGGCCAGAATTCTGGTCTGCGCCGCAGGTACGTCCAACGCTTCGGCGCTCAGTGAGTCCGTCACGGTCGGCAGGACCGCATCATACCGCTTGAGCGCTTCGCGGATTTCCGCCGGGGTCATCGGTTTGTCCCCGGTGTTCAGTACGGCGTCGTAATTCTCCATCAGTTGTGCCTCGACGGCGGCGGGCCAACGACGGGTGACAAGAACAGACGGTTTGGCCATCACGCAGCCTTTCCCATGACACGGGCGATGGTCTCGCCAATCACCGCCGGATTTTCAGCAACGGTCACACCCGCCGCCGAGAGGATTTCGACCTTTTCCGAAGCACTTTCGCCAAAGGCCGAGATGATTGCGCCCGCGTGTCCCATGGTGCGCCCCTTGGGCGCCGTCAGGCCGGCCACATAGGCCACGACCGGCTTAGTCACATGATCGCGGATGTATTCCGCCGCTTCCGCCTCTTGAGGGCCGCCGATTTCACCGATCATCGCGATGACCTCGGTTTCCTCGTCCTGTTCGAAACGTTCCAGTATGTCACGGAAGGACGAGCCGTTGATCGGATCACCGCCAATACCGACGCTGGTCGAAACACCGATGCCGCGCTCTTTCAGCTGTGCCGCGGCCTCATAGCCCAGCGTCCCCGAACGACCGATGATGCCCACGTTGCCCGGCAAGTAGATATGACCGGGCATGATCCCCAGCAGCGCCTTGCCCGGGCTGATCGTCCCCGCGCAGTTTGGGCCGGTCAGAACCATGCGCTTTTCCCTGGGGTAGCGGTACATGTAGCGTTTGACGCGGATCATATCCTGGGCCGGGATACCGTCGGTGATGCAAACGCAATAGCGGATGCCGGCATCCGCCGCTTCCATGATCGAATCCGCAGCGAACGGTGGGGGCACAAATACCAGGCTGGCATCAGCTCCGGTCGCCTTGACGGCCTGTTTGACAGTGTCGAAGACCGGCACGCCTTCGACGGTCTCGCCGCCCTTGCCGGGTACGACCCCGCCGACGACATTGGTGCCGTATTTCAGCATGTCCTTGGTGTGCAGCCGCGCCATGCGGCCCGTGATGCCCTGAACAATGACACGACTGTCGCGATCGAGAAGAATGCTCATTACACGGCCCTCATCTTGGTGTTTTGGGTCAGATCGTGCTGCCAGGCGCTGACAGCGCGTTCGGCGGCTTCCATCAGGGTTGTTGCGCGGATGATCGGCAGGCCGGATTTGGCGAGAATTTTTTGGCCTTCCTCGACATTCGTGCCCGCAAGGCGCACGATCACGGGCAGATCGATCTGCAATTCGCGAAGTGCCTGTACGACACCCTCGGCCACCCAGTCGCAGCGGTTGATACCGGCGAAGATATTGACCAGAACCGCCTGAACATTGTCATCCGACAGAACCAGACGGAACGCCTTGGCCACCCGCTCGGGCGATGCGCCGCCGCCGATGTCCAGAAAATTGGCAGGTTCGCCACCGGCCAGTTTGATCGTGTCCATCGTGGCCATGGCCAGACCTGCCCCGTTCACGATGCAACCAATGTTGCCCTCGAGCCCGACATAAGACAGGCCACGATCCGCCGCGCGGCTTTCGCGCGGGTCCTCTTGCGACTTGTCGCGCAACTCGCTGATTTGCGGGTGCCGGAACAGGGCGTTGTCGTCAAAGCTCATCTTGGCGTCGAGCGCCAGAACGCGATCATCGCCGGTGATGACCAGAGGGTTGATTTCGACCATGGTCGCATCAAGCTTGCTGAACGCGGCATAGCATCCTTGCAGCGTGCGGACCATGTGCTGGATCAGGCGTGGTTCAAGGCCCAGATCAAACGCGATCTCTCGCGCCTGGAATTCCTGCAACCCGACCGCCGGTTCGACGATCGAGCGCACGATGCTGTCGGGGCGTTCCGCCGAGATTTCCTCGATCTCCATCCCGCCTTCAGACGAGGCAACGATCATCACGCGCTGGCTCGAGCGGTCCAGTACAAAGCCCAGATAGATCTCGCGATCGATCGGCACCGCGCTTTCCACGTAAACGCGATAGATGCCCTTGCCCTCTGGGCCGGTCTGATGCGTGACCAGCTTGCGCCCGAACATGTCGTCGCAGGCCTCGTAGATCTCGCTTTCCGAGCTGCACAGCTTGACCCCGCCGGCCTTGCCACGGCCGCCGGCGTGGATCTGCGCCTTGACGATCCATTTGTCGCCCCCCAGTTCCCGCGCGCGATACGCCGCTTGTTCCGGGCTGTAGGCGAGTGCCCCCGAAGGAACATCGACACCGAAATTCGAGAGAATTTCCTTGGCCTGATATTCGTGAATATCCATTTGAATCCCTTTCGTTTAAGCGGCGATCGAGGTGCCGTAGCGGCTTTCGAGCAATGATTCGATCGCTTCGTGATCGACCTGACCACCCAGCTCGCGCAGCGCTTCGGCGAACAAGCGTACGATCCGGCTGACGGCCTGACGGTTCAGCTGATTGAGAATACCGATCCGAACCTGCACAGGTGCGCTCAGCGTGGGCCAGATGCCGAATCCGCGGGCGCGGCAGTTCTGAACCAGTTCCATCTCGCGGCCCGCCAGTTCCGGGGGCAGGTTGAGCACCACGAGGCTTGGCATGTCCGAGGTGACTTCACACCCCATCGCGGTCACGGCATCGCGCAGAACGCTTTCATGGGTCCGGTACGAATGCGATCGTTTCGCCAACCCTTCCTGCAACGTAAGACGCAGCGATTCATGGAAGGCCGCAACGGCATAACCAGAATGGGTTCGGTGATAAGTGCCCTTTTCGACGTCCTGACCGTCGACAACACCCCAGTGGCGCGCCTCGAAAATCGGGTTGTGAACATAGGTGTAGGCGCCGGTCGCTTTCAGAGAGGAAATATAGGCGTCGGTGAAACTGACGGGCGCGTAGGTCAGCGGCAGACAGCACAGGCCTTTTTGCGGGCAGGACGCCCATCCGGCGACGCCGGGATAGTCGTCGATCCGAAAATTCTCGACCCCAAGCGACGAAACGGCGTCGATCAGCCCCATGACGCCGTGGCGTTCGCAGGAATCCGAGAAGCCGCGCAAATCGTTGATACGGCCCGACCCGGTTTCCCAATGCGCCATGAAGGCCCATTTCGGCTTGTGCTCGGTCAATGCGGCCTCGACCGTCTCGGCGGTGACGGGCTGGCCGTGCGGAACGTCGATGACGGTCACGCTGGCCGCCTGCGGGTCCAGCGGATTGGCTGCGTGTTCCTGCGGCGTGGCGGCCTTGATCCGGAGCGTGAGAGAGTCGATGCCGGAAAAGGTTCCATTGGAAAACGCAACTACCTTGTCGCCGGGCATGACGGCCGAAAACATGGTGTCCAGCCCGCTCCAGCCAGTTCCGGCCACAGCAAATGTATAGGTGTTGTTCGTGCCCCAGATCTCGCGCAGCATGTGCTTGCATTCAATCATGCCACGCAGAACGTCGCCCTGCATGTGATCCGCCACTCCGGCGTTGGAGAACGCCTGCAAAACGCGCGCATCCGTATTGCCCGGCCCCGGTCCCGCTGCGAGGGTCTCAGGGATTTCGAGCTGTGGAAACTTCTGGAATGTCATCGGCGATCCTCCTCATCTATGGGGTGGAACCCGGACCCCACATATCGCGTTGATTGACAGAAAACCGATGCTTGCCTGTGAGCGCAACGTAACTTACTACTGCTTTAGCATATCTATTTGGATGGGGAAAAACCTACCCAAAATGGTCGGAATACAGTAGCATACCGCAAGAACACCTATCCTTTCGGGTAGGTTTACGCAAATTTGGGCGAAAAAACAAATGGCTGACACTGCGCAATCCCCGGTCGACATTATGCTTGCCGACAGCAACCCACTGGTTTTGTCGGCGATGTCGGAGATCTTTGAGCGTGACCCGCGATTCTCTTTGGTTGCGACTTCGGCCACTGCCGAGGGCTTTCTGGGCGCGGTGATGCGGGTGCCCGTTCAGGTCTGCGTTGTGGCCTGGGACTTGCCGGTTCTCGGCGCGGCCAAACTTATAGAGGTTCTGCGCGAACAGGAGAACACGCCCCGTTTCGTCATCTACGGGGACGAAGCCGGTGATGTTCCGCGCCTTGCGATGCAGGCGGGTGCTGCCGGATTTGCGGCCCGCTCGGGCGATGTCGAGGGTCTGCTTGAAACCTGCGCCGACGTGGCGGCGGGCAAAATGGTCTTTCCCTTTATCGACGTGCGCAAAATGCAGCAGAATCCGATGCTTAGCCTGTCGCGCAAGGAACGCGCCATTCTTGAGGCGCTTGCCAAGGGCATGTCCAATCGCGAATTGTCCAAGAATCTGCAGATATCCACGAACACCGTGAAGTTTCACCTGTCAAATATCTATGAGAAACTGTCAGTCAGGAACAGAGCACAGGCCATCGCCTACTATTATTCCTCAAAGACATCGGACAGCTAGACTTGAGCCGTTACAATCCCCGAACCGGGAGTTCACTGGAAGATGCGGGGCCGGCATTGGTATGGCCAAACTTTGGATTGTGGCGCGGTCGATGGCTCCTAGTCCTTTACTGGACAACCGAAGGTGATGTCAGACCCGAGGCGACAGACCGGCGATGTGCGCCCTTCACCTTTCTCATCAGAAAACTGACGTGAACCTGTCGGGCAACCGATAGAGGGTTTTTGTGCGTCCGCCTCCCCAAAAAGCGACGGTATCGTTGTGCAGCAGTTTTTGCCGATTGATCATCGTTTCACGAAATTCCGGGAATTCGATGGTTTCCATTTCGGGTTCTCTTGAAGACATGGCCTCATAGTTTTCCAGATCTTTGGACCAAGCACCGCTTTTGCTGGCGCCTTTGTTGCCAATGTCGATAGAGGCGCGCATGTCGCGCCGCAAATTCAGCCGTTCCTTTGTGCGTTCATAGTCAAAGAAGCGCATGTGGATCAGGTACAGGTCTTCGGAAAGGACGCGGGGAAGGTGGTTGTTTGCGTGTCCGCCGACCGTGAAATGCATGGGCGAGCGGACGATGCAGGGTTTGGAATAGTTTGCATTGATCCGAAAAACCCGGCGCCGGCTCAGAACCGGGACGTCGTCCTCCAGTGGTTCCGGCTCATGTTTGGGGTTGTGGATCAGTTCCAAACCCAATGGGCAAATCGACTTGGGGGTGCTGCCCCTTTCATATTGCGTCATGATGTAATCTGGCAGGCTCTGATTGGTGTCGGGGTCGACAATCACAATTTCATCTACATCAGTGCAGACCACCCAGTTGAAGTAAAACAGCAAGCCGTTGCTGATCTGGCTCAACAGCGACCAGCGGCGGCGATCCAGCCGGAACAGGCCGGGATCGCGATGAAGCCCGATGATATTTGCATCCGGTGCCAACCGGCGATGTTCGGGGTCGTTGTCGTGGCTGACAATGTAAAGGTGTTTGGGATCAATCAGCGCGCTGTAGTAGTCATACCATTTCTTGACGAAGAAATAGTCCTGGTACGCCATCGTGACAACGGCAATATCGGCCTTTGTCGGGTCGGGAAAAGGGCGCTTTGCCATACGGGTGCACTGGTTCCGTGAATTCTGTCGGGTTGGGGTTTCCGTTCTCAACGAGTAGGTATAATTCCGACAGATGTCGAGCCGAAACCTCAGTGATCTGCGGGCCAGGGGCGATCCGAGAAACAACTAGCGGGGCGAAAGGTATTCATTCCTATGCGAATTTTCGGGCACTGCCGTTTTTCCTGGTTCGGTATTTCAGATACGGGAAGGGAAATTGCCTCTGTCGAAGAGGCGCAGCAAAAGCTGTGGAATCCATACCGGATGGCCGTTCGCTTTCACCTGTTCGAAAATATCATGCTGCCCAGCATGGCCGCCCAAACCGATAAAGATTTTCAGCTTGTTCTTCTGACTTCGACGGACATGCCCCAGGCCTATCACCAGCGACTGAAAACTGTGACAGCGCCGTTTTCGTTTGTACGTCTTATTGATACGGACCAGCGGGATATCGGGCATGCATTACGGCCATTCATGCGCGAAACCGTGGAAGGAGGGCAAAAGGCAGTCCATTTTCGTATCGATGATGACGATGCCCTGGCCGCTTCGTATGTCGAACGCCTGCGGGTAATCAGCGACAGGCTTTCGCCGCGCACTGCAATCAGTTTTTCCAAGGGGTTTTCGGGATTTATTGATGGGAAAGTGGCGCGGCACTGCGAAAGAATAAAACCCTATATCGCGATAGGTCTCGCTTTGGTGACTGACGAGAGTTTTCACCGCAACCCATTCCAAATCCAGCACAGAAAGGTCGGGCGGTGGCTGCCCAGCTATCTGGATCCGGGTTTTCATGCCTGGCATCACAGTTTGCATGTGGCAAACAATACAAACGGCTATGCCGAATCCGGAGAGGAGTTGGCCGGCCTGAAACCGCCTTCACCACGCCGGTTGCTGGCAAGTCATCCGCATCTCAAAGATGATACAGTCAGCACCGACCAATGTGATGAAGCATTGACTGCTGCTTTCCCCTGGAGCGACGGCCCCAATCTGCGCAGGATCCTGGCGCAGTCCGCGGACCCCCAAACCTTGGCGCAGGAGATGGGATTTATTTGAGCTTTTGCGCCCGGTCTGCTTGATGTCAGCAGAGATTACGTTCCGAGTTTTCCGGCGGCTGTTCCGGTCAGAGGCATTTTGTTGTGGTGAACTGGCCGTTATTTGTTCGGCACCACCTTGTCCTGATCCGGCTGCCTGACGGACACGGCAAGTCCCTGCCGATGCGTGATCCTGACAAAACTTGCCCCCAAAACACATTCGGTTTGGGTGCCGTCCGATGTTATTTGCGGTGTCATCGGCCAATCGCTCAGATCCAGCGTCAGACTTTCGCCCCAACGGGTGATTTCCGTGACCCCGCCATATTCCGGTGCGATCACGGTAGCCCCGTCCGTTCCCGGAGTGATCAAGTTATGGCCGGGGCCCGCGTGAATCCGATCATTGCCGCCGGCGCTGACAACGGAATTGCGGCCTGGGCCGGTGTGAATCAATGAATTCCCGTTTCCGTCCTTGATATCGTCATTGCCATAGCCTCCATCGAGCAGATTGTTGTTGGCGCGGCCAAGGATGGTGTCGTCTCCGGGGCCGCCATAGAGCCGGTCACGTCCCGACCCGCCTGCCAGATAGTCATCCCCCGCGCCGCCGAAAAATGTGTTTCGGGCCTTGTTGACCGGCAGAGTTTCCAGGCAATCGTTTCCTCCGCCGCCATGGAACTCTGATCCCGCATAGCGTGACCCCATCATACGATCATCCGCGTTCGAGCCCCAGACGTGAACGGCGACTCGCTCGGATGTCTCGAATTTCAGCGGCGTTTCGGGGTGGGCCCGGACGCGGATTGTACGGGGAGCTTTGGGTTTACCTTCGGGCCGGGCCACGACCGTGGCGATGCGAACCGCTTCGACATGCGCGGGCATCGACAGTTCATATTCGTCAGGCCCGCCCATGTACCAAAGGGTATCATAGCCGCCGCCCTCTTCTTCGACGATTTTCTCGGCGTCGCGGCCATAGACCCAATAGTGGTTGTCGGAAATACCGCCTTCCAGCGTAATGCTGCCATCCACGGCCATCATTGCGTTGATCCCGTTTGCAGGGTTGGCCATCCCCCGCAAATCCAGACCGAGATCAAGCGCTCCGCGCACAAGTTCGTCGCGTAGTTCGCCAATGGGGGTGGTATCTGGCGAACTCGCCGCCAGATTGTCGGTTTCACCGGGATCGGTGACGAGATCATAGACATGCTCTTCGCCGTTCGGATACCGGAAATAGCGGTATTGTTCGAGGCCCTCGACCGAAGGGCGGACAGAGAGTGTTCCGAACACGCTGGTGATCGGAGATTTGCTACGGTCGTATTCTCCAAAGCTGTCACTGATCAGTGGCAAAAGGCTCTGGCCCGAGACCCAATCGGGACGCGGCGGCAGCCCGGCAAGATCGAGGATCGTTTTGGGGAAGTTGTGCAGCGATACCGGCAGCTCGATTTCCCGGCCTTCCTGCATACGGGGGTTCCAGATGCTCAGGGGGACGTGGGCGGCGCTGTCCCACTGGCTCATTTTGTGAAAGCTGTCATGGGTTCCAAGGTTGAACCCGTTGTCCGACAGGAAAACAACAGTCGTATTGCCCGCCAATGGCGAGTTTTCCAACGCCTCCAGAAAACGGCCGATTTCGTGATCCACGTGACTGCAGGCGGCAAAATAGGCGCGGACAACCTGCCGCCAGGCTTCGTCTCCGGCCCCTTCGGGTGTCCAGCGGCCATTGGTGATATAGGCCGCTTCATAAACGGCAAACCCCGGCTGCGGACCGAAATAGTCTTCGGGGGCCGCTGTCTTTGGCCAGCATATCCGGGCGGCATCATAGCGCTGATAAAACCGGTCGGGGCATTCAAGCGGATAGTGCGGATGTTTGAAGCCAAGCTGGATCAGGTGTCTGCGTTTCGGATCGGCGCGGTCGAGATAATCGATGGCGTTCTGGGCAACCCGATAGTCATAGTACCCGCTGTCGCATTCGCCCTGATCGTTCGGGTGGTTGTACCCGATGATCCCCGGACCCTTGTCCAGATAGGGATGCGGGGCACCGCGATTGGAGGTGTCTTTTGCCGCGGCTTCCTCGTGAAACAGAAAGTGGCGGTAAGCGTCCGGCATGGGTTTGTAATGACCGTCCACCTTTCCCGTGGTGAAACAGCGAAACCCTTTGCGGCGCAGATCGTATTGCCACGCGACCGGCGGCGGCAGTTCCTCTCGCCAGATGCGGTTGAGATCGACAAGCCCGGTCCGATATGGTGAAAGCCCGGTTGCCAGTTCCGCGCGGCAAGGCGCGCATAGCGGCACCGTCGCGTAGGCATTTGTGAAACGCACGCCTCGCGACATCAACCGGTCGATATTCGGTGTGTCGATCCGGATGCCGAACGCGTCACGCCAGGTAAAGACGTCGATCATGTCATCGACCCAAATGACGCAGATATTGTCCGACGCGATCGTGTCGCTTGTAAAGGTCATGGCTTTCTCTTGCGGATCGAATTCAGAACCCGGTGAACTCTGTCCCTTTGCAGGGAACTGGCTTGGTGAAGGATGTTGAAATCCGGCCAGATGATGATATCGCTGATGGTCTTTTCGCCCAGCGTCTTCAGCAGTCCGGCGCGATGGCTGCGGCAGCCGACAAAAAACTCGGCCGGTAAGGAAAAGCCGTAGCGCGCTTGACGTTTGTCCGTTGCGGCGGGGTCTGAACCCATGGCCAGAGAAAGCCCTTCCGGATCAATCCCTGCCCATACGTCGACCCACTCTCCCGGTTCGGCATCGATCGGCAGCACGATCCCGGTTTCGTTGTTGTCCGGCTTGAACTGAATGGTCCCATTCTGTTCGGACAGGAAAATGTATGGCACATCTTCCGCATCCCCGGTCAGCGTGGCAAGAGTGCGGGCTTCACCATTCGCGCGGCGATAGCGGATCAGCCAGGACGCGCTTTGGCTTTTCCGGTCCAGACGAAAGCAGAACCCGCAATGCACCCGATTTTGAAAGACAAGGCCGGCGCCGCCGGCATCGGGAAATGAATTGCCGTCATTCGGCTGGGTAGGCGCGGCCCGTACGTCTCCGAGGCGGGCTGAAATACCGCAGATGTGGCCTGTGTCCGCATCCAGCGAAAGCCGGTCTTTCGACAGATCAAACCAGATCGCGCCATCGCGCGAAAGGTCGTATGCGGCCGTGTCATCGGGCAACAGCAAGTGTTCGGGCAGATCGGCATCAAGCGTCAGCATGGATTTATCGCCCTCCTAGTGGATTTCCAGCACGGTCGGCAATGCCCAGCGGTGCAGGGTGCGGCCATTGCGGCCTTGTCTGGACCACGTGTCGCGAACGGAGCCGCACGCGGCGGGATACCCGTGGCGCATCGCCCGGGCAGGGGCGCCAAACCCGTAGACAAGCTTGAGTGGCTCATCCCGGGGCAGGGCGTCGAAATGGACGAGAATATCGCTGGGGATGTCGGGGCAGCGCTCGACGGCAAGGATCGCGGCCCCCGAGGAATCTCCGTCCAGCCGGAAGCCGTAGCTCGACCCGGCGTCAAAGGGATCGTTTTCATCCACGACCAACGCCTCCATGGCATCGGCGCGCACACGAACCGTATCAGCGGTATCCCGTTCGGCCAGAAGAAAAGTTGGGCAATGCCAGCGCTCGCCGGTTGCAAGCACCTGTAACGCAGATGCCTGCATTTCGCCCATCGCAGCGAGGGCTTCGGCGGTGGGGCGCGCGAATTCATCCTGCTCGAACATATAGCCGGGTGCCGCATAGACCAGCCCATGCCGCCAACCCATCCAGGCCAGATCCGATTGCGCGCGCAGCACGGGCAGGTCCGAGATTTGCGGCGTGCCGCAGTCGAAAATGGACAAAACCGGAGGCATGCGCATTCCCAACGCACCCAGATTCGCGCCCAATCTGGTCAGCAGGCCCAGCATGTCCGTCTGATAGCGCAGGGGATCGCTGACGACATCCTCCAAAGCGAAATCCAGGCAGATCGCAAGCAGTTCGGAGCGGGTTCCCATACGGTTTGCGCAGGCGTTCAGGTTCTGAGCCGCGACCAGCAGGTTGTCAAAGGCGCGTCCCCGCGCCAGATCGCCGAGCGATGCCGAACTGTCAGTCTCGGTCCGGACCATGAACACCGGCAGGGCGGAATAGGTGCGCAGACAATTCTCCAGCAGGGCTTCCGCCATGAAGGCTTCGCGCGTCAGTTCCTGAATATTCAGCAGGTCACTGCGTTCTTGCGCGCTTTCCAGTCCGGCCATTCCGACAGCGCCTATTTCATCCGCTGGAGCCATCACATGGCAGGGAAAGCCCGATGCCTGCGTGACACCCAATGCCCATCTCTGACCTCCAAACCCGAGAATTCCGCTGAGCGGCGCATGGCTTTCCGCAATGATCGCAGGCGGAGTGGCGTCCGGGTCGTTGTGATCCAGGACCCGGTACCGGCGCATTCCCTGCCGCCCCGGTATGCGCCCGTGAAACCGAAACCACTCTCCATCCTTTTCGATATCCCATACGTCCAGCCCCTTCAGCCGAGGCGGGCAGTCCACGGCTGATTTATCGCCGATCGGTTCCGGTGCAGATGGGTGAACGGGCAGGCGCGCGGCGATATCATCGATGACCCGGTCGGACAGAACCAGATCGAGGCCTGTCTGATCATACCGGATCACATCGCCGTTGCGCGCGCGCAGGATCGTGCCCTCTGCCGGGATGTTCCGCTTTTCGGACTCGGCCGGATCATCACTCATGAGCTTGACCCTCGGCCAAAGAAATCTGTTCTTCCGCCGCTTTCAAGGCCAAGCGCGCAAAACGCAAATCCGGTTTTCGCGCCAGAAGAGACTGACAGGCACGGATAGTCAATTTCGGATGTCTCCCGTCGCTGATGTGTTCAACAAACCTGCGTGACCATTTTCTGACCATCGGGCGATGGCGCATCCTCTGCCAGAATTCTGGGCCCACCAGACCTGTCTCCGCAAAATTCTGCATCACCCAGTGCATGGCGTCGCAATGTACAACAACACGGATGGCCTCGTGCGTGCAATGACGCAGTGGAACCAATTGCACATGTGGCGCCCGCATCCTTGCCACATGCGCTTTGTCCTCGGGGACAAAGGGATCGTACAGAATCGAGACACGGTCGATATACGGTATGGCGGCGGCGGCATCGAGAAAAGGCATGCCCTCCCAGTTGGAATGCCGGACCGAGTAGCGAAACCTGTTTTCGTAAGGCGCAATCGTCCTGTTCATTGTGGATTGAGGGCTGAACGCGAGCACGCGCGAGCCGGGTATGAGCGGAGCGAAATTGAGCGCGGCAAACCCGCCCATGGATGCCCCCATAAGGATGACCGTCCCGAAATGCCCGAAAAACCCGCGTTCCGCCAGTTCCCGCAATATCGGCCCGGTGGTTTCGTGGCGATACCAGTCTTTTCGGTGTGACTGCACCCCTAGAATGGAGTGGCCCAGTTCCGAGACACGCCAGCCCATCCATGGCGGGCGCGGAGATGGTTCGTCGACTGTGGCAAGGTTGTCGAACGTGACAAACAATACGTCCGAACGGCGTTCGAACCACAAATCAGATTCCGGCCCGGGAGTGAAAAACGCCGCGGCGGGAGTTCCGTGCCATGGCATGGCGCGGTCCAGAGGCATTTCCGGCGGTCGCACAATTTCCGTTTTTTCTTTGGTTTGCGCCATGGCCGGTCAAAACAACTGAGAGAAACGTTCGGGGAGACGAAACAGCTCTTTGCTGCGACCGCCGCCAAGGCTCCAGTACGAGCCCTTTTTTTGCCGCCATCCATTCAGCATCTTTTCGCGTTCTTCGGGAAAATCGATGGTTTCGGCCACCGGTTCTCGTTTGCTCAGATGCTGGAATTCGTCCAGTGCCGTATCCCATCCGGTGACCTTGCGAGCGCTGTCCTTGAGATCACCACTGGCTATGATGCGCTGTTTCCGGCGCAATGCCAGACGCTCTGACATCATGTCGAAATCGATGAACCGCAAGTGGAACAAATACAGATGCGGGTCGAGGTGAACCTTGTTCTGATTTGCATAGTGGCCGCCGGGAGCGAAACTCACGGATCCCTTGGCGATGCAGGGCTTGGCATAGTTGGCGTTGAGGCGGAACAGGCGGCGGCGGCCCAGGATATTGTAGCCATCCTCCAAAGGCTCTGGTTCCAGCCCCGGGTTGTGGACCATTTCCACCGCGAACGGAGTGATCACACGCGGCAGCTTGTTTCGCGGCAAGCTGTTTATGTAATCGGAGAGATTGTCAGAGACATCCGGATCCACCACGACGATTTCATCAACATCGGTGCTGAGCACCCAGTTGTAGTAGTTCGTGAATGCGCTGTTGAACAGCGAGATCATCTGCCATCGGCGTTGGTTCCAGCTGAATCGGGTCGGATCATAGGGCAGATAGATGATATTTGCCCCTTCGGCGATCTTCTTGTGCTCCGGATCGCCACCGTGACTGAAGATAAAAAGATTTTCGCGGCCAACGTGCCGACTGTAATAGTCGACCCATCGGCGCAGGAAAAAATGGTCTCCGCCAACCATTGTCGTCGCAGCCATTTTACCTTTTGTCTGATCCATGCCTGTTGCCCGGGGACATTGCCGTTTTTCTGTATTGTCTTGTTTAGAAGTGGGTCGCGAAACAACTACACGTCTCTGACCCATTCATACAAGGACAGAGGACCATCCTGAATCGTTTTTTGGTTGTATGTAGGATTTGCAATCCTGATGGCAGCGAGACCGGTCTGAACACAACTCTGCACCGCATGTGACGGGATGAAACGTATTGCCCGCATTCTCAATCCGGCTTGAGTTGAATGTGGCCCAGTCTAAAAACAGATCAGGGATCGGCCATCCTTTGATCATGACATCATCAGCGACGCGAGCAAAGAACTCCTCAAAGCGGACCTTGTCAGCCCTCGACATCAACAGGTAGAACAGTCATGGTCGCAACCGGCAGAGCCGCATTCGGCCTGCCGCGCGCTATTGGTTGGAAGACTGCCGGAGCAAAGATCCCGTGATCTCTATTCGCACGTTCGCGACTATTGTTTTTGTAATGTTGAGCGCTTGTGCGGCGCTGGCGGAAAAACGCGTAGCCCTGGTTATCGGCAATTCTGCGTACGAAGCCGTCGGTCAACTGGACAATCCAATCAATGACGCATCGGATCTAAGCATTGCGCTGGAAGGGCTGGGGTTTCAGGTCTTTCTTGGAACGGACCTCGACCAGAACGAGATGATGGCTTTGGCGGAATCATTCGGTGCGGCGGCAGAGGATTCCGATGTTTCGCTCCTTTTCTATGCCGGTCACGGTTTTCAGGTGGACGGCCGCAACTATCTGTTGCCCGTCGACACCAGGGTCTCGTCGATCGGTGATGTCGTCTCGCAGACAGTCGCCATAGACGAGTTCATCACGCGCATGGAGAAGTCGAAGGGAATTCGTTTGATCTTTCTCGACGCCTGCCGCAACAACCCGTTCGAAGATGCCGGTGTTGATCTGGGGGGCGATGGGCTGGCCCGTGTCGGCAGTGCGGCCGATTTTCTTTTCGCCTATGCGACACAGCCGGACAACGTTGCGTATGACGGCACCGGGCGGAACAGCTTTTTCACCGAGGCGATACTAAGCCATATCTACACGCCGGGGCAGGATATTTCCGACCTGCTGATTTCAGTTCGCAAGGATGTTCTGGCATCGACAGGCGGTCGGCAGATTCCGTGGGACAATTCTTCGATGACCCGCCAGTTCAGGTTTGACAACAGCCCGGTAACGGCGTCCGAGGAAACCCTGCTTTGGCAGGTCGCGGCCAACGCCCAGGACCCCGCGCTTATGCAGCTTTACATTGATCGCTATCCCCAGGGTTCATACGCTGGCGAGGTTGTGGCGTTTCTGGATCAGGCAGGGCAGCAGGGAACGCAAACCCGCGCCCTTTCCGTAGAGGATCAGGATGCGCAGGCCGAGAGGCTGTGGAAACTGGCCCAGCGCAGCCGGATGCGGCCGTTGCTGGAATTCTACATCGAACAATACCCGGATGGCTCTCATGCGGATCAGGCCAGGCGTCTGATTCAGTCGATCCCTCGCCCCGAGGATTCAAGCCCCGGCGGAATCTGCGAGCGGCTGGCGACACATCCGCGCGACAGCACGGCCAGCATCCCCGGCGTTCCGTTCAGCAGATTGCAAAAGAACGCGATGACCGCGATTCAGGCGTGCAGCGCCGCAACCGTGCAATCTCCGAATTTGCCGCACTATGTCGCGCTGCTGGCCCGAGCAACCATTGCCAGCGGCGACGTGGACCGCGCGGTCACTCTTTACAAACAGGCTGCCGAGCGTGGCGATTTGCGGGCGATGGTATCGCTGGCGCAACTCTATGAAAGCGGTACCGGCGTGGATCAAAGCACGGATCGGGCGCTGGAGTTGTATGAGCGCGCGGTCGCGGGCGGCAGTTTTGACGCGATGATCAATCTGGCCGTGGTCTTGTTCCAGGGTCAGATTGTTATGAAAGACGAACAGCGGGCGATATCCCTGCTGCAAAGTGCGGCAGACGGAGGCGCCGCCAAGGCGACTTTCAATCTGGGTGTGTTGGCGCAGGACGGGATCGTGGGGATTCCGCCGCAGGCGCTCGGCTATTTCCTGAAATCTGCGCGTGAGGGCGAATATCAGGGTTTTCTGGCTGCCGCTATTCTGTTGGACGAGGGCCGGGGCGTGCCACGAAATCCCGCGCAAGCTGCCCGCACTTTGTTGCGCGGAGCTGTGGAGGATGATGGAACCATCATCCAGCAATTGACCCAGGCATCCGACCAGTGGACGCGGGACACACTTATGGAAGTACAAAAGCTGCTGCAAACAGCCGGACTATATAGCAGTGTGATTGACGGGCTGCCGGGGCCGAACTTTACTTCGGCGCTGCAAAGCTGGCGCGGTGGTGGGTTCGATCCTCTGATCCTCGCAAAAAACTAATTGCGCGGTGACCCTTGAGTTCCGGTTCCGATCAGATCCGCTCCAACTGCCAGTTTGCGTGAATGCCGCAGTTGTGGTTCAGCGCATTCGTGTCCTGTCCGGCAAACAGACCGTCACGGGTCACCAGGACCGATTTCCAGCCCTGTGCGGCCGCCCCAAGAATGTCGGTGTGGGGGGAATCTCCACACATGATGATCCGTTCCGGCGGGATGCCGGGCAGAGTGCGGGCGACAAGGCGGTAGACGTCCGGAAAGGGTTTGCCGAAAAACTTTGCCATGTGATGTCCCAGATCGACCAGACGATGCCCATAATATCCCGGCTCAAGCGACAGGTGGTTGCCACGGGGCGCGACAATATCCGCATTCGCAATGATCAACGGGCGGGGATTTGCCAGCAGGGAGGCCTCGAGTAGCGACTGACGTTTCTCGGACCAGTTGGCAGTGGACAAAAAGACGATGCCCCCGGATCGGTCATAGGCCGACGCATCATCGTTCAATCTGGCGGTCGGAACAGTGAAATCCAGCGCCGCATCGTCGTCGGCCGCGATGAGCCCCCACAAGCGATTATCGAGATGGGGAAAGATTGCGTCGCGACTGGTAACTATTTCATTGTCTTTCAAAGACAGGCCGAGATTGTGGAATTTACGAACCGTGTGCGCCTTGCCGTAACTTGCCGCGTTGGACAGGACACGGATGGCACACCCGCTCCGGCGCAGCTGCTCCAACCGCCGGTCGGCGCCAGGGATCAGGGTGTTCCCCACGTTGAGGACGCCAAAAGCGTCAAAGACGAAGGCATCGGCATGATCCCGAATATCAAGAAGAGACGTGATTGACCGAGCGACGCTGCGGTTCGGAATGTTTGGCAGGCGCGGGCGGATTTCCTCGTACCTGTCAAATGCAGCTTGAGACGAGTTCATGCTTGTGCCGCGCCCCGGATATCATCCAGCCAGGTGTATCCGCGCGCTGTCAGGCGGCGCTGAACCCGGCCCGGATAGTCCGTTACGATGGCATCGACGCCGAGGTCGATCATCTGATCGATATCTTCCGGTTCGTTTACGGTCCACACCGCAACGCAAAGCCCAAGCGCACGGGCGCGCGCGATGGCCGTGGCGGTGATATCCGGAAAGCGCGGGCACCAGAACTGGCCACCGGCACGGAATACCAAGTCGGGCACGCTATCTGCGCCACCGCTCAGATCCGGGCCGACCGATTTCGAGGAGTCCTCGCCAATCTCGTCGTCGTTGACGGGCAGTTCGGACAGGTACGAAGTCGGCATGTCTGGTGCCTGTCGGCGGCACTCCTCCAACAGACCCCAGTCAAAACTGTGCAGGATCGTGCGGTCCACCAGCCGGGCATTGCGAATGTCGGCGACGACTGCGACGACCAGATCCTTGCGCCGCTTGCTGTTATTCAGAATTTCGGGATCCGATTTGATTTCAAGCATCAAGTGAACATCCCCGTTTCCGGGCCTGTTCACGAGTTCGAACAACTCGCTCAAACGCGGGATGCGCGTATCGTACAAAAACGCCTGATCGGGAAAACGCCGACCATATTCGCTGCGGCCATCCAGCCCACCTACGTCATAGCGTGACAGTTCGGCCATGGTAAGCGATGACACCTTGCGTTCTTCACCGCACAGCCACCGATCATTTTCGTCGCGGACCATGGCATTGCTAAGGCGGTGATTGTGCGTGATCACCGGCACCCGATCCCGACTGATCGCAACATCGAACTCCAAAAGCCTGACACCGCAGGAAAGTGCAAACTCAAAGCCTGCCAACGTGTTTTCCGGCAAGACGCCGCGTGCCCCCCGGTGTCCGATGATGCGGATGGTGCGGGCACCACCCGAAAACGCCTTGATCTGTGGAAACTTCATCCGGTTCGCAGCCGTTTTTCGGTTGCGGGGTCAAACAGGTGAACCAGCCCGGGATTGATCGAGAAGTGCCGTGTCGTTCCCTGTTCGATGGTGATATGCCCCGGAACCGATGCAATCAGATCCTGATCTGTGTCCTGCAGGCGACCATGCAACAAAGTGTTGGCGCCAAGTTGTTCCAGCAGGTCCACTTCCAGGGCTATCGGCCCCTCTGCATCCGGAATCAGGTGTTCGGGACGCAGACCCATGATCGCCTCGCCGGAAAACGGATTCTCCAGGGGCACGGCCACGCCGTTTGGCAATGTGGCCGACCCGCCATCTGTCCTGACGCTGACGAAATTCATCGCGGGACTGCCGATGAAACCGGCGACAAAAACAGATGCCGGGGCATCGTAAAGTTCGATTGGCGTCCCGAACTGTTCCACATACCCGCCATTCAGAACCATGAGCCTGTCACCCAATGTCATGGCCTCGACCTGATCATGGGTCACATAGATCGAGGTGACACCAAGACGCTGTTGCAGCTTGCGGATTTCCAGGCGCATCTGCACCCGCAACTTGGCGTCCAGGTTTGACAGCGGTTCATCGAACAAAAATACCTGCGGGTCACGGACAATGGCCCGGCCCATGGCGACGCGTTGCCGCTGGCCACCCGACAGCTGTCGCGGCTTACGGTCAAGGTATTGGCGGATTTCCAGAATGTCGGCGACGCTTTCAACACGGCGGTTGATTTCGTCCTTAGGCAATTTGCGGATTTTCAAGCCGTAAGAGATGTTGTCGCGCACCGACATGTGCGGGTACAGAGCGTAGTTCTGGAACACCATCGCGATATCCCGCTGCGCCGGTTCCAGGTCATTCACGCGCCGGTCGCCAATGCGGATTTCGCCGGAAGTGACAGTTTCAAGCCCCGCAACCATGCGCAAAAGAGTGGACTTGCCGCAACCCGAGGGGCCGACGATGACAATGAACTCGCCATCAGCTATCTCGCCATCGACATGGTGCAGAACTTCGGTCGGCCCATAGGATTTGACGAGGTCTTTGAGATGAATTTCAGCCATAGGGGCGCCTTATTTGTCAGTTTCCGTCAAGCCCTGGACAAAGAGCTTTTGCATCGCGATGACGACGACGATCGGCGGGATCATCGCCAATAGGGCGGTCATCATGATGATGTTCCAAAGAGGGGTTTGTTCGGCTGCTTCGAGCATCTGCTTGATCGACATCACGATGGTGGTCATTGAAGTATCGGTCGTGATCAGCAGCGGCCACAAATACTGGTTCCAGCCGAAAATGAACAGGATCACGAACAGCGCGGCGATATTCGTGCGCGACATCGGCAGCAGGATGTCCCAGAAAAACCGCATTGGGCCGGCTCCATCAACTCGTGCACTTTCAAGCAGCTCGTCGGGGACTGTCAGAAACACCTGCCGGAACATGAACGTCGCCGTTGCCGACGCGATCAGCGGGATCGACAGGCCCCAATAGCTGTTCAGCATTCCGAGGTTGGCGACCACCTCGAACGTGGGAAGGATGCGCACCTCGACGGGCAGCATCAGGGTGATAAAGATCAGCCAGAAACTCAGCATACGGAACGGAAATTTGAAATAGACAATGGCAAAGGCCGACAAAAGCGAGATCGCGATTTTGCCGATTGCGATCATCAGGGCCATTGCAAGGCTGTTGAGCAGCATCAGCCAGACCGGAGCGATTTCGGTTCCGCGCAGACCAGCGCCGAACAGTGTCTGTTTCAGATTTTGCCAGAAATAGCCGCCGGGGAGCAGGGGCAGCGGTGCCTGGCTCATCCGTAGCTCGCTATGGGTCGCGGCCACGAATGTGATCCAGACCGGCAGCGCCACTGCGGCAACCCCCAGGATCAGAACCACGTGGGTCAGCGTATCGGTTACAGGGCGGTTCTCGATCATCAGTATTCCACCTTTCGTTCGACATAGCGGAACTGGATGACAGTCATGGCGATGACGAGGGCCATCAGGATGACCGACTGCGCAGCCGAACCCCCGAGATCAAGACCGACAAAGCCGTCATTGAACACTTTGTAGACGAGGATCGTGGTCGATGTGCCGGGACCGCCTTGGGTAACCGCATGTATGATTCCAAAGGTCTCAAAAAAAGCGTAGACCATGTTGATCACAAGCAGGAAAAACGTTGTGGGCGAGATCAGCGGGAAGACGATTGTCCAGAACCGGCGCGACGGCCCCGCGCCATCCATGGCCGCGGCTTCGATCACGCTGTTGGGGATCGATTGCATCGCCGCAAGGTAGAACAGAAAGTTATAGGCCACCTGTTTCCAGGCCGCCGCCAGAATGACCAATAGCATGGCCTGGCCACCACTCAGATAGTGGTTCCATTCGATACCCAGAAAATCGAGGAAATAAGGGAAAATTCCCAGTGTGGGGTTGAACATGAACACCCAAAGCGCGCCGGCAAGAACGGGCGCCACGGCATATGGCCAGATTAGCATCGTGCGATAGAATAGTGCACCACGCAGAACACGTTGCGCAAAACCGGCCAGAAATAGGGCAAAAACCATCGACAGGGCAGTCACCGCCAGAGAGAAATAGGCGGTCCGCCAGAATGTGGCGATATATCCCTTGTCGGACCACAAAACCCCGTAGTTTTCAAACCATACGAACTCGGTGCCCAGACCAAACGCATCCTGGATCAGAAAAGACTGGTACACAGCCTGACTGGCCGGCCAGATAAAGAACACCAAGGTGATGACCAGTTGGGGCGCCACAAGAAGATAGGGCAGGGGCGAGGTCGGAAAATGCACACGTTTGAGCATGGTCGTCTCCGGAAATCATCAGGCCCCACGCGCCGACAGCAAACGCGGGGCCGATGTTACGATGAGGATCAGTTCGCCGTCCGCTCGAATTTGCGCAGCAGGTCGTTACCGCGTTCAACGGCCGTGCCCAGGGCTTCGGTTGCGGTTTTGTTTCCGGCCCAGACTTCCTCCATCTCTTCGTTGATCACATCCCGGACCTGAACGAAATTGCCGAACCGCAGCCCGCGGCTGTTCGGCGTCGGCGTATTCAGGCTGAGTTGTTGGATTGCCGTGTCCGTGCCCGGATTTGAATCATAAAACCCCTGTTCCTTCGACAGCACATAGGCGGCCGTTGTGATCGGGACATACCCGGTTTCCTGATGCCACCAGGCCTGAACCTCGGGCGAAGACAGATAGGTCAGGAATTTGGCGACGCCGGGATATTCGGCCTCGTCCCGCCCGCTGAGCACCCACAGGGTCGCGCCCCCAATGATCGAGTTTTGCGGCGCATCGGCGATCGAGGTGTCGAGCGGCAGCATGGTCTGACCGAATTCGAACTCGGCCTGCGACTTGATCGAACCATAATAGGCCGACGAGTTCATCCACATGCCACATTCGCCATTCGTGAACATCGGAAGGCTGTCGCCCCGGCGGCCACCGTAGACAAACAGGTTGCCGTCCGACATCGCGGCAATGTCATCCAGACGCGCCGCAATCTTGTCGTTGTCAAAGGTGAATTCGGTGTCGAATCCCGCAAAACCGTTTTCCTCGGTGCCGATCGGCATGTTGTGCCAGGCCGAGAAATTCTCGATCATCACCCAGGATTGCCAGCCAAAGGAGAAACCGCATTTCATGCCGCTGTCCACCAGCTTCTGGGCCGATGCCTTGACCTCTTCCCAGGTTGCGGGAACATCGGCGCCCGCAGCTTCTAGCGCGTCCTTGTTGTACCACAGAACCGGCGTCGAGCTGTTGAACGGCATCGACAAAAGCTCGCCTTCGGGCGTCTGATAGTAGGACACAACCGCTGGCAGGAACGCCTCGCCGTCGAAAGGTTCGTTGGCATCCTTCATGAGCTGTTCGACGGGGTAAACCGCACCCTCCGCCGCCATCATCGTTGCGGTGCCGACCTCGAACACCTGAACGATGGCCGGGTGTTCCTTGGCGCGGAAAGCCGCAATCGCTGCGGTCATGGTTTCGGTGTAATTACCCTTGTAGACAGGAACGATCTTGTAATCGCCCTGGGTCGCGTTGAAATCCTCGGCGATCTTGTTGACGCGCTCGCCATTGGTTCCGCCCATTGCGTGCCACCACTGAATCTCGGTCTGAGCCAGCGCGGTCGTCGCCATCGCCATCGCGACAGAGGACGCAAAAAAGATGGATTTGACAGACATTTGTTACCTCCCACTGCGTATGTGTGAGTCAGCATTCGAGCAACCATGAGAATAATGCAAGCAAAAGTTTTTTGACAAATAATATAACAAAACATTATTCACGAGAAATCGGTTTCTAACCTCGGTGGGCATATGAAGTTCAAACTCAGGCAACTTGAGGCGTTTCAGGCCGTCGCGCAGACTGGTTCGATGACCCGAGCGGCGCAAAGGCTGGAGATATCCCAGCCCGCTGTCAGCCGGTTGCTGTCCGACTTTTCCAGAACCGTCGCGGTGGAACTTTTCATCCGCGAAAGCGGCAGGCTGGTGCCCACCAGCGAGGCGCGGTACCTGCTGTCCGAAGTCGGGCGCATTTTTGACAGCCTGCGTCATCTGGAAGATCTCAATCGGGACCTGTCGGAACGAACCGCCGGCCATATCAGAATTGCGTGCTTGCCCGGTTTCGCCACCAGTCACCTGCCTGCGGTGCTGGCAGATTTCCTTGAGGAAAGGCCCGGCGTGACGGTGACGCTGGAACCGGACCGGCCGGAGCGCATCCTCGAATGGATAGTCGGTGAGCAATATGACTGCGGTATCACGGATGGATTCACCGGACATCCCACCGTCGAAAGTGAAGACATCATGATCCGCACGGTTTGCGTTATTCCCAAAGGACATCCACTGGCCGACAGGGAAGTCATTAACCCTATGGATCTGCGAGCCGAAAAGATCATCCACACCCGCCGGGACAGCAACTTTTTTGGCCATCTGTCGTCGGCTTTCGCCGAGTATGGATCACTAATAAATTCATGGATCGAGGTTCGCCAGTTCACCACCGCCTGCATGATCGTCAACCAGGGGCAGGGGATTTCCGTCGTCTCCGCTCTGGATGCCGAGCCGTTTCGTGGAAAAGGGCTGGAAATACGGGAGTTCGAACCCAAAGTCCCTCATCGGCTTTCGATCCTCAAACCAATTGCGGGGAGCAGATCACTGCTGGCGCTGGATTTTCTGGACGCTTTTGCAGAAAGTCTGGCGCCCTATGAATGTGCCGGATAGTGCCGCACGCAAGATCGGAATGGCGAGTTTGTGTCAGGCGTCAACGATCATGTCAGAGGTTTCCCCAATGGCTTTGTGCCAATAGGGCGGCTTCGGTACGATTGCGGACCTGCAATTTTTGCAGGATCGCAGTCATGTAATGCTTGACGGTTTTTTCCTGAAGCTGCAGCGCAAGCCCCACTTCCTTGTTGCTTTTTCCCTCTGAAACCAGCCGCAAGATATCCTCTTCCCGCTTTGACAAAGTGCCAATTGGATTGATTTGCTCGACCGGCGGACGCGGTCTGTTCATTCGGGTCAGAACCTTTGCCGCCAGGGACGGCGCGACATAGCTGCGGCCCGCAACCAGGTCCGTCAGAATACGGATCAATTCACGTGAACCGACCCCTTTGAGCACATAACCCGCCGCGCCGGCAGAAAGGGCCGCCAGTATGGAATCGTCGTCCTCGGATACGGTCAGCATTGCCACCAGCGCCTTGTGTTCACTTTTGATAATCTCAGTCAGAGCCCACTGACCGCCATCCGGCATGGATAGATCCAGCAGAACCAGATCGGGCTTCAGGCGCTCGGTCATTTCAACGGCCTCCTGCCCGGTTGCGGCTTGGCCAACGACTTCGAAGCCCTCGCTTTCATCCAGTGTACGGGCAACTCCATCCCGAAACAGAGGGTGATCATCAGCCAATACGACACGTGTTCTTGTCATCGGTGATCTCCTGTCTCAAGCATCATTTCGATTTCGCTGCCGCCGCCTCTTCGATTGGACGCCCGAAAAGTACCGCCAAGGCTTTCGACACGGTCGCGCAAGCCGCTAAGGCCAAGGCCAAGACGCGGGCCGCCTGGCCCGAACCCGGCGCCACGGTCCCGAACGGCGAGCGAAAGTGTCCGGTTGTCGCTTGTCATTTCGACCAACATTCCGCTTCCACCGCCATGGCGTGAAGCGTTGTTCAGACCTTCCTGAACAAAGCGATAGATACAGATCCGCTCTGCGGGTGAGGCGTTGAATGTGTCACCGTCGCAATCGACGGTGACGGTCTGTTCCGTTCGGCTTTCATGGGCGTTGACGGCCTTTTCGACAACATCGCATAGCCGGATGTCGGCGATGTCGGGAAGCGACAGGCCCTGCGAAATGAACCTAACCTCGTCCATGGCCTGCTTCAGCGCGTCATTGACGCCATCCAGTTCGGCCAGCGCGGCCGCGCCGGTTTGCTTTTCGCGCAGATCGTCGAGACGCAGTGTTGCGAACGCGAGGTATTGTGCCGGACCGTCATGCAAGTCGGCGCCGATCTGGCGCAGCGCATGTTCCGTGCTGGCCGCCGATCTTGCCGCCGCTTCCTGCACGCGCCGCCGCAGGTCAAGATTTCGCGCTGACAGCGCGCGCAGGTCCCGGAACTGGGCGTCCAGCCCGGCCCGTTGACGTTCGATCGTGCGGCTGCCGCGGCGCACGATCAGATATAGTGCCGCTCCGATGGCGGATATGACGCCGACCACCGTCGCCCAGGCTGTCTGGCGCGCAGCGATAAGATCGTTGCGCAACTGGGGGTTGGCTTCATAGATTTCCGCCACCGCGATGACTTCACCGGTCCAGACCTCATGAATTGGCGAATAGACTTCCAGCAACGGGATGCCAAGCGCGCTCTCTCCTTCGGCCTCCTCATCCCCGACTTCCTCGAATTCGCCGCTCACCTGTCCTTGCCAGGCTGCTTTCAAGGGTGCGCTGACTTCAAAGACGCGATTGATCAGGCTTCGATCGGACGCCTCTACAATACGCCCGCCCTTCTTCCAGATTTTATAGGAAACGATGCGTTCACCCAAAGGCGTGTTGTTGAAAATCTCGTCCAGAGCAATCTGTGCGTTTTCAGACAGTTCATCGCTCTCCGCAAGCTGCTGTGAGATCGGGGAAACGAAACTCTCCATGTAAAGTGCGGTTGAATTGGCGGTATTGCGGACGACACTTTCCTCGATCCGATGCGTGACGATGGCGCCGACGATGAGGGCTGCAACACACAGAACCACTCCGCCGGCAAGGCCAAACTGGGTGGCCAATGACATCCGCTGCCATATCGCCGCGTATCGCCCGAAAATCTTCATGTTTCCATATTCCCCAGCAAACCGGACAAGAAAAGAGACTTTGGTCCGAGTTTGGGACCGATAGTGGTTCACAGACGATCCGCCGAAGCGGGTTTCATTTTGCCGTGATTCCCTTTGGTCCGACGCCACTCGCGCTTGGGACCCGACAACATTCGACCCATTCAAAGGATCGATTTGAAATTTTCGGTCCCCCAGTCTTGACGGCGGGCCGCTTCTGTTGCGCGGAACGGAATTCCGAACGAATGAGGTTGATATTGGATGCAATATAATAAAAACAACATACAGTTTCCCTGTCAGCGCATTTGTCAGGGAAGTTGCATGAATTCTGATGCGCTGAAGCGATCAGAAATAAGAACAAGGGAGTAGATAATGAAATTCAGGATATTGGCCGCAACGGCGGCAACCGCATTGATGACGACGCCGGCTTTGGCGGCTGGCACACTTGTCTATTGTTCGGAAGGGTCGCCGGAAGGCTTTGACCCGGCGCTGTTCACCGCCGGCACCACGTTCGACGCCTCGTCACATCCCCTCTATAACCGGTTGATGGAATTCGAGACCGGCACCACCAACGTGATTCCGGGACTGGCGGAAAGCGTTGAAGCAAGCGACGACGGGCTCGAATACACCTTCACGCTGCGCAAAGGTGTCAAGTTTCATTCGAATGACGAATTCACCCCGTCGCGCGACTTCAATGCCGACGACGTGATTTTCACTTTTGAACGCCAGCGGCAAGAGGACCACCCATTCAACAAGGTAAACGGCGGGACCTGGGAGTATTTCAACGGCATGGGTATGCCGGAACTGGTGAAATCGGTCGAAAAGGTTGACGACTATACGGTCAAGTTCACCCTGAATAACCCCGAGGCTCCTTTTGTCGCCAACATGGCGATGGACTTTGCCTCGATCCTGTCGGCCGAATATGCGCAGGCCATGATGGACGCGGGTACACCCGAGAAGATCAACACCGATCCGATCGGTACCGGCCCGTTCGAAATGGTGGCTTATCAGAAAGACGCCGTGATCCGCTATCAGGCCAACGAAGACTATTGGCGTGGCAAGGCGGACGTCGATCAGCTGATCTTTGCGATCACCCCTGACGCTTCGGTTCGTTATCAGAAGCTTAAGGCTGGTGAATGTCACGTAATGCCGTATCCGAACCCGGCTGACATTCAGGCGATGAAGGACGATCCGGCCATCAACATGATGGAGCAGGAAGGTCTGAACGTCGGCTATCTGGCCTACAACACCACCATGGAACCCTTCGACAACCCGAAGGTCCGCAAGGCGCTGAACATGGCCATCGACAAGAACGCGATCATCGACGTGGTGTTCCAGGGCTCGGGGCAGGCCGCCAAGAACCCGATTCCGCCCACGATGTGGAGCTACAACGAAGCCATCGTGGACGACGCCTATGATCCCGAAGCTGCCAAGGCCGCTTTGGAAGCCGAAGGCGTCACCGACCTGAGCATGAAGGTCTGGGCAATGCCGGTGCAGCGCCCGTACAACCCGAACGCCCGCCGCATGGCCGAATTGATCCAGGCCGATTTTGCCAAGGTTGGCGTGGATGTCGAGATCGTGTCCTACGAATGGGGTGAATATCTGTCGCGCTCGCGTGAACTGAACCGTGACGGTGCCATTCTTCTGGGTTGGACCGGCGATAACGGCGATCCGGACAATTTCCTGGCCGTTCTGCTGGGATGTAGCGGTGTCGAAGCGTCGAACCGCGCTCAGTGGTGCCACGAGCCGTTCGAGGAACTGATCCAGAAGGCCAAGCAGTCGACAGACGTTGCCGAGCGCACCAAACTGTACGAAGAGGCGCAGGTCGTCTTCAAAGAGCAGGCGCCCTGGGCCACCATCGCGCATTCAGTGGTATTCATGCCGATGCTGAACAACGTCAAGGGCTATAAAGTCCATCCGCTGGGCGGTCACATCTTCTATGGCGTGAGCGTCGAGTAAGTTCTCATCTTCGGACCGGGGCCACCTTGAGTGGCCCCGGTTCTTTTTTGTCTGGGGAGACAGATACAATGGCCGACCGTTTTGCCCAATATCGCCAGATTGCCCGAGATCTGGACGTGGATGCAGTGGCGCTGGTGCCCGGACCGAACTTTACCCGTGCATTGGGGCAAAGCTTCATGAGCCATGAGCGCCCGTTCGTGGTTATCATCCCGGCCGAAGGTGCGCCCGCCGCGATTGTTCCAAATCTTGAACTGGCCAGTTGGGCAAAGGTCGGATTCGAGGGTGCGGTGTTCGACTGGCGCGACCAGACCGGATATTCAGACGCTTTTGCCGCACTGGCCGCGCATCTGCCGCTGAAACGGCTGGCTGTCGAAGGTCAGGTCATGCGTGTTTTTGTCCATCACGCGCTGAAACAGGCTTACGGAGAGCTGCAATTGATCGATGCGGAAGGTGAAATATCCGGCCTGAGGATGATCAAGACTCCCGAAGATATCGCCGCACTGGAGGACGCGATTGCCATATCCGAACGTGCCTTGCACCGGGTTCTGGAAAACGTGCGCAGCGGTCAGACCGAAAAACAGATAGAAGCCGCCCTGATCCACGCGCTGTTCACCGAGGGCGCAGAGGGCATGGCGTTTTCACCAATTGTCGCCGCGGGCGAGAATTCGGCGATGCCGCATGCCCACGCGCGCGAAGGCTACCGGATACAGGCAGGGGACGCGCTGATGTTCGATTTCGGTGCCCGCAAGCATGGTTTTGCCGCCGACATAACCAGAACGGTATTTGTGGAAGAGGTTTCCGACGAAGGCCGCGACGTTTACAATACGGTACTCGCCGCCAACGTGAAGGGGCTCGAAGTGACCCGTGCCGGCGTGACAGCGCATCAGATCGACGATGCGGTGATCGGCGTGCTGGAGGCGTCGCCCTATGCCGACCGCATCCGCACCAAGACCGGCCACGGGCTGGGCCGGGATGTGCACGAGGCACCCTACATCATGCGTGGCAATCATGCCGTTTTACCCGCGGGCACGGTCTATACCAACGAACCGGGCCTCTATGCGTTGGGCAAATTTGGTGTCAGGATCGAAGACGACGTGCTGATCACCGAAGATGGCTATCGCAGCCTGACAACCTTTCCAAAAGACCTCATGGTCGTGGGACACTGATGCTACGCTACTTGTTATCGAGACTGGGAACGTTTCTGCCGACATTCATCGGTGTGACGTTCATTTCCTTCATGTTCATCCGGGTTCTGCCGGGTGACCCAATCATCGTCATGGCCGGCGAACGTGGCATGACCGAGGAACGCTATCAGGAGATGGTGGAAAAGCTGGGTTTCGACAAACCCGTCTGGCAGCAATACGTCGATTATCTGTGGGGCGTGATGCACGGCAATCTGGGCGAGAGTTTCGTGACCAAAAAGCCGGTTTGGGACGAGTTCTTCTCGCTGTTCCCGGCGACTTTGGAACTTTCTCTCTGCGCCATGATCTTCGCGGTTCTACTGGGGCTGCCCGCCGGCGTGATCGCCGCCGTGAACCGGGGCAAGTTCTTTGACAGGATGCTCATGTCATCGGCACTGGTCGGGTATTCCATGCCGATTTTCTGGTGGGCATTGCTGCTGATTATCGTGTTTTCCGGCAATCTGGGCTGGACACCGGTGTCGGGGCGCATTGATCTGATCTACTGGTTCGATGACGTCACCGGCTTCATGCTGATCGACAGTCTGCTTTCCGGGCAGGCGGGCGCGTTCAAATCGGCCGTGCGGCACCTAATCCTGCCGACAATCGTTCTGGGCACCATCCCGCTTGCGGTGATCGCGCGCCAGACACGGTCGGCAATGCTGGAGGTGCTGGGGGAAGATTATATCCGCACTGCTCGCGCCAAGGGGTTGAGCCCTGCGCGGATCAACGGCCTGCACGCGCTGCGCAATGCTCTGATCCCGGTGATCACTGTGATTGGCCTGTCGGTGGGCACCTTGCTGGCAGGTGCGATTCTGACCGAAACGATCTTCAGTTGGCCGGGTATCGGCAAATGGATGGTCGACAGCATATTCCGTCGCGACTACCCCGTCGTACAGGGCGGCCTTTTGCTGATCGCCACCATCGTGATGATCGTAAACCTCATCGTCGACGTGCTCTATGGCGTGATCAACCCGAAGATCAGGAAACGGTAATGGCGGACCAAGCAATTCAAACCCCCACAGTCAGCCCTGCACGCCCCAGTGCGTTGCGTGAGTTCTGGTATTACTTCCGCGAAAACCGCGGTGCCGTGATCGGGCTGTGGTTTTTTGCGGCCTTCGTTCTGTGTGCGGCGTTGGCACCATGGCTTGCGCCCTACGATCCCACGGAACAGTTCCGTGACCATATATTGCAGCCCCCGGCATGGTCCGAAGGCGGTAGCTGGGCCTTTCCGCTGGGCACCGACCCTCTGGGCCGGGATATGCTGTCGCGCCTGATCGCCGGATCGCGATATTCCTTCTTTGTGGGAATCGTCGTGGTGACCGTGGCCGCCTCGGGCGGGATCATCGTCGGGCTACTCTCGGGTTTTGCGCCCAAAACGGTCGATACGCTGATCATGCGGATCATGGACATCATTTTGGCCTTCCCCTCGCTGCTTTTGGCGCTGGTGCTGGTGGCCATCCTCGGTCCATCGCTGACCAACGCAATGATTGCCATCGCCATCGTGTTCCAGCCCCACTATGTGCGCCTGACCCGTGCACAGGTGCTGGCCGAGCGGCAAAAAGACTATGTGACATCGGCGCGGGTTGCGGGGGCAGGGCTGCCACGGCTGATGTTCATCACCGTGCTGCCCAACTGCCTTGCGCCGATCATCGTGCAGGCGGCACTGTCGTTTTCGACCGCGATCCTTGACGCGGCCGCCCTGGGCTTCCTCGGTATGGGCGCACAACCGCCCACGCCGGAATGGGGCACCATGCTGGCCGAGGCCCGAGAATTCATCCTTCGCGCGTGGTGGGTGGTGACCTTTCCCGGTCTTGCTATCCTTGTGACCGTGCTGGCCATCAACTTGATGGGCGACGGCCTGCGCGACGCGCTCGACCCGAAACTGAAGCGGAGCTGATGACATGAGCCTGTTGCGCATCCGCAATCTTTCCGTAGATTTTGCCACTTCCTCGGGCCAGTTCAGGGCCGTGGACGGGATGAATCTGACACTCGACAAGCGTGAAATTCTGGCCATCGTCGGCGAAAGCGGCTCGGGCAAATCCGTATCGATGCTGGCCCTGATGGGGCTTTTGCCCTGGACGGCGACCATCACCGCTGACGAAATGACGTTCGAGGGCCTGGATCTGCGCGACATGTCCGCCCGCGACCGTCGCAAGATCGTGGGTAAAGATCTGGCAATGATCTTTCAGGAGCCGATGTCCTCGCTCAACCCCTGCTTTACCGTAGGGTTCCAGATCAAGGAGGCGCTGCGTATCCATCTGGGCCTGGATCGCAAGGCGCGGCATAAACGGGCGATCGAGCTGTTCGAGCAAGTGGGCATTCCCGCGCCCGAAGGCCGCCTGAACGTGTTCCCGCACCAGATGTCCGGTGGCATGAACCAGCGGGTGATGATCGCAATGGCGATTGCCTGCCGGCCCAAGTTGCTAATCGCGGATGAACCGACAACCGCGCTGGACGTGACCATTCAGGCCCAGATCCTTGATCTGCTGGTATCTTTGCGCGACGAGACCGGCATGGGACTGGTGCTGATCACCCATGATATGGGGGTGGTGGCCGAAACGGCCGAACGGGTGCAGGTGCAATATGCCGGTCAGAAGGTCGAGGAACAGCCCGTGCGGGATTTGTTCCGCCATCCCTATCATCCCTACACCGCAGCACTTCTGGCGGCGCTCCCCGAACGGGCCACGTCCAAATTTCTGCCGTCGATCCCGGGCGTGGTACCCGGTCAGTTCGATCGGCCCAAAGGATGCCTTTTTGCGCCGCGCTGCCAGTATGCCGATGAAAAATGCAATACCGTGCCGCCCGTTGCCAATGGGCCCGAGCTTGGCCGCGCCTTGTGCCACTATGCCCTGACCGGCCGGAAGGAGACCGCCTGATGACCGCCCCAATCGTCAAAGCCGAAGGTCTCGCAAGATTCTATGAGGTCAAGGAAGGGTTCCTGTCAAAGGCGAAAACCGTCCGCGCTCTGGCAGGTGTCGACTTCGAACTGGAAGCAGGCAAGACGCTGGCCGTCGTCGGCGAATCCGGCTGCGGAAAATCAACGCTGGCGCGCCTGGTGACGATGATCGAAGAACCTACTGCAGGTCGGCTGACCATCGATGGCAAGGAAGTAACCCCCGCCGTATGGTCGGGACTGCGTGAAGCGGTGCAGATCGTATTTCAGAACCCCTATGGTTCGCTTAATCCGCGCCAGAAGATCGGAACCATCCTGATGGAGCCTCTGGTCATCAACCGCCCCGACATCTCCGCCGCAGAGCGTGAGGCGAAGGCACGAGAGATGATGACTCTGGTGGGGTTGCGCCCGGAACATTTCGACCGGTTCCCGCACATGTTTTCCGGCGGGCAGCGGCAGCGCATCGCCATCGCACGCGCATTGATGCTGGATCCGCGCATCCTGGTTCTGGACGAACCCGTTTCTGCGCTGGATGTCTCGATCCAGAGCCAGATCCTGAACTTGCTGGTAGAATTGCAGGAGCGGCTGAATCTTGCCTACCTGTTCATCTCGCATGATTTATCGGTGGTGAAACACTTCGCCGATGACGTGATCGTCATGTACCTGGGTCGTGCCGTCGAAAAGGCCAGCAAGGAAGATCTGTTCGCCGCACCCAGACACCCTTACTCCAAAGCGCTATTGTCGACCACCCCCCGTGCGGATCCCGAAGCGAAGAAAGACCGGATCAAGCTGGAGGGTGAATTGCCCTCACCGATGAATGTTCCACCCGGGTGCGCTTTTGCGCCGCGTTGCTGGAAGGCAACCGAGGCGTGCAGGGCAAAAGCGCCGCAGATGGAGGGTGACGCGCATCAAGTGGCCTGTTTCCATCCCTTGTAGGGACAACTTCAGCCCTTGGTGAAATTCTCAAGTTGCTCTGCCAGCGATTTTTTGGCTGCGAGGATATGCGCCGCCGTCAGCTGGGCGGCGGCATCCGCGTCGCCACGCTGACAGGCATCCAAAATGCCCTCATGCTCGCGGGTCGCGCGAGAAAATCCATTGCTGAGAACCATCTGCGCCCTCAGAAATCGATCGATCCTATCCATCGAGTTGCCGATGACGCTCAGGTGATAGGGCAGGTTGCTCGCTTTATAAAGCGTCGCATGAAAGCGTCTGTTGAGGTCGCCGAATTCCATCGCGTCCCGGGTCTGATGGAACCGGGCCAGGAATGACCGTGCCTCATCCAGAACGTGATCCGTCATGTTCGGCACGGCTTTGCGGATGACCTCGGATTCCAGGAGCGCCCGGAATTCGAAGATTTCGCCGGCCTCCTCCAGCGACATACCGGCAACGACCGCGCCACGATAGCGTTCGGTTTTGACCAGACCCTGCTGCTCCAGCATGGTCAACGCCTCGCGCACGGGAATGCGGCTGGTGTTGAACATCCTGGCAATTTCGTCCTGACGCAATGGTTCCCCGTCTTTCAGAGATCCATCGATAATCGCTTTGCGAATTGCATTGCAAACGATTGTCGCCGTTGATGCAGTCTTGCCGATATCAACTGTAGGAATTTTAGCCATTGCTCGTTTATTTAGGGCCTCCGGAATACCCATCGCGCATTTTCAGAAGCACCTATAAGAAGTCGATTTTAAATTGCATATAATATTTTTGTTTTAGTTTCAGCAATTTTTTGTGTGCAGCGCCATTGCAAGAGACGCAGAACGCGCCTGGCATCCTCTGGCGTGATCACATATCGCCAGAGCGACAATTGCCCATCGGCAACTCAACCTGACTCCAGGACAGTGAGATTGACCTTGTGGCAGTCATCCACAATTTTCGCTCCACGCTGCACGCTACCCGGCCAGCGGGTCATCGGGCGGCGCTCCGCAAGAGGCATGCAGTTTTAGGCCTGATGGACTCCTTGCCTGAACTGTCTATGGTCAGGATTAGTCCAGTTCGCCACTTACCGAGGAGATAAGAAATGGATACACAACCCGTCACGGTTCAACTCGACAAACCCGGTCGTGGCCGTATCTACGGTTCGATTCTTGAGACAATCGGTAACACACCCCTTGTACGGTTGGGCCGACTGGCCGAAGAGGCCGGATGCCGGGCCGAGGTTCTGGTCAAGCTCGAATGCTTCAACCCCATTTCCAGCGTCAAAGACCGGATCGCCGTGGCAATGCTGGAAGCGATGGAAGCGGACGGCACCATCGGACCCGGAAGCGTTATTGTCGAACCGACGTCAGGGAACACCGGCATCGGGCTTGCATTTGCCTGTGCCGCCAAAGGGTATCGCTGCATCCTGACCATGCCGGACAGCTTTTCAATTGAGCGGCGCAAAATAATGAAGTTCTTTGGCGCGGAACTCGCGCTGACCCCGCGCGAGAAAGGGATCAATGGCGCCATAGAAAAAGCCAATGAAATCATCGCGGAAACCGAAGGCGCGGTCATGCCCTGGCAATTCGGAAATCCCGCCAATCCCGACATCCACCGTCGCACCACCGCGGAAGAGATCTGGGAGGATACCGGAGGTGCGGTGGATGTGGTGATCATGGGCGTAGGCACCGGCGGTACATTGACTGGTGTTGGACAGGTTCTCAAGGCCCGCAATCCTGACATCAGGATAATGGCGATCGAACCCGAACTCAGCCAGGTATTGTCCGGCGGCACGCATTCACCCCACATGATTCAAGGTATCGGTGCCGGTTTCGTACCCGATGTCCTGGAGACAGAACTGATCGACGAAATCCTATTGGCAAGCAATGACGAAGCGATGGAGACTGCCCGGCGCGCGGCGCGCCTTGAGGGTATACCAGCGGGAATTTCATCGGGCGCGGCGCTGGCCTGTGCATTGCGGGTCGCGGCGCGCGAAGACATGCAGGGAAAGACGGTGGTCACTGTGCTCCCGAGCGCTTCGGAACGTTACATCTCAACGGCTTTGTTCGATGGGTTGGGAGAGGATTGACCGGAACAACCGAAACGCCGGTCGGGGCTTCATAGATGCCCCTCACCCACCCAAGGCTTGTTTCGGGTCGATCCCGACTTCCTGGCACATGCGCCAGGAATAGGAATTTTCCAGCGGGACGTGATTGCGCCACCACGGCTTGGTGCCGTTCGTGTACAGGTGAACCGAAACGGTATCGTCAGTAAACCACCCTTCGACCCTGCCATACGGGTCGTAGAATATATCGTTCAGCTGGAATGGCACCGGATAAAGAACGTCCGGTGTCATCGCCCGATCGAAATCACCGGTTTGTTTTGCATAATGCGTAAAGGCCTGCGGGCCAAAAGCTGTCCGCTCGGTTTTGTAAATGCGAACCGCCAGGGGGTTCTCGTCATTTTGCCTGTCCATTTTCTTGCGCTGGCCGCGGCTCCACCACGCCGGATAGTCAGGCAGGTTCTCATAATAGTCCAGGAGCTGGTCGATCAGTTCGCACTTCTGCGGCAGCCCGACAACTCCGCAGTTCAAAGCACCGCGCATGCCGTGGCCCGCGAAAATCCACTCCCACTCATCCGGAAAGGGTTTGTGGCAATAGGCATCGCAATCGATCCAGATGGCGCCGGTTTTCTGGATCATCTTATAGCGGAACACGTTCGACAGAAACGAAGCCGACGTGGACTTGACCACCGACATATCGATATCCATGATCTCGGACGCGGGTCTTATCACGACGCCCTCGGGTGCGTTGGTCACATCGTCGGTGCAATATAACGTTACCGGATGTCCGTGACGCAGGTGAGATTTCAGGCACAACTGGTTGAGATAGTGCAGGCTCTCTCCGATCCAGAGAGAGGCAACGGGGCGACGCATTTCGGACAAGTCTGCTTCCTCGATAGAATTTGCCTGTTAGAATGTGTTGTCCAATATTTGACGCGATGATGCAAAGGTGAATTGTTTGACGCAATCAGAGTGCTCGAATGATGGCAGTTTTTTCATTCTGGGCGTATATCGGAATCTGACCAGCGAATACAGGCAACACAGGACAGACATGCCCGACCCGAAAGGCATTCTTGACGCGCTTAGAAACCGCGAAAGCCCGCATGGCACCGTCATGGCCGTGTCCATGATGAAGGACGAGGCGCCGTTTTTGCTTGAATGGTTTTCGCACCATCTGGCTGTCGGGTTCACCGATATTCTCGTCTATACCAATGACTGTTCCGACGGCACTGTGGAAATGCTGCAGCGGTTGGAGGCGCTTGGCCTGGGCTATCACCGGCACAATGTCATTCCCGATGGTGTCAAGCCGCAGCCATCCGCTCTGAAACATGCGCAAACCGAGCCGCTGGTCCAGGCGGCGGACTGGCTGTTGGTTTTCGACGCGGACGAGTTTCTATGCGTCAGTCATCCGTCCGGGGGACTTGACGATATGATTTCCGATGCCGCGGCCCAGGGCGCAAACGGTATCGTGATTACCTGGAGAATTTTCGGTTCGGGAGGTGTTGTCGACTGGTCGCGGGCGCCCGTGACCGAGCAATATCTTCGTGCGGCGCCGCCGCTTTGGAACAAGGGGTGGGGGGTCAAAACCCTGTTCAAGTTTGACCCTGAGTACTGGAAACTTGGCATCCATCGTCCCGCGATCAAGAACAAGCATCTTGAAACCGGATTCCCCGAAACAGTGAAGTGGTTGAACGGTTCCGGCCAGCCGATGGAGGACTATTTCAAGTTCCGCGGCTGGCGATCCATCCGCCGGACGCTGGGGTATGGGTGGGCGCAAATGAACCACTATGCCGTCAAGTCGGTGGATTCCTACGCTGTGCGGAAATTTCGTGGCAACGTGAACAACAAGAAAGACAAGTACAACGCCGACTATTGGGCCCTACAGGACCGAAACGAAGTCGAGGACCGGGCAATTCTTCGCCATGCGCCGCGCAGGCAAGAGATTATGGAAGCCCTTCTGTCTGATCCTGTGCTCAAAAATTTGCATGAGACTGCATTGAACCGGGTCGAAAAACGGCTGAACGAGTACAAGCAAACTCCGGAATATCAAGATCTCAGAGCCGGTTTGATGGAGGCCGGCAAAACACCCATCACCGAGGTGGTCGCCAAGCCGCCACAGCCACGTGACCCGGCCAAGATTGCCGCAATGATGAGTCGCGTCGAGAAAAAGGCGGCCGAAAAATCGCAGCACGCTCGTAATACGAAACCTGACATACGACCGGTTGCGTCTCTCTATGCAGGTCGTGACGCCCGTTTTTCTGGGGCCGGATCAAGCGAATGGTTCTTGAATCATGAAATCGATCTGCCTGCCGATCCCGTTCTTTTCACTCCCGAGGCTCTCAACGCCATCGTGTCGGGACGGTTCGACCGGCGGAACGCCCGGAACGCCAAAAGCTATCTGGAGGGATGTGCGCGGCTTCTTGAAATCGGTTGCGGGGTGGGTTTCATCCCGCTCAAGGTCAGCCGCGATCTTCCCGATCTGGTTGTGATGGCGCAGGACAGCCGCCCGGGCCTTGTCAGCGCAGCGCGGGAAATCGCGCGTCACAACGGGTTGGAGGATACGGCCAGACTCAGGTTCAGCGACGGGCCCTTGTCCTTTGAAACAGATGCGCAGGGGCAGGCCTCGGGGCTGGCCGCATATTTGAGAGACTTCAGGCCTGATGTCCTGCGCATTGCAACCGCCGACTGTCTTCCGCCTGAATGGTTGCGGTCGGTGCCTCTGGACCGCGTGCGCCGGGTGGTCATCCCGTTTGCGAATGACCGGACCCGCGATCGGACCCGGCGGGGGTATGGCCCGATTTTGAGGAAACTCGGCCTGGTCGAGTCTGAGGGCAGGGATGAGAGCGGGTCGTTACAATTTGACAGGCTCTCTCAGGTATAGCGGCGTCTTGACTGCGGCCCCGAGGCCGAGATCGTGTCCAGAGACAATGTGTGATCCATGTTCTGCATCCTGTGCCGCAGCATCTGACGGGTCAGGCGGGCAAGGTCAACGGCGTATTCGGGTTTATCGGCCACGTTTTCAAGTTCGCCATTCGCATTGCGGTCGAACAGGATGGGCGGCAGATCGGCGGCGAATTCGACAAGCGTGAACCTGCTGTCCCGCAAGATACCGAGACAGGAATTCGAAGGATTGGTTCCCAACGCTTTTTCCCATTCCGTTGGGGCGGAGGGTCTGGCAAAATCCAGCTCGCTGAACGTGCAGGTGCGCCAGTCACCCGGCACATCGCCCGTCATCAGAGGGATGAGCGAGCGACCGTCCATCGAATTGGGAACCTCGCACCCGATCCAGTCCAGAATGGTCGGTGTGATGTCGATGGTCTCGACCGGGGCGGATACAACCTTGCCCGCCCGCGCGCCATTTCCCGGCATTCGGATAATGAGCGGTGTCTGATAGGCCGCGTCATAAACCGTCATTTTCCCCCAGGAATGATGATCACCCAGCATCTCGCCGTGATCCGCCGTTATGACGAGAAGGGTATTGTCATACTGTCCGCTATCTTTGAGATGCTGGATCACCCGCCCGATATGATGATCCACCTCGGTGGCCAGACCAAGATAGATTGACCTCAGCGTCTGGATATTTTCATCCGTTGCTTCGAGGCCGGGAAACCCTTCGACGAAACTATCGATGGAGCTGGATTTCAGCAGCGGGCCAAAGAAGGGATGCATTGCACATTCCAGCTCGGGCGAGACCAGCCGTTTCGGCAGCGGCAGCGACCGGGGATCATACATGTCATTGTAAGGGGCCGGTGCGACCAGTGGTGGATGAGGGCGGATATAGGTCAGATGCGCGAACCAGTTCTTGCCGTGATGCGCGGTGATCTTGCCAAGAAAGGAATTTGTCAGGAACGCCGTGTCGCTGTCTTCGGCTGAATACAGGGCGGGATCGTTCAAGCGCGGCTTGCCACCGTCAGGCGCCTTTGGCTTGAATACATCCCAGTATTTTTCGAATTCATACCCACGCTGCATCAGGTGCGATTGCCATGGGTAAGACATCTCAAGCCGCATCTCGGTCATCTCGTGAAACCCGGTCATCGGATATTCATAGGTCCGCATAGCCGGGTCATTGGGGTGGTGGACGCGCGGATCGGAAGACGTGTCGGTATATCCGAACAGCATCGGCAGCAGGCCCACCTTGCGCATCTCGGTGGCCAGATTGGGGGTATCATGGCGCAAGGGTGTGCCGTTGCGGACCGACCGATGGTTCATCGAGTATTGTCCAGTCAGGATGGAAGCACGCGAAGGGCCGCAGGGGTTGGTGACCGAAAAATGCCGATCGAAGCTTACGGCATCCTCCATCAGTGCCCGCAGATTGGGCAGGTCGACATAGGAGGCCAATTCTCCGGTCAGGCAATCGGCCCGCAATTGGTCGATGACAATGAAAAGCACATTGCGCGGGGCGGACATCGGGCATCTCCAAATTTCTCGCGAATTCACGTGATAGGAGCGTTGTTCAGATGCGTCCAGACAAAAAGGCTCAAGGTGTTCAAAGGGAACAAAAACCAATGGAAAATGCGTTTTGCGGAGTCAAAGAAGGCGCGGCGGATGACCGCCGCGCCCTTTGCCTGGCATGTGCAGCGACGCTATTTCAGATCGAAGCGGTCTGCGTCCATCACTTTGGTCCAGGCAGCGATGAAATCGTTCACCAACCGCGCCTGACCGTCATCCTGACCGTAGACCTCGGCAATCGCGCGCAACTGCGAATTGGAGCCAAAGACCAGGTCGACCCGGGTGGCGCTCCACTTGACCGCCCCGGTCGCCCGATCCCGCCCCTCGAACGCGTTTTCCGAGCCCGGTGTCCATTCGGTTCCCATGTCCAACAGGTTCACGAAGAAGTCGTTGCTCAACACACCCGGGCGTTCGGTCAACACACCATGCGCCGAATTGCCCTGGTTCGCACCAAGTACCCGCAGGCCGCCAACCAGTGCCGTCATTTCAGGTGCCGTGAGGCCAAGCAATTGTGCCTTGTCGATCATAAGTTCTTCGGGCGAAACCGTATAATTGGCCTTCAGATAGTTGCGGAAGCCGTCGGCGATCGGCTCAAGCACATTCATGCCTTCCGGGTCGGTCTGATCCTGGGTGGCATCGCCCCGGCCCAAGGTCACCGGCACGGTGACATCGTGACCGGCGTCCTTGGCCGCCTTTTCGATTGCAGCGGAACCGCCCAGGACGATTACATCGGCCATGGATACCGGTTGTCCGAATTCCGCGCGGACACCTTCCAGAACTCTCAACACGCGGTCAAGCCGTTCGGGATCGTTGGCCGCCCAGCGGTTCATCGGCTCCAGCCGGATACGCGCTCCGTTGGCACCGCCGCGGTGATCGGACCCGCGATAGGTCGAGGCCGAAGCCCAGGCGGTTTTGACCAGATCCGAGACCGACAGGCCGGACTCGAGGATCTTTGCCTTGAGCGAGGCAACATCAGCGTCGGAAAGGTTGGTTTCCGATGCCGGGATCGGATCTTGCCAGATCAGATCGTCAGCAGGCACCTCCTCGCCCAGATATCGCGATTTCGGCCCCATGTCGCGGTGTGTCAGTTTGAACCATGCACGAGCGAAGGCTTCGGCGAATTCGTCCGGGTTGGCATGGAACCGGCGCGAGATCGGGCCATAGATCGGGTCCATGCGCATCGCCATGTCAGCGGTGGTCATCATGGTCTTGACCTTTTTCGACGGATCATGCGCCTGTGGCGCCATGTCGCCCTCGCTCACGCCGACCGGTTCCCAAATCCACGCTCCTGCGGGCGATTTGGTCAGGTTCCAGTCATAACCGAACAGCAGATCAAAATACCCGTTGTCCCATTTGGTCGGGTTCGCCGTCCAGGCGCCTTCGATGCCGCTGGTGGTGGTGTCGTCCTTGTTGCCGCAGCCGTGCGCGTTGATCCAGCCCAGACCCATTGCTTCGATCGGCGCGGCTTCGGGTTCGGGGCCGACAAGCGCCGGATCACCTGCGCCGTGGGCCTTGCCGAATGTATGGCCGCCGGCAACCAATGCCACGGTTTCCTCGTCATCCATGCCCATTCGGCCAAATGTTTCGCGGATATCGCGACCGGATGCCAGAATGTTGGGGTCACCATCAGGCCCTTCGGGATTCACATAAATCAGGCCCATCTGCACGGCGGCCAGCGGGTTTTCGAGGTCACGTTCGCCAGAATACCGTTTTTCGCCCAGCCACTCGGCTTCGACGCCCCAATTGACATCCTCTTCCGGTTCCCAAACATCGGGACGACCGCCGCCAAACCCAAAAGTCCTGCCGCCCATCGATTCAATGGCGCAGTTTCCGGCCAAAATCATCAGGTCGGCCCAAGAGATCTTGTTGCCGTATTTCCGCTTGACCGGCCACAGCAGGCGGCGTGCCTTGTCCAGGTTGCCGTTGTCCGGCCAACTGTTCAGAGGAGCGAACCGCTGTTGCCCGGTGCCGCCGCCGCCGCGCCCGTCGCCGGTGCGATAGGTTCCGGCGCTATGCCAGGCCATGCGAATGAAAAGCCCGCCATAGTGGCCATAGTCCGCAGGCCACCAATCCTGACTGTCGGTCATCAGGTCATAAAGATCTTGCTTGAGCGCCTTGAGATCCAACGACTTGAACTCTTCGGCATAGTTGAACGCCTCGTCCATCGGATCGGACAACGAGGAGTTCTGGTGAAGGATTTTCAGGTTCAGCTGGTTCGGCCACCAGTCACGGTTTGAGCGGGTTCCAAGTGCCGTGCTTCCGTGCATGACCGGGCATTTGCCTATATCGTTACCGTCCATAATTCTCTCCTGCGTGTATGCGTTGAATGAGTTGGCCCAGAATGGTGCGCGCGTTTCGGGAGAAAGCTATCAGACCAATCCCATCAATTTAAGTTGCATTTATCAATCACACCGATAATCATTGATTATAGCTTAAAAACCTCTCTCGGCAGCTTCTGTCAGCATCATATTGCGACTGCCGTTCCGGCCTTTACGTTGCCACCTTGACTGACCGGTCTTCGGATACCTAGAAAATAACCAGCGGCCCACGCCTGCAAGACGGCATTTGGGCAATGGATATGTCAGCGGCGGACTCGATGATGGAAAAAGCGATTATCTGCTGTGCGTTGAACGGCGTTTTGACCGACCCCAGACAACATAATGTGCCGGTCACACCGCAGGAAATGGCGGAAGAGGCGCGCAGAGCATACGAGGCCGGGGCCGCCATCGTTCATATTCATTTACGGCAGCAGGATAAGGGTAAAGGGCATTTGCCCAGCTGGGACATTGATCTGTCACGCGAAGTGCAGGCCGCGATCCGGGATGCCTGCCCCGGTATCATCATCAATCACACATCCGGGGTGGTGGGCCTCGACTACCAGGGTGCTCTTGACGTCATCAGAGCCACAAAGCCTGAAATCGCGGCATGCAATGCGGGGTCGCTGAACTATCTGAAGACCCGAAAGGATGGGTCATGGGCGTGGCCGCCGATGCTGTTCGACAATCCGGTTGCCAAAATTCAGGACTTTCTGAACGCGATCCAATTTGCTGGTTCAATTCCGGAGTTCGAATGCTTCGATACCGGCATCGTTCGCAGTGTCGGGATGTACCGCCGGGCCGGTATGTTCTCGGGAACAGCGCAACTGAATTTCGTTATGGGCGTGGCGTCAGGACAGCCCGCGCGGGCAGATTTGCTGCCGATTCTTGCGGATTTGGCGCCGGACGATTCCAGATGGCAGGTGACAGCTATCGGGCGCGATGAAATCTGGCCCCTCCACCGCAAAGCTGCCGAACTTGGAGGTCAATTGCGCACGGGGCTCGAGGACACATTTTATTTGCCGTCCAGAGAAAAAGTGACATCAAACGGGCAATTGATCGAAGAAATGGCGCGTATGGCCCGAGAGATCGGGCGTGAAATCGCGACGCCGCAGGAAGCAAGGGAAAGTCTGGGCATCAGGGTGGTTCGGCCATCAGGGTGATGTCGTGACAAAGAAATACACCCATTCACCTTTGAAATCCGGGTTGTCGGCCCGAAGAGCGCGAACCCTTTCCCGCAGCCAGTTCAGATAGCCATCGGCAGGTTCACTCAGGGGACGGATGTCATCATATAGCGGCTCGGAAGTGGCGAAGGCCACCGCGATTTCCTGACCGAACGGGGGACCGATGGTGATGTACAGGCCAGGATCGCCGGGGTCTTCCGCTCCGACCCTGAGGGTCGATTTTGCCGGTGATTTTACAAGATCCACGCTTTCATTCGGGCTGAGATGAATGACCCTACCATCCGCGTCGAAATAGTCGACATAGACATAGGCGTCATAATCCGGTGCGGTCAGCTCGAGTACAAGTTGCTGGCCTTCGGAATAGCGAAACTCGCGGGCATGGGCATCTTCACCAACCAACAGAGGGTTAGTGATCTGATCCGTTGACTGTGGCAGGCCGACTTCGCCTATGCCCGCCAGGGCTCCACATTGCGGCCGCGGCAGGATCAGTAAATTGTCGGTTATTGCGATGCTTTCACCCATTTGGGCTTGCAGGGCTGCGACTATCGGCGCTTGCAGGCCGTGTTCGGGCACGTGCCCGACAATTTCCAGAGTATTGTTTTCGGGGTGAAACTGCACCTGCATCCGCGAGCAGGGAAGCCGGGACAGAACACCGGCAATCCCGTCCCGTAGTTCGACCGATGCGCGGCCTGCGCCATCGGGGTCGACAAAACTCTGAAACGCCGCGACTGAAACCGGATCAATGGCCGCGTCTCCGGCGCCGGCAAACGCCAGGGCTGCGGTCATCGCGGTTTCAACAGGCGCCGCTGCGACTAGGGGTATTGCCTGGGGTGTTCCGAGTTCGGCCGAAACCGTTTCTGGCCGGCCGGGGGCAACCGGATCGCCATATTCGGATTGGATCTGAACCGGATTGCTGAAATCAGAGGTTTGTCCGGCAACGATCACGATTGGTTCGGGAATGACAGAAGCTGGAATTGCTGCGTCGATGTTCTGCACTTGCGCCGCAACAGGCTGAAAAGGGGTCTCGGTGGCCTTGGCTCCATGATCCTGCAGGGGTTTCAGGGCAATCGTGTCCGGGGCCAGCTTTTTCCCGCTCGAATGTGGAATGGCGCCCTGTCCGATGCGGTGCCCGCTGGCATCTGAAGACGCCGCTGTCTGGCTTTCGGGTTCCGCTTCATGGGCATCTGAACGCTCGACTCGATAGGCCGACAACCGCATCTGCGTGTCTGGCACTGATTGTTCCTGAACCGGGTCCGGTTCGAGTGACCAAAGAAGAATTCCACCGAAAACAGTGTGTAATATTGCCGACCCAGCCAGCCCGAGCCCCCAGACAGCCGGTGCCCCGGTCATGACCCGTCCGGGGACGGCGTGACCACCAACACCACATCCCGCGCTCCGCGCTGTTCCAATCTGGCGATCAAGGGCAGGACATTGCGCAGTTCCGCATCTTTATGCGCATTAATGCGGACGAGAATATCAGGAGTGTCTTGCAATACCTCGATCAGAGTTTTGATGATCTTTTCGGCACCCGCCTCTATTCCATCCAGCGCCAATGCCCCCGTTGCGCTGACCGATACCGTCATGCCTCCGGCCGGCATATCCGCTCCCGTTTCCGCTTCGGGGGGCAAGACATCGAATGGCGCGGTTGCATCCATACGTCCAATGAGCATGAAAAACACCAGCAGAAAAAAGACGACGTCGATCAGGGCGATGATTGTCTCAGGCTGCGTTCGCGGGGTGGGGCGGGCGATCCTCATGGGCGGGCCTCCAGCCGCACGACCCTCATTTGCGTGACCCCTGCGCGTGTAATGGCGTCCATGACGGCCACCAGCGCCTGCATGGTTGCGCCTCCGGTTGGCAGGACAATCACATTCGGCGGGCGCTCTTGCGCGATACGGTTTCGTAAAATCTCGCTGAGTTCCTCCGTGCTCAACCCGCGCCCGCGCATCACGGGAACCCCGTCAGCCCCGAGCCGGATCAACATCGCTCCACCTTGATCCGGAGCAGATGCCGACGGCTCTTGTCTCTGATCTTGGTGAGACAGGGCAGGGATCATGTCGAGGTTCAGATAGGTCGACGTGACCATGAAAAAGACCAGCAGGATCAGCAGTACGTCGATCATCGGCACCAGCGAAATCAACCCTTTCTGATGCCGTGGACGTTTCAGGATCATTTCGCCAGCCATTGCCGCGTGCCCTCAGCCTGCGCCACGTTCTTCGATGACCATCAGCCGCCCCACCGCGTTTTCGATCGCCTGTGCCCCGCGTTCCGCGCGCGCATTCAGCAATGTTGCACCCACGGCCGCGGGAATGGCGACCAGCAAACCCGCTGCGGTCGTCAACAGCGCCTGCCAGATGCCCCCTGCCAGAACCGAGGCATTTGCCGACCCCTGCGCCATCTCCAGTTCCTGGAATGACTGGATCATGCCTGTAACGGTCCCCAGCAGCCCAAGCAGAGGGCTGATCATCGCAATGAGTTCGAGTGCGCGGATCATGCTGTTCATCGCGGCGAATTCCTCGTTTCCGCGACGGGTCAACTCCGCCAACAACGCAGGCCCCCTGAACCCTTCGGCCAAGGCCTGCATGGCATAGGCGCAAACGCGATCCGCCGGTGCGTTGCCTGCTGAGAGCCGGGATTGCGCCTGAGATTTTTCGCCCTCGGCCCATTGCGCCAGAGCAGCGTCCCGCATCGGGCCACCGGAGGTTACGGGCCACAAGCGTATCGTCTTGACCAGAATCAGCGCCAGCGAGAACAGGGAAAGGACGGCCAAAAGCGCGATGATCGGTCCTCCGGGACCCAGATTTTCGAACCCGCCCATGATCTATTTCGCCAAGGCTGCGGCAGTTTTACTGCTCAAGTCCAGGATCGGAAAACAATCCGTCGGCTCCGCATTCTGCGGCTTGCAGGCCGTCAGGTCGTGCAACAATATCTCGGAAATATTCCCACAGTCGATTTCGGGAATTTCAAACAGCTTCAGAACAGTGCGCTGAACAGGCAAAGGTGCCGCATCTATCGAGAGCAAACGATCGATGACCCCGCCGCCATCAAGAACGGCCAAAGACATTTCAAATTGTTCGTAGCTGTTGCCGGTTTGATTGCGAAACAGGAAAAACGCACGGCACCCGCCGGTTTCGATCGACTCGAACTTGTTAAGTTCGACAGTCAGCCGGCCATCCTCTGCGCTGGCACCGGACATAGTTCCAAGGACGGCGCCAAATACGGTGAGCGCCAGTTTCCTAAATTTCATGTTTCCCTCCGCTTTCCCTGATCATTTCATGTTTTTCAGGGCGTCGTTCACTTTCCTCAGCGAACCGGTGATTGTCGATCTGATGTTGGTTTCGACAAACCCGTTTTTGTCGACAGCCTTGAAGAACTCCGAGTTGGCGACATTCAGATGATTTCGCATCTGCTTTCTTGCAGCCACTATCAGCTTGCTGCGTTTGGTGTCGGAAGCTGCCCGCCCCAACTCGTCCAAAAGCGTTTCCAATGTCGTGTCCATCTGCGCAATCGGCCTGAACTGCCGCGCAATTTGGCTGGTGGCATTCTGTATGCCCGGCTCATCCCTGGTCGCAACATCTATTGCGCCAAGCAATGCACGCACATTCTTTGCCACGCCTTTTCGGGCGGCAATCCAATCTGTTCGCGCCCGTTCCAGAACCGCTGGATCGGGGCGCTCGGCATCAGTCGCGGACACATCCGCTTCCTGCTTCAGTTCGGTAATCCGTTGCGCCAGACGCGCCATCGACCGGGGCGCGGAGGCCAGATCGCCAGCCTTGATCATTTCCGCAATCACCTTTGCTTCGGACGTGGCGTGGCGTTGCGCTGCAGGTCCGATGCGGGCGGCGTGCAAGACCAGATCACGCAATTGCTGCAATGCTTTTTGTTTGGCCTGTCGGTCACCTTCCGGTTCGGATCGGTCGGAAACCGAAAGGTTTTCGGTCGCCTGACCGGGTTCCGCATCACCTGAATCGGGCTGCGCGGAATCTGTACGATCCTCACCATCGTCAAGCACCGCCCCATCAGCATCGGTCACGATGACTTTCGCAGAAATACTGTGCGACTTCAGGTATTTGCGGACCCGCTTGGCCAGATTTGGCTGCATCAGCTCGCAGGCGAGCGTCATCTGATTTGCCTCAGCCGTCAGCAAACCAAACGCAACTTTGGGAGAGCTTCCTTGTCTTTTGGCTTCTTTTCCCAGTGCCGATGGCGGCTTGCGCCGGTCAATGAAAAGCAGATCGTCATCCTTGGAGCCGATACAGAAAGCAAATCCCAAAGGCTGCTTTCGGGCGATACCCACCATCTGCCGCAACTCAGCGCCGGTAACTGGTTCGATTCCCATTGGAAACTGCCTCGCGCGCAATATGAATTTGACTTTGAAGAGACAATAAGGCTGACTGTGGGTCAAGACAGGAGCTGGGAATATCGATCTTGCAACAGTGGTTGTTTTTTTCGTATTGGCACACGCCTCGGCGATCAGAGGCAGTAGCATGTGCTGCAAAGAATTAATCAACTTCGAAAAAACTAAAAAAGACGCCCTGAGGAATGAATGGATCTGTCAGCCTATCTAGAACCCCGTGATGCAAACCCGCCAAGTGGCGAAAACCTTGAATACGAAGCCGTCTTTACGGATCTGGAATTGGCGGCACAGCCCGGCGAAGAACGGCAGATGGGCAGCGAGGTCGTGGCGGCGGAAGAGCAGGATTGGCCAGACGTCCGTTCCAAAGCTCTTGCGGTTATGGAGCAAAGCCACGAAATTCGTGCAGCGGTATTCCTGAGTGAAGCGGTCCTGCATTCGTCCGGTCTGCCTGAATTTGCCGTGTCGCTGGGATATATTCGCGGGCTTCTCGAAGAGTATTGGGAATCGTGCCACCCGGAATTGGACGAGGATGACGGCGACGCGACCATGCGTATCAACGCCGTGCAGGGGCTTGCTTCGTCGGATCGGGTGATACGCGCTTTGCGGCGGTGCCCTTTGACCGACAGCCGCATGTTCGGCCGCCTTACCCTGCGCCATGTCGACGTTGCCGAAGGGGCGATAAACGCACCCGGCGATATGGAAAACGTGCCGGACATGAGCGCAGTGTCGGCCGCATTCAAGGACACCGACGACGACGTTCTGGAAGCCAATGCCGAGGCAGTCAAATCTGCGCTTGAGCACCTCCAGGCCATTGATGCGGTATTCAATGAACAAACGCCCGGCGAAGGCCCCGACCTTGAAGCCCTGACGGAAGCCGCCAAGCAGGTTCAGCGCGTTCTGTCGCAACACGGCGGCGCCGGACCGGCACCTTTGGCCGAAACCGTGGACGAACAGGAAACCGCCGATACGCCTGCCGCATCGACGGGTGGGACGTCTGTTGCCGGTGGCGGCGCAGTCAATTCGGCGCGGGATGTGACGATGATGCTGGACCGGATTATGGACTATTACGCGCGGTGTGAGCCCTCCAGCCCTATACCGGTTTTGCTGGAAAGAGCAAAACGGCTCGTCAATGCCGATTTTTTGACAATAATCGAAGATATGGCGAAGGAAGGGCTGGACGAGGTTCGGCGGATCGGTGGGATCAAGCCAAAGGACGATTACGACTCGTATTAACTGCCAGCGTTTGACAGCGCGGGCAGATCAACAGAACTGAAGAATGGATTGAGGAGCAACAAATGGCCGACAGTTCACAGAAATTCATAGCGCGAAACAGGGCGCCAAGGGTTCAGATTGAATATGATGTGGAACTTTATGGCGCTCAGAAAAAGGTTCAGTTGCCCTTTGTGATGGGCGTCATGAGCGATCTGGCGGGCAAATCCGAAGTTGAACAGCCCCCGGTTGCCGACCGAAAGTTTCTGGAAATAGATGTTGACAACTTTGACGACCGGATGAAGTCGATGGCCCCGCGCGCCGCGTTTACGGTTCCCAATACGCTCACCGGCGAAGGCAACATGGCGGTCGACATCACGTTTGAATCGATGGACGATTTCAGCCCGGCCGCCATTGCCCGCAAGGTCGAACCGTTGCGCGAACTTCTGGAGGCCCGCACGCAATTGTCCAACCTGATGACCTATATGGACGGCAAGACCGGCGCCGAGGACCTGATTTCGAAAATCATCCAGGACCCGGCATTGCTGAAAACGCTGGCGGCTCAGCCCAAGCCGGGCGGTGAAGCGAGCGAGGAGGAATAAACATGGCCGATGAAGAAGCTCAAGTCCAACAGGCCGAAGGTCAAACCGCGTTCGGGTCGTCCGAGTTCGAGGCGCTGTTGCAAAGGGAATTCAGGCCCAAGTCCGATCAGGCGAAGACGGCGGTCGAATCCGCTGTAAAGACGCTGGCGGAACAGGCCCTGGCGAATACTGCGCTGATTTCGGACGACGCGCTTCGTTCGATCGAGGGCATCGTCGCGGAGATTGACAAGAAACTGACCGAACAGGTCAACCTGGTCCTGCATCACGAAGAATTCCAGCAGATGGAAAGCGCGTGGCGCGGCCTGCACTATCTCGTGAACAATACCGAGACCGATGAACAGTTGAAAATCCGGGTCATGAACATCTCCAAAAAGGATATGCACAAGACCCTGCGCAAATTCAAAGGCACCGCCTGGGATCAGTCGCCCATCTTCAAAAAGCTGTACGAAGAGGAATTCGGTCAGTTCGGCGGTGAGCCCTATGGTACCCTGGTGGCCGATTATCACTTTGACCACAGCCCGCAAGATATTGAATTGTTGGGGGAAATGGCCAAGGTCGCGGCGGCGGCCCATGCGCCTCTGATTACCGGGGCCAAACCAAGCCTGTTCCAGATGGACAGCTGGTCGGAACTTGCAAATCCGCGCGACCTGACCAAGATTTTCCAGACACCGGAATACGCATCCTGGCGGTCCCTGCGCGAAAGCGAAGACTCCAAGTATATTGGCTTGGCAATGCCTCGGTTCCTTGGCCGTTTGCCATATGGGGCCAAGACTGAGCCGGTCGAGGAGTTCGCTTTTGAGGAAGACACCGAAGGCGCGGACAGCAACAAGTACAGCTGGGTGAATGCAGCCTATGGCATGGCCGTGAATATCAACCGGTCGTTCAAGCAATATGGCTGGTGTTCGCGTATTCGCGGCATCGAAAGTGGTGGTGCGCTGGAAAACCTGCCATCGCATACCTTTGCGACCGACGACGGTGGCGTTGATCAGAAATGTCCAACCGAAATCGCCATCGGGGATCGCCGCGAGGCAGAACTCGCCAAAAATGGCATGATGCCGTTGATCCATCGCAAAAATTCGGATCTGGCAGCCTTCATCGGTGCACAATCCCTGCACAAGCCGGCGGAATACAACGATCCAGACGCCACCGCGAATGCCAACCTGGCCGCGCGGTTGCCCTATCTGTTCGCGACCTGCCGCTTTGCCCATTATCTCAAATGCATGGTTCGGGACAAAGTCGGGTCGTTCAAAAGCCGCAACGACATGCAAGACTGGTTGCAGGAATGGATCAACGAATATGTTGATACCAATTCGGAAATTTCTTCCGAAGCCGAGAAAGCACGCAAGCCCTTGTCGGCAGCCGAAGTCGTTGTTGAAGATGTCGAAGGAAACCCCGGATATTATACGTCCAAGTTTTTCCTGCGGCCGCACTATCAGCTGGAAGGCTTGTCCGTTTCGTTGCGATTGGTCTCGAAACTTCCATCGGAAAAAGGGGCGTAGAAAACGCCTTGCCATGAACATCCGCAGCACTGTTGTGCTGCGCTGCCCTAAACTCGCCTCAGGAAGGAAATAAAATGGAAAATGTATTTATCAAGATCGACGGAATTCCCGGTGAAGCCCGCGAATTGAAGCACAAGGATGGCAAGTGGATTCCAGTGAAATCCATCGAATGGAGCGCTGAGCGCACTCTGGACATGACCGATCTTGGAACCACGCAGCGCGGGTATGCCAACGCCAATTTCGGTAAGGTCACTCTGACCACCGAACTGAGCATCGCTTCGGCCAAGATTGCTCAGTATACTGCCAGCGGCAAGGTAACCCCCGAAGTCGTGATCCATATGTGTCGCGCGGGCGATGATGTCGCCAAGGGCATGGAACCCTATCTTATCTGGACTTTGCGCCATGCCATCATCGACAGCTATTCGGTAACCGGCGGGGAAGAGCAGATCCCGGAAGAAAACTGGACATTGGCCTATCGCGGGGTCGCGTTCGACTATTTTCCGTCCGACTTCGAGTCCGGCAAGATTCAGAAGGACAAAAAAGAAACCTTCAAGTGGAATCTGGAAACCGGCGACTACAGCTAATCCGGCTTGCACCTGTAGCCGGGCAGTTCTGTCTGCCCGGTTCAGCTTTGTTTTGAACCGTTGTCGCTGGAGTTGATTTGATGACGCCGGAAGAATTTCTGAAATCGGGTGATCTTGATGGAACGCTTGCAGCGTTGCAGGACAAGGTTCGCGCCAATCCGGCAGACGCGAAGCTACGCATATTTTTGTTTCAGCTGCTGTGTGTTCTGGGCGACTGGAAGCGTGCGATTACGCAGCTGAAGCTGAGCGCCGAGATGGACGAAGGCGCCACGATGATGGCCAAAACCTATCGTGAGGCAATTATCTGTGAAGTATATCGCGAAAAGGTCTTTGCCGGCGAAAAAGACCCACTGATTTTTGGCGAGCCGCAGGAATGGCTGGCCCTGCTGATAGAAGCCCAAAAGTTGCTGGCGCGAGGCAAGACCGAGGAGGCTGCCGCATTGCGCGCGCGGGCGTTTGAAGTGGCCCCCACGACCAAAGGCATGGTCGACGGAGAGCACTTCGAGTGGATCGCAGACGCGGACATGCGTTTGGGTCCGGTCCTGGAGGTGATCGTCAATGGCCGGTATTTCTGGCTGCCGTTTGCGCAGATACAGCAAATCGATATCGAAGCCCCGACAGATCTGCGCGACGCCGTCTGGACGGCTGCAGTGGTGACCTTGTCGAACGGCGGTGAAGTTGCTGCGCTGATTCCGACGCGTTATCCGGGGACACACCAGCGTGGTGACGACGCACAGAAGCTGGCGCGGGCCACCACATGGGAAGATGCCGGGGCCGATACCTTCGTTGGGCTCGGGCAAAGACTTCTAACGACCAACAATTCCGACATCGCGCTTTTGGATATGCGCGCGCTCACGCTGCAGGCCGATGGCGGAGAAACGGCCGACAATGGCTGACAAGACTCTCGCCGAGCGCCTGCAACCTTCGCTTTTGGATCGGCTGACCGACGACGAACCGGGAAACCTGAAAGAGGGTCGTGACTCGAGGGTGATCGATATTGTTCGTCTGCGCGAGATTATTCAGCGCGATCTTTCTGTTTTGCTGAATACCAGCGATCACTCGGATCTGATCGACGCCCAGACCTATCCGAACGCGTCAAAATCCGTGTTGAACTATGGCGTGCGCGAAGCTACCGGACGGTTTTCGACACTGGAACAGGCCCGCGAAATCAAAAGGCATATCCAGTCGGCGATCGAAACCTTTGAACCACGAATCGCCAAGGGCACGGTCGGAGTGGAATTGCGGTCAGAGGCGCGCGCGGGCGAAATGTTTGTTGAGTTCGACATCCGGGCCGTGATGTGGGCGCAACCGATGCCGCTTGAGCTGTACCTGCGCAGCAAGGTCGATGTGACCACCGGCGAGGTCGCCATCGAGCGGAGCTAGGGAATGGATACAAGGCTTCTCAAACATTACGAGAACGAGTTGGCTTTCCTGCGTGAAATGGGCGCGGAATTTGCCGAGGCCTACCCCAAGATTGCCGCCAGACTGGGCATGGAGGGGTTGGAGGTTCTGGACCCTTATGTCGAACGGCTTTTGGAAGGCAGCGCGTTCTTGGCGGCACGGGTTCAGTTGGCACTGGATCTGCAGTTTCCTGTTTTTACCAGCAACCTTCTGGAAATCGTATACCCACACTATCTGGCGCCGACCCCGTCCATGATGGTGGCAGAGTTTGTGCCGGACGTGGAAAATGCGGCCCTCACGGAAGGTTACCCGTTGCCACGCGGCTCGGTCATCCGAAGCCGCCTGATGGAAGGAGAGCAAACACCTTGCGAGTTTCGGACTGCTTCCAAAATGACTTTGTGGCCCGTCGAAATCACGGAAGCGGAGTATATCGATGGCCGGGGCGAGCTTGTTGCCGCGGGAGTGGCGCAGAATGTCAACGCCCGCGCGGCAATCCGGCTTAGGCTGAAGCGGTCGGACAACAAGCCCATTTCCGAGCTTACGATGGATTCCCTGATACTCCACCTGAACAAGCAAAGCGGTCAGGCATGGCGCCTGCATGAACTGCTGTCGTGTCAGTGTCAGGGTGTTGCAGGCAGGTCCACCGACCGCCGCGCCGACTGGACACAGCAACTGCCGAAGGGGGATATCGTGCCACGTGGATTCGAACGCGATGAGGCGCTTCTTCCCACGCCACGCCGTTCATTCGACGGGTATCGGTTGTTGCAGGAATATTTCGCAATGCCCGAACGGTTTTTGTTCGTCGAACTCAAAGGGTTGCAGCCAGCACTGAAACGATCGGAAGGCACCGATGTCGACATCTATGTCCTGCTAGAGGAAGGGATGAGCGATGTCGCGCCTGTAGTGACGCCATCGGCGTTCACATTGAATGCGGTGCCCGCCATCAACATGTTCCGCCGGCGATGTGACCGTATTCAGGTGACTTCCAAGGACACCGAATTTCATGTGGTTCCCAGTCGAACCGCCGGCTTGGATTTCGAAGTCATTTCGATCGAGGCCGTGCGCGGCATTCGCAGCGACGATGAGGGCGATCTCGATTTCCGTCCCTTCTATTCTGCCACCGACCTAACCGCGGCTGGCGACAGTCACAGCGCCTATTACACAATTACGCGCAGGATGCGTCAGCGAAACGAAAAAGAGCGATTGCGGGGCGTGCGCACGACCTATCTTGGCTCCGAAGTTTACCTGACTCTTGTGGACCGAACGCAAGCGCCGTATTCGCCGGACCTCAACCAACTGGCCATCGAGGCGGTCTGTTCAAACCGTGACCTGCCCATGTTGCTGAGCAATGGCGGCAGCGGAATGTTCCAACTGCCCGAAGGCGGGCCGGTCAAGGCCATCCGGACACCGGTCACTCCGACGCGACCTCATGCGACATTGGCGCAGGGCGATGCCGCCTGGAAGCTGATAAGCCATTTGAGCCTGAACTATCTGTCCATCGCCGGAGAAGGCGAAAGCGGTGTGGGTGCGCTGCGCGAATTACTTGGGATTTATGCGCCGCTTGGCGACCGAGTGATTGAAAAGCAGTTGGAGGGCATTCTGTCGGTGAACAGCCGACCTATCGTGCGCAGGATGAGCGACGAGGTGCTATCGACAGCCGTCCGCGGTCTGGAGATCACCGTCACCTTCGATGATGATTTTTTCGAGGGCACCAGCGTCTATGTTCTTGGCGCCGTGCTTGAGCGATTTTTTCAGAAATACACAACGATAAACAGCTTCACCGAAACGGTGCTAAAGACGGAACGACGGGGAGAAATTGCAAGATGGAAACCGGCGACCGGCCTGGGCCGGATCATCTGAGCCGACTGGCGTCCGAGCCTGAAAAACACCATATCTTTCAGGCGCTGCGGGTGATCGAAGCCCACTTCAGGGATGCCCCGCGCCTTGGGGAATCCCGCCGCCCGAGTGAAGACAAAGTGCGGTTGCAACAAGATGCCAGTCTTGCCTTTGCACCCACAACGGTAACCCGTTTCGTTCCGGGAACAGAGGACAAACCGGCGCAACTCGGCAATCTGTGGTTCGGTTTTTTTGGGCCGCAAGGCCCGCTGCCGCTGCATTTGACTGAATTCGCGCGTGACCGGCTGCGCAATCATCGTGATCCGACGCTCACCGCTTTTGCGGATATGCTGACGCATCGCCTCATGAGCCTGGTGTACAGGGCCTGGGTCAGCGGGCAGCCGGCACCGAGTTTCGACCGGGCAAAGGACCCGTTCGAACAGCGTGTCGCCGCCCTTGCCGGCTTCAAAGGCGCCCGGATGCGGGATCGGGACGCAATGCCGGATCATTCCCGAAGGTATTTCGCGGGTCATTTGGCATCGGGTACGAAAACGGTCGAAGGTTTGGTTTCGATCCTTTCGGCCTTTTTTCACGTGCCGGTTTCCGTGCAGCAGTTTGTCGGATCCTGGCTTGACCTGGAACCGGATGACACCTGGCGTCTGGGTGCACCCGCCGGACTGGGCCAGTCGACCAGCATTGGCAACCGGGTCTGGTCGAGATCCGTCAAGTTTCGCATCAGGCTGGGTCCTTTGTCGTACGAAAACTACCAGCGTCTGTTGCCTGGCGGGGCCTCTCAGAAGCGACTGCAGGCCATCGTGAGAACCTATGTGGGCGATACGCTGGACTGGGATGTCAACCTGGTTCTGGCCGGGGATGAGATCCCACGCGCATCACTGCGCGGGTCGACCCGGCTGGGCCACACGAGCTGGTTGCGCACACGCGACGACGGTGAAGAAAAAAGACCGGATGCGGAGGATCTGCTCCTCTATCCGGATTTCAATCATGCATGATCATGCAGAACCGCATGGAGGGAACTCGACATGACAGAAATCAGCCGCGTGGCGCTTTTCGGAAAGTTGAACAAGCTGGGGTATCAGGCAATCGAGGGGGCGACCGTGTTCTGCAAGATGCGGGGCAATCCCTATGTAGAGGTCCAGCATTGGCTGCATCAGATCCTGAACACACAGGACAGCGACATTCATCGGATCATCCAGCACTACAACCTTGATCCCGGCAAGATCGCTTCGGAATTGACCCGCTCACTTGACATGCTGCCACGTGGGGCTTCGTCGATTTCGGATCTGTCCGATCACCTGATGGATGCGATGGAGCGCGGCTGGGTCTGGGGCTCGCTGCTCTATTCCGACAGCAAGGTGCGCACCGGCTATCTGATATTGGGAATGCTCAAAACGCCTGCCTTGCGTAACATTCTGAAATCCATGTCACCCGAGTTGGGGAACATCGGACCCGACGATTTGGCCGACAATTTCCAAGCAGCCACTGACGGTTCGCCCGAGGCCGGCCTGGGCGCGCAGGACGGCACGAAAGTCGGTGGCGGGGCCGAACCGGGAGAGGCGAGCGGGGCGATGGCCCCGGGTGCAATGGGCAAGGGCGAGGCGCTGGAACAGTTCTGCACCGATCTGACCGAACAGGCCCGAAAAGGCGAGATTGATCCGATTGTGGGGCGTGACGAGGAGATCCGCCAGATCGTTGACGTACTCATGCGGCGGCGGCAGAACAACCCGATCCTGACCGGTGAAGCCGGGGTGGGCAAAACCGCCGTGGTTGAAGGGTTTGCACTGCGGATCGCCCGTGGAGACGTTCCCCCGGCTCTCAAGGACGTGCGGCTTCTGGTGCTGGATGTGGGTCTTTTGCAGGCCGGGGCCAGCATGAAGGGCGAGTTCGAAAACCGCCTGCGGCAAGTCATCGACGAAGTTCAGGCAAGCCCCACGCCGATCGTGATGTTCGTGGACGAGACACACACACTCGTCGGCGCGGGCGGTGCTGCCGGAACCGGTGATGCGGCAAACTTGCTCAAACCAGCCCTCGCGCGCGGCACTCTGCGCACCATCGGCGCAACCACTTGGGCGGAATATAAGAAATACATCGAAAAAGATCCCGCGCTGACCCGCCGGTTCCAGGTCGTGCATGTGGAAGAACCGGATATTCCAAAGGCTGTTCTGATGATGCGCGGCATCGCCTCGATGCTGGAAAAACACCACCGGGTGCAAGTGCTCGACGAGGGGATAGAAGCCGCTGTGACATTGTCGGCCCGCTATATCCCGGCACGGCAATTGCCGGACAAATCGGTAAGCCTGCTGGACACCGCCTGTGCCCGAGTTGCTGTTTCACAGCACGCGGTTCCGGCCGAGGTTGATGATAGTCAACGCCGGATCGAGGCATTGACGACCGAGTTGGAAATCATCGAACGCGACGAAACCGCCGGATACGATGTGGCTGACCGCCGCGTCGCGGTGGCCGCTGCCAGAGAGGCGGAACAGGCGCGGCTGTCGGAACTAACCCAGCGCTGGGAAAGTGAGAAGAAAGTTGTCGAAGAAATTCTGAACCTGCGAGCCAAACTGCGCGAAGGCGGTGCTCCCGTTGACGCACCGATTGCCGAAGGAGAAGGCATCGAAAGCCCGTTGAGCGAAGAAGATCGCGCCGGGCTGCTGGACGATCTTAAAGCCAGAAACAAGGAGCTGGAAGAAGTGCAGGGCGACAGCCCCCTGATTCTGCCGATTGTCGACCATCAGGCTGTGGCCAGCGTTGTGGGCGACTGGACCGGCATCCCGGTCGGCCGCATGGTCAAGGACGAGCTCGAGACAATCCTGAACCTGGAAGAGCGGTTGGCGCAACGGGTGATCGGCCAGGATCACGCGATGAAGATGATCGCCAAACGTATCCAGACCAGCCGGGCGGGGCTCGACAACCCGAACAAGCCCATTGGTGTCTTCATGCTGGCTGGCACCAGTGGTGTCGGCAAGACCGAAACGGCCCTTGCGCTGGCCGAGGTGCTGTATGGCGGCGAACAAAACGTCATCACCATCAATATGAGCGAGTATCAGGAAGCCCATACTGTCAGTTCGCTGAAAGGTGCGCCCCCCGGATATGTCGGGTACGGTGAAGGCGGGGTCTTGACCGAAGCCGTCCGGCGCAAACCCTATTCAGTGGTGTTGCTGGATGAGGTTGAAAAAGCACACCCGGATGTGCACGAGATATTTTTTCAGGTTTTCGACAAGGGCGTGATGGAAGATGGCGAAGGCCGTCTGATCGACTTCAAGAACACGCTGATTCTGCTCACTTCGAATGTCGGCACCGAGATGATCATGGATATGTGCGCCGATCCCGATCTGATGCCTGATTCCGAAGGTCTGGCCAAGGCGCTGCGCGATCCGCTGCTCAAGGTTTTCCCGCCCGCGTTGCTGGGGCGTCTGGTTACAATCCCTTATTTTCCGCTCACCCCGGACATGCTGGGCGAGATTACCAAATTGCAATTGGGTCGGATCAAGAAGCGGGTTCAGGAAGCGCATGGCGTGCCGTTCGAATACTCGGATGCGGTGGTCGAAGAAATCGTCAACCGATGCCAGGAACTCGACAGCGGAGGACGGATGATCGACGCGATCGTGACCAACACCATGCTACCCGATATCTCGACCGAATTCCTGCGTCGTATGATGGAAGGAAAAGAGGTGGCCAAAGTTGTGATCGACCTCACTGACGGCGACTTCACTTACCGGTTTGACTAAGATGGCAACGACGAAAACCGATAGAAAGTCGACGACACCAAGCCCCGTTCGGCAAGCAAGATCACAGGGAGACTAAAACGAATGTCCAAATCAACAGTCACGACGGCGAAACTGCCGATTGTCGATCTGGTTCGAAACAAGCCCAAGCTGAAGCACATCGAAATCCCGGTATACCGTGCCGACGTCCTGATCGAGATTACCCGGACGAACAAACTCAAGAAGCCCTCCGAAGTGCCCAGCACGTCGATGAACCGCTACAAGGCTGTCGCCGAAGCGGTGATGCTGAACTATGAAAAGGTCATCAAGGATGAAGCGGTCCGGCTGGACAAGAAAATCGACGACCTCATGCAGGAGCCGTCGAAGCAGAGCCTCAAACAAGCCGAGGAAATGATCCGCGAGACCAACATGAGCATCAAGAATGCTCTGGCCAGCGCGGAACCGGCGGCTCAGAAGGCCATCGAAGCGGAAGTCAAGAAAGACAAAAACCTCAAGGCTTTGTTGAAAGAAACCCGGATCAAGACCACGGTGAAAACAACCTTGGGCGTTATCAAGATTTCAGGTGCCGTCGCCAAGCTGGTGGCAACAGCCGGGGCGGACGTTACATCGTATAAGACTATCGTTGTCGAAGTGGCCAAGTTGGGCCTGGAAGTCAATCAGCAACTCAAGAACGAGGCCAAGCTTCGCAAGGATCTGCAAAAAGGGCTAGCCACCTTTATCAAACTGCGGGAATCCTCTGTGCAGCAGGCCCTGGAGCGGCAGGGCTTGCACGACGTCATGGCCAAGGATTTTTCGAACCCGATGAAGGCCATCAAAGACACTTTGTCGGGCGCGCAAAAGGCTGGCGAAGAGATCACCAAGGGACGGGACATAAAATCCATCGGAAAAAGTGTCCTTGAGTTTGCGGTAAAGAAGGTCAAAAGCCTGATCGGCGATGTTGAAAAGGCGCGGGTCGCCTATCGCAATCACACTGCCAAAACGATTGAGAAATCGGAAAAGCTGGGCGCGGCGGCAGACAAGCTGATGAAAAAGATGAAAGAGCAGAAGACGCTCAAGGATGGTGTCAGAATCGGTGCCAAATGCATGGAACTGAAACGTCAGGGCGCGGCTATGAACAAGAAACTGGCGGAACGTCAGGCGTTCCTGGAGGAAATTCAGGAGATGATGAAAGGCAACGGTCTGGAAATTGACGACCGCACCACGATCCAGAAAATCAAGGATCTGGAAAAACTGACAATCGCGGAAGAAGGAAAGGGCATCATCGATGCCATCAAGGATGTGAAAGACCTTGTCGACAATGTCGCCTCTGCAGTTGCCTGATGTGGAGATGACCGGACCTGACCCGAAACCTTTTCGCGCCTAAGGGAAGGAAACAGAAATATGGACAGACAGATCCACTCCGAAATGACCCTACGGGACCGCGCCCGGGAGTTCATCGAGCGGCGGTCGGTCACCAATACTATTCTGGGTGTCATCATCTTCAACGCGATCACCTTGGGTCTGAGCACGTCAGGTGAAGTGATGGCCCATGTCGGCGACCTGTTGAAAACCATCGACAGGATCGTTCTTACGATCTTTGTGATCGAGTTGCTGATCAAGTTCTATGCTTACGGGTGGCGGTTCTTCAGCAATGCATGGAACGTGTTCGACCTGATCGTGGTCAGTCTGGGTCTGCTGCCCGACAGGTCCGGCCTTTCCGCTCTTCGGGGTCTGCGCGTGATACGGTCCTTGCGCCTGTTGTCGGTGATCCCGCAGATGCGCGCGGTGGTTCAGGCGCTGCTGGACGCCCTGCCTGGAATGGGTGCCGTGATCGTTATGATTTCCATCGTGTTCTATGTCTTTGGCGTGATGGCAACATTGATGTATGGTGGGGTTTTCGACGAATGGTTCGGCACGCTCGGCCGTTCGCTTTACTCGCTGTTCCAGATCATGACGCTGGAAAGCTGGTCGATGGGGATTGTCCGCCCCGTTATGGAGGAATTTCCCTTTGCTTGGGCATTCTTCGTTCCATTCATCGTCATAACCGCATTTTCGGTTCTCAATCTTTTCATCGGTCTTCTGGTGAACACAATGCAATCCGCAGTGGAGGCCGAAGCCGAAGTCGAATTCGAGAACATCCGCGAACTGGTGCGCAGCGAGACCGACATTGTGGACGAACACGTCCTGGCAATGCATGACGAACTGCGTGCGTTGCGGCGGGAAGTGGCCGAACTCAAAGGACGCACCGATGGTTGACAGTTCTCAAAAGTTCATTGCACGAAACCGGGCACCAAGGGTTCAGATCGAATATGACGTGGAACTTTATGGAGCGACGAAAAAGGTCCAGTTGCCTTTCGTCATGGGCGTGCTGAGCGATCTAAGCGGGAAATCACAAACCGGGCAACCGCCGATATCGGATAGAAAGTTTCTGGAGATTGATGTCGACAATTTCGACGACCGAATGAAGGCGATGGCGCCACGCGTTGCGTTCGCGGTTCCCAATACCCTGAGTGGAGAGGGCAATCTTTCCGTCGATCTTACCTTCGAGAAGATGGCGGATTTTTCACCGGCGGCGATCGCTGCGAAGATCGAACCCTTGAAGGAGCTGCTTGCGGCGCGCATGCAGTTGGCCAACCTGATGGCCTATATGGACGGCAAGGCTGGTGCCGAGGCCCTGATCGAAAAAATCCTTGCCAACCCGGCATTGCTTGCTTCGCTGGCGTCCGGAGACACAACCCCGGCCTTGCAGGACGCGGCATTGGAATCTTTGCGAGCTGCGGACATACCTGAAGAGCCGGAGAAAGACGAACAAGCCCAGGCGCTCGAGGCGCTCAGGACTGCCGACGTCGCTGAAACGGTTGAAGACACCTCCGTTTCCGAGGCGCTGGCATCCCTGCCGGAGGCAGTCGAAGCAACCGACGATGACGGTTCTGCCGACATTCTTTCAAATCTGACAAACGAGGCTCCTGAAGCGGAGGACCGGGACACCTCTGTAGCCGATGCGCTTGCATCTTTGCCAAACGCTGAGATTTCGGAAGAGCAAGACGACTCTGCGAAGGTTCTGGAACAACTTTCAGAATCTGCTCCGATCCCGGAAGAAGATACATCCGTCGCGGATGCTCTGTCGTCCCTGCCTGACGCCGAGAACGTTTCAGAAGACCTTGGTTCGGATGGGATTCTTGCCAATTTGGCGGAGGTCCCTACCGAAGTTGAGGCCGAAGATACGTCGATGGCGGATGCTTTGTCTTCTCTGCCGCAACGCGAAGAGTCCGATAACTCTGACAACACCGATGAATACTCTGATATTCGTGAAGGCTTGTCGAGTGCGCCGGCGGAAATCGAAGACACATCTGTGTCTGACGCGCTGTCATCTTTGCCGGAAATCGAAGAACCGCTGGATACGGATTCGTTGGACGGTGCTCTCGACAGTTTGACGCGTGACGTGTCAGAATTGGAAAGTGAAGACACATCTGTTCCCGACGCGTTGTCTTCTCTGCCCGAAATCGAACCGGCAGATGTTGAAGATGAATTTGACGATATTTTCAGAGATTTGTCGGATTCGACGACCGAAACTGAGAACGAGGATACGTTCGTTGACGATGCCTTGTCATCGCTTCCCGATATTGAAGACATAGAGGCTAGAAAACAGCCACGCGACATTCTCGAAGATCTGGCCGACGGCGGACAAAACGCCGAAAGCGAGGAGATTTCCATTTCAGACGCCTTGCGGTCATCGGAGAAACTGGAAGACGCCGTACCTGACACTGAAGCCGCCGACATCTTGGAAGGTCTTTTGGATGATGAGCCGGAGCAAGAGGACAAGAACACAACGGCCGCGGATGTACTGTCTTCCATTCCTGAACCGGAGGTGACCTCAAAGGAAGACGTCGCGGATGACATACTCGCATCCTTGCCGGATCTTGACGTAGATTCACAGGACCCAACAGCACCGTTGGACGACGCCCTGCCTTCCTTGCCCGAGGCAGGGGCCGAGCCGGAACTGGCAACGGAACTTGATAACCTTCTGGACGACCTGACCGGGTCGGAATCGACGGAAGAACCGACAGAGGAAACCGATCTTGATGAGTTTCTGAGCGATTTGGATGCCTCAGACGAAAACCATTCCGACGATTTTGACGAACAAGATGACCTGCTGAACGATTTGAACCTGTCGGAAGATCAATCGGAAATGTCAGCCGGGCCTGAACTGCAAGAAACAACGAATGACCTGCCGGAGACAGCGGAAGCCGAAGAAACCGACACGTCGATTGACGATCTGCTGGATGATTTTTTGGGCACGGAAGATGAAGCTGAAGAACCCACCGCCGATGCGCTTTCCGATTTGGATGATTTGCTCGACGATCTGGACGAGCCGGACGTATCTGACGAGCAATCGGTGCCGGAAACTGGGGGTGAAGAAACCGCAGCGGTCGATATCGAACCCGATGAAGGTTCGGATGCGGATGACGAACTGGACGATCTGTTGGCCGATCTGACTGATTTGGGGGATGACGTCGACGCGGCGAAAACGCCTCCGAGCGCTCAGGATGAAGAGGCCTTGCTGCACGAACTGGAAGCCATCGAGGACAATGAAGAGGACGACATTGGCCTGAGTGACTTGCTGTCGGATTTGGACATCGCCGAAGACGAGGATACGTCTGACGACCTGGACGATCTGGATGACTTGATGCCGGATGCCGAAGAGGAGAATGCCGGGCAAGCAGACACCGATGACGATCTTGATGCCCTGTTGTCGGCACTGGAAGATGATGAACCTGCGGACCTTGATAAGGTTCTGGCCGTGGTCGGGGAGGATGACACTAGTGGTTCGGAGCTTGACGATCTGCTTGGTGATCTGGACGCCGAGGCTTTGGATGACCAGCCATCCGCCGTCTCAAAAAGTACGCAAAAGGGTTCCGATCCGGAATTCGCCTTTGGCACATTGAGCGCCGACCGCCCGGAACCGCAAAAACTGAACCGAAAACGTTTTCGCATAGCCCTCTTTGGCGATTTTTCGGGACGCGCGGCGCGCGGTGATCTTGAGATTGGTGACGCTCTGGCCGGTCGCAAGCCAATCCTGCTCGACCCCGATACTGTCGAGGATGTAATCAAACGGTTCGCAACCAAGCTCGTTTTGCCCATCGGCAAGGACGGGGCCGGGATCGAGGTTCTATTGGACGAGCTTGACGACCTGCACCCTGACGAGTTGTTCGAGAAAGTTGAACTGTTCGAAGGCCTGACGAGCCTGAAGCGTCAGTTGTCCTCTGGCGCGACGGCTCAGAATGCCGCCAAACAACTGGCCGCCTGGGGCGAGCAGTTCGGTCAGGCCATCGCGCCACCGCGCAAAAGCTCGGGCGGCAACACGGTGCGAGCAGACCGGAAACTCAGCGAGTTTCAAAAGCTGATCGGGGATACCTCTGACCAGTTGGCACAGGCATCGCCGCTGGACGATCTGTTGGCCCGTATCGTCGGGCCGCATATCAGACAGTTGCCTGACGCCGATACGGTCGCGATGCAAAACGCAGTGGACGAGGCGTTCAGCGTGGCCATGCGTCTGGTCTTGCATCACCCCGAATTTCAATCGCTCGAGTCGCAATGGCGGTCGCTCGACCTGATTGCCCGAAGTGTCGAAACCGACGATACGCTGGAGGTTATGCTGTACGATATTGCCGCCGATGAAATCGCGGCGGATCTGGCGACCGAGGATGATCTGTCCAAGGCAGGCATCGTGCGTCTGCTGACCGAAGACCCGTTGGACGAAGAGAACGGGCGCGGCGGCTATTCTGCCCTGATTGGCCTTTACACCTTTGAGGAAACTCCGCCCCATGCAGAAATTCTGGCCCGCTTCGCACGCGTTGCCGCCCATATCGACGCGCCTTTTTTCAGTGCCGTCACGCCCGCCTATCTGGATATCGATGCCAAGGACAGGCACCCATTGGTGGCGCAGGCCTGGGATACGCTGCGGGCGATGCCCGAAGCCGGGCATCTGGGCCTGGCCTCGCCGCGTTTTCTGTTGCGGCGGCCCTATGGCGCGAAATCCGAACCCATTTATGAGTTTGAGTTCGAAGAATTCACCATGTCCGAGGGGCTGCGCGGAATGCTCTGGGCCAATCCGGCGGTTCTGGTTCTGATATTGCTCGCCCGCTCGTTCAAACAAAACGGCCCGTCAATGGGATTGGGGCAGATCATGAGCCTTGGGGGAATGCCCTATCATTTCGTCAATGACCGCTACGGAGATCAGGTTGCCCTGCCTTGTACGGAACGAAACCTTTCGCTGGCCAAGCATGAACATTCGGTCAATCGGGGTTACATGCCTGTATTGTCGGTCAAAGGGCGTGACGAGATCAGGTTGGGGTCGTTCAATTCGGTGGCCGGAAAGGAAATTTTGGGCCCCTGGACGGGAATGCCACCGCCAGAACCTTCGCCACCCCAGCCCGTTATTCCAAAGCCACAAGAAGGTGAATCGCAGGATCAGGGCGAACCCTCTATGAATGAAGATGATGCGCTCAGTGACCTGGACGATCTGCTGGCAGAATTCGCGGATGATACGACCGAGGATACGGATTCAGACGATATTGACGCCGACCTCGCGGCACTTTTGGATGATCTTTAAACCCGTGATGACGCTGCACCCGATGCTGGAAAGCCGGGAGAGGAGATGAAATGGCCAACACCCGAGAAGAAAAGCTGCTTTGGGTCACCGGAGATTTCGCGAAAGAGGATTGCGAACTTCGTCGCGCAGTCGTTTTTGATGGTATTAGCCAGCTGACCGAAACGCGAATAGAAGTCGTTTGGGCCAAATTCGACGTGAAACTTGAAGAATTTCTCGGCAAGCTGATGACCATCCATCTGGAAACCAGCGAGGGCAACGAACGGCTGTTCACCGGCATGGTGGTCAGCGCCAAAGTCGTGGATATTGCTGCCGGTGGCGTAATGATCGACCTGGAACTGCGGCCCAAGCTTTGGTTGCTTACCCGGCGGCGGAATTCCAGAATATTCCAGAACAAGACCGCGCCTGTCATCATTGATGAAATCCTGAACGACCACGGTGTATCACGCACTCGCAAATCGACATCAGAAACGTATCAGGAACGCGAATACTGTGTTCAATACCGCGAAACGGATTACGACTTCATCTGCCGGTTGATGGAAGAGGAGGGCATGTACTTTTTCTTTGATCACGCGGATTCCGACGGCTCGGGCGAAACGCTGGTGATTGCCGATGGGTCCGGGGCGCATTCGGCTTTGCCCGAAACTCCGAAACCGGAATTCTTCGATCGTGATGCAAGTTCGGCACGCCGGGGTGATCACATCTTTGAAATGACCAGCAATCAGCAGATCACAAGCGGGGCAGTGACGCTTAGGGATTTCGACATGGAAACCCCCTCTGCGGATCTGACCGTGGCAAGCAATATCGCCAAGGGCAGCCACAGCTACAAAAACAAAGAGAATTATGACTATCCCGGCCACTATCGGCGGGACACGGGTTTGGGTTCGACACGCGCCCGCGTGCGCATGGAGGCCGAGGCGGTCAAATTCGCAACCTGGAAGGGCGCGTCCACCGTTCGTACCATGGCAGTGGGTGGGACGTTTCAGGTTGATAACGCCGACAACCTCAAAATTCAGGATACTGCGACCGACTATCTTGTCATCAATGCCGTCCACTTCATGCAGGCGCCGGGTCAATACACCGCTGATGCCGAACGCAAGGACATCGAAAAAGACGCCTTCCCGTTCCCCAAAGAAGCCAAAGAGCTTTATTCCAACGAGTTTCAGGCCATCCCCAAGACGGAGCCGTACCGCACACCGCTGACGACACCCTGGCCCGAAATCAGTGGGCTGCATACGGCAATTGTGACAGGCCCATCCGGCGAGGAGATCTGGACCGACGAACACGGTCGGATCAAGGTTCAGTTTCATTGGGACCGCGATGGCCAGATGGACGAGAACACGACATGCTGGGTGCGGGTCGTGACCCCATGGTCGGGCAAGAACTGGGGTATGGTGCATGTTCCGCGTATCGGCCAGGAAGTCGTAATCCAGTTCGAAGAGGGCGACCCGGACAGGCCAATTTGCACGGGCATGCTTTACAATGCGGAAACACCTCCGCCTTACGAGCTTCCGGCCAATGCCACTCAATCGGGCATCAAATCCAATTCGTCCAAAGGCGGAGATGGGTTCAATGAATTGATGTTCGAGGACAAGAAAGATGCTGAACTGGTCCGTTTTCAGGCGGAAAAAGACTATGAGCAGATCGTCAAGAACAACGCCACGATCACCATCGGCATGGAAAAACAAGACGCCGGCGATCTGACCCAGACGGTGTTCAACCACGTTACCGAGACCATCAAGGAAGGCAATCACACCTTTACGATCGAACAGGGCAATCAGGCGATCACGATCGAACAGGGGGATCAGACCTTCGACATCAATACCGGCAGCCAGACTGTCACGATCAAGACCGACCAGACCGAAACCATCGAAGGTAAATCGACGCGCACCGTTACCGGTGATCATTCCGAGACGATTAAGCAGGGCAACAAGGAAACCACCGTTAGCTTGGGCAATATCACGGTCGACGCCAGCGCAGGCAAGATCACCATGACGGCGGCGCAATCGATCGAATTGAAGGTCGGTTCATCGTCGGTGAAACTCGATCCAAGTGGGGTTACAGTAAAGGGAATGATGATCACGGTAGAGGGCACCGCGAAGGCCGATATGAAAAGTCCGATGACCACCGTTGAGGGCAGTGGAATGCTGACGCTCAAGGGTGGCTTAACGATGATCAATTGAGGGGTTTGATCATGACCTCGAAATGGCAAAACTTGACCAAGGTGCCGCAACAACCGGCCGCACGTATACTGGCTGGCGCGAATGCGAAGCTGACAACCAGCCTTTCAACGCCCGCAAGCGCCATGCCGGACATAGTTCTGGCCGAGTTGGAGGAAAAGGCCGCACCGATAGATATATTGAGGTTGATGTCGGTTCTCTTGCCGCCGCGCGAACGGATTTGGTGGGCATGTCTGGCGGCCCGCGATATCATTGGCCCGGCTCCGGACAACAACACCCCATCCCTTGCCGCCGCCGAAGAGTGGGTGTTTCGCCCGTCGGCTGAAAATCGTGAAAAGGCGGCGGCGGCGGTGGATACCGCCGAACTGGACGACGAAACCGCAAAATGCGCCCAGGCAGTGGTTTATTCCGATGGTACATTGGGGCCGGGTGAGCTGTCAGAACACGCGGCCCCGCCCGGCGCAGGCGAGATCCTTGCCTTTGCGATGAATCTGGTAGCGCTGGAACACCATAAAGATGATTTTGAAGCGTATCTGCAGTTGCTTATCGACCGCGCAGTCAATATCGCCAAGGGTGGAAACGGCAAGATCGAAACACAGGAGGGCTGAACATGGGTTTCCCGCAAGCCAGAGTAACCGACCTGCACCCCTGCGTTCTGCTGGCTCCACCGCCGGCACCACCTTCGCCGGTTCCGGCTCCGATGCCGATAATGCCGCCCTGCATGACCACGGTTCTGGTGGGGAAACTGCCCGCAGCACGACTGACCGACCTGGCAACACCCGCTGCGCCGCATCCGATCATCAAAGGTTCGGCTACCGTTCTCATAGGCAAGCTGCCCGCCGCGCGGGTCATGGACAATGTCGCCTGTGGCGGCATGATCGTGAAAGGTGAATTTACCGTTCTGGTAGGAGGTTGATCACAAAGCATGTCTGTCACGCTGAAATTTCAGTCCACGGGAACGGTGCCGGGAGACGGTCGTCCGGTCGCGATGCGCGGCGGGTCTTTGACCGTCGGTCGCGCCGAAACGAACGATCTGGTGTTGCCCGACCCGGACAGAATGCTTTCGAAGAACCATTTTGTGGTCGAAGACCACAACGGCAACGTCGTCGTCGTCGATCTGAGCACCAACGGAACCTTTCTGAACTATTCCAAACATCCTTTGGGGCGCACGCCGACGCCGCTGAACAATGGCGACGTACTGATCGCCGGAAATTATGAAATGATAGTCGAAATCGGCACCGGGCAGGGCTCGTTCGAAGATGCGATCCCGGCGCCGCTGGATCAGGGCGGCATAAGCCACGGGCAGGCGCAGAACGCCCCCGACCCGTTGGCATTGCTGGACGATGCGGGACCTGAGGGCGATTTTCTGGATGATCTTCTGGGCTCAGGCGATGGCCCCAAAGGGCATTCGCAGATTGAACGGCAGGACCCGATGGATGAATTGCTGCCACCGCTGGAAGACGACGATCCGTTCTTTGGTGAACCTTCCGATCCGCATGCCGACCAGGGGGCAAGCGAGGCAACACATAATCCTTCGGCGCAGGACGCATTTTCCTCTCCCACTGCCAGCGCAGATTTTATCCCGGAAGACTGGGAAGAAGATCTGCTGTCTCCGTCAGCTTCGCCGCAGGCACCACCGAGCGATCCTTTCGCTGAATCTCCGCCACCTCAACAAGCGCCGGAGCGGCCACCGGAACCGACCCCGGGGATGCATGCCCCCGAAAAGGCGCCCCCTGCGCCATCCCAGACATCCGGGCAACCCGTCGACCATTCGGCGGCGCGGGCTTTTCTGGAGGCGCTGGAAGTCGAAGAACTGAGGATAGACGATGCCGACCTGCCCGCCACAATGGGTAGGATGGGGCGTGTTCTGCGCGCGATGATCACGGGTCTGAGGGAAATCCTGATGACCCGAACCTCGATCAAAAGCGAGTTTCGCATCGATCAAACTATGATCAGCTCGGGCGGGAACAATCCTCTGAAATTCTCGATCAGCCCTGAGCAGGCGATCGAAGCGATGGTCAAGCCGCGTGCACGTGGATATCTGGGTTCGGAAGAGGCGACCGAACAGGCGCTGACGGACATCAAGGCGCACGAGGTTGCGATGGTCACCGGTATGGAGGCCGCCCTGAAAGGGGTTCTGGCCAAACTCAGCCCGGATGAGGTCGCCGGAAAGATCGAAAGCTCTGGCGCGCTTGGAGGGCTCTTCAAAGGTAAGAAGGCACGTTATTGGGAAGCTTACGAAAATCTCTTTGAAGAAATTTCCGATCAGGCTGAAAATGAATTCCACGACCTGTTCAGCCGCGAGTTTGCGCGCGCCTACAAAGAGCAGTTGGAAAAACTGAAATAGCGTCGCAATGTCGATAATGCGGCGGCATAGAATGAGGGAGGATCGGGTTTGTCCTGGGACAGCAAGGTACTTTGGACCGAGGGGTTGTTTTTGCAACCCCACCATTTCCAGCAGGCCGACCGCTATACCGAGGCGCTGGTCGCCGGGCTGGCCCGACGGATCACGCCTTGTGCCTGGGGCGTCAGTTCTCTGGAACTTGACGATGAGGTTCTCAAGGTCGGTCAGATTGCGCTGAAGTCCTGCTCCGGGCTGACCCAGGACGGAACCGTTTTCCGGATACCGCAATCCGATGCCCATCCGCCGGCGTTGGAAGTGCCGGAAACTATCAAAGATTGCGTGGTCTACCTGACTGTGCCGCAGCGCCGCCAGGGCGCGTCCGAGGTCGATTTGTCGGGTGCCGAACAATCTGCCAGCCGCCTGCGTCCAACGGAACACGAAGTCACCGACGTGATGAGCCAGCAGAAGAAACCGGTGACTATCGGTGTAGGCACATTGCGCCTGCAATTCGCGCTGGAGGTTGACGACCTGGCGGACCGTCTGGCCATTCCGATTGCCCGCATCATCGAAGTACGCCCGGATCGTGAGATCATTCTGGATCGGGGCTTTATACCAAGCTGTCTGGACCTGCGCGCAGCGCCGGCTCTCAGCGGGTTCATGAACGAGTTGGAAGGGATGCTTGCCCACAGGATGCAGGCACTGGCCGGCCGCCTGTCCGAGGGCGGCCCCGCGAAGGGCGCGGCGGAAATATCCGATTTCCTGTTGCTGATGACCATCAACCGGGCGCTGCCGACGGTCCGGCACTTTGCCAATATCGAGAATACCCACCCCGAAACGACCTATCGTTTTTGCGCATCGCTTGCCGGTGAACTGGCGACGTTCATGAGTGCCGAGAAAGAAGCTCCGCAGTTTGAGCCCTATCAACACGACAAGCTGACCGGCACTTTTGCGCCGGTGATCCGCATATTGCGGCAATATCTAAGCTCGGTTCTGGAACAGACCGCGATTTCAATTCCACTGGAACCACGCAAATACGGGATCAGCGTCGGTGTCATCGCCGACCGCAAGCTCATCAGCAATGCGGGGTTTGTTCTGGCGGTCAGCGCCGATATCCCGGCCGAGGATGTGCGCCGCCATTTTGCAGGTCAGGCCAAGACAGGCCCGGTCGAGGAAATCCGACAACTCGTAAACTCGGCCTTGCCCGGCATCACGCTCAGGCCGTTGCCGGTCGCGCCGCGCCAGATCCCGTATCATTCGGGTGTCGTCTATTTCGAACTGGACGCGGCCAGCCCGTATTGGAACAAGATGACCACATCGGGCGGCATCGCAGTGCATGTTTCTGGCCAATATCCGGGGCTCACGATGGAGCTTTGGGCCATTCGCAACCAATAAGCAGCCAACCAGGCGTCGCGCTGTTTTCATTTGATAGAGTGATCCCTCTGGGCCAGACTGGCAGGGAAAGCTCGGGAAGATCAGGTGTAGCTTTATGTCAGATGACGATCCGTTCGCAGAACCGAACGACACCGACAAGACAGTGATACGTCCAAATCCGGGGGGGCGACGCACGGTGCATGGCGCACCGCAGCAACCCGCGGCCCCTCAGGTCGACGCGCAACCGGCACCGCCGGGTGGTGGCGATGCCTATGGCATCCCACAGTCGCGCACCGCACAGCAGCAATCCGCACGTCCGGCGGAACCTGTGGTCATGACCGGCATGAACCGGTTGAATGCCTGTGCGACCCCTTTGTTTTCCCTGATCAGCCGCATTCGCAATCGGGCACAGCACATGGACCCGGACAAGCTGCGGCAAAGCGTGGTGGCGGAAGTACGCGCGTTTGAAAACGCGGCACTTCAGGCCGGGATACCGGCGCAGACCGTGAAAATTGCGCGTTATGCCATCTGTGCAACGCTGGATGACGTGGTGTTGAACACGCCTTGGGGTGAGCAGTCCAGCTGGGCCACGCAGTCGCTGGTCGGAACTTTCCATCGCGAAACGGTGGGCGGGGACCGCTTTTATGATTTGCTGGCGCGGCTGGAGAAAGAGCCCAGCACCAATATCGAGCTTTTGGAGTTCGTCTATATGTGCCTGTCCCTCGGGTTCGAAGGCAGGCTTCGTGTCGAACAGGGGGGAACCGACAGGCATCTGCAGATTCGACTTGGTCTTGCCCGGCTTATTCGCGCGCAACGAGGCCCGCTTGAACATGACCTGTCCCCGCATTGGGAAGGTGCAGACAAACCTTATCGCGCGCTCAGCGCATGGAAACCCGTCTGGATCGCCGTTGCGGTTACCGCCGCACTTCTGGTGGCGGAATTTGCCGGGCTTTCCTATTTTTTGTCTTCCAAAACGGAAAATCTGATCGGACAACTTTCGGTGATCGATTCCGGACCGGTCGCCGAACTGCAGCGCCGGGCCCCGCCGCCGCCGCCTCCACCGCCGGAACAGGCCAAGATGGAAAAGGTCGCCGAGTTCCTTCAGCCCGAAATCGAAGAGGGGATCGTCAAGGTCTTCGAAGCCGGCAACACGTTGGTCATCCGGATTACCGGATCGGGCATGTTCGGCTCAGGCTCGGACCAGTTGCAGGACGCTTTCGTCGACCCTGTCAATCGTGTCGCTGCGGCACTGAACGACGAACCGGGTCCGGTCATTGTGGCGGGGCATTCCGACAATGTTCCGATCCGATCCTCGCGCTTTCCCTCGAACATGCATCTGTCACTGGCGCGCGCCAAATCCGTGATGCAGCAAATGGCCGGGGCCTTGCGTGATCCTTCGAGACTCAGCGCCGAAGGCCGCGCAGATAACGAGCCGATTGCCGACAATTCGACCCGCGAAGGACGGGCTGCAAACCGCAGAATCGAAGTCTTGCTGGTTCAGGAGCAGAACTGATGCTGATCAACCGACTTGTCATGCCACTGTTCCGTTCGATCTATACCATCTTGCTGGTTGTCGCGGTTGTTCTGGCTGGATGCCTGTTCTATTTCGGCCCCTTGATCGGTTGGGATGAGTGGCGTCCGTTCGATAGCCTGGCCAGGCGCCTGATCTGGGGCGGGGCGATCTTTGGCTTCTTTTTCCTGATCATGTTGATCATTTTCTTCGTCCGGCGGCGCCGCGAAAAGAAAATGACCGAAGAAATCGTGGAAACGGTTGACGAAACCGATGACATGATCGGCTCCGAAATCGGAGAATTGCGCTCCAAGTTGAAAAAGGCGATGTCCGAGCTACGGAAATCCAAAAACGGTCGCCGGCATCTGAATGAACTGCCCTGGTATGTGATGATCGGCCCGCCGGGCGCGGGCAAAACTACGGCCATCGTGAATTCCGGCCTGAATTTCCCTCTGGCCAAGGAAATGGGCAAGACCGCAATTGGTGGGGTCGGAGGAACTCGAAACTGTGACTGGTGGTTTACAGAAGACGCGGTTCTGATCGACACTGCGGGCCGCTATACGACGCAGGAAAGCGATGCCGAAATCGACAATGCGGCGTGGATAGGCTTTCTCGGGTTGCTCAAGAAGTACCGAAAACGTCAGCCCATCAACGGTGCGATGATCGCCATCAGCCTGAGTGATCTGTCGCTGCAGGACGAGTTGACGCAAAAAGAGCATGCCAAGGCAGTTCGCCGCCGTCTGGAAGAGCTGCGCGAAAAGCTCGGCGTGCGGTTTCCGATTTACGTCCTGTTCACCAAGGCCGACCTAATTGCAGGCTTTGCCGAGTTCTTTGACAATCTGGGCAAGGAAGAACGCGAGCAGGTCTGGGGATTTACCCTGCCGCTGGACCAGGCCAAGGGCGAGCATTCTCCTGTTGTCGCCTTTGACGAAGAATTTGCAGGCCTTTTGGAGCAATTGAATGCTCAGTCTCTGGAACGGATGCAGACGGAAACCGATCCACAACGGCGCGCGCTTGTCGCCGGCTTCCCGGTTCAGGTCGCCTCTGTCCGCAAGGTTGCACGGGAATTTCTGAATGAAGTCTTTCAGGAAAGCCGCTATCAGCATCGCCATATGCTGCGCGGCGTGTATTTCACATCGGGAACTCAGGAAGGAACGCCCATCGACCGCCTCATGCTGGGTATGGCGCGGACATTCGGAATTGGCCGGCAAGCCATCGGGTCGGGGCAGGGGACCGGACGGTCTTATTTCCTGACCCGCTTGTTCGAAGGCGTGATCTTTCGCGAGGCGGGACTGGTGTCGGCCGATGATAAGGTCGAGCGTCGATACAAGGTCGTCAAGTGGGGTTCGATCGCGGCGACCATTTTGGCGGCAATTGGGGCAGGTGCTTTGCTTGTACGCAGCTATCTGGGGAATGCCGACCTGATTACCGACGCACAGGACAGTGTTGGTGCCTATCAGGCCGCCGCCGCAACGCTTCCGCCCAGCCCGGTTGGGGATACCGATCTTGTCCCCGTGGTGCAGGCGCTCAACAATCTGCGCGACATGCCTGCAAATCCGGTTCTTGACGACCCCGATCCTGAACGCCGACTGACATATGGTCTGTATCAGGGCGAGGTGATTGGCACCCAGGCCGCGCAAACCTATCGCGCCGCTCTGAACCGGCGCTATTTGCCGCGGTTGCTTTTGCGGCTGGAAGAGCAGATGGCAGCCAATATCAACAATCCTGATGTCCTGTACGAGGCGCTCAAGGTCTATCTGATGCTTGGGTTGCAAGGCCCCATGAACAAGGACTTGGTGCGGGAATGGATGAATATTGACTGGACCGTATCTTATCCCGGCCCGTCGCGCGATCAGCTCAGGAACGATCTGAACGATCATCTGGATGCATTGCTCGGCCAACCCATGCAAGAGATTGCTTTGAACGGCCCCATGGTCGCGCAGATTCAGGGTATCTTGTCCGAGATGCCGTTAGCGCAAAGGGTTTACAATGGGATCATCGCCAGTCCCGTATCAACAGCGCTACCCGAATGGCGCTTGACCGAAGTTGGCGGCCCCGCAGTCACCCGGGTTCTGGTCCGCAGTTCCGGCAAGCCTCTGAATTCCGGGATCGAAGGGATATTTACCTATCGCGGCTTTAATGAGGTTTTCCTGGGTGAGGCCGTGGGCGTCGCAAAGCGCGTTCAGCGGGAAAGTTGGGTGCTGGGTCCGCGCGGCGAAGCCGAGCAGACGGAACTTGCGCTTGCCGCACTCAGCCGTGATGTGCTGGACCTGTATTACAACGACTACATCGCCCGCTATGATGCCATTCTGGGTGACATCGATATCATCCCGATGGAATCGCTCAGCCATGCCGTCGAAGTCACCAATGTCCTGTCCGGTCCGACCTCGCCCATTGTGAATATTCTGACGGCGATATCCGACGAGACCCGGCTGACCGAGGACCGCTCGGCGCTGGCGGATACAGAGGTCAGCAACAAGTTGTCTACCGTGGCCGGAATCGAGTTGCAGTCCAACACATCGGTCCAGACCCAGATTTTGCTGGAGGCGCTGGCCAAGACCGCGACAGGGCAGGGCGCACAGCCCATCGCACCCCCGGGCACCTATGTTCAGGATCGGTTCGATTGGCTGCACCAGCTGACCGCGCGCCCAGAGGCGCAGCCATCGCAGCTGGATCTGCTGATGGGGTCTCTGACCGAAGTCTATCAGGACCTCAACAAATTATCGTTCAGCGGTGTGTCCGGGGCGGATGGAGGTCAGGCGATGCAGCGGTTCCAGCAAGAAGCAGCCCGGGTTCCGGGACCGATGGAACGTTGGGCCACCCAGATCGTCAACGGGTCATCCGGCATCACCACCGACAGCACCCGTGCCTCGATCAATGCGCGGTGGCAGGCCAATGTACTGCCGTTCTGCGAGCAGGTTTTGGAGAACCGCTATCCGTTTGACCGCCGTGCCCGAGCGGATGTCGCGATCGGTGATTTTGCGAAACTGTTCGGCCCCGGCGGGATGATCGACACGTTCATGACCGACAATCTGATCAAGCATGTAGACATGCGCACGCGCCCGTGGACATGGAAAACTGGGTTGAACCAGACAGATTTGGGCATCAGTCAGGCGGTGTTGCAACAACTGCAATACGCTGCTGAAATCCGCGAAGCGTTCTTTGCAAACAGCCCGCAACCGGCAATAAATTTCCAGATCATGCCCGAAGCGCTGGACCCCAAGGCAAAAGGCGTAACATTGGAAATTGATGGTCAGGCGCTGGAGTTCCGCCACCGTGGCGGTCTTCCATCCCCCATGGCGGTCGTTTGGCCGGGGCCCGTCGGGCTTGCGCGGGTCAGTTTCGATCCGCAAAAGAAGAATATCGAAAGCGTTCTCGGCCGCGATGGACCCTGGGCCTGGTTCAGATTGCTGGATGCGGCCGAGGTGCGCCGCACCAATGTGTCCGACCGCAAGAAAGTGATCTTCAATGTCGGAGGCCGAATAGCAATCTTTCAGTTGCAGTCGGGTTCGGTGATCAACCCGTTTGCATTGCCAGCGCTTTCAAAATTCCGCTGTCCCAAGTCGTTCTGATGCCGCAGCAGGGGTTCGGAGCATTCGGCAAGATGCCATCGGCAGGCGACTTTTTCCGCCTGAACCTGCCCCAGGCCTTTGTCGCCGCTTGGGACGAGTGGTTGCAGCATTGTCTGTTGCAAGGGGCCGGTGCGAATTCCGGCCGCTGGGACGAACTTTATATGTCCGCACCGATCTGGCGTTTCTGTCTGGCGCCGGGATTGGCCGGACCGCAAAAGATCATCGGAGTGTTGATGCCCTCGGTCGACCGGGTGGGCCGCCGGTTCCCACTGACACTTGCCGCACCATTGAACAACACCAGCAGTGCTTTTCTCGATCATTTCGAGGGAACCGGAGTGTTCGAGATTCTGGAAAACCTCGCCCTTGCAGCGCTCGAAGATGACATGACCCGTGACAGGCTGAGCGCAGCTTTGAACGAAGTTGTCGCTCCACTCTCTCGGCCAGCCGCAACTCTGCAAAAATCCAACAACGGCTTCCTTTTTCGGCAGGAAACGGGGCAGGGCCATTTCCTGCCCGATCTGGCATCCGGGTTGATGTCGGGCTCATTTCGCAGTCCGAGTATTTGGAGCACAGTCGTTCAGGACTGTTCCCGCATGATGGTCTGTGAAGGTTTACCGGCAGGATCAAACGTGCAAGGCTTGTTCGACCTTCATGCCGAAATCTGGACCGAGGCAGGGCCTGCATGACTACTTCTTCCCGGGTACGTTACAGCGCACGCACGCATGTCGGGCTGAAACGCAAAGTCAACGAGGATGCGGTTCTTGCCCTGCCGGATGAAGGTATCTGGCTGGTCTCGGACGGTATGGGAGGGCATGCCGCCGGGGATTTTGCCAGCCGTCTGATAGCGGACATGGTGGCCGCTATTCCGTCGGGCTTGCTCCCGTCAGAAAAATTGCATGCTCTTCGCGGCATCTTGCGCGACGCTCATGAGAGGATACAAAAAGAAGCTTCGACAAGGGGTGGGCAGACGATCGGCGCAACGGTGGTCGCGCTGATGATGGCCAATGGCCATTTTGTCGGCCTCTGGGCGGGTGACAGTCGAATCTACCTGCTGCGGGATGGTGAAATCCAGATGCTGACATCCGACCACTCATTTGTCGCCGAGTTGGTATTGGCCGGTCAGTTGACCTGGGACGAAGCCGAGCAACATCCGCAATCCAACGCTATCACCCGCGCCGTCGGTGTGGGGGACACGCTGGAACTCGACAAGGTTCGCGGCGCACTGCAACCTGGGGACCGCTTTCTGCTGTGCTCCGACGGGCTGACGAAATATGCAACATTCGCAACGCTAAAGCGCGCCACGTCGGAAATGCCGATTGAAACCATCTCGGACCGTTTGGTTCAGCTGGCGTTGGATGGCGGGGGCGCCGACAACATTTCAGTCATCGTGGTTGATGTAATCCGGTAATCAGAAATCCAGCGGATTGGTACGCTTCACTTGCTGAGCGTGGTCAAGATCCGACTGTCCAGAGACAGAATTTGCGCGCTTTGGTTTCGGCTTTGATCCCGCAGCGCTTCGGCATACCCCACAGCGGATTCCGTTGTTGGCCGCATGTTTTCAAACAGCGGCTCATCCGAGTGAATGGCGATCACCTTGCTTTTGCCAAGCGTGCTGTCATCCACCTGAAATGCAATTCCGCCGGTCTCCTGACTTTCGGCAATGGAATAGGCGACACGGACGGATAACGGACCGCTTTGCCCGTCGCGAAGTTTCGTGATGTCGTTGTTCTGGCGGGAAACGTTCGGCAAAAGGTGGAACACATTCCCGGACACATCCAGCACGGAAACGGACAGATATCCATCCCGCGCATCGTCCGGTAGTACGACGTCGATCACCGGGTTTTCCCCCACAACAAAATCCCCGGTGGGATTGGGGGCGTTGCCCGCTTCCCCATTGCTGAAATCGATGCCGATTTCACCTGCGGGTGCCGCCGGCAGGAAGTTCTCGATCAGGCACAAGGTCGGATTCAGGACATTGGTGTCAAGGGTTACCGGACGCTCTCCTGCGACGGCGCGCAAGGCGTCGAAAAGGTTCGCCCGGGTCTGAGCTGTAGCCACGGTTCCCTTGGCCAGTATCTGGCTTTCGGGGCCGTAACCGGCGGTTGGTGGGTTCACCAGCGCCAGTTCACCACAATCGGCAAATTCCCGGAGAACCGGTGTGATGGCGTCTGCCGACAAAAACAGTTCAGTGAAATCGATGGAAACATCGCCTTGCAATCCTCCGGGCAATCCGGTGCGAAATACCTGTTCGACCTGTTTCTGAATTTCCCTGTCTCCGGTCAGACCGTTGATATCGGCCTCATTTCCGTTGAGCTCCAGCCTCCAGGAATCCAAAGGTTCAAGCGCCTGGACCGCAGCCAGCACGTCTGCACCCCAGGTGTCGGCAATGTCGCCGGATGACAGGGTGAGCTGGGCGAAACCCGCATTGTTTTCTACAATATCGGTCAGTTCTTCCTTGAGTTGCTCGGACGGCACATTGCCAATCGCGCGCGGCACGCCGTTTTCCGGTGTCTCGACAATTAACGTATATGGGCTGGCTAGCGGATAGGATGGCCCCATCAAGTCATCAAAAAGCCCTGCCACGTATCCTCCGGCACCGGCCAGTGCCAGAATCACAACGACCAGAACCGCGACGAACCCGCCGCGGGATTTGGACGTCTCTGCCTTTGGCGCAGGACGCGACGGTCGCGTTTCCCTTTCCGGCGTGGCTTGCCCTGGCTTTTCAGCACTTCGAGGCACTATGATTGTGGCATCTTCCAATGGCGCCGCAAGATCAGTTTTACGGTTGGACAGCGCCTGCAACACTTCGGACGCGCTTTGAAAGCGGTCATCCGGGTTGGGGGCGGCCATCTTGTCAATGATTGACTTCAGCGGCTCGGGCACCCCATCCGTGTCCAATGGCTTTTTCTTGTTCTCCACCACCTCCATCGGGTTTCGTCCGATATCCGGTGACTTACCACGAAAATTCGCCAGCAGCAGCGCACCTAGTGAGTAAAGATCCGTCCGGGGATCTGTCTTGCCCGAAAGCTGCTCGGGGGCCGCATAGGCATACTTCCCGGCAAATTCGTTGCCGACGATTGTCTCGGCGCCGGGGTTGGTATCTTTGGCGATACCAAAATCAATGATCACGGCCTGCGCCGGATCGCCATTACGCAAGATGATATTGTCAGGGCTCAAATCCCGGTGGACAATATTCCGGGCATGCGCCGCCTCAAGACCTTCGCACACGCGTGTGCAAATGGTCAGAAGATCTGCAGGCGACATTGGACCTTCCTTGAGCTTTTCGTCCAGTCCCGGCCCGTCCACATAGTCCATCAACAGATAAACGTGACCTTCGGCCGTCCGATGGTTTTCAGAGTACCGCACCACCGCATCGTGCCTGATTTCGCGAATTTCCTCTTCGCGCGTCAGCAGAACCAGATAGTCGTCGTTGCCCGAAAACTCGGCTTTCAGAACCTTGAGCGCGACCTGGCGGCCCGATATTACCGACTTTGCCCGATAGACATCCGATGTTCCGCCCCGGCCCAGGATCGCTTCGATACGGTATGTGTTGTTCACCAGATCACCTGGCTGGAACAGGTCGCCGGCACGGGATTCGGTCATTCGGCCCCCAAAAACTCAAGTGGTTGATATTGACTGGTATTCAGCCAAGCGCCTGGAATTCCACACGGCGGTTTTCGTCGGCACGAGGGTTATCCGAATTGTAAGGAACGGTTTCACCCAACCCTATGGCTTCCAGCCGGTTTTCAGGAATGCCGCAATCACTCACAAGATGGCGTTTGACCTCTTGCGCACGCAACAGCGACAGGTTCTGGTTATAGTCCGCCGACCCGGAACTGTCCGTATGTCCGATGATCTGGAAAACCTGAACGTTCACAGAATTCATGGCCTGGCACAGCGAGGCAAGTTTGGGTTTTTGATCCTCCCGCAGCGCCGCCGAGTCAAAATCGAAGCTGATCTGCAGATTGACCTGATCCTCTTTCGCAAGTTCCTGATAGTCGGTCGCCGTGGCTGCCACAGTCGTGCCGCCGCTCTCTTCGGTGTCCGTGGTCGTCTGTTGCGTTGACGGCACAATTACCAAGCCACGCGTCTTTTGTTTGTTGAATGCATCCGTGATCTCTTCTGCCGTCATTTCGTCCGACGTTTGCGCGCTTGCACCTTGCAAGGCGACAAGCCCGACCAAGGCTGATGCACAAATCCCGGCGAGTGATGATTTAATGAACATTGTCCGGCTCCCTGGCGCCAAATGAGAAGTTATCCAGAGATTAACCAACGTGAAATGGTGCCACAATCATTATATGTATTTGTTGCGTGTTCGACGTGACAGGTGCGGATGAGAGCCCTAGAGTATGGACGAGCGGTAAAGACAGCAACTCACAGGATAAACTGTTCATGCGTATCGTGCCTGCCATCATTCTGGCGACAGCAATCCTGCTTGCACCTGTAATCTGGTATGTATTTCCGATGCTTGTCCGTTCCGGCGAGACATTCGAAGGGCCTGCCATCGATTCAGGCGCGCGGATCGAGATCGAAATGCTAAGTCAGCAGATCGAAGATCTGAGAAACAGGCTGGAAAAGGTTTCCAGCGAAGTCGGGCGTCTTCAATCGGGTGGTGGCGCACCATTGCTGCAGCCCGATAGCCTTGACGCGGATTCCTATGGCTACGACAGCACATCGCCGAATGAAATCATCGATGCCTATGCGCAGGTTGTGCTGATTGCCAACAGGAACAAGGTAAACCGGGAGTTGGAGATCGCGACGCCATCATTTCTGGCGCAAACCTTCGGTCCACCGCGTGAAAATCTGACGGATACTTGCCAATCCATGACCAATGACCGGCTGGCCAGTCAGTTGGTTCTTGAGCAGGTGGGGCCGGTCCGGGTCCGCATGCTAAAACCTGCAATCGACTCGCTCCGTCAGGTATTCGACAACATCCGCCGGACAGATCCGGATCTGTATGCCAGAATCAATACTGCCGGGTCGCTGTGTGTGAGGCTGATCCGGGGGTCGACGTCATCGGCTTCTACCCATGCCTATGGATTGGCGGTTGATTTGAATATAGATGGCGTTCTGGACACGCTGGGCGATGGAAAAACGCAATTGGGTCTGACGATTCTGGCGGATTTCTTCCGCGAAGAAGGCTGGGTATGGGGTGCCGCCTGGGGCCGCGAAGATTCCATGCATTTCGAAGTTAGCCGGACGAAAATCGAGGAGTGGATCGAAGAAGGCCTGCTCTAGCAGCCGCTTCGGTCACCGGGGAAACTTGTCAATCGACAATTCAAACCCAGAAGGAAAGCCTGGCCTGCGGTTATCCCGCCGGTGCGTTTTCCGCCAGAACATGCGCCTCTTCAGCAAGCTTTTTTGCGAGATCAAGATCGCGCGCCCGAAAGGCCCGATCCAGTTCGGTCAGCAAAGTTTTGGCTTTGTCGCGGTCTATCGTCATCGTGGCAAATTCCTTGCGGGCAGGGGCGACAAACTCCAGATACGCATGGGCGGCGGTATTGCCAATTTTTATCGCGCCCTCCGCTGTTTCCAGATAACCAAACGCCGCCAAGAAATCGCGGGCGCGAGCCGCCTGATCCGCTTCGGTCAGGGCTGCGTGAACCTTTTTGAGTTCAGGCTTTACGCAATTGTCTTCATTTATCCGTTGTAACTCTTTTGCCTGAACAGCCACCTGCCTGAAGGCGCTGGTGTACTTGCCGTCGTCCAAAACTTCTCTCGTTACTGTCTCAATTGACTGGCGAGCGGACTCGAGCAAAGCCAACGCTCCCGCCTGATCGGGAAGAGTGGCCCGGGCATTCCGGAGCATTTTGATGCATTCTGACAATTCCGCCATGAACTGCCGGGCAGCGGACATTTTCCTCAACCCATCTACCATAGCGAAAACTCGGGTATAGACCTCGTCAAAGTCATCGTCTTTTTCCACGGCCGGCAGCCTTGACATCAACTCCAGACCCTTGGTCGCCACACGCAGTTCGGTGCGCGCTTTCCGCAGCATGATCACCGCACCAACCCAATTGTCGCTTTTGGTAAAACTCTCGGCATCATCCATCATTTCACGCACGTCCTTGAGAATTGGCCGTGCCTGACCGCCGCCGGGTGCCAGAGATTCAATCCGGGCTATTTCCGTTTCCAGTTCCGACCGCAGGCGAGTGAAATCGGCACCGCGAGAGGCCTCTTGCATCATGGCAGAGTGACGATGATCCTGCCCCTCACAAACCACCAGCGCCTGCCCGATGTCACCGCGGGCAATGGCAGCTTGCCTGCGCTTTTCGTCAGTTTTCATTCTCACGAGATAGTCGGGGATCGCTATATCTCCGCCAGTGTTTTTTTGCGCCAGTGTTTGCCTGAGCCGAACTTGAAACTTTTTCTCTTCCTCCAGATACAATATTGCTGCATCGAACTCACGATCCAGTGCGCGGGCTGTATCCTGTTCCCGGTCCAATATCGTTTCTGCTGTTTCCGGGTCGCCCTGATCGATAAGGCCGCGCGCTTTGGACACGGCGTTCACGAGCGGGTCGGTAAATGGTTGCAACAATCGCGCGCCGCGCGGTGGCATGGCCTGCACGCGCATCAATAGCTGCTCGAACTTCTGCAGAACCCGTTCGGGGCTTACCTTGTCATCGGCTTGCCGAGGGTCCGCAGGCCGCGGAGTATCTGCAAATCTCTCCAGAAAAGCCCTTTGGGACTTGGTCAGCATAAACTTGAGCTCCGGTTCAGACCTGAAGGGGGCACGATCAACCTACAAGTCAAATTGTGGCGGAATTTTGTTGCGCAGCCAACATACTTGGTTCCAGATATCACCCTGAAAGTCACCTTTGGGCGCTTTGTGCTTGCCCAAACACACAAAAAAAGAGTTCCCTGTCGAAGACCAGGTCTTTCAAATATAGTAAGGCGTCTATGCGTTTTTTCCGGTTAGCTATCCCGTCCCAATTCGTCGCACTGTGTATCTCCGCTTCGCTGGTCGGTGCGAATTACGGACCGGCAATGGCGCAATCGGCTGCAAACCTTGCTCCATCCACATTCCAGCCGCAAAACCAACGTGCCACCACGGGCCCTGTAACAGTGGCACGCGATCCGGGGGCGCAGACCCCCCCCGGATCAGACAGATTGTTCGTCACAATCGGAAAGGTCGAAATACAGGGGGCTTTGCCCCAAATGGCAGGCGCAAATCAGAATTTCATAAATACATTGGCCGGCAAGCGTGTTCCGGTATCCGAGATATTTCGGGCCACGCGCTTGTTAGAAAGCGAATATGCGGATGCCGGTTATGTACTGGCCCGGGTTGTATTGCCCCAACAAACCGTCCGGGACGGCGGGATGCTCAGGATCGTGGTGGTTGACGGATATATCGAGAAAATTGACGCGACAGCCGTCCCCGAACCCGTGCGGAACCGGATCGTTCGCCTTACGGATCCTCTTGTCGGGAAACGTGGCATCCGGCTGCAGCAGATCGAGCGCGCGCTTTTGCTGGCGGGTGATACATATGGTGTGAGATTGTCCTCGACCCTCTCAGCGGGCCAGCAGGACGGTGGCACGTTGCTCACACTTGATGGCGAATATCAACGGGTGACAGGGTCTTATGGATTCGACAATTCGCTTTCCGACGAACTCGGGCCGCTCAATCTGAGCGCGGGTGTCGAATTGAATGGCGCGCTCCAAATGGGTGAGACATTTTATGCCCGGCTGGGAGGGTCCCCGACCCGGTACTTCTCGGATTCGGCTCAATACCGTATTCTTGCCGCCGGCGTCGTTTTCCCGATCGGGCTGGACGGGTTGACCTTCAACATTGAAGGCACGTCAAGCAGGTCCACACCAGACAATGAACTCATTCCGACCAACAGCAGTTTCGACCGGCTGTCGTTCCGGTTTTACTATCCCTGGATTCGGTCACGCCGCTTTAACCTCTCCTCACAGTTCATTCTTGACCGGATAAGTGACGAGCAGAACCTCATCGGATTCAACACAGAATTTCCGATCTACGATGACGAGTTGAGTGTTTTGCGCGCTTCGCTTGATGGTAGCTGGAACTATGACGACGGCTCTTACTTGCAGGCAAGCGCGGTCTTGTCGCAGGGAATCGACGCGTTCGGCGCACGGACAACGCCGGGGCCAGGGGAAACTCCGTTGTCGCGTCAGGGGGCGGACGCGGTTTTTACCAAGCTGGTTTTGGGGTTCCAATATCTGCGGCCATTCGACAAGGACTGGAGCTTGTCGCTGCGCGGTCGCGCCCAGAGCAATTTCGGAGATCCGCTGGTGTCGTCAGAACAGATCAGCCTTGGCGGTCTCGGAGAGCTTTCGACATTTGATGCAGGCACGATCCAAGGGGATGACGGCTGGGTTCTGCGGGCCGAGGTGGCCCGGCAGTTGTCACTTTCCATTGGCGGGTATCCGTTTATTGGCAAACCATATTTGTTCGGAGCCACTGGTGTGGTAGGACTGGAAAATCCGACTGTTTTCGAACAGAGCACAACCAAAGCTTCTAGTTACGGACTTGGGATCGAATTTTTGACGATTGAAAACTCCCCGTTCCAGTCCGGTTCATTGCGAGTTGAATATGGGAGAGGGTTAAGAGATGATCTCGAACCAGATGAGAACCGCTTCAGCATCGTCGCGAGCCGAAGGTTCTGAAGTTACAAACTGCGGGTACTCTTCGCCAATCTTTCTGGGGACGATTGCAATTTTGTTGTCCTCAACCGCCCTGGCCGGTGATTTGCCAACGGGGGGGACGGTAAGCGCAGGGTCCGTAACGATTGCGTCCCCGTCTTCGTCCCAGATGAATATCTCTCAGGGGTCGGATGCCGCCATTGTCAACTGGAACAGCTTTTCCATTGGTCAGGAGGCGCAGGTCAACATAAACCAGCCTTCGGTGAACAGCGCGTTGTTGAACCGGGTGACCGGGAACACCACTTCGGAAATTCACGGTCAATTGAATGCAAACGGCCAGGTGTTCGTCGTCAATCCCAACGGTATTTTCATTGGTCCAGCCGGGCACGTGCAAACAGGCGGATTTGTCGCGTCGACTTTGGATATCACCAACGAGGATTTCCTGTCGGGCCAGTACCGTTTCAACGGCCAGGGTCAATCCGCGGCGGTTGAAAACGCAGGGCAGATTTCGATTGTTCCGGGCGGTTATGCGGCGTTGATCGGCGGCAAGGTCAAGAACTCGGGCCTCATTCGGGTGCCCCTTGGCAAGGTTGGCCTCGGCGCCGGAGAGCGGGTCACGCTGGACGTGTCCGGTGACGGTTTCCTTCAGGTTGCCGTTCCGTCGGACGGTGACGACAGCATGGATGCGCTGGTCGAGAATTCAGGATTGATCGAGGCCAATGGCGGTCAGGTACATCTGCTGGCAGCCAGCGCACGGGACGCGGCGCGGCAGGTCGTGAACATGTCAGGCGTGATCGAAGCGCAGACCGTCAGCGGACGTTCAGGCGCGGTGGTTCTGGGTGGAAGCGGTGGCGGCGTTCATGTCAGCGGAACGATCGATACCTCGGCAAAGGTCGAGCTGGTTGAAACCAGCCCACGCCCACTGGCCCGCCCGGCGCCGGGCGGGGACATCACGATTACTGGTGAGCAGATTACGCTCGCGGGCGCGAACCTGACCTCGGACGGGGCCGGAGAAGGGCAGGGCGGCCAGATCCGCGTGGGTGGTGATTATCAGGGCGGCGGTGACCTTCAGCGCGCCACCAGCGTTTATGTCGATGACGCTTCAAGCCTTTCCGCTGACGGTGGCGAAGCCGGTGACGGCGGTCGGATCATTGTGTGGTCCGATGTCTATACCGAGTTCGATGGCCTGATTTCGGCACGCGGAGGTGATCTGGCGGGCGACGGCGGATTTGCCGAAGTGTCGGGCAAGCTGGACTTGCGCTATCGTGGTCTGGCGGATCTGCGGGCACCGGACGGCGAGATCGGCCTTCTGTTGCTTGACCCGACAAACATCACCGTGCCCGGCACCATTGACGTGGCTACAATTGAATCGAATTTGGCCACCACTTCGGTTGAACTCAATACCAACGGCACCGGATCCTTGGTCATTGGAGGCTCGGGCACGGATCTTGGGGGTTCGGGCACGGATCCCGGCGACATTACAATCAACAGCGCGATTACCTGGAGCAGCTTCAGCGAATTCCGGCTGACGGCCAACCGAAATGTCATTTTGAATGCTGGGATCACTGGAACTTCTGGTGATTTCGCCATCGACGCCGGCGGCACGATCACAACCGGCGCGGGCGGAACCGTAAATGTAGGGACCTTCCGATTGGAAAATGGCACTTGGTCTCAGGTGAGCGGAACGTTGCCCGCATTTCAGGCTTCGGATTTTCAACTTGGCGGTTCCACCACCTTTTTGCGTGCCCTCGGCGGAGACGGGTCTGCTGCCAGTTCGTATCAATTGACGGACATCTACGGCGTACAAGGGGTGAACAGCACTTCGCTATCTTCGTCGAATTTCGTGCTCGCCAATGATATCGACGCCAGCGGAACATCTGGGTGGTTCGATTTTGGCGAAGGTTTCGAGGGATTCCAGCCGATCAGTTCGTTTGACGGAATATTCAATGGGGCTGGCCACACGATTGACGGGCTGTTTGTGGACCGTTCCGGCGCCGTGGGCGGGCTTTTCACCACATTAGGGAATAGCGCGGTCGTAACAGCCTTACGGCTCGAAAATGCAGACATCGTGACCGGCGGCGGAGGTATCCTTGCCGCTGTCAACAACGGAACGATTGAAGCCTCATCGGTCACGGGTTTGATGAGCAATCAATCTCCGGACGGTTTTGAGTATGCGGACTCTGGGCCATTCGGTGGCATGGTTGGAACGAATAACGGCACCATACGTGACAGTTTTTCGCTTGCGACCGTCAGTTATGAAGAACCAGGTTTCGGCTCGGGGCTGGTCGAAATCGGTGGGCTTGCCGGGGTGAACACCGGGATCATTTTCCGGTCTCACGCGGGAGGCTCGGTTATCGGGTCCGATCCGGGTTTCGGTTCAACAATCGCAAATTTCCATGCAGGTGGTCTGGTCGGTGAAAACCGGTCGGCGGGAACGATTCAGAGTTCTTATTCCATTGGTGATCTAGCATTTACCCTCGCTGGGGGCGGGGCGACAGCGGGCGGTCTGGTCGGCGACAATGCAGGCGGGACGATATCCACGTCGTACTCCACGGGCAGTGTCTCTGTATCCAACGGGACCGCAGTTACAGGCGGTTTGGCCGGCGCCAACATAGGCACGGTAAATGGTTCGTTCTGGGACACGGACACTTCCGGGCAAAGCACCAGTGCGGGCGGTACCGGGCTGTCAACGGCCCAGTTCCAGGACACGGACGGCTTTGTCGCACTTGCCGGCCCTGCGGCGTGGAATTTTGTGAATAACTGGGCCCCCGGGGCATTCGGACTCTATCCGCAGAACTACACGACCAGCCCTGTGGTTTATGTGACCTATGATCCATTATCCGCCCAGTACGGCAGCACTTTCTCTGCGACTGCAACCGGGACTGTTGCAGGTGGTCCGGGAACCTATTTGTTCGGACCCGCAGGTGACACACTCGATACATCACCGGCATTCACCAATCTTTTCTTCTCCGATGAATCCGTGGGCAGCACAACGTTTGTGACATCAACGACAACGCTCAGCAGCGCTCAAGACGTTACATACGATGTCGCGGCCTTGTCCGGAGTTGGAACCGTTACGCCCGCGCCATTGACGATTACGGCAAATGACCAGTCCAAAACCTACGGCACAACCTTCAGCTTTGCAGGAACCGAATTCACGGCTACCGGCTTGGTCGTGGAAGATTTCGTGTCCGGCATCACACTGACAAGTGCCGGCGCCGCCGAATTTTCCGATGTCGCGGGTAGCCCCTATTCGATCATCCCCAGCGACGCGACCGGAGGGGGGCTGAGCAACTATGACATTACCTATGTGAATGGTCAGCTGACCGTCGAACCGGCGGTTCTGTTCATTTCTCCCGATTTTCTGAGCCGAACCTATGGTGACGGGTTCACTTTCTCGGGGACTGAGTTTTCCACGATGGGTCTTCTGGGAACCGATACGGTGACAAGCGTAACGCTGACCAGCGATGGCGCAGCCCGGTTCGCTCCGGTGTCAGGAAGTGACGGATATGTGGTCACATCCAGCGACGCCGTCGGATCGGGCGTTGGGAATTACGACATTTTCTATGATACCGGGCTTTTGTTCGTAAACCTGGCGCCACTTACGATTACGGCACGCAATCAGGTCAAACCCGAAGGGTTTACGTTTGTCTTTTCGGGCACCGAATTCAGCACGTCGGGTCTTGTAAATCCTGCCGACAGAGTAACGTCGGCGCAGTTTCAAAGTGATGGTGCGGATGCGGACGCGACCATAGACGGGTCACCCTATACCATCTTTGTGTCCAATGCGCAGGGCAACGGTCTTTCCAACTATGACATCAGCTATGCCACCGGGATCTTTGAAGTCGTGGAAGAGATCAACGTTCCAACTCCACCGATCCCGTCGATAGAAATAACTCTTACAGTCGATACCAAGATGAGTACTGGCGGTGGGGGTGGCGGTGGCGGATCTGCCACAGGTGGTACAGCGGTAACTCCGGTCGAAGAGGCCGCCAAGACGTTGGACACTGTCGAAATCGTTTCGGACGACCATGAAGCACGGATTTCTTCCTGCGGCGGGCAGGGTGACGATGTCGCGTTGTATCTGGCCTGTCTTGCCGATGCGATGGATGACTATGCGGGTGATCTTGAAAGCATAGCCTCTGACCTGCCGCCAGGATTGGAAGGCATCGGGGATATCGTCCGTGGCGCAGCTGCCGGGGTACGAGAGGCAGGCGAGAACGCCAATCGCCGTCTGGCACTGGCAACGTCGGCCGCCGAACGCGAAGCTATCCGCCGCGAGGCGGCCACCGAAGCGCGGCGCGCAATCCAGTCAGCCCAATCCGAAATTCGCAAAGCCATCACTCTGATCCGTGCCGATGACCCGGAATTGGCCGGTTTGCAAAGACAGCAGGTCGAGACAATTGTACAAGCTGTGGGCCGCGCCGAAATCGGGTTGTCCCGTGTGCTGGAACTGTAACTCAAACCTGCCAGCCGCGTGCAAATCCGGCGGCTTTGCCCGGGAAACTTGTGGCAGGATGTTAAGCGTTTCCAGTTCGGCGACAATTTTGCCGATTTTCGTGCAATTATTCCCGGCCGCCCAATGCGCAATCCTTCAATGCCCCATGAAGTTGTTTACGCAATGCGCTGATAGCATGAGAATTATTACGATCAATGGGTTGAAGTATAATCGTGTAGACATCGAACTTTGAAAAAGTAGTTCGGGCCGTTGGTCTTGTGTGATAGTTTGAATCGCACGGTTGCTGTTTTTGGGGGGAGCCGACCGCTGCGAGTTGAAGCGGAAAGGCAAGAGCCGCGCCGCGGGATTTGCTGAAGCCAAATCGCGCTCTGTCGGGACCCCAAAAGGAATTGCGCCGTTGTGACGGTTGCGGAGATGTGATCCGTAACGCGTTGTTGTGTGGGTCGTCGTGTTAGGCGATGCGTTGTTATTGGTTTTGGGAGGGGTATCCCAATGAGTGGGGTCAAGCAAATGTGCTTGCCGTTTGTGCCACGCACAGGCAGAAACGGCAGAGGGAAGGCAGGGATTGTCCCGGTCTTTTCAAGCCGATGTATCATCTCGACCAACACCTCTGTTCGGAGGGCTGGCGGATGACAGTGTGTTACCTGCCCAGAGCGATTGATGACATTCCCGTGCCTCGTCGCATGATGCAATGGCGCCTGCCTTTTTGCTTGCTTTCACTTCTGACGGGTTATGCGCTGTATGCAGCGATGGTTTTCACCGGATTGCACCCTTTGCTCGCGCTGACCGCGCAGTTCACGCTGTGCTGGGAATTCAACCTGCGTGGCCCCGCAAGTCACGTATTCCGCATGCGCGCAGCGGCAAGGTCAGGCTTGTATGTCGCGACCAATATTGTCGTGTACCTGTCGAACGTGTACCTGTTGCATCTGATTTTGAACGCGGGTCTGGATGCTTATTTGGCGCAAGCGCTGGCTCTTGTGCCGATTGCAATCCTATCACACGTTCTGAATTCTCATACTTTGGGGGTGCAACCGCGCTCTTGTTGTTGGGACTTACTTTGATCTTAGGAAGGCCAGTTCGCATCGTGCGCACGCTGAGCCTCGGTCAGTCCGTTGTCAAAGTAGGTTTCATAGTATTCGTTTTCGACCCGGTGTGCCTGCAGCCAGATACCCGGCGCGTGAATCGCTTCACAATGCGCGGGGAACCGCCCGTGAGTGTCATGGATATACGCGCATATATCGCGTGCACAGTTTATGACGTCTTCTTCGTATTCTCCGGCTTCTTCCAGATACTTGTCTCCAAACTCGCCTTTGTAGATCTTCGCAAACAGTTCCCGGTTCTTGTAAATACCGCCCTCTCCGAATTTGCCCGCGATGACCGCGTCCACGGCATCGGACATTGAGGCGTAGTATGGAGGGCATTTGCCCTTGATCAGGTGTTCGCCATGATGGCGGAGTCCAACCGCATGAGCGCGGATGTCCCTCATCCTCGCGATTGGCAGCGTGTGCCAGCGGAACAGGTCCATGAACCGCCATTTCGGCGAAACATAGTCAAAGTTCAGCATGTTCCCAAACTTGTCCCGAAACTTGGGATCGCCAAGCAGAACCGGCGGAGAAATGGCAGCGTGAATCCAACCACCCAAGCCTAGGGCCTCGGTGACCAGAAACAGGTTTTGAATCAACAAGTCCGCCTCGATCTGGGTGCGCATCTGGCCCAGAACACCCAAGGGGATCTTGATATCCGGATTCAAAAAGCCCTTTTTGATCCAATCTTTCACTCCGGCCGGCTGATAGAAGTTCCGGTCATCCACGATCACCGGGCGGGCATGATCGGGTTGGGTTAGCAGGTACATCAACGCGTTGATGTACTGGTGCGACAGATCCACCACCGGAAAGAAAATGGTGGATCCGGGTCGGTTGGACAAGAACCGGTTGGAATCGAGATAGGCGGGAAAATCGCGCATATCGCCGGGCACATCGACGCGGCGGTTCAGAATGCGCACCTTGGCCTGCTCGGCCCGATCCAACAGCACATCCGGCGTCCAGTTCGTGGTACCGCCCGTCAGCGGATCAAGACGTCGCAGGAAATACGTGCCGCTGTCATTGATCATGAAAAAATGCGTGCCCTGCGCGTTGTCCGGGCTTCCGGCCGTGCGCCCCTCCATCACCAGATTCGGCTTGGACATGATCGGGTCACCGCTTTCGTCGTCAAAAAACGGTCGGTCCGGCATGGTCATCCCCGACGCGCCGGTTGCTGCTATCAGAATGGCCTCCTGCAGTGGGTCGAGCGGCGAAGGTTCGTTTGCCGATTGCCAGCCGAGTGAACCAGCGACCACGTTCGATCCACGGCCGACCCGCTTGGTTCTCCGGTTCCAAAGGGTGTGTGCAAGCGGCGCTTTCAAAAACGCATCAAGACCTTTCGAGGGGTTTGATTGTGCCATTGTTCACCCTCCGTCCACAACGCGCCACGGCGCAAACGCCGTACCCGTTTTCGGCAACACCGGGGCAAATTCCGGGAAATGGCGCAACAGGACCGATTTCATTCCGTTCTGTTCAATCCAATCCATGCCCAGGGGCGTGTAGACCTCTGGCCTGAAATCCGTGGTCAGAAAACGGTCCGACTGCAACCGGCGCGAGGCCATCAGGACGAAAACGCGAAACGCCGTATCGGAAAATCCAAATCCGTCGGGTGGTGTTTCCCCAAGCAGGCCGATCACCGTGTCGACATTGTCAATCTCACCGTAAAGTTCTCGGAGTGTCCGATTGGTGCCGGGGTCCGCTGTCAGGTCCTCCCATCGGGTGACCGGCGGCATGTGCAAGCCCTTGCGGAACTCGTTGTAGCGCGGCACGCGCCGCGCACGTGTCCTTACGATGTCGACCACCGACAGATCTATCAGTTCGCCGAAACGCTCGAAATTCTGAAGTGATTTCGGAAAGTTGTGCAGCGTGATCGCCCCGGGATGGGCAATTGCCAGCGAGTATAGCGCGTCCCTCAATCCCAGATTGCGTAACTGATCGTCGGTCTGCTCGCCTTGTATTTCCAGAAAACCGCGCCGCGCTTTTTCTTTTCCGGTCTCGAAATCATAAAAAACATAGTCATCCGGGATCAGAGGGTGCATCCGATAGACCGTGGCGAATTCCTCGGTCAGCGCATATCGGGCTGTGTGGTGGTCGGGCAGGGTTTCCGGGATGCCTTTCAGAGCGTGCACATCGGTCAGCCAGATACCCAATCGCGTGAGCCACGACTTCGGCGGACCGTACCAATTGGTTTTCATACCGATTTCCAGCGCCTCGGTGCCAAGAATGGCCGGGGTCCATTCGACCGTATGTATCTTGGCAATCAGGGCAGACACGATCAGCCGCGCGGTTTGATAAATCCTCTCATCTTCCATGAGCGGGTATTCACCGTGCAACGCCTCGCAGATCACATTATGCTCGCGGGCAAACAGCGTATGCATGGTCGACAGTCCCAACCACCAGCTCTCGTTAAAGCCGGTCATCTCAAAGCCATGAACATTGGTTGGCAGATACCCATCTTCCAGTTTGAGCTTCGCTCCGGCTCTCAATAACTGCGCTGCCTCCGAGTTGTTGCCATAGACTTCTGACCCGTCCCACCAATGCGAGGTTTCGTTCGCAAACAGGAACGGATCGTCACCATCGCCCAGCGGGATGTTTCCGGCTATACGCATGTCCCTTTCGTGTTCACCATCAGGCGTATTGCGCCAATCCGGATAGGCATCGGGGATTGGCACGACGTCGTCCTTTTCGCCCAGCTTTCGCCGTTCGTGTGCGACCCAGTCGTGAACCTGAAACTGTATCCAGGACGCAGCCAGAACGTTCAGGATTCTTGCGGGGATGAAGGATTTGCGATCCATCAACCTGCGGGCCACCTCTATCGGGTTGGGGCTGTTCTCCGGTTGGATCTGCGGCGGCATATTGCGTCCGAAACTTGCACCCACCGCCCCCATATTCGGATCAGACAGATCGTTGTACGTGCCGTCATAGGTTCGGTACATACGCTGGTCGGCCGTGGGCTCTGGCGGAACTTGCCGGGTAGAAGGAGAGCTTTCTTCGGGATCGGTATCGAGCAGGCTTTTCTGCCGCAAATCGTATCTCAGAGCGTCCAGATTCAGCAGTTGAATCAGCAAAAACGGGATTTTGTGCCAAGGAACGCGCCGATTTACGGCGCGCAGGGCCGAACGGGCCAAATTCCCGAAAATTCGGTTCTGCAATGGCGGCGGATGCGCCTTGAAACGCTTGCCCTGCCGATGCGCCGCCGATGCGTCATAGACCAGTTTGCGCGCGCGGTTCAGGTTGCCCAAGGGCCGGAATTCTTCCGTCGTGTTCCACGGGTTGAACGCCATCGCATCAACGGCCACGGCTTCGGCCAGTGCATCCGGGGTAGAAAGATCGCGCCGGGGTAAAACCAGTTCGGCCACCCTGATCGGGGGGCTGACCGTTTCTTCCCACTCATGCGCCGCATCTTCGATCGGGGTCTGAACTTCTGAGACGAAGCGTTGAACAAACAGTTCAAAGCGAATGTCCCCCATAGCCTGCCGAACTGCAAATTCGGACGAAAGGCGCGTCGCTCCGGCAAATTCGCCGGCAACACCGGGCGTGCCCGGCGCAGGCTTGAACGTATAACGCACGGCCTCGCCACCCCAGGCAATGGCGCCGCGGCTCCAATAGCTTTCAAGGGCGACGCTGTCGCAAATTCTCAACGCTTCACGCACGTTTTGCAGCATCCGCCATGTCTCGGACGGACCAAGCACGAAGATCAGGCGCACGAGGCCAATCAGTTTCGATATCGTGCCTCCTGCAAGCGCATGGGCGAAGACTACGAATTGACGGGCGTTACGCGCATGAGGAACGGGAAAGTTGGTCGCCAGAAGATCGTGAGCGGTGCCTTCGTCCGTTTCAACACGAACGGCAATTCCGCGCAGGTCTTTTTCCTCGTCCGACTGCGTTCTCGAAGATGCGTTGGAAAAACGAACCAACGCGGGGTAACTCGCCCCGGGTTTGGCAAAGCCGAATTGCAGATCTTCGGGCAGATCTTCGGCAATTCGCAGTTCCGCACCTTTCAATGCCGCGATCGATTTGGTGTGAAAGGCCCGATCAACATGACGCGCCTTTGCGGCCGCCTGAGATTTGAGCTGGGCGGCCATCATCAGTTCGGCAAGTTCCTTGGTTTCTCTTCGCTCGGCCTCCCGAGAGCCGCCGGAAAAGGTTTCGTTCCAATTGCGAAAAGTTGAGGTTTTGCCAGTCATATGGGCCTCCCAGTCACAACCCAAATCGTTTGCGTACTCCCGACCAGAGTGCAGCCAGAATTCCTTCGGGGTGAGGCGAGTAATGCGGCAGCGCCAGACGTGTGATCCGTGCGTCGATCAATGTCGGTTTTCCGCTGGTCAGGGCGGCGCGAAACGCCTCTTCAAAATCTTCGAGCGTGTCGACGGTAAACCCCTGTGCTCCGCACGCGCGGGCATAGGCGGCATAGTCCGGATTGTCGAACTCGACGAGGCCTGTCTTGAAAAATGCAGACAACTGGTAGAGCTTGATCAGCTTGAATTCGCGGTCATTGAAAATGACCCAAATGACCGGAATGTCATATTGCACCGCTGTCATAAGCTCGAATCCGGACATCAGATATGACCCGTCGCCCACGGAGGCGACAACAGGCCGGTGCATTTGGGAATACTTCGCTCCGATGGCGCCGCAGACACCGATCCCCATCGGCCCGTATGTACCGGGTTTGCGGAAATTCTGGCCGTCCTTTAACTCTAGGTAATAGGCGGTCCAGGCGGCATGCGCCCCGGCATCTGTCAGAACGATCCCGCCCGGCGGAAGCATCTGCGAGATTTTTTGCACCATTTCGCCAGGATGCAACTCTTTCTGAGGCGAAATGATGAACCGTTCATCGTAGTCCTTGGGCCGGTAATCCTTGTTTTCGACCTGCCCGACCTGGTGGTCCAGCCGCGCGAACACCTCTTCCAACGCCAGCCTGGCATCTCCTTGGATGACATAGTCGGCCTTGTAGAATTTATCGAACTCGCCCGGATCGATATTGACGTGAATCAGGGTCTTGTTCGTGAACAACTCGTCAAAGAAATCGAAGGTGGCATGCTGAGCAAATGAGTTTCCGACAGCCAGAATTACATCCGCCGTTTCGAACAATTCCCAAGCCGCCTTGTGGCCGGAATCGCAGTATAGTCCGATGGCGAGCGGGTGCTCCTCGTCCACAATACCCTTGCCGTCCATCGTCGTCAGCAGCGGGATTTGAAAACGCTCCATGAACGTTCTGGTGATTTCGTTCGCCGCAGCGCGAATTGCCCCGAAACCAGTCAGCAAGACAACAGTTTTGTTTTCTTCAAATGCCTGCCTAAGGTACTCGACAACTTGCTTTACCTGCGTCGGATCAGGCCGCGCAACGGCCTTGGGCCGTGTCAAAGGTCGGAAATTCATGACCTCGATCTTTGGGTCGGTGATATCTTCGGCAATTGCGACATGAACCGGGCCGGGACGTCCCTCGAAAGCGACGTCGACGGCCCGCTGCAATACATCCATCAGATCGCCCGGGTCGGTGACAAGATAGTCCGCGGACTCGCCGGTGGCGGGGTCTTTCTTGGTCACCGCACTAAAGATCATGCGAGAATCCGGCGTGCGGACCAGTCCGGAGGTTTCATTAAGGCTGCCACGTCCTTGCCATGCCAAGGTCGAGTAACCACTGATCGCGAGCAACGGATAGCTGTCGGTCAGTGCCACGGCCAGGCCCGATATCAGGTTGAACGCCCCCGGGCCAGCCGTTGCGAAACAAACTCCCAGCTTGTCGGTGAACATGGCGTGTCCGCATGCCATAAAGGCCGCACCTTGTTCGTTCTTGGCGATGATCGGCCTGATTTTGTCAGAGGCATCCAGTGCCAGCATCATTCCGGCGGCGTTTTCTCCTGCGCCACCATATGCGGCATCGACACCAATGGATTCGAGCGCGGCGACAACCGCTTCGTACACCCGCATTCAATGCACTCCGTCAAAATGTTCTCTAGTATAGTTTGAGTAATTTACCAAAAAATCGCGGATTAAGATAGTGATGGCTAAACCCAGTGGTGAAAATCAGCCAATTGAGGGCGCTTCTAAATTTAACATAATATCGATTACAAGGGGCAGATGTGAAGCATCAAAGCTAAAATGTCACCCATGAGCAATTCAGGAACTTCACTCTCCTCCCGACATCAGGCAAAGAGGATCAGACCAATGGTTGGTGCATAGACCGCAATCTGGTTGGCGCGATCCCGAACTGTTTCCTGAATCCCCGGCCAAATGCCGAGAATGAAGAAAAGCCACAGGCCAATGCAACCTCGGTCACCGTCATATTGGTGTCTTCGATCAGCACCCGGGCCTGTTCGTACTGCTTTGCGCGATAGAATTTGACTGGTGAAGTGGAAAGGTAGCGGGCGAACAACCGCTCGACCTGCCGGACTGACAATCCAACTTTGCGCGCCACAACCGCCATCGACAGCGGTTCTTCAAGGTTGTCCACCATGATCGCGATGATGTCCTGAAGTTGCTTCGGCGCGCTTTTGTAGGTATCGGGGACCGTGCATGTTTGCGCCCGATCCGCGCTACGTGACGACGAAGCAAGCAGGTGATTGCGGATCTTGGCCGCCACACCGGTCGAAAGATTCTCGCTGACCCAGTTGAGTGCAAAATCCATTGCACCAAGCTCTCCCGAACAGGTCACGACGTTTCCGTCTTTGACAAAAATCGCGTTTGAGAACTCCATGTGAGGCAACATTTCGCTGTTGGCCGGCAAGCGCGTCCAGAGGTCGGTGCCTTTGGCCAATTTGCCTGCGCGCGCAACCGTGCGTACGGCCCCGCCCATTATACAAATCGGAGTTGCAGATTGCCGGCACCGCCGCACGACCTTCATTGTCGCAGCGTGTTCACAGTCGCTCAGAACTGGGCCGGAACATATGACAATGGCGTCCTTGGCGGAAAATACACCCTGAACCGGTCCCAACGAGTCCAGTGATCCATCAGGAAGGATACGACCACCAGAGCGCGCTTGCACCGGTTGCCCGTCAACTGATACCAACCGTACCCGTACTTGCTCCTGGTGGCCGATTGTTCCAATTGCATCAAACACATCCGTCAGGGACGCAAGGCTCAACAGCGAAAATCCATGCGTTATCAGGATCGGGATCTCGAACCGGGCGTTGGTCTCGGAAAACACCTTGATGCATTTCTTGTTAAAAAAATGATGCTTGGTCATTTTCCCGCTCCCTACATCTCCCAGCCGGTTCGGCCGGATGTCCTCGCCACAAAGTTCACGGGAATGCCCGCTTTAAAACATGTTCCCTATTGCTGTTGAAAAGTGGGTATGTGAAAATACCCAATCGGAATTTTCAGGTATATCCAATTATGGGATGTTTCTTTGATGAACGACAAAATGAAGAAAACCGGCGGTGCGTTTTTGTCGATGTTGCACCTGGACAGGCAAAGCACAACTCCGTTGACCCGCCAACTTGAAAACCGAATTCGAAAGGCAGTTCTGGATGGCTCTCTGCCTCAAACCACACGCCTTCCTTCGACCCGCCAACTGGCCCAGGATCTCGGGGTTTCCCGACTGACGATCAAGAATGCGTTTGAACAGCTTGTCACCGAAGGCTTTCTTGAATCACAAACTGGATCAGGTACTTACGTGGCGAACCTGTCATCCGGAGATCTTCCGATTGAAATCACCCGCGCGCGGAGACGACGGCGGACGACCGGTCTCGGCCCGATCTCGCCACATGTCGAACAGATCCAAAGCTCGCGCTCCACAACGCGCCTTTCCCAGGTTTCGGCGTTTCGACCGGGTATTCCGGCGCTTGATCTTTTTCCGCGCCGTGCCTGGGCCGAGGCCCAGTCTCGTGCGATCCGCAACCGCGACACGTCTCTTCTTGGTTACGGGCCTCCTAGCGGGCTTGAAGAGTTGAAGGCCACGATTTCCGCCCATGTCAGGGACTGCAGGGGAATCGAATGCGGCACAGATCAGATCGTTGTCACAGCAGGCGCCCAGCAAGCGTTTTCCATTGTACTTATGACACTGTTGACGCCCGGCAACACTATATGGATGGAAGATCCCGGTCATATCGCGTTCCGGGACGCGGCGCGTCTTCAGGGGCTGAACGTCCGCTCCGTACCGCTTGATGGCGAAGGGTTCTCGATCGCGCATGCGGTTGCCCATCACGATCCTTGCAACCTGATTTTTGTCACACCCTCCCATCAGCACCCGCTCGGAATGACCATGAGTCTGCCTCGCAGGTTGGAGTTGTTGGAACTCGCCCGCGAACAAAAGGCATGGATCGTCGAAGACGACTATGACAGTGAATTCCACTATGAGGAACGTCCTCAGCCCGCCCTCAAGGCGTTGGATCCGACTGCGGGGGTTCTCTATGTCGGCAGTTTTTCGAAAACTATGTTTCCCGCCATTCGGCTTGGCTATCTGATTTGTCCGCCCGGGTTGAGCCATGCCTTTGCGGCAGCGGGAACGTTGCTAAGCCAGAACGTGCCGGTGCTTCAACAAAAGGCGATGGCCTATTTCATGGAGAATGGCAGTTTCAATGCTCATGTCCGAAAGATGAAACAGGCCTATCGGCAACGACGCGATCTTCTGGTCGCGGCATTGGAAGACCAAGCGGCAGACATCCTGCAACCCGAGCAATGTAACGCCGGAATGCATCTTGTTGCCAGGTTCAAAGATGCCTCTTTGTCCGACCACGATATGGCAAAACGGCTTTGGGCTGCGGGTATCGACTGTCTGCCGGTTTCGATTTTCAGGGATCTGGCACCCTTGGATCCTGCTCTTTTGCTGGGTTTCGCCTGCGCACCGGAATCACAGATTGACGGCAAGACCCGACAAGCTGTCGATTGCCTGTCTCGGGACGTCCGGCTTGACTGACACCTCCGGAAAAGACCCCGTTGCCGGGGTCTTTTTACGTTTTTGCTTTGTGATCGCCTGTTATACTGGCCATGGCAGCGAATAGGTTTTTACGTTTGTGAAGAATTTCATGGCTTCGATGACGCCTTCCTTGACGCCGTTTCCTGAGTCCTTGATGC